>JAUWMR010000008.1 GCA_030613055.1 Desulfobacteraceae bacterium
CGGGGACGGTGGAGATGACAACCTCTACGGCGAGTCAGGAGATGATGTGATCCACGGCGGCACTAACGACGATCACATAGAGGGCGGCCCTGGAGGCGACTCCCTTTATGGTGACGAGGGCGTGGACATCATCTATGGCAATGACGGCGCAGACACTATTACCGGCGGAGATGATGCGGACATCATTTACGGCGGCGATCACGACGACAGTATTAACGGCAATGGGGGCGCAGATGACATAGAGGGAAACGAGGGCAACGACTACATAGACGGCGGCACCGAAGATGATATAATCACGGGTGATGAGGGCAATGACGAGATCTACGGCGGCGATGGTAATGATATAATCACTGGCGGAGACGGGGATGACACCATCCTGGGTCAAGCAGGGCTCGATGAGATTTACGGCGGGAATGACGAGGACTCCATAGACGGCGGCGCCGGAAATGACACCATATATGGCGATGCCGGATACGATACGCTAAAGGGCGGAGACGGGGATGACACAATTGAAGGCGGCGCTGATGACGACACCCTGATAGGGGGCAACGGCGCTGACAATCTTACCGGCGGCGCGGGTATGGATCTCTTTAAATACACTGATACCGCAGAGGGGGGAGACACGATCACCGACTTCAGCCACGCTGATGACGCCTTCTGGTTTAATAATGACCCCTTTCATTCGAGTGCCGGTTTTGACACGGTGGCACCGGGCGTTGGCACGGATTATGACGGTTCTACCGGGATATCAGGAACTGATCCGATTATGGTCTTTGACGTAGACAACGACAGTCTGTGGTATGACTCCAACGGCACAACTGCCGGAGGCCATAGCAAAATCGCGGATGTGACAGGCGACGACGTGCAGGAAGATGACATCTGGTTCACCAACGACCCAGGTGAAAATTATGCCGGTACACCCGGAAACGACACCCTTACAGGCACACCTCTTGGTGACACGATACAGGGGGGCGCAGGTGTGGATTCAATTTACGGCGCCGGCGGGAATGACTCCCTTGATGGCAATGGGGGAAATGACTATATCCGTGGCGGCGCGGGCACTGACAGCATTGCGGGCCATGATGGTGATGATATCATATGGGCTGGCAGTGACGCGGATTTTGTGGGGGGCGGCCCGGGAGATGATATTATCTTTGGTGAAGGCGGAAATGACACCATCTTGGGCGAAGGCGATGACGACGATCTCCAGGGTGGAAACGGAGATGACGTGATTTACGGAGGTTCAGGCGATGATATCATCAATGGCGAAGGCCATGATGATCGTATAAACGGGGAATCAGGATTCGATAATCTTTATGGCGGCACAGGGGATGATACCATCACGGGAGGCACAGGAAACGATTACATCGATGGCGGCGACGGGCATGACGGCCTTTTGGGAGGCTCTGGAGATGACATTATTTGGGGAGGTCAGGGTTTCGACTTTCTCAGCGGCGAGGCAGGCGATGACAAATTGTATGGCGGCACTGAAGATGATATTATATTCGGGGGCGCCGGTGATGACATCATCACAGGCGACGACGGCGCTGATGAGCTTCACGGCCATGCAGGGGTCGACTATATCCAGGGCGGAGCGGGAGGGGACTGGATATTCGGTGGTGATGATGGTGATTCCCTTTCAGGCGGAGATGACGATGATACGATCCTTGGGGAGGCAGGAAACGACACCATCGACGGAGGGGCCGGAAACGATGCCCTGTTAGGCGGGCCGGGCTCGGATACCATAGACGGCGGCGCCGGCACTGACGAAGTCATCTACGACCTGGATACGAGTCCGGTAACGGTTGACCTCAGTACCGGTTTTGCCACGATTGGCGTTGATACCGATACCCTGAGCGACATTGAAAATGTTGAGGGTAGTTCGTATGATGACAATATCACCGGAAGCGACGTTGCCAATAACATCTGGGGCGAAGAGGGAAATGACACCATCTTTGGTCTGGACGGTGACGACACCCTTGGGGGTGATATTGGAAATGACAGCATAGAGGGTGGCAACGGACACGACCACATTTTTGGAGATGACGGTAATGATTTCCTTTCGGGCGGTGCAGGCGATGATTACATAGACGGCGATTACGGTGATGACAATATCTTGGGCGGCGACGGCAACGATAACCTTAACGGCGGCCCGGGTAACGACATCTTCACCTTCCAGGAAATGGGGGGCGGGAATAACGACAATATTTACGATTTCAACAATATTGCTGAAAACGATGAGATCTACCTGAACAGCGCTGGCACGGTGTTTGGGGGTCTGCATACAACAGGTGGAGGCACTGGTAGCGGCGTGCTTGCTACTAGTGCTTTTGCCTTTGGCCCCAATGCGACTCCAAACGCAAATGCAAGTCCCCAGATCCTCTATGATACGGATGAAGGACGGCTTTTCTATGATGCCGACGGGAACGGCACGGGTGCTCCTGTTACTTTCGCGACGGTAAATACCGGCGGCGGCGGTCAGCCCGATCTCACAAACGCCGATTTTACGGTATTTTAGTCCCGCCTTAGCAGGATTAGGGACGCAGATAAACGCAGATTTTCAGGATTTTGGTTTTAAGAGAAAAGGGCGCGCAAGCGCCCTTTTTGTATGGAGGAGGATGAAGTGCCAAGGACTGAGGATTGAGGACTGAGGACTGAGGGCGAAGGATAGAAAAATATCCAATTTCCAGTTCTCAATAACCAATGACCAATGAAAAACACTTAAAAATTCGACATTGAACATTGGATATTGGATATTTTAACAGGTTCCCTGAAATCCCTTCTTGTTCTTCGTGCCATTCGTGGTAAAATAATTTGAAATAGTTCATCGGTTTATTAATCAACCAACCGTAGGAGCGGCTTTAGCCGCGATTCTCAAATGGCATCAACGTTCCCAAATCGCGGATAAACCCGTTCCTACAGGGTGCGATGAACTTTTTGTTTATTTTGTGCCTTTTTGCGGCTATATCAAATATAAATCTCATTTTATTGACGGACAACATCACAGCATGAAAAGCCAAAAACAGAAAAAATCAACTGAAAAGCCAACGCAGAAAAATAAATCGCAAAAGGCAAAAACCGTGTCCCTCGATGATGCGCTAAAGCTTGCCATCGAGCACCATCAATCCGGTCGTCTTGACAAGGCCGAAAAGCTTTATCGCAAAATTCTTCACCTTCGTCAGGATCATTTCATTTCCCTCTCAAACCTCGGTGTTGCCCTCAACGCGCAGGGCAAGGTGCAGGAGGCCATTGCCTGCTTTATAAAGGCTATCGCGATAAAGCCGGATGACGCCAGGGTTCTTTACGATCTTGGAAGAGCCTTTAACAAAACCGGTCAGATCAGCAAAGCGATAACCTGTTTCAAAAAGGCAATCACGATTAAGCCTGATTTTTCTGATGCATTCAGCGTCCTCAGCAATGCACTTCGCAGTCAACACGATTTAAAGGGAGCGCTTAATGCCGCAAAAAAGGCCCTCACCATCAATCCGGCACACGGAGAGGCATGTCTGAATCTTGGCAACATCTTCTACGTTTCAAGCAGGCTGGATAAGGCCATATCCTGTTACCGCAGGGCCTTAAAAATCAGACCGGATTACGTTGAAGCATACATGAATATGGGAATGGCCCTTAATAAACAAGGCAAACAGGACCAGGCCGTATCCTGTTTTCAAAAGGCAATGGAGATCAACCCCACAAATTTCAAAACATGCGCCACCATGGTAAACATCCTTAAAGTACAGGGCAAATTTGAGGAGGCATCCCGCTGTTATGAACACGCGCTAACAGGAAAAAAAGACTGGACTTTTGCATTGTGGGACTTCCTTCACCTTTTGCCGATCGTTTACGAAAACGAGGCAGATATCTCAATCTGGCGCAAGCGTTTCGAGAAAAATCTTCACCGGCTTGAAGAGTCACTGCAACTTGAGACCAAAGAAGACGTGGATCGTGCGTTTGCGGCAGCCCAATCCGGAACAAACTATTTCTTAGCCTATCAGGAGCAGGATGATAAGGATTTGCAAAAACGCTATGGACGGCTGATCCATCGGGTGGCAAGCGAGCGCTTTCCTGCTTTGACAAGTATCCCTGCCAGGGGAAGGGGCAAGAAACTGCGCGTCGGCTATGTCTCGTTCAATTTTTACGGCCACACCATTGCCAAACTGTTTGGCGGCTGGATAAAGGCCGCCGACCGCAACCGCTTCACTGTCTACTCTTATTATTTAGGCCGCGTGTTTGATCCTGCTAACAAAATAATCGAAAAATGGAGTGATGTTTATCGCCATTTGCCGGCCCTGAATCTGGACAAGGCGGCAGCCGCAATCCGTAACGACAGGCTTGACGTCCTTGTCTATCCGGATGTCGGCATGGAGCCTTTTACACTCCTTTTAAGCGCTCTCCGCCTCGCGCCGGTTCAGTGCGCTTCATGGGGTCATCCGGTGACCACGGGTTTGCCCACAATGGATTACTTCCTGTCAAGCGACCTTATGGAGCAGGCTGAGGCCGGTTCCCATTACTCTGAAAAGCTTGTGCGGCTTCCAAACCTGTCGGTATATTACCAGCGTCCGGGGACAAATCCTGCTTCCGGGGACCGGTCCCATTTCGGATTCGAGCAGAATCATGTGATTTACCTTTGCTGCCAGTTCCTTTCCAAATACCTGCCGCAATATGATATTATTTTTCCACGCATCGCACTTGAAGTCCCATCAGCACGATTTGTATTCATCGCCCACAAGACCGCCTTTGTGACAGATCGCTTCCGCTCCCGGCTTGACCGGGTCTTTCGCAAATTCGGATTAGACTTCCGCAACCATTGCGTGTTCTTTTCAAGGCTGCCTCCTAAAGAATTTTTCAGCCTTAACCTTGCCACGGATGTTTATCTTGACACTATTGGATGGTCGGGTGGCAATACCACCTTTGATGCCGCAGCATGTGGACTGCCGGTAGTTACGCTGCCCGGATCATTTATGCGAGGCAGGCACGCCTATGCCATGCTAAAAAGGATGGAGATTACTGAAACCATTGCGTCCACCATCGATGAGTACGTGGACATTGCCGCCCGTTTGGGCCGTGACGAGGAATATCGCCGCGCCATGAAGAAAGAAATCTCTACCCGCAGCGATTGTCTGTTCAATGACCTGACAGCAGTAAGGGGATTAGAGGAATTCTATGAAAGCGTAAGTTAGCTCACTTCCCCGCAATAAGCGGGATAAATAGGCACTTTCTTTAACTTTAGGCACTTCAAACTTTAGGCACTTTTTTATACCCTTCGTGGTGGAATATATTAGTATCATTACCAAAAAAATGGACACCGCACTCAATAACATAAGACTCCTTCACCAATCAGGTGATCTTGAATCAGCAAAGGCAGCCCTTGAGGACCTTTTGCAGGAAGAGATAAGCCGGCATCCCGCTTTCATGGCGCTTTATGGCGTGGTGCTTCTCCATTCAGGCAAGGGAGAAAAGGCCAAAGAGATGATTCAAGAGTCTGCCCGCAAAACACCCCTGACCTCTGTCTGGGCAAGCGACCTTGGATTTGCTCATTTCCTTATGGGCGAGCCGGATCAGGCCCTTAAGACCCTTGAATTGGCCATTGCCCTGCCCTGCCCTGATGCGGCTGCATATACGCGATTGGGCGCGACCCGTCTGGTTCGCAGTGACCTTGAAGGCGCTGAAAAGGCATTTAAAGAAGCTGTGCTCCGGGACCCGGAAAGGGCCGAGGTTCACAGCAACCTTGGCGGGATAATGGTCCGATTAGGCAAGCTAAATGAGGCCCTTTCTCATTACGAGCGGGCCCTGAGTATCAAGCCGGACATGGCTCAGGCAGTATCAGGGCGAAGCGCCCTGCTTGTGGCCCTTGAACGGGCTGACGAAGCCATACTCGAGCTTGAGGAAAAGCTCGATAATGATCCTGATTCCCCTGAATCAATAAATGCACGGCGCCACCTTGCCCATATCCTTGACGCGGCAAACCGGTTTGAAGAGGCATGCGCTTCGCTGAGGGAGGCGGCTAATCTGGACGACGAAAATGTGGAAGTGCTCCTACAGTTGGCCGCCCTTCTGTTTGGCCGTGACCGTTTTATTTCCGCCCTTGGAGCGCTTAACAGGGCATCACAGTTGGAGCCGGAAAGCCTTCACGTGCTCACCCTTAAGGCCCGTGTCTACAGTGAAATGGGCAGGCATGAAAAGGCCGTTGAGACCGTAGAAAAGGCTATAAACGCCCACCCGGACGAGCCTTCCTGCCTGATCACCCGCGCGGTGGTACGTTCGGCTGCGGATGATTTTGAAGGCGCGGAGGACGATCTTCGACATGCCCTCGATGAACTTCCAGGCTCTGCCGATGCCTGGGGTTCCCTGGGCCATACCCTTTTGCTCACTGGCAGGCTGGATGAGGCGGTAGACTGCCTTGAGCGTGCCGCTAAGTTGAACCCTGCCGCACTGGCAAGCCTTATTGAGGCCCGCTCCTTTCCTGAGGACCCTGATGTAATAGAGAGGATGGTCCAGTTTGCGGACAACCCCCTGCCGGCCAAATCGCCCAGGGCGGCCATGGGTTTTGCCCTGTCCAGGCTCTTTGAAAAGCAAGAGGACTACGACAGGGCCTTTGCACACGCGGATCAGGCTAATTTATTAATCCAGCAGACTATTTCTTACGACCCCGAGAACTACCATGGCCTCGTGCGCAGGCTGAGGGAGATCTTCATCCCCGAGACATTTGAAAAATTCAGGAAGGATGGTTCCCCTTCAAAGCGGCCAGTATTTGTTGTGGGCATGCCCAGATCAGGCACTACCCTGACCGAACAGATACTGTGCAGCCACCCGGATGTATTTGGCGCGGGCGAATTGGGGTTTGTGCCTGCCATTACCCACCTGATGCCGAGGGTGCTCAAGACCAAAAACCCTTATCCCCTGTGCATGCATCTATTCCAGAAATGGATGGCAGGTCATGGGGCCACCTATTACCTAAAAAAGATCGTAAAGATGGACGATAGATCTCTTAGAGTTGTGGACAAGCTGCCGCATAATTTCCTCCATCTGGGCCTGATGGCCATTATCTTCCCTGAAGCAACAATCATACACGTCAAACGGGATTTCCGCGATATCGCGGTCTCCAACTACTTTACAAACTTTAAACACAAGCACGGCGGCATGGGCTATGCCTTTGATCTCTGCAATATAGGACGCATGATAAACGACTACCGGCGCATAATGGACCACTGGCGCCGTGTGCTGCCAATTCCCATGTTCGAGCTTCAGTATGAGGAATTAGTGGAAAACTATGAGGATAAGACCAGGGAACTGCTCCAATTCGTGGGGCTTGACTGGGACGACAGTATCATGGATTTCCACAAGACACAACGTGCGGTGAAAACCGCCAGCGCCTGGCAGGTGCGCCAACCCCTGTATTCATCTTCAAAAGAGCGGTGGAGAAAATATGAGAAATTCCTGGGCCCACTGATGGAAACCCTGGAGGAGTATTAAGTGCCTAAAGTGCCTATTTATCCCGCTTATTGCGGGGAAGTGCGCTAAAGTGCCTAAAGTTAAGAACGCCAAAACAAACTACGAAGGACACAAGGGCGTAATTTGATTTTTTCTTATAGCCATGTTACAAAAAATAATTTGGGACACAGATGAACACAGATTACCAGGATAGTAAACACAAAAAACTTACCGAGAAGATCATTAAAATCTTCTATAGGGTTTATAACAGGCTTGGTTATGGTTTTTTAGAAAAAGTCTATGAAAATGTAAACGTAAGGTATTCGATAACTTCAGAAAATAAGTATTGGGACACAGATGAACACAGATTTTCAACGTAATAAAACATATGATTTTTATCTGTGTTTATCTGCGTTAATCTGCGTCCCATTTAATTATTATGATTGAACTTTTCCGACGCTTATTCAAACATCCCATTCTTTCAGTTGAGATACTGACGGCCACCTTTTTTATTGCCGTTTTCAACTTAGCCTCACCTATTTTCGTCATCAGTGTGCTGAATCGCTACGTTACCTGCGGCTTTGACGGCACCCTTATCACATTAACGGCGGGCATGCTCATTGCCGTGGCCCTTCAATACGGCTTTCGCGTAGCCAGAACCAGGATGTTAGGGCCAATAAGCGCAGGGCCGGACATGCAGCTTGAACAAAAGGTGTTAGGTGTTCTTGCAAACGCCAGGGCCGGCCCTCTTGAGCGCCTGCCAAACGCCCGCATCCAGGAAACCATGGGCGGTTTGCAGACAATCCAGTCGGCCTACGATGTCTCGAACATCATTGCTATCTTAGATGCGCCTTTCGCCCTGCTTTACGTTACGGCAACTTATTTCTTAAGCCCTGTTCTTGCCCTGATAGCCCTGGTAGGCATTTTATGCGCATTAGCTATGGGAGGCTTTTCCCTGCTTCATACACGTAAGGTAACGGAGAATCTTCAGGATGCGGCTATGGCGCACAAGGGGCTTATCTCCTCTGCCGTCCACAGCAGCGACACGGTGCGGGCCTTTGACGGAAAGAATTTTTTATTCAAGATCTGGAATGACCAGATACAGTGGATTACAACGCTTCGCCTCAAGCTTGCCAACAGAAAAGAACAGGCCCAATCACTGATCCTTACCAGCAGTCTCCTCATGACTGTGGCATTGTATACTACTGGCGCTATTCTTGTGGTCAAAGGCAATCTGACTGTTGGCGCCCTGATCGGGGCAAATATCCTGGCCTCCAGATCGTACCAGAGCGTCGTTAGATTCGTTCAGACGAGTTATCTTCTTTACAAGGCCAGGCGGGCGTTGCGTAAGTTAAAAGAATTTACAAAACTCCCCGTGGAACCGGAAAGCGGCACCGCAATAAAACAGTATAAGGGCGGCATTCAATTCAAAGATCTTGGCTTTGCCTATCCTAATAGTACGGCACCGCTGTTCGAATCCCTTAGCCTGGATCTTAAGGCCGGAAGTATCCTGGTTGTGACAGGGAAAAACGGCACGGGAAAGACAACATTAGCCAAGTTAATCATGGGCCTTTTATTGCCATCCAGGGGGGATATCCTGATTGATGGGATCAACCTGCGTCAAATCGCCCCTAACTGGTTGCGGAGGCAGATGATCTATTTCCCACAGGAACCTACCTTCATCAATACGACAATTCAGGACAATATCACCCTAATCAATCCCGATCTCCCCGGAACGGAGTTAAACCGGATTATCCGGGCCGCAGACCTGAGGGATTCCTTGGACAGGACCCAGGATGGCCTTGAAACACGGCTGACTGAAGGTGGGCGGCATCTTTCTCTTGGTATTCGCAGGCGAATTGCCTTAGCCCGTGCCCTTGTGACAAACGGCATGTTAGCGGTATTTGATGAACCGACTGAGGGCCTGGATGCAGACGGCTGCCAGGCCGTGTATTCGGTGTTGAATGATCTGTCAAAAACAGGCAGGACAATCATTACCTTTTCCGGTGATCCCCGTATTTCAAAGGGGGCGCACTATATTCTCGATCTCAACGAAAAACCGGTTCCAAAAATCAGCAAGCGGATACAGGGGGAAGGCAATTCCGGACAGAATCTGAAATAAAGAAAAGAGTGCCTAAAGTTTGAAGTGCCTAAAGTGCCTAAAGTTGTGGTACGCCTTCGGCGTGCTATTTATAAAACAACGCCTCAGGGCTTTGGCCCCATAAGCGCTAATTTGTTTTTGCCCATTAGGGACTGAAAAAATGAACACTTGTCCGCCTCCGGCGGATCGAACATCGAACGTCCAATCACGCCAGGGCGTGAAACGTTGAATGAGGAAAGATGAAGAAACAGAGTACAATAAAATAAATAATTTCATTAACTTTAGGCATTTTAGCTCACTTTAGGCACTTTCTTTAACTTCCCCGCAATAAGCGGGATAAATAGGCACTTTCTCTAACTTTAGTCACTTAACCTAATGAGAGCAGCATTATGGCAAATAAAAAACAAAAAATTAAGATCCCCCGCGCAGGTGCCGGGGCCCATCTTTTTTTGTTCATGTTCACCGCGCTTTGTGTCCTGTTCGGGGCCTGGGCCTATAAAGCCAAATTAGATATTGTAAGCATGGCTAATGGCACGGTGGTTCCCAGCTCCAAGATAAAGAGCATACAGCACCTTGAAGGCGGTATTGTCAAAGGAATCCTGGTTCAGGAAGGCGAGAGGGTAAAGGCAGGCCAGCCTCTGATGATCTTAGAGGAAATAACCACTGGGGCCAGCGTGGACGAACTCCGGATCAGGAACACCTCTCTCAAGATCGATATTGCCCGTCTTATGGCTGCGGCAGGTGAAACACAAGACCCCAGGTTTTCCAGGGCGCTAATTAAAAATCACCCTGATCTGGTCAGGCAGGCCCGAAAACTGCTTGACGGACAGATGAAAAAATACAGAAGTGAACTTTCAGTCCAGAAGGAGCTCATTGACCAACGCAAACAGGACATAAATAGGCTTGAGACCAGGATAGAGAACACCTATAAAAGCCTTGATCTCCTTGAACAGCAGATTGCCATAAGCAAAGAACTGTTAAAGGACCAGTTGACCACGGAATACAAACACCTTGATTTTTTGCGTGAGGAAACAAAGCTGAAAAGCAAGATAGACGATGACAAGTCGGCCCTGAAAAAAGCACGCGCGGCCCTCAAAGAGTCCCAGGAAAAACTCAGGAAAATCGGCTATTCCTTTAAGGAGGAAATTGGCGAGAAGCTAAAAGAGGCCAGACAGGAATTAAGGGAATTGTCCCAGCGGCAGAAGAAATTTACAGACAGCTTTAAGCGTACCACTATCCGGTCCCCTGTGGACGGCATTGTAAAAACCCTGTATATGGTGACTGTCAGAGGTGTTATCAGGCCCGGAATGACCATCATGGACATTGTCCCTGCGACAGACCGCCTTGTAGTAGAAGCACACCTCCCTATTGGAGATATCGGCTATGTCCAACCAGGGCAGGAGGTCATTGTCAAGTTGGCCTCAAGAGATGCCCTCCGTTTTGGAAAGATTGACGGAAAGGTAGCTCAAATCAGCCCTGACGCCATTACCACCGAAGAGGGGGGGGCTTTCTATACCGTGCGTATAGAAACGGACAAGGACTACTTTGAGAGGGAAGATAAGAAGTATAAACTGTATCCCGGGGTCCAGGTCACGGCATTCATCCACACGGGAAAGCGCACAATAGTCGAATACCTCCTGGAACCCTTCCTCAGTAAACTCGGACACTCTCTCCAGGAGAGATGAATGCGCATCCTGTTTATCCATCCCAATTTCCCGGGCCAGTTTCGACATGTGGCCACTGCCCTTGGCCGTGACCCAAAAAACGAGGTTGTTTTTGCCACTAATAATCCCAGGCCCGAATGGAAAATCAAGGGGGTCAAAAAGGCGCTGTTTAAGGAGAATACACCCCACACACAAAAAAATTCACTTCTGAACCCCTTCATAGAGGCCGAGGCAAAAGGGGAGGCGGTCTTAAGGCTCTGTGAAAAACTCAAGGCCATAGGATTTACCCCGGATATTATCTATGGCCATTCAGGATGGGGAAGCACATGGTTTGTCAAGGACGCCTTTCCGGATACCCGCTTCATGGCCTATTATGAATGGTACTATAACCCTGACGGCGCAGATGCCCTGTTTGGCAGGGACGAGCCCATAGACCCGGGTCACGCGGCCCAGCTCAGGCTCAAAAACGCTGTCATTCTTAATGATCTGATTTCCTGTGATATGGGGGTTACGCCTACAAAATGGCAGAAACACCAGCTTCCAAAGGCATTCCATCACAAAATCCTCCAGCTCCACGATGGGGTGGATACTGATTATTTTGTGCCTGATCCCGAGCCAAAGCTTGTCCTGCCAAATCTTGATCTTTCCGGCGTGAACAAGATCGTCACCTATGTTTCCAGGGGCATGGAGCCGTACAGGGGGTTTCCCCAGTTCATTGAGTCCCTGCCCTATATTTTACAAGCGGACAGCGAATGCCATGTTGTCATTGTGGCATCAGAAAGGGTTTGCTATGGGAAACCCTTGCCGGACGGGAAGAGCTATAAGGATTTGATGCTTGAAAAAGTCCCGCTGGATCTCTCAAGGGTCCATTTTGTGGGCACCCTGCCCTACGGGCAATACAAGAAGGTCATCCAGGCCTCATCTGTCCATATTTACCTTACCAGGCCCTTTGTCCTTTCATGGTCCATGCTCGAGGCAATGTCGTGCGGATGTGTGGTGGTTGCCTCAAATACCGAACCGGTGCAGGAGGTTATTCAGGATGGTGTAAACGGCATCCTTGCAGATTTCTTTTCACCAAAGGACATAGCAAGCAAGGTCACCGGCGTCCTGACCTTCCCCTCCTTTTCGGAAAATATTAAAAAACAGGCCAGAAAGACTATTCAAGAAAGATTCGCCTTAAAGGATCTTCTGCCGAAGCATTTGAAATATATAGAGCAGGGATTCAGGATTCCCGGGAATAAAGAGTGAAAAGTGAAGAGTGAGGAGTGAGAAGTAAGGAGGGTGGAGGGCAAAGGACTGAGGATTGAGGACTGAGGGCGAAGGACAGGAAAATATCCAATGTCCAATTATCAATGACCAATGACCAATATCCAATAAAAAACACTTAAGCATTGGACATTCGACATTGGATATTCGATATTGGATATTACTTACTATCCGGCTTCCTGTGTATCTGTACTCTGGATCTGTGGTTTGTAGGCATCGCCCACCGGGCTTCCATCAAGTTTGCAAATAATCGCCTGTGGATGGGCCTTTTCGTGTTTTTCAAGGGCCTTTTCCCATCCGGCCTTTGCCCTGTCATCAAGAGACCTCCAGCCCATTCTTCCACGACATTTGGGAAACTTCGAGCAGCTCAGCCAGGGCCCTCTGGCACCTCGTCTAAGGTTAAGCGGCGAACCACACTTCGGGCATTCCAGGTCTGTGACCAAAGGTGGCACCTTTGGCGGGCTGATAAAGCCTTTTTTATCTAAATTTACAATTCCGTCACAATCAGGGTATTTCTCACAACTGAGAAACGGCCCGAAACGGCCTTTTCTTTGCAGCATTAGGCCGCCACATTTGGGGCAGGCAATATCGGTCATCTCCGGTGAAACAGGATTGCCTTCACGGTCAATCGGCGCCGCATATTTGCAGTCAGGGTATTTGGAGCAGCTCAGGAACCGGCCGTTTTTTCCGAAACGATAGACCGTGCCGTTGCCGCATTCAGGGCATTTATACGGGGCCGGTTGTATTTCGGCCTTGGCGTGTCCCATTCCTTCATATGCCGCGTTAAGACTATCTTTGAACGGGCCATAGAATCGCTTAAGCATTTGCACCCAATCGGCCTGTTTTTCTTCAATATTGTCTAATTCCTGCTCCATATCGCGCGTGTAACCCACCTGTATAATCTCCGGGAATGCCTCGATTAGCTTATCAACAACAACCATTCCAAGATCGGTTGCATGAAATCGGTTCTGGATCTTTTCCACGTACTTGCGGTTAAGGATCACCAGGATTATCTGGGCATACGTGCTGGGCCGTCCGATTCCCTCGGCCTCTAATTTCCTTATAAGCGATGCCTCCGTGTATCGCGGTGGAGGTAAAGTGAAATGCTGGGTCGGATCGATCTGCAAAGCAGCAAGTGTCTGTTTTTCGGCCACATGCGGCAGGACCGCCTCCTCAGTAGTATTGGGTATGCCGGCTACTCTGTAATACCCGTCAAAAACCAGAACGCGACCGGTCGCACGAAATACGAGTTCCCCCGCGCTGTCAATTCCTGAAATCAAGAGGGTTGTAGAATCCCACTGGGCATCAGTCATCTGGCAGGCCACAAATCGTTCCCATATAATCCTGTACAGCTTATACTGCCGGCTGCTCAATGAAGAGCGGACCTGTTCCGGCGTGAGGTTCACATCAGTGGGCCGGATCGCCTCGTGTGCTTCCTGTGCCTCCTTGTTAGAAGAAGAAAAACGGTTGGGTTTTGCCGGCAGGTACTTGTCTCCAAACTGGGAGCGGATATAGCCCCTGACCATTGTAACGGCCTCACCGGAAACATATGTAGAGTCCGTTCGCATGTACGTTATCAGGCCAACCGAACCCATGTCTTTGACAGGAACGCCTTCATATAACTCCTGGGCCGTGCGCATTGTTGAGTTGGCCGTAAGCCCTAATTGGTTCGACGCGGTTTGTTGGAGCGTGCTGGTGATAAACGGCGCATATGGCCTGCTTTTCGTGCGTTTGGTTTGAATCGACTTGACCCGCCATTCAGGCCCGCCGTCAACATGGCCGCGTAACTGGATAGTATGCTGGGCCCGTCCTTTTGCCCCGGGCGATTGTTTCTCAAGCTTTTCATCTAACACAAAACCGGCTCGTGCCGCGGCCGCAATCGCGGTATCCACATCGTTTGCCTTAAACTTTTTGCTGTCAATCTCTATTAATTCCGATAAAAGGCCGTTATGTTCGGCCAACCAGCCGTTTTTCTCGCGCAAGGAACGGCCATATGAGTTTTTGTTGTTTTGTTTTTCAGGTGCCGCCTCAAGCCACTTCCGCCACGCGTCGCCAATAGCCGTGGCACTGTCCAGGTCGGTAGTGAAATAACCCTTTATCTTCCAGTACTCTTCCGGTACGAATTTATCAATCTCCCGTTCGCGCTCGACAACAAGCCTCAACGCCACCGACTGTACGCGACCCGCACTAAGACCACCGGCCACCTTTTTCCACAACAGGGGTGAGACTTCATAACCGACAATCCGATCAAGGATACGCCGCGCCTGCTGCGCATTAACCTTGTTCATGTCAATCAACCTTGGATGCCGGAATGCCTTCTCAATTTCACTCCTTGTAATGGCATTGAAGACTACTCGTTTACTGCTTTCCAGACTAACGCCTAATGCCTCTGTCAGGTGCCATGCGATTGCCTCCCCTTCACGGTCGAGATCGGTTGCGAGCCAGATGCCTGAAGCCTTTTTAGCGGCACGTTTCAACTCCGTGAGCATCGCTCCTTTGCCCTTGATAATCTGATAGGTCGGCCTGAAATCGTGATCAATATCAACACCCGGCACTGGATCTTTCACGCCTTTTGGGTTTTTGCCCGGCAGGTCTCGCACATGCCCCACCGATGCCATGACCACATAGCCCGGCCCTAAGTATTTATTGATTGTCTGCGCCTTGGCAGGCGATTCCACAATCACTAATTGCTTGCCCGCAGTATCCGGTGCCGGCCGGAATTTCCCGCCACGTCTTTTTGTTTTTTTCTCAGGCATTTATACCTTTCTTTTGCTCTTAAGTTTTATCTGACGAACATCTTGCCCGGAAGCTGTCTGATAATTCCCTTTAGTTCCATTCTCATCAATATACCCAGGGCACTCCCTGGGTCCATATCCCCCAATCTGACAATCTCATCAATGTGCATGGGATAATCACTTACGATCTCATAGACCTTTCTCTCAGAGTCATCCATCTCAGGGGGAGTGCCGGAGCCTTCTCCCGAAGGGGCACCTGTCTTAACTGGAGGTCTTATGAATCCAAGCTCATCAAGGATATCATCAGAGTTTTCAATCAGTCTGGCCCCCTGCTTGATCAAATAATGTGTGCCGACACTCTTGAATGACTCAATGCTCCCCGGAACAGCAAATACCTCACGTCCCTGTTCGAGAGCAAGAGATGCCGTAATTAAAGACCCACTTTTTCTGGTAGCCTCAACAACAACCACACCCCTGGCTAGACCGCTTATGATCCGGTTGCGAATAGGGAAATTCTTTGGTTCAGGAGGGCTTCCAATTGGGAATTCAGAGACGACAGCACCTGATTCAGTGATCTGATTCAAGAGTTTCCTGTTCGATGCAGGGTAAACTCTGTCTATCCCCGTGCCTATAACTGCTATTGTAAAGCCCCTGCCCCTTAAGCACCCCGTATGGGAGGCGGCATCAATTCCCCTTGCCAGACCGCTTACCACACCCGCACCGCGTCTCGCAAGCCCCGTACCGATATTTTCTGCCGTTTTTATGCCGTAATGCGTCGCGTTTCTGGACCCTACAACAGCAACAAATGTCTGGTTGACGGGAATATCTTTCCCCTTGATGTACAGCACCATCGGAGGATCATGGATCTCTTTTAATAGACCCGGATAGGAGCTGTCTTTATAGGTCAGTATCCGGGCATTGCATTTCTCCACCTTCCTCAGCTCATCCACGGGATCAATAACAAATTCCCTGGCCGCGATCTTCCGTGCGGTCGCTTTGCGCACACCCTCCACGTTCGCCAAATGCGAGTATTTAGCCTCAAAAACAGCTTCCGGTGTGCCAAATTCATCCAAAAGATTTTTAAAGGCCACATTGCCTAAACCAGGGACCATATACAATGCCAGCCAGGCACATTTTTCATCAGACCATGTTTTTTTCATTAGAGGTTCTTCTCCAATTTAGTTGGAGAAGAGGGTCCAAGGATTCAAGGGGTCAAGGATTGAAGGGTTTGTTTTCTAAAGACTTTATCAGCGCCTTTAACATTCTTTCGCTTTTTGCTGTGTCTTCTTTTAGCTTACCAAATACACCTTTTTCAAATGAACCTCCCCCGCAGCAAGCTACGGGGTATCTATAATGTCACTCCTGCGAAAGCAGGAGTCTATTACTGTGGATTCCCGCTTTCGCGGGAATGACGAAGCAAGCTTCGGCGAATTAGACCCAAAGAGATTAAATATAATCTTTGTAATTTTTTAGCATTGAGCGCTGAGGCTTCACTTCGCTTCGTATCACTCGAATCCTTGAATCCTTGAATCCTTGAACCCTTCTATCATTAATTATAGATAACCCATTTATTTTGTCTTAATTAACTACAACTAATCGGGATATGATCCTCATTAGAATAATAGGAGGCAGTTACTGAGATGGCGCGAATATAAATCAGAGTGACCCTGGTTAGTCAAGAGTTTTCTTTTATGCCCCTTAAAACCCTTTACAAAATGTTATTTTTAAATTAATTATGGGAATCATTTTCAATGACATGCGGACGCGCTGGTTTTGGTAATGCCCATATATGAATATGAATCCATAGAACCGGACAAAGGGTGCGAAAAATGCCTGCATCCCTTCGAAATCATACAGCAAATTGATGAAGCGCCTCTTACCAACTGCCCTTACTGCGGCCAGGAGGTGAGAAAAATCATATCCTGGTGCAGGGCGGCAATTGTAGAGACCTCTGAAGAACATGTCAGCTTTGAAAAGAAAATCAATAAGTATGAAAAGGCCGGCATGTGGAGCCACGCCGCCGAATTGGCGGATAAGCACTCTGAGAAGATAAAAGACAGCGGTCTTAAGACGAGGGCGCTTGAAAATTACAAGAAAGCCGGATACGACATAAACGCCCTTGAAAAACATGAAAAAATAAAGTAATAGCATATCATCTCAATATTTAGGGGTATAGCTCATGGATTCCCGCTTTCGCGGGAATGACGGAGTGGGATAAGTGCCTGTCTGTGCCAAGCGAAGCGCGGCAGGCAGGTCTGTCATTCCCGCGAAAGCGGGAATCCAGCAGGTTGGTATGCAAAGGCACTTACCCCGATTTATTGAGCAGATACATAATAACTCAACATTCATTATTTCAGGATATGTTTTCTGCCACGAAGGACACGAAGAGACACGGTACAAATAAATATCCAATGTCCAATTATCAATGACCAATGTCCAATAACAAAAACTTTAGACTTGGACATTCGATATTGGATATTATCTTACGTTCGCATCCACATTTCTTCGTGTTTTTCGTGATCTTCGTGGTGATTAATTTTATTACTATTTGAGCACAGTTTGTGCCCATGAAGGAGGGTGTGTTCCATGACGATAAGGAAGCAAGGCTGTTCATTTCTTTTTGGAGCTTTAGTCTTCATAGCAATTGCAGGACTGGTGATTGTCACCGGTACGCCCGTAGCAGGAGAAGAAAAAAAGAAAAACCTGCCCGCAAGGGGAATCTCTGTTTCTCCCGAATACACGGGGGTAATTATTTCGCAGGGCGATGACGTGAGTATCGACGTGATCATAACAAATCGCGGAAGACGCGATGAAAACATCGATCTTAAGGTCACATCCATACCCGAAGGATGGAAGGCATGGATAAAGACCTACAGCTTCGGTGTGACCGGCGTTCACGTGGAAAGCGACAAATCAAAGAGCCTGACGCTCCGAGCGGAACCGAAGGAGGATATGGCACCCGGCAGTTATACGTTCGGCATTGACGCACGAACGGCAGATGGAAAGCTGACCTCGCAAAGCCGGGTAGTCGTTACTGTAAAAGAAAAAAAGAAAGAAAAGAAAGTCAAAGGAATTAATATTATCACATCCTATCCGGTTCTTAAGGGACCAACGGACGCCAAATTTGAATTTTCTTTGGAGGTTGAAAATAAACTGGACAAAGACAGCATCTTCAATCTCACTTCCAAAGGACCGGAGAACTGGGAGATTAATTTCAAACCCGCCTATGAAGACAAATTCATATCCAGCCTGAGACTAAAGGCGGGCCAGATCCAGACTGTCGCGGTCCAGGTAAAACCATACCCTCTTGCCACCCCGGACCAATACCCGATCCAGGTAAAGGTAAGCTCCGCTGAGGCCGAGGGAGATGCTTCACTGACAATCGTCCTCACCGGAACCTACAAACTTGACGCGGGCACGGCAAGCGGCCTCCTTTCATTAGACGCCATCAGGGGGAAAAAGGCCAATCTTTCATTTTTTATCCAAAACAGCGGCTCCGGTACCCTGAACAATATGCAGTTTCTTTCTATTGCGCCGGAAAACTGGAAGGTTGAATTCAGCCCGGAAAAGGCAGATGTCCTGGCCCCTGAACAACTCAAACAAATCGAGGTTTCCATCACGCCCTCAGACCAGGCCCTTGTAGGGGACTATTCCGTGGGTATCACCGCGCAGGCAGGCAGGGTCTCAAAAACCATCGAATTGAGGGTTACGGTCAAGGCCTCCACTGCCTGGGGATGGATAGGCGTCGGGATTATTGTCCTGGTTTTAGGCGGGCTCGTCTTTTTATTCATCAGATTTGGAAGGCGTTGACATGGATGCCGATACGATTATTCAAACCGTAAATCTCACAAAAAGGTACGGTAAACAGGTAGCGGTAGACGACCTTAACCTTTCGGTAAAAGAAGGTGAAATTTTCGGGTTTTTAGGCCCGAACGGCGCGGGTAAGACGACAACGTTGTTGATGCTTTTAGGTCTGAGCCAGCCATCAGAAGGATCAGCAAGTCTTTACGGGCTTGATCCCTTGCGAAAGGCCACGGAAGTAAAGCGGCTTGTGGGTTATCTCCCCGAGAACGTCGGGTTTTATGAAGATCTGGATGCGATCCAGAGTCTGGAATACGTGGCCAATCTGAACGGCATTAATAAGGAAGAGGCATTAGGAAAAATTGATAAACTGCTGGAATTGGTAGGGCTCAAAAACGATGCGCGAAAAAAGATAAACGCGTTTTCACGTGGCATGAGACAGCGTTTGGGAATAGCAGAGGTCATAATCAAAGACCCCAAAATCCTTTTTCTTGACGAACCCACGTTAGGGCTTGATCCGGAAGGCGCTATCTGGTTTATGGACTTCATCGCCTCACTGAATCGGGACAGAAAAATAACCGTGCTGCTCTCTTCACACAACCTTAGCCAGGTACAAAAAATATCCCACCGCGTGGGTATTATGATAAATGGCAAGATGGTCGCCGATGGCTCCATGGAATCATTAGCCCGTGAAAAATTTGGCGTGGGCGATAAAGAATATTCCTTGGAAGAAATATATATGGAGTACTTTCAGGAGGTATGAATATGCAGGGCCTTTTCGTTGTTTTCAGGAAAGAACTCTGTGATCACTTCAGCAGTTACAGGTTTGTGATCCTCTTTGGACTGATTGCCATGGTCAGTTTCATCACCAGTTACATGGCAGGGGTCCACATGAAAGAAAACCTGGAGGCCCTCTCCAAGACCAGGTTCTCCTTTCTCATGCTTTTCAGCACACCCGGGGCCCTGTTTTCCATGGTGCAATTCGTGTCATTCTTCGGCCCCCTTATCGGCCTGGTCCTTGGCTTCGATTCTATAAACCGTGAAAGGGCGCAGGGGACCCTGATTAAGCTAGTTTCCCAGCCCATTTACCGCGATGCGGTAATCAATGGGAAATTCTTAGCAGGAGTTGCCACCATAAGCATCCTGCTGGTATCAATCGTTCTGGTTATATCCGGATTCGGACTCGCCCTTGTAGGAGTAGTTCCGGGAATTGAGGAAATCTGGCGGCTTTTTATTTACCTCATTATCAGCATCTTCTACATCTCCCTCTGGCTTGGTGTTTCAATACTTTTTTCGATACTCTTCAAGAGTATAGCCACATCATCTCTGGCGTCAGTTGCCCTCTGGATCTTTCTCTCCTTCTTCGTAACCCTCGGTGCAGAAGTTGCGGCAAACGCGATAGCTCCAATGGACAGGAAGAAAGAAACAAAACCGGAAATCCTTATCAAAAACACACGCATCAAGGAAAGGGTCTCTCTTTCTTCCCCCATGGTCCTCTATTCCAAGGCGACCGAAATAATTATTAATCCCATGCGGAAGACAACGGGCTCCATTGTCATGATGATGCCCATGGAGCAAATCCTGTCATCCCGCTTTCAGAACCCGCTTCCCTTAGGCCAAAGTGTAATTATTGTCTTTCCACACATGACTGCCCTTATTGCCATCACCTTAATCTGCTTTGCTATCTCGTATCTTGTATTTATTAAACAAGAAATCAGGACTTAATCGGAATGTATGTAACTGTTCACGGGGGTCAGGGATCGGGGATCGGGGGATATACTTATTACCACGAAGGACACGAAGGGACAGAGTACAATAAAATATCCAATTTCCAATTATCAATAACCAATGTCCAATGAAAAACACTTACGCCTTGGACATTCGACATTGGACATTCGATATTGGATATTTTCTAACATTCGCATCCACTTAGGGCACGAAAAGATAGAGTACAATAAATATCCATCAACAAAAACTTTAGGCACTTTAGCTCACTTCCCCGCAATAAGCGGGATAAATAGGCACTTTCTTTAACTTTAGGCACTTTAATCACTTTACTTTAACCAAGGAGGTTTCTGCTTATGAAAATAGATGAACTGGTTTCCGGAAAAAACGATAATGAAGAAATAAACATTGAAGGATTCAAACTACCTGTCTCGGCCCTGAAGAATTTCATGAAAGACGGGTATGAATACATGCTGCCCTACAAGGTGGAGAAGACTTTATCCCTGTGGGGAAAGACCCGTACAGGCTGTTTTACCAAAGAGGAAATTATTTCAAAGGCGTAACCCAAAAAAATTTCACGAACCGCCGGTCCAGCTCACCTGCAGGCACCGACGCATATTCTTCCCTGAATTCTTCCCAGATCAGGGACAGGGCGTCTTTCAGGGCTTCTTGAGTATCCGGCTCAAGATCCGGGGAAAATTCAATAAAGTCATTGACAAATTCTTCCTCAAATCCGGTCATCCGATAAGGGGCTTGTTTCTCGCCTCCCCTGAGTAGGCCAAGGAATTCTTTGGCCTGCGCTGGCGAAATAGCCAAAAAACATGGCTCCAGTTTCAACAAAAGCCGCGCCCATAAGGTGAAAAGGGGCTTATGAAAGGTGACATGTGGATCTTGCATAAGTCTGTTTTCCAGAGGATAGCGTCCTGTCAATTGCCCAAACAATTTGTCTACGGCTATCAAATGGCGCATTAGACCGCGGCACTCTTCCAGCTCGGAAAGCCGTTCGAATTCTCCGTACTCTTCACCTTCTTCAAGGCCGACATAGCGCCGGGGCTTTTTTCCCATAAGACCTGACAGTGTCTCCCCCCACTCATCACCCCAGAAGCCGAATTCCAGACCCTGGCTGCGGAACCAGCTCTCTTTTATCCAGCGCTCTGTTTTCCACTTCAACTCCAGCACCAGCCCGAAGCCCACACGAAAAACCGATAGCAAAGGATTCCCCTTAAGAAGCTTCTCTGCCTGGGGAATATTCTTCCCACACAATTTTTCAAGGGCTAAGTTCAAATATGCCGAGGCCTTTCGACATGTTTTGATCAGGATCTCAAGGTCATCCACCACAGTACCATCCGCTGACAGTATCTGATTGCAAAGACCGGCAAATTCAAGTCTAACCCTGTCCAAAAGAAGACTGTCGGTAATTCCTGAAGTAGTGGCTGTCAACAGGTCATATCCCATAGCGTGGTACAGAGGCGAAACAGGGATTATACCAAGGGGCTCTTTATCAGGAGAAAAAACCTGGGGCACCGTTTGTTCCTCAACACTCAAAACACCTGGTTCCAATGGGGAATAAACAGACAGGGCCTCTTCAAACGGAAGAAATCCATGTTCGGCTAAGCGCACGTTCCTCCACCGGTACATTTCCTCTTCGATTTCGGCCGGAAGGACTCCGGCAAGGCCCAAAAGCAACGCCTGATAACGCTCAAGGTCCTCCCCAGCCATTGTTTTCAGAATACTTTGTATTGTTTCACTCTGCTCGTCATGGAGGACGCTAATATAAAAAACCCCCTCAAAGCTGAAAAAACCCTTTTTAAGATCATATTCGTCGTCTTCCTCATTGATCTCAACAACCTGAATACTTTTAAAAAGATAGTAATATGCAAGGTACTGGCCTTTCGAGAAAAACCACTTTACAAGCCTTACCGGATCAGCCAGATGAAGTCTCTCAATCCATTGAAAGGCCTGCTCCAGTTTCAGGCGGTCTTTCCTCCAGACTTCCAGATCCAGAAGATACTGCCACTGATCTTCTGTGGCCAGTTTTAACAGTGAGAGACAATCATCATCACCCACCTTTTTTACGAGCCAGAAAAAGTCTTCGCTCGGCAGTTGTTGAATAAATTGTACGGGGTTGTCGTGTTCCGCAATTCGATCCAGGATCTCCTTGCCGGAAAGAGGAAAAAGCTCCCCAAGGGCAGCCTGCCGTGACTGTATAAGCGATTTGCGGTCCTTGCCAGTAGGACTTCTCTCTTGGTCAGATGTATTTTTCAATATCCGTATTCTCCTTCAAACCTAATCCGTAATGGTCCATCTATTAAAATGCCTTTATACTTGATTTGCAAGACTAAAATCGTCTCCCGCTAAAGCGGGACTGAAGCAGTGCGCTACATTGGCCAGGCACGGCTGAAGCCATGCGCTATATTTGTCACTGCGGGCAGCGCAGAGCTTTAGTCCCGCGTAGCGCAGGGCTTTAGCCCTGCTTAGTCCCATGGTCCCGCTTTAGCGGGACCATTATGAGGCAGGGCTGAAGCCCTGCACTACGTTTGAAAAAAAGGCAATTCTATATACTATCAAGTTATTTTCGGTTACAGTGACGGTAAATTGGCCTTTTTGCGGCTTTATCATTTTTGACTTTCTAATAGTTCTAAAGATATGATAGTAAAGATCTCAGACATAGTGGACGTTGCTTTGTTAGGAGCCCTCATTCAGGGGCAAAATCACATCAGCTCACTCTGGAGGAACCATGGTTGATCTCATCATCAAGGGTGGCATTTTCATGTATCCTATAATTTTCTGTTCCATCGTGGCATTAGCTGTTTTCCTGGAGCGCCTGTGGGTCTTGAAACGGAAGAATATCATTCCTGAGGCATTTATCCATCAAGTGGAAGACCTCCTTTCAAAACAAAAAATAACAGAAGCAATTGATTTGTGCCAGGATGATATGTCATCCATTGCTAAAATCTTCTTATCCGGTCTAAAAAATACACAAAAGGGTATGTGGCTTGTCAAGGAGGCTATTGAAGACAGAGGAAGCAGGGAGGCAATAATCCTTGAGCGGAATGTGGACATCCTGTCCACCATCGCCAATTTGACGCCCCTTTTAGGACTCTTGGGTACAGTTTCAGGAATGATAAAAACCTTTAATGCCATTTCGGTCCAGGGCATTGGAAATCCTGCCCCTCTTGCCGGAGGTATTGCCGAAGCGCTGATCACGACCGCAACCGGTCTTTGTATTGCGATACCTACCCTGGTCTGCTACCGGATATTAAAGGATAAGGCAGGCTCCCTCATTTTTGAGATGGAAGAAAATTCGATCAGGCTCCTGGAACTTATGGAAAAAAACAGAAACCTGGAGTAACATAGCCATGAGATTTAAAAAAACCAGAGAGGAAGAACCAAGGTTAGGGATTACACCCCTTATTGACATCGTCTTTTTGCTTTTAATCTTTTTTATGTTGACGTCTCATTTCCATATTGCTTCAGGGGTTCCTATCAGACTCCCCAATATAGCCCAAAAGGAACATGACAGAAAAGGCAACAAAATCACCATTGTTATTGACAGGAGTGGAAATATCTATCTTAAGGGGAAAAAAATCGACATCAAACAATTAGGCTCGAAATTGAAAGACCATGTAAAAAAAGACGACAGAGTCCATATGGTCTTAGAGGCTGACAAAGCGGTGCGTCACGGCAGGGTGGTAAAGATAATGGACATTGCCAAAATGGCCGGAGTATCTTCCATTATTATTGCAGCCAATTGGAAACCTGAAAAGGTATTATAAATTGAGTTCTAAAAAAGGAAGATTTTGGAAAACTCCATTGATTATGCTCTGTCTCGTGGGACTGGTTGTTGCATGGCTGGCATTTGGTGAACGCGGCTTTGTACACCTGTACCACACGGAAATGGAGCGCCAGGACAATATTGAAAAAATTCGTCGCCTGGCAGATGAAAACAGGACATTACGTGAGGAGATAGACCGGCTTCGTAACGATCTGAAATATGTAGAATCCGTGGCAAGAAGGGAACTTAACCTTATCAGGGAAAACGAGATCATCTACAGATTTAAAGAAGAAAAACCCTGCACAGAAGTTGCCGGAAAAATATCACCGGAGTCTCAAGGCGCAGAGAAAAACAACAAATCCGGAAAGGAGGTACAGCGTCATGGGGGAATCAAATGATCTTTTTTTACAAATCTTGGGCCGTGGACCTTCGCAAGGCACGCTATTTTTGATCCTTAACAAAATAAAACAGGAAGGGCGAGTCAGAGAGGTGATCCAGGAGTGCGTAAAGGCGTTAAGCATCTATCCCGACGATATCCACCTGCGGCAACTGCTGGCAGAGTGTTATTTAGAAGTCGGTTTTATTGGGAGCGCTCAAAAAGAACTGGACAGCATTACCTCACATATTGATGACTTAATTTCTGTCTATAAACTCCAGGCAGAAAACTCCGCCCAGCAGGATAGACCTAATGAGGCATTGGCATCCATTGAAATATACCTTGCGCACAAACCGGATGATCAGGAGGCCCTTGATTTCAAACGCAGGATGAGTATGCGCGTTGAAAAATCCATGCGGCAAGAACAGGAATCCTCAGAGGATATTGTTCAAGATAAAAATGAAGCTAAAGACGCGGGTTCCGACCTGGCAACAGCCACGCTTGCGGAAATCTACTATAATCAGGGTTTGATAGATGAGGCCATTCAAACATATGAAAGAATCCTCACGAACAATCCCGGCGACAAAGATGCTTCAAAACGCCTAAACGAGTTAAAGGCAGTTTCCTCGGAGAAATCACCGACACTGCGTGTAGATGAAAAAATCATAAAAGCAAGGAAAAAGAAAATGGTAGGAATCCTTGAAGGCTGGTTATCCAAAATCCAGGAGCCAGACCATGCCTGATGCAATTCCCCGATTTAACTTCATGGCAACCGGGGTGGGCAGCGTCCCGTTTCAAGACACCGATGGCACATGCCGTGAAATTTTGGAATACCTTCCCCGCGTGCCCTTCTGGCCGCAGTTTGTAAAACGCACCTACTTGGAAGACATGATCATCCAGTTCAGCGAAGGTATTCCCCTTCTCGAAATAAAGGAGGAAAAAAGATCGCTCTACGTTTCGCAAACAAGTAATGTTGAGTCGGAGCTTGTTACCTTCTATGACCATTTCCTGTCCGGGGATACCGATTACTTTGCCATAAGCAGGGAGTATGCCATTGGTCTCTATACCTTACTTGAACAAATTGAGCAGGGTTCATTTGACTGTCCTTATGTAAAAGGACAGACCGTCGGCCCTATCACATTTGCGGCGGGCATAACAGACACAAACGGCAATTCCTTACTCCACAACCCGGAGCTCTTAGAGGCCATGGTCAGTGGAATAGCCATAAAAGCGCTCTGGCAGGTTATTCAACTTGCCAAATCCGGTAAAAAACCGATCATCTTTTTAGATGAACCCTACCTTTCCGGTTTCGGATCGGCCTTTACACCCATTGAACGCAATGCCGTTATCGATAATCTGAAAGTTGTAATTGATTACCTAAGAGAGAATTCCGACACCCTGATCGGTATTCACTGCTGCGGAAATACGGACTGGTCCATGATCGTGGAGGCAGGCCCTGACATTATCAACTTTGATGCATTTGAGTATATGGACTATTTCCTGTTGTATCCGGATGATATCAAGCGGTTTCTTAAGGAAGGCGGAATAATAGCCTGGGGAATCATTCCCACGGCAAACTTCACCGGCAAAGAAACGGTAGATGAGCTTTTTTCAAAACTTGAACAGGGTCTTGGCCGTATTCATGAATGGGGCATTGCCCCCGCTATGCTCGCCGAAAGATCCATGCTTACGCCGGCCTGTGGTATGGGCACCATGACACCCGCACACGCGAAAAAAACCATGGAAATCCTCTCCCGGTTATCCCTAAAACTTAGTAAATAACCGATACACAATCCTACTCTTCCGTCACTCCAATGCCTTATCTTCTATTCATTTTCTCAATCTCCTTTCGGCTTATTTTTTCTTTCATCCAGAATTTCCCTTATCTTTTGTGACAACTCCTTCAGATTGAATGGCTTATGCATAAAACCATCACAACCCCTTTCCAATATCTCGGTGGCTTCTCCCTCTATACTATATCCGCTTAAAAGAAGGACCTTTACATTGGAATTGATCTCTTTCATTCTATTATAGGTCTCTCCACCGCCCATGCCAGGCATTACCATATCCATAAGGACTATATCAATCTTGTCCTGATTTTTCTTATATAGTTCTAATGCCTCTTGACCACTCATGGCCAATAAGACTTCATAACCCAATATTCTCAGCATCTGTTCACCGGTATCAAGAATCATATCCTCATCGTCTACCAGAAGAATTGTTTCTTTGCCCTTTACAAACTCACCGGATAACAACTCCTTTTCTTCTTTCACCTCTTTTTCTATTGCCGGCAGGCAAATACTGAAAGTGGTCCCATATCCTTCTTCAGACTCAACATCAATATATCCACTATGAGCCTTGACGATTCCGTAAACAGAAGCCAATCCGAGACCTGTGCCTTTGCTTAAGTCCTTTGTAGTAAAGAACGGGTCAAAGACGCGCTCCATGGTCTCTTTGTCCATGCCCACGCCAGTATCTCTTACCGTTAATAAGACATGGTTTCCTGCCTTCACTTTATATGGCTTACCAATCATATCCTTATCAGTGACATTCATTGTCTTTAAGAAAAGGTCGCCACCGCCGGGCATGGCATCCGCGGCATTTACATAGAGGTTCAACAATACCTGCTCAATCTGCCCCTGGTCTGCCTTTATTCCATATAATTCATCAGCTAACTCTTGATGAACACTGATCTCCTTTCTGGTCACGCCAAAAGTTTCAGAAATTTCTTTTATCAACTGGTTCAGGCTGATGGGCCTGACCTCATATCTTCCTCCCCTGGCATATCCAAGTAGCTGGCTGGTCAGTTTAGATCCACTTTGAACCGATTTTTCAATACTTGTTAATCTTTGATAATTTGGATGATCGGGGTCGGTCTCTAAAAGCATCAAAGATGTGTTTCCCATAATATTCATAAGCAGGTTATTGAAGTTATGCGCCATACCGCCTGCCAGAGTCCCTATAGACTCCATCCTTTCGGCATGCCGGAGTCTGTCTTCAAGCTTCGCTCGCGCTTCCTCGGCAAGTTTGCGGTCGGTGATGTTTTTGTCAACGCCACGGTAGCCTGTTAATTCACCGCTTTCATCAAATATTGGAACGCCATAGGTTAGGAGACAAACTCTCTTTCCTTCTTTAGTCAGGTTCCAGTTCTCCAAATCAACAATTGGTTTCTTTTCAGAGGTAATTTTTTTGAAAACTTCCCCGATACGCTTTGCCTCGTCTTCCGGCATTATTTCGAAAGGAGTTTTTCCAATAAGCTCTTCAGGATCATATCCAAGAATATCCTTTACCTTTCCGGATGCAAACGTGTATTTTCCGTTACTGTCAACTTCCCAAATCCAGTCTGCCATGCTATATGAGATATCCCTGAAACGCTCCTCGTTCTCCTGCAGTGCCTTTTCAATCATTTTTGTTTTTGTATTATCGCTTATGACCTCAATAGATCCCAATAAATTATTGTCTTCATCATAATAGGGGTTGGCCCTGACATTTCTCCATCTCGGTTTATTGTTCTGGTCAATGACATATTGAATCCTTCGATGAGGTTTTCCGTCAGCAAATACCTCCATGGATGGACAGCCGGGACACGGTTCATTAAGTCCGTAGAAAAAATCATAACATTTCCTTTTGTACATCCCTGCCCTGTTTTCATAAAGATACATAATTGTTTTGTTTACCCACAGAGACCTCATATCTCTGCTTATAATAATCACCCCATCGGCCAGAGAGTTTAAAATCGCCTCATATCTTCTTACCTTTTCCTGTATTTTCAGATCTTCCTGCATAATCCACCCCTTATTCAATAATCCCGAATTTCACAGCCAAATTTTGAAAATACACAATATAATATTAAGCTTGATATAGCCGCAAAAAGGCGCAAAATTCGCAAAATTTTAGAATCGCATTTAACAAAATCAATAGGTTACAGACAGAGAAATTTCTTTAACCGACTTTTTACGAATGCATCAAGTTTAATGGTCTCGTAAAAAGTCGTATTTGACCTTATCTGTCATTCCTGCGAAAGCAGGAATCTAGTGATTTCAGACAATTATGGACTCCCGCCTTCGCGGGAGTGACGTGATTTTGACTTTTCACGAGACTATCATATCTAAAATCTGCCTATTTGGTGGAGGCAGTGATATGTTACAATACCCACGGTGGTGGAGAGATTCAGGCTGCGGACCTTTCCCCAGATGGGAATGGAATAACATGGATAGGAGGCTTTGATGTGTTCCGGCAGCCCTAAGGTCTCCTGTCCGAACAGGAGATAATCACCATGGCTTACCTCTGATTCAGTATATACATTGGGAGCGTGTCTGCTGAAAACAAGGAGCCTTTTGTCTTTATCCATACTCCCGATAAATGCTTCAAAAGCTAAATGATGTCGAATATCAACCTCGTGCCAGTAATCCAGCCCTGCCCTTTTTAGATGTTTGTCATCCACTTTGAATCCGAGTGGATGAATCAGGTGCAGTGGTATTTCAGCGGCCCCGCAAAGGCGCGAAATATTACCGGTATTGGCAGGTATCTCGGGCCGGTAAAGAACAATATGGAGGTAGGGGTTTTCAAAGACACGGTGCTTGATCTTTGTGATATCGAGGGTCATTAAATGTAGTCCACGATGTCCCTTTTATTAATCTTTCCTATCTTGTTCCGATATGGACTCAGCGATGTCGTTCAGATACAGGAGATGTGATCTATTCATAGATAAGTAACCTCTCTAAGAATGCGATCCCTGATGAAGGGTTTGAGGGCTTTTTTCGTTACAAGATCGACTTCCCGTTCCAGGAGATTTTCCAGATACTCCTTGAGTTCGAGAAAAGTGAAAAAATCCACAGGGGCAGCAAAAGCCACGAGAATATCCACATCACTGCCGGATTGATCTTCTTCACGGGAAAAAGACCCAAAAATACCTATTTCGGTCACCCCATATCGTTTCCGTAATTCCTCAAGATGCTTAGATATTGCATCAGCAGGCTTCATATCTCGTCCATCAACTTTCATCTCATCTTTTCTTCCGCGATCTTTCATAATAAGGCATTGCCTCTGATACAAGCTCTCTGATCCGGGCTATCCTTTCTTCAGTAGCAGGATGTGTAGATAAGAATTCGGGAGGCCTGGCCCCGCCCTGCTTTGCCATTCTCTGCCAGAAATCGACTGCCTTTCGCGGATCATACCCTGCCATGGCCATGATGGTCAAGCCGATACGGTCAGCCTCGTATTCATGAACCCTGCTGTACGGAAGCAGGACGCCCACGCTGGCCCCTAAGCCGAAAGCGCCCATGAAGATCTGCTGGGTCATGGCGGGCTTTTCCCTTATAGCAACAGACAGCGCCATCCCGCCCAAACTAACAAGGAGACCCTGGCTCATTCGCTCGTTCCCGTGCCTGGCAATGGCATGGGCCACCTCGTGTCCCACGACAACTGCCAGACCGGTTTCATCCCTGGTATATTTCAAAATCCCGGTATAGACGGCAATCTTCCCGCCAGGCATACACCAGGCATTGACCGTCTTGTCATCTTCGATCAGGTTAAACTCCCACTGGTAATTTTTTATCTGATCAGCGAGCCCGGAATCCCTCATAAATTCCTCTGCCGCGCCTGAAATCCGCCTCCCAACCCTTTGAACCATTTTAACATTTTGCTGGTCTTTCGAAAGCCTGGATTCCTTGAGAACCTTGTCATATTGCTGCAGGCTAAGGGCCATCATCTTGGATTGGGGCAACAGATGCAAACCTCTTCTTTCGGTGAGGGGAACTTTTGCACATCCGGCAAAAAACAGAAGGATCGTTATAATAACAATACATGATCTCATAGTTTTCATCATAATAAATACTCCAAGCCCGGACAAGCCGGAAAAGTGCCTACGCTATGTAAGCCTCACTCTAGTGTCATGTCATCTAAGTAATGTCGTAAAAATGGCTGTCATTCCCGCGGAAGCGGGAATCCAGAAGCACTGAAGTAACCCAAAATACTGGATTCCCGCCTTCGCGGGAATGACGAGTGCCTGATACGATATTTCACGCATGACACGACACTAAACTTTGGTGCAAGGTTAGGGTTAACAGATTACAAAAATTCTTTTACCTTGCGCCCTGCGACCTGTGCCTCACAAGGATTTCTGCTAATTAACCCACTTGAGGTAAAAAAACCATTTCTGTATGGAAACTGGTTAATAAGGTCTAAGGGCGCCACAGTCGGGGCACTGCCAGTTAACCCCGCTGCAGGTCAGTCCCCACAGGTTTTCTTCCATGCAGGTATTGCAGATTTGAAACCCGCACGGGCATGTCCAGCAAAAAGGCTGCCTTTTTCCGCAACAACTGCACTTATACTCCTTTTTCTTGCGTTTGTTTTTGCTATTATTGGATTTTGCTCCATCCAAGTTGGCAAAGCTCCAATTGTTAAACTTACATGAAATGGGACACAGGTTAACGCAGACAAACACAGATAATATTTTTTGTTTTTCATTAATATCCAGGAATATCCGTGTTCATCCGTGTCCCAAACTCTTCGTGCCCTGGCCCCCCGGGCCTGAATTTTTCACTACAATTCAACCAAGGGCAGCGGTTCATCCTGGTAACTTATCAATATTTTTGTCTCCTTATAACCGCGTTCACTCAGTGCCTTTTCTGCTTCTTCGCGCGCCTTATCCGGATCATTATTGGCCTCACTCAGGTGCGCAAGGACAACAAACCTAAGATCCCGGTGGGAGACAGCACGAAGCAGCTCTCCTGCCTGCACGTTTGACAGGTGCCCATCCTGGCCCTTTATTCTCCTTTTTAGATCAAGGGGGTAAGGACCCTCATCTAACATCTCCTGATCATAGTTAAACTCCATGATCAAGGCATGGCATCCTTTCAAACGGTCTTCCACTAACCCTGTACTGCGTCCAAGATCGGTAACCAGACCAATTCTTGTCCCGTTTTGATCCGGTGTCCCGCCGGTCCCGGAAACAACAAGCCCGAAAGGATCGGAAGCATCGTGGCACTTGGTAAAGGTCTCAACACAGAGATCCTTTATGGTCAGCATTTGCCCGGTATGAAGTATTACCGGACTTGCCAGGTTGCCAAGCATTCTACGCCCTCTCTCCAGGGTCTTGTGGTTGAGGTAGACAGGCAGATCATAGCGCCGGGACAAAGCTCCCGCCCCTTTTATGTGATCCCCATGTTCGTGGGTCACTATAATGGCGTCCAGGTTTGCAGGCTCAATGCCCACCAATTCCATACGTCGCTCGATCTCACGGCAGCTCAGTCCGGCGTCAATGAGAATTCTTGTATTACCCGTCTCGACGTAACAGGCATTTCCACCGCTGCCAGAGGCCAGTACGGCGAATCGCATTTCTCTTTTCATTTTGTCCCTGTATGCCCGAACCCCCCTTTTCCACGAACAGTCGTATCAAGATCATCCACTTCCACAAGGTCAGCTCGATAAACCTTAGATATAACCATCTGGGCGATACGATCCCCTCTCTTTATTGTGAATGGCTCGGCCCCCCAGTTGATCATGACAATGCCTATTTCACCCCTGTAATCCGAATCAATGGTCCCCGGGGAGTTTACCATTCCGATACCATGACGAAGCGCAAGGCCGCTTCGGGGCCGAATCTGCGCCTCATATCCGGCGGGCACGGAGACTGCCAGGCCCGTTGGAATAAGCATTATCTCACCGGGCTTCAGTTGCACATCGCCTTTAATGGAAGCCCTTATGTCCATGCCTGAAGAACCTTTGGATTCATAGCCGGGCAGTGGGAGGTCTTCGCTGTCTTTTAAACGCCTTATCTTGATTTGCATCCTATCCAAAACCTAATTCCATGGGCGGGGAAATTACAAAAATGCCTATTTATCCCGCTTATTGCGGGGAAGTTAAGGCAAGTGCCTAAAGTTTGAAGTGCCTAAAGTGCCTAAAGTTTTTGTTGTTGGATATTGGTTATTGAGAATTGGATATTGGATATTTTTTGTGCACTATCTTTTCGTGCCCTAAGTGGATGCGAACGTTAGAAAATATCCAATGTCGAATGTTCAATGTCCAATTCTCAAGTTTTTCGATGGATATTGGACATTGGACATTAGTAGCGCACGGCTTTAGTCCCGCTTTAGCGGGAACAGAGACTAAGCAGGGCTAAAGCCCTGCGCTACACGGATCCGGTTGATTGATGCCCAGTCACCCAGTGCCATGGCCTAAGCAGGGCTAAAGCCCTGCGCTACGCAGGGTTTAGTCACTTAAATTCAAGATTACCCATATCCAGATCTTCTTCATTAAAGGGACCGAGCGTGGCAAGAGAAACTTTACTATCCTGGAATATGTCGCGGGCCACCTCAATCACTTCATCAATACTGACACGCTCCAGATTGGATATCAGTTCCTTGTAATCGATATATCTATTAAAAATTATTTCATTTTTGGCAATACGCATCATCCGGTTATCACCGTTCTCAGAAGACAGATAGATCCCGCCTATCAGATGGTCTTTTGCCGCAGTCAGATCCGATTCAGAAAGCGTTCCTGCAATCATCTTCCTGACCTCAGTTTGAATTGTCTCAAGAACGGGATTCACATTCGCAATATCTGTCGCCACATAAACACCAAAAAGGCCCGTATCCACATACGCTGATAGAAAGGAGTAAACCGCGTAGGCGAGACCGCGATTTTCCCTGATCTCCTGGAACAGGCGGGAACTCATATTTCCCCCGAGAATCGTGTTAAAAAGCGTGCAGGCAAACCGCTTGTCATCCCTTTGGGAAGGGGCGTCTCCCCCCACGCAAATATGTACCTGTTCAAGGTCCTTGAAGTTAATTGAAACACCGCCCGTAGGATGCGGAATGCTTCTTACAGGATCTGTATTTCCCTTGCTTAGGGATTCAAAAAGGGGCCTGAAACAGGAGATCATTGTTTCATGATCCACATTCCCGGCCGCCGCCACAATGATTCTTTCCGGTACATAATAACTCTTGATATATTCAAGGATGGTTTCTCTATCAATGGCGGATACCGTTTCCGCGGATCCCAGGATAGACAGGCCGATGGGATGATCAGCCCAGAAAAGCCGGTTAAACAGGACGTGAATATTATCATCAGGAGAATCCTCCATCATGCTGATCTCTTGAAAGATCACCTGTCTTTCACGTTCCATTTCATCGGGATTAAACATGGAGTTTAAAAAAATATCAGAAAGAATATCCGCTGCGGTCAGAAAATGTTTTCCTAAAACTTTTGCGTGAAAACAGGTATTTTCTTTTCCCGTAAACGCGTTGGACATTCCCCCTATGGCGTCAAGCTCTTTGGCGATACCGAGGCTATTACGCTTCTGCGTACCCTTAAAAATCATGTGTTCGATAAAATGGGAAATACCGTTTTCTTCCCTTGCCTCGTCTCGGGAGCCGGTATCAACCCATATGCCGAGGGAAACGGACTTCAGATGCTCCAATTTTTCTGAAATAATCCTGACGCCGTTTGTTAAAACAGTCTTATGATACATTATCCAAACTCTCACCTAATGCGGCCTTCCGTGACAGGCGTATCTTCCCGTCATCGTTCACTTCCAGGACTTTTACGAGGACTTCATCCCCTTCGTTTAGCACGTCCGTAACCTTGTTGACCCTTTCCCTGTCTAACTGGGATATGTGAACCAGGCCGTCAGTGCCGGGAAATATTTCCACAAAAGCGCCAAAGTCCATAATCTTTACCACCTTACCCATATAAAGCTTTCCGACCTCGGCCTCCTGAAGAATCTCATTGATCATATTGACTGCGATATCGGCGGATTCTTTGTCTGTCGAGGCAATATTGACCTTTCCCTCATCGTCCACGTTTATTCTCGCGCCGGAGGCATTCGTAATTTCCTTGATAGTCTTTCCACCAGGGCCGATAAGGATTCTGACCTTTTCGGGTTTGATCTGAATCGTAGTGATGGTCGGAGCATATTCGGATAGCTCATGCCTCGGCTTCAAGATGGCCTTATTCATTTGATCCAGGATGTGAATTCTCCCTTCTTTTGCCTGTTCCAATGCCTTTTGCAATATCTCTCTTGTAATTCCATCTATCTTAATATCCATCTGTAAAGCGGTTATGCCGTCTCGTGTACCGGTTACCTTGAAATCCATATCACCATAATGGTCTTCATCTCCGATAATATCCGACAACACCGCAACTTTGTCGCCATCTGATACAAGCCCCATTGCGACGCCCGCCACCGAATCCTTAATTGGAACACCTGCATCCATAAGGGAAAGGCACCCCCCGCAAACAGTGGCCATGGAGGAAGATCCGTTTGACTCGAGGATTTCAGAAACGACCCTGATGCAGTATCCAAACTCCTCCTTGTCAGGCATCACGGGTAAAAGGGCGCGTCGAGCAAGCGCCCCATGACCTATGTCCCTCCGACCAGGACCACTGAGCCTTTTGGCTTCTCCCACACTGTACGGTGGAAAATTATAATGCAGAATAAACGACCTGAAAACATTTCCATAAAGGGTCTCAATCCTCTGTTCATCCTGTTCCGTCCCCAGGGTGGTCAACGCCATTGCCTGGGTCTCTCCCCGCGTAAACAGGGCAGAGCCATGAACCCGCGGCAACAAACCAACCACACATTCTATCGGCCTGATCTCGTCAAATGAGCGACCGTCGATCCTTTTTCCGTCCTCTAAAATCATCTGACGGACCATTTTCTTTTCCAGGTCATGCGCGGCCTCCCTGATATCTGATTTTCTTCCCTCATATTCCTCTGACAGATTCTCAAATATAGAATCCCGCGCCTCCCTGCTTTTTTGCTGTCGCTCCATCTTATCAGCCGTGGTAATAACTTCACTCAACAATGGCCTGCCTATTTCTGCGACCTTTTCCTGAAGATCCTCGTCAACAGGGTCCGGCGGGATGATCCGTTTTGGCTTTCCTACCTCGGATTTAAGCTGCTCCTGCATATCGAGCATGGGCTGCATGGCCTCATAACCGTAGAAAATTGCTTCGATCATATCTAACTCGGAAACAAAAAGCCCTCCGGCCTCTACCATGACTACACCTGAACGATTCCCTGCCACAATCAGGTCAATGTCACTTTCCGCCTGCTGGCTGAAAGTAGGGTTGGCAATAAACTTCCCATCCAATCTGCCTACGCGAATCCCGGCTACAGGTCCAAAAAAAGGGATATCCGATATCTCAAGGGCGAGCGAAGCACCCAAAAGGGCTAATATATCCGCATCATTTTCCTTGTCTGTCGACAGGACGCTGGCTATCACCTGTGTTTCGTAATGGTAGTTCTTCGGGAAAAGGGGCCTTAAAGGCCTGTCAATAAGGCGCGAGGTCAGGGTCTCCTTCTCACCGGGGCGTCCCATGTCTCTGCGAAAAAAATTGCCGGGAATTCGACCTCCCGCGTAGGACATTTCCTGGTATTCAACGGTCAAAGGAAGGAAATCTATCCCTTCTCGAACCTCGTCTGTAGATACAGCAGTCACTAAAACGACGGTCTCACCAAGAGTTACAACAGCAGATCCGCTTGCCTGTTTTGCAATACGGCCTGTCTCAATATACAAGGTCTGACCGTTAATATCTATTTCACGGTTTTTTATCATAGTCTAATTTATCCTTTCATTTTAAAAATTGTACATGTTTAGAAATTTTTAGAGTTCACAACTGAACAATTCGCCAATTCTGCTTTCTATCTCCGGATACCGAGCTCCTTGATGACGGTTTTATATTTCTCAGCATTTCCCTTCTTCAGGTAGTTCAGAAGCCTCCTCCTCTGTCCCACTAATTTCAATAATCCCCTGCGTGAATGGTGGTCCTTTTTATGGACTTTGAAATGTTCCGTAAGGTATTTGATTCGATTACTGAGCAGGGCAATTTGAACCTCAGGCGAACCAGTATCATTTTCATGAAGTTTGAACTGATCAATGATTTCCTTTTTAACTTCTGGCGTCAAAACCACTTTCTTTACCTCCTGTAATTATTCATTTGAACCAGTATTGAGTTTCTGTTTACACGTCTCATCCGGAAAGCCGTTCAAACAGGCGAATGAAAAACCAATGGGACCGACCTTTAGACGCGTCCTCTTCCCTGAACCATGGGTTCAGAAAAAACCCTCTCGATTTTTACTTTACCATGACCAACCCCCTCATTTTTTGCTATTTTAATGATGGCCACCAGTTCATCACCGTTGACCACCTTCACGTTTTCGTCTTTATTATCGGCCAGGACCCGTCCTCTTCCTAAATCCTCCCATCCCGGTTGGTAACCATGCCTCACTTTCTTTGCAAGATGACTTTTCATCTCTATCTCATGCATGCCGGGGAGGGCGTCTCTCAACGGGATAATTTTTTGTCGCAGGCGCGACACACCCTCTCGGGCCGAAATCTCCTTTGAGGGCAGCGCATCTTTTACATTAAAAATACCGCTTGACAGTCTCCTCAAAGATAAAAGATGCGCTCCCGGCCCAAGTTCCCTTCCTAAGTCGGCGGCAAGGCTCCTGATATAGGTGCCGCTGGAACATGTAACCTTCATAACAACATCAGGGAGATCAACAGAGGTTAGGTCAATGGAGTATATGGAGACATTTCTCTTTTTTAGTGTGATTTTAACGCCTTTTCTTGCGAACCTGTATGCCCTGGTTCCCTTATATTTGACTGCGGAATATATCGGTGGTATCTGCTCAATATCTCCCACAAATCCCCGGATCTTGTTCCTTATATATTCCACGCTCAGGCCAGGCACTTCGGATGTGTTAACAACTCGTCCAGTTGGGTCTAATGTATCTGTTTCGATTCCCAACCTCATAGTGGCCAGATACGTCTTCTTTTCGGCCATGATAAAATTTGACAGCTTGGTTCCCTGCCCCACAAGAACAATAAGCAATCCAGTAGCGAACGGATCCAGTGTTCCGCTGTGTCCTATCTTTCGAATCCCTAACAGATTCCTCACCTTCTTAACCACGGCAAAAGAAGTCTCATCCTCGGCCTTATCAATCAAGAGTATCCCATCGGTCATGTTTTCCATTAGCTGATTGCTGATGGCTCTCTAACGGCAGCTTACAAAAATTGAACAGCCTCCCTTAAAAATTCCCTCTTCAGGACATCGATCGAACCACGGCGACTAAAACCGGCTGCCTTTGCATGCCCGCCACCTGCAAAGCGTGATGCCAGCAGTGCCACATTAACCCTGTTGTTTGACCGCAGGCTGAACTTATACTCATTTTCATCGGTCTGGGATATTAAGACCGCTACTTCAACACCCAAAACAAATCTGGGAAAATCCACGAACCCCTCTGAATCTTCCGCTTGTGCCCCTGTCTTTTCAATCATCTCTAATGAAACCGTCATCATTCCGATCGTGTTCTCGTGGTAGTATTCAACAGATCCGAGGGCAAGTTCCAGCAATCTCAATCCGGATTTGGTGTATCCATGCATCAATTTACGGGACAGCTTGGACGGTTTGACACCATAGCTGATCATCTCAGCAGCAATCTTCATAGATGCAGCAGTGGTGTTGTCATACCTAAAGGAGCCTGTATCAGTTTGAATGGCGGCAAAAATATTTTCGGCGACGTCATAGTCAATGGTCAGTCTCGCTGCCTTTATGACTTTATACACCAGTTCACCGGTTGAGGAGCTGCCCGTATCAACCAGATTCAAATCCCCGAAAAAATCATTTGTTTCATGGTGGTCAATGTTTATCAACGGCTTGTATTTTTCGACAAAACTCCGGCGTGCTCCCACTCTTGTCATTTCAGAACAGTCTAAAACCACAACCGCGTCAAAATCCTCTTCAGGGCATGGATCCTGCACGACCATACCTGCACCCTTCAAGAGATTAGAAGGAGATGGAACCGGTTTCTCGGTAAAAAGAACTACACGCTTTTCTGCATTAAGCAGGGCCTTGCCAAACGCAAGAATTGAACCGATACCGTCTACATCCGGATCCCTGTGTGTTACGAGCAGAAAACGCTGCCCATCCATTATTACTCCGGCTATTCTGTTCAGCGATGACCCGGAATCCAGAATCAAAGATTCTAATTCAGTCACTTTCTAACCCATCATTCCCCGATATATCTCGCGTCTTCTGGATTTCTTCAAACAATTTATCCATGTGGCTCCCACTTTCCAGAGATGCATCGTACACAAATCTAATTTCAGGGACATACCTTAATGACATCCGAAGCCCTAACTCTCTCTTAATAAAACCTTTCGCGCTGTCCAGGCCCGCCTGAGCTTTCCCGACCGCATTCTTCTCGCCCATCACACTGTAATAGATTTTAGCCGTTTTCAGATCATCACTCAAGCGGATACCGGTTATAGTAACACTTCGAATCCTTGGATCCCTGACCCTGTTAAGGAGGAGAACAGCAACCTCCTTTAATATCTGATCACCAACTCGAATTGCCCGCTTGCCCGCCAACATGCCTGTCTCCTGCTTCAGGATGCTTGCTTATAGATTAAAAATTTCCATCCTGCTGTCTACTATCTGCGCGAGATATAGCGATTCAAGAAATCCCAGGACATGATTCAGGGAAGAATCAATGTGTCGTCTATCGTTTCCTACCGCACTAACGCCAAGCTCAATTTTCTGCCATTTGTCATTTGAGTCAACTTCCGCAATAGACACGTTGAACTTAGACTTTACTTTGCCCACCAGACTCTTGACTACTTTTCGTTTTCCCTTAAGAGACCGGTTTTCAGGCAAATATAATTCAATTTTTAGCGTACCAACAACCATAGTAGCTGCTATAATTCCGCCTGTAATTCCTCAATCTGATAGACTTCAAAGACATCACCAGGTTTGATATCCTGGAAGTTCTCCAGACCGATACCGCATTCATAGCCAGATTGTACTTCCTTGGCATCTTCCTTAAAACGCCTGAGCGTAGCGATCTTGCCGGTAAAAACAACTACATCGTCACGAAGGAGCCTTACATCCGCATTCCTCTCAATATGGCCATCGGTAACCTTGCATCCGGCAACCGCTCCCACTTTAGGAACGCGAAAAATCTCCTTGATATCAGCATGACCAATGACATGCTCCTTGTAAATAGGTTCCAGGAGGCCCTCCATTGCCAACCGGACATCCTTAACCACATTGTAAATAACATCGTAGTACCTGATATCCACATTCTCTTTTTCTGCAATTACCTTGACACGCTGATTCGTTCTTACATTAAAACCGATAATTATGGCCCCTGAAGCAGAAGCAAGCATGATATCCGACTCGGTAACGGCGCCAGTGGCCGAATGAATGATCTTGAGTTTAACCTCGTCCGTGCTTTGCTTAACCAGTGATTCAGCAATCGCCTCAAGGGAGCCCTGGACATCCGTCTTAAGGACAATATTTTGTTCTTTGACATCGCCCTCTTTTATCCTCTCAAAAAGGTCATCAAGACTTACGATACCTCTCATAACTGTTTCGTTTTTCTCACTCTTGACCTTGCGGTGATCAATCACCTGTTTTGCCGTTTTTTCGTCCTGAACCGTAATAAATTCATCACCTGCCATAGGCACCCCGGATATACCGTACAACTCCACCGGCATGGATGGACCGACGGCTTTCATTTTCATTCCACGGTGGTCAAGCATCGCCCTCACGCGACCGTAATGTTCCCCGCAAACAAAATAATCACCCTTGCTGAGAGTACCGTTTTTAATGAGAACCGTAGCCACAGGGCCTTTGCTCCTGTCTAATGCTGCCTCAATAACAGATCCCCTTGCCGCTTTTTTTGGATTGCCTTTAAGCTCGAGTATTTCAGACTGCAGCAGAATAATATTTAACATCTCATCGACACCATCACCCGTCTTCGCCGAAACATGCCCAAAGAGTGTATCGCCACCCCATTCCTCAGGACTGAGATCAAGCTCCGCTAATTCCCTCTTGACCTTTTCAGCATCGGCTTCCGCTTTGTCAATCTTATTTACGGCCACGATAATAGGTATGTTGGCCGCTCGGGCATGATTTACGGCCTCTCGTGTCTGCGGCATCACACCGTCATCCGCGGCCACAACAAGCACGATGATGTCCGTAACCTTTGCGCCCCTTGCGCGCATGGCTGTAAATGCCTCATGTCCGGGTGTATCAAGAAAGACTATCTCTCCACTATCGGTCTCAACATGATAGGCGCCAATATGCTGTGTAATGCCTCCGGACTCTCCCTTGATGATATTAGATTTCCTTATGTAATCAAGGAGAGATGTCTTGCCGTGATCCACATGCCCCATAATTGTTACGACCGGCGGCCTTGGTTCCATCTCTTCAGGGCGATCTTCGACCTCGGCAATGAGCCTTGCCTCCTCAAAGGTATCCAATTCGAGTTCGTATCCAAATTCATCAGCAACAACAGATGCCGTCTCAAAATCTATGGATTGATTTATTTTTGCCTTGAACCCAAGCCCCATTAATCTCCTGACAAGCTCCACCGCTTTTATCCCCATAGCCTTTGCCAGCTCAGCCACTGTCACAATATCCTGAACCTTTATCCTTCTTTTACTTGCCCTCGGAATTGTAATCTCTGTCTGTTTACCATTCTTGACAACTTCCCTGGTTTTTCTCCCTTTCTTTGCCTTGCGTTTTTTTGGACGGCCTTCATACAGATCCGCCTTTTCGTATATCTCTTTCTTTCGATGGCGAATACTCTTTCTGGAAACGGCCTCTTCGATTTTTAACTGTTCCTTTTTTCTTTTCTTGCCTTTTCTCGTTTTTCCAGACACATACTCCTTGTCTTTTTCAGTTACCTCTCGAGTTGGCTCAAGAGGTTTTTTGGCCGTGGGTTTTTTAGCATCAGTCTCCGCGGCCTTCTTCCTTGATTTCCTCGCCAGAATATCGCTTAAAGGTCCTTCCTCAGGGCCTTTAATAATCTTTGCTGGCCGCTCAACCTTCTTTTTCCTTATTTTTTTAGGCTTTATTTTGGCTTCCGCTTCTTTCCCGGTGGTCTTTCCGGAACGGGCATCTTCGATCTCCTCCTTTTGCGATAGCCCTTCTTCCAGAGCTTTTTCAGCAATCAGAGCCTTTTCCTCTGCGGATAACTCTTTATCTTCAATGCCCTCAACATCATCCATCCTGTCTATTTTTTCCAGCTCATCTTTCCCGAGGAGTTCTTCTTTTACAATATCCCGTCTTTCTTCCTCTTCCTCCTTTGCACTCACTGCCGGAATATCCTGTTTAATTTTTATTTTTTTCCGGCGGCGGATAACCGTTGATTTTATCCGTTTCTCCACAACAACTTCCGATATTTTACCGGAAATAATACCCCTGGCTCTTTCAATCTCCTGTTCGTCCATGGTGCTCATATAATTTTTGATATCCATACCACCGGCTACCAGCTTTTCTACCAGTATTTTGCTTTCTATACTAAGCTCTTTAGCCAGCTCATAGACTCTGACCTTAGCCATATACTCCCCCAAATACTAAATATAATTATTTTCGTAATTACCCAGATATTTAGGTTGAAGACTGAAGGGCTGAATCACAGATAAGGACTAAGTACTGATACCTTCTACCTTCAGTCTAAATACCTTTAGCCTGACTACGTGAGTAGTCACTTATTTTCAAGACATGTGCCCGCTGTCCGGAACAAGGTATTATGGCCGGCTGAATATCCAGGTCATCCCGTTCATCATGCCCAAAGCTCCGGATGCAGGGTTACAGGACCCTCTTTTCTGAATGCCCTGTTAAGCCGTCTAACCGCACGCAACCTCTCCCAGCAGGATTTTTTTAGACATACATATGCTCCCCTTCCCTGTCCAGTTCCGCAATCATCCCTGAAAACAAACCCTCGTGCATCCAATACAAGTCGAATTAATTCCTTCTTTGGTCGCTTTTCCCCGCAGGATATGCAGGTCCTTATGGGTATATGCCTTTTACGCATCCCCGTCGGCCGTTTCTTCTTTTCCAGCTTCTTCATCAAGCACGGTAGAATCATCAACTTTCAGATCTTTATCATTATCCGGATCGGCCGCTTTCTCACTGTTATATTTTATGGCATTATCTATAAGAGCCGACGCCCTTTTTTCGCTCATCCCGGCTATAGAAATCAAGTCTTCAACCGCAGCCCCTGCCACATCCCCGGCAGACCTGAAACCCTCATTAAAAAGATCAGAGGCCCGTTTCTCCCCCACTCCCTGCAAAGCCAGCAGTGATTTGTAACCATCCTTGACTTCTTTATTGTAATTTGCTTCGCTAATTACATCTAACCTCCATCCGGTCAACCTGGATGCCAGGCGAACATTCTGTCCTCTTTTGCCAATAGCCAGGGATAACTGGTCATCAGGGACCACTACTTCCATAGAGCGATTTTCCTCATCAACAATCACTCTTACAATCTCGGCGGGGGCAAGGGCATTACATATGAATTTGGCCGGGTCAGCGTCCCATGTGATAATGTCAAGCTTCTCACCACGAAGTTCCTGGACTACGGCCTGCACTCTTCTTCCTTTCATTCCCACACATGCACCAACGGGATCGACATCACCGTCCTTTGACACAACGGCAATTTTAGACCTGCTGCCCGGCTCTCTCGAAATCTGCATGATTTGAACAATACCCTCATGAATTTCAGGGACTTCGTTCTCAAAAAGAGCGGAAACAAAATTTGGATGAGTCCGAGAAAGGATAATTTGTGGTCCCCTGCTGAACTCCCTTACATCTAAAACATAGCCCCTGATGCGATCTCCCTGTTTGTATGATTCTCTTGGGATCTGTTCTTTACCGGGTAATTCTGCCTCTGTCCGACCGAGGTTGACAATAATTGCGCCCCTGTCAAATCGCTGGACTATTCCATTTATAATTTCTCCTCGCCTGTCCTTGAAGTCATCATAGACGACATGTCTTTCGGCCTCCTTTAGTCGCTGTATGACAACCTGTTTGGCAGATTGTGCAGCTATCCTTCCAAACTTTTCAGTTTCCATCTTGACTCCGAGACTGTCTCCTAATTCGGAGTCGGGATCCATCTTATGGGCGTCCTCGAGGGATATCTCAAGGTTCTCATCCTTCACATCTTCCACCACTTCCTTGAATTCAAAAACCTCAATTTCTCCTAATTCCTCATTGTAGCTGGCTTCCAGATCATAATCCGGGCCAAGTTTTTTGCGTGCAGCAGCCTTAACAGCCTCCTCAAGGGCGTTTATTAAGATATCTCGCTCAACACCTTTTTCGCGGCTAACTTGCTCAATCATCCTTGTTAAATCTGAAATCATGTCTTTTTGCTCCACCTGAAGTTTGAGTTTAAATTTTTTACGGTTATCAATTTTGACGGCTTCATAAAAAGTCCAAATCCATATTTTTGATGCCCATAACTAAGTTAAAATACTACATGCAAATTCTACTTTTTGCGTATTTTGTGCCTTTTTGCGGCTATATCAGTTTTCAGACTCATATACCAGATTAGCCTTTGCAACATCACTCAGGTGCAATGAAACCAGATCTTTTTCAACTTCAAGATACAACGCCCCACCCTTAACCCTGCGCAAATATCCTGTGAAATTCTTTCGCCTCTCAACCGGAACCGCCATTTTGACCCTGATTTTTTTTCCGATTGCCCTCATAAAATCCTTTTCCTTTCTAAGGGACCTGTTAATACCGGGAGACGAAACCTCAAGGACATATGCATGGTCAATGATATCTTTCACATCGATCAATTCACCGATTTCTCTGCTCACTTTCGCACAATCGTCTAACGAGATACCACCTTCCTTATCCAGGAAAATCCTGAGCACAAGCCTGCCGTGCTCTGAAAGATATTTAATGTCCACGAGCTCAAATCCCATTTCATCAATGATGGGCTCTATGAGTTGAGTTACTTCCTTATTTACGAAATCGACAGCACTTAACATAGGCGCAACTTTAAAGCCACAAATCCGAATAATAAAAAAGCGGGATCAATGACCCGCTTCCTTACTGCAGACTAAAATGTATGGCGTTTTAATACATAAAATCCCTTAAGGAATATGAAAAAAACAACACATAGTCCGCAATCCGAAGTAAGCCAACCCTTCTTCAAATCTGGTCAGCAACCTCAAAAAGGGAAACAGGCCGAACCTGAATCAATGAAAAAGGTGGAGCGGGCAACGGGGTTCGAACCCGCGACACCAAGCTTGGGAAGCTTGTACTCTACCAACTGAGATATGCCCGCACTAAAATCCTTTCAGATGTACTTATATTTTACTCGAACGCTTCAGTCAAGAGATATTTACCCATTCCGGTCATCCATACAGTAAAAATCTTGACATTGAATCCCGTTAAAAATAGAATTAAAGCGTATATTTTACATCACACTGAATATCGGGCACAAAATTTATAACCATCACAATATATTTGTGCTTTATCAGGAGAGAAAACATCCTTGGAAGATGACACGGAACAAGGTTTTTTCGCCCTCATTAAATCTCTAATAAAAAGAAAGGCCCACCCGGAGAACAGCGACGATCTGGCAGAAGAAATCCATGATCTTGTGGATGAAGGGCAGGCCAAGGGCCTTATCAGTGATGAAGAATCCGATATGGTCTTCGGTGTACTCGACTTAAGAGAGACCAGTGCCCATTCCATAATGATTCCACGCACAGATATCTCTTCAGCTCCTCTGGAGTCCACATTGGGTGAAGTGATTAAGCTTGTTACCGATTGCGGCCATACAAGAATTCCAATCCATAATGACAATATAGATGAGATCGTCGGCATCCTTCATGCAAAAGACCTTCTCAAGCAGTGGGGAAAAGATCCTGCATCTAAAATCCCGCTGGAAATCCTCAGAAAACCCTGTTTTGTACCAGGATCCCAGAAGGCCAGTGAACTGTTAGGAGACCTGAAAGAAAAAAAGACCCATTTGGCCATTGTCACCGATGAATACGGGGGCACGGCAGGAATTATTACTGTTGAGGATATCCTTGAGGAAATCGTCGGGGAAATCATGGATGAGCACGATGAAGAATACCCCCTCCTGACCGTCATGGATGATGGATCACTCCTTGTAGACGCCCGCCTTGAGATTGAAAAATTAGAGGACCATCTCGGGCTTGAACTGCCCAGGGGAGACTTTGAATCTGTAGGTGGGTTCATAATTCACCTTTTGGGAAGGCTCCCTCAGGTAAATGAAATAATTCCGTTTAAAGACCTGGAAATTACCATCAATAGCGCTGATCAACGAAAAATTGATAAAGTCATCATCACACACAAGGCACCCGCGGACCTATCCGAATAAAGAATCCACGCCCATCGAAGATCCCGCTACGCGGGGGAGGACCAAGTTTTAAATGCAAGAATAAAAAAATGGAAGTATACGCAGACTATGAGCTCTAATAGCAACTACAACCTTCATGGCATAATTGGTAAGCAACCGGCCCTCTCTGCCAGCAAAGTGTTCTTTGCCCTACTGTCAGGGGCAATGCTAACGGCATCCTTTCCACCCTCAAAGCTCTCCTTCCTCGCCTGGTTTGCATTGGTTCCGCTCCTCAAAGCCATTGATAATGAGTCCTTTTTCGGGGCCTTTAAATATGGGTTTATAGCCGGCGCGGTCCATTACCTGACTCTGCTCTATTGGATTGTGGTGGTACTTGAGCGTTATGGAAGCCTGAATGCTATCGTAAGCCTCGGTCCTCTCATTCTTTTGTGTTTATATTTGGCCCTTTACCCTGCCTTTTTTTCCGCTCTGACTACATACCTCACGGGCTCCCGTTTTTTTCTGCTGTTTATGCCCGGTATCTGGGTCGGACTTGAATATGTAAGGGCAAAATTACTAACGGGTTTTCCCTGGTGCCTGTTGGGATACACCCAATACGATCACCTTCACTTCATACAGGTAGCCGACCTCTGCGGCGTATATGGCGTATCCTTTCTGATCGTTCTACTAAACGGGCTTGTGTACCATCTCTTTTTCCATTTATATAATAAAAACCGCAGGCTTCTCAAGTGGGAGGTCCTGATTACCGCGCTGCTTGTGAGTGCAACACTGGCATATGGGCATTTTCGTCTATCAGCCGACAAAAGGGAAAAAGAGGTCCGCAGGCAAGTTAATGCAGTAGTTATCCAGGGCAATATTGACCAGTCCCTTAAATGGGAGACTTCATACCAGGCCAAGACCATGGAGACCTATCAAAGGCTTACCCGTGCGGCCTTTGACTTCAATCCGGAACTTATTGTATGGCCCGAAACATCCGTGCCCTTTTTCTTTCAGGATGATGTAAACTTTTCCCCGAAAATATATTTACTTTCAAGGGAATCTGATACTCTCCTTGTTTTCGGCAGTCCCGCCTATAAGAAGCATTATGAAAAAACAAAATACTACAATCGTGCTTATTTGATCACACCTGACAATACCCCCCCACAGTACTATGACAAGGTTCGGCTTGTACCCTTTGGCGAGTATATTCCCCTGAAAAAATATCTTTTTTTTATTAACCGCCTTGTTCCGGCCGCAGGCGATTTTGAACAGGGAAACAGGGTGGCCCCCTTGAAGGGCAAACACCTCTCCATGGGCGTTCTGATATGCTTTGAGGCCATATTTCCGGATCTGGCTCGCGCCCATGCAATGGCTGGAGCCAACTTGTTGGTTAACCTTACTAACGATGCCTGGTTTGGTTCGACGAGCGCGCCCTATCAGCATCTGAGTATGACCGTATTCCGTGCCGTTGAAAACAGGCTCCCGCTGATACGAGCTGCAAACACCGGTTTCAGTGCGTTTATTCGGCCCCAGGGTGAAATCATCGCATTGAGTACGCTTTTCAATGAAAAAACCCTGAAGGCATCCATTGACATACCCAATGCCCCCTTAACATTCTATGCGCGTTTCGGAGACCTGTTCGCCTTCTCCCTTTTAGCCATTTCACTCATTAAGGTCCTTCTCTTTTTATGGAACAGATGGATTGCCGGCAGGATTGACGATTGATGATTTGTGATTAATATGATTGGAAAACAGTAAACCCTAACTCGGAACCTGTTAACGCCTGCAAAAAATTATTATCAATAATAAAGAATCCACGCCCATCGAAGATCCCGCTATGCGGGGAAGGACGGCAGGCAGGTTTCAGGCGTAAACCAAATAGATCAGGAGAAATAAAATGGATCAGGAACTCATGGAAAAAATTGATCATATTATGGTTCAACTCGATGACCTTCGAGGTCATCTTTGACCTGGATGAGCAACAACAAGAGCTTGAAAAAATTGAAAACATAATGTCAAAGGCCGACTTCTGGCAGAAGGATCAGGCGGAAATCTTACGGCTGACTCAAAAAAGATCGATACTGCGGGAAAAAATCGATACGTGGCATAATCTTCACGATAATACCGAAGATGCCAGGATCTTAGCCGAGATGGCCTTTGATGAAGATGATAGGGCTACCCTTGAAGAGATTGAGAAGGATGTATGCGGCCTGCAAAAACGGATTAAAGACCTCGAGTTCCAATCGCTCCTTGGAGACCCCGATGACGGGCGGAATGGGATTGTATCCATAAATGCCGGAGCCGGGGGTACAGAAGCCCAGGACTGGGTGGAAATGCTCTTGAGAATGTTCGTTCGCTGGAGTGAAGAAAAGGGTATGCAGGTCCGTGTAATCGATTATCTTCCCGGCGATGAGGCCGGCATCAAGAACGTCACCTTTACGGTAAGCGGCCCTTACGCTTACGGATACCTCAAATCAGAACATGGTATCCACCGTATGGTCAGAATGTCTCCCTTTGACGCTACCGGAAGAAGACACACCTCATTTGCCTCTGTTTCCGTCCTTCCGGAAGTGGATACGGAGATAAAAATTGAAATCGAGGAAAAAGATCTTCGCATTGACACTTACAGGGCCAGTGGTCCAGGCGGCCAGCATGTAAACAAGACCAGTTCTGCCGTAAGGATTACGCATCTTCCCACCGGAACCGTTGCACAATGCCAGAATGAAAAATCCCAGCATCGCAACAGGGAGATGGCCTTAAAGGTGCTGAAGGCCAAGCTTTATCAGCTTGAAAAGGGGAAACAGGATCAAAAGAAACAACAGGAACACCAGACCCAAAAAGACATCGCATGGGGCAGCCAGATAAGATCCTATGTCTTTAATCCCTACAGAATGGTCAAAGATCACCGGACTAATGTAGAAATAGGCGATGTGGAAAGGGTCATGGATGGAGACATCAATCTTTTCATTGACGCCTACTTAAGGCTCAAGGACTAAGGCAAAAGATGCCTTGGGTCATCTCGGATTAGTGTAAAAATCTGATTCCATGTAACACTTTAGCTCTTTGAAAAAATCGATCATAGACTGTAGGGACGTGGGGATCTCCATGTCCCGGTCCTGTTTTTAATGAGCTAAACTATTACGATTTCATGTTTTTGATGGGGCCTATCCTCCCTTATAAACCTGATCAATGCTTGATATATATGCTCTTATGCCCTCACAAATTCCATCGGCCATGCTTTCCTGGTATCTCTTACTGACCAGCCTCTTGCGTTCCGTTGCATTTGTCAGGAAGCCCGTCTCCACAAGTATTGCGGGCATCTGTGCGCCAATCAACACATAGAAAGGGGCCTGCTTTACACCCAGGTCTTTAATTTTCTTATATCTCTTCTTGGCCCGCCCCACCATTCCCTTTTGGACAGCATGGGCAAGGCGGCTCGATTCATGAATCTTTGTGTTCAGCATCAGGTCATTTAAAATCGTCTGGAGGTCACTTATATTCTTTTCCGAGGTGGCATTCTCCCTTGCCGCCACCATAATGGCCCTTTTATCAGTCGCCATATTCAGAAAATAGGTCTCCAGTCCCTGAATTCTCCTGTCCCTGTGGGCGTTAATATGCAGCGAGATAAACAGGTCCGCCTTTTTCATATTGGCAACGGCCGTCCTCTGCTCTAAGGACAGGAAAACATCCCTGGTTCTTGTAAGGAAGACCTCGCATCCAAATTTCTTTTCTATTTTTTTTGCCAGAAGTTTAGCAATACTCAAAACAATGTTTTTTTCCTTAATTCCTCCCCGGGCAAAACAACCCGGGTCTTTGCCCCCATGTCCCGGGTCAATCACGATTCTCTTGACATTCAAGCCGAGTTGCCTGGCAAGGGACACGGTACGATCAGGGGTCTCTGCCTTTCGTATACCTTTCACGGGAGTCCTTTTCCTAACGGCCGGCTTTGATTTAGCTTTTGAAACGATCCTTTCACGCTTTCCGACGTCCACCACGATTCGAAAAGGATCATGCAGATGGAAAACCTTATATCCTCCTATACTTTCAATATCCAATACGACTCGCACCGTGTCTTTTGTATACTGACCCGCACGCGCCCTCTGGAGCAGCCCGTCCTTAATGTCTATCGGCCTGTCAATCTGGGAAGTCACCTCTGATTTCTTGAGGTCAAGATAAAGCCTGCGCGGTTTTTTATGGTCGGGATCCGCCTTGATCAGGTGATGCTCATATTTCACGGGACTTTTCAGGTCAATCACGATACGTGTGTAATTAGCGGTTGACCAATAGCGGATATCTCTTACGGGAATCAGTCCTGTTTCAGGGGCACCGCTAACCTTTGTCTCTTTTTTCGCATCTACTTTGCTAAGGGTTATGGCTAACTCATCTAACCTCTTCCTGGCCTTTGGCCGCATATCACCGGAGGGAAATTTAATATCCACTTTTAGAAATTCCACATAGGCCTGGGATGGGTTCTTCTTGTATCTGTAATAAATCTCTCCGATCCGATACTGCGCGTCATCAGCCAGACGATGTTTCCTGTATTTGTCCACCAACTGCCCGTAAAGATCGAGGGCTTCATCTATATCCTTAGACATGCCGGAATAGGCATAAAGGCCCGCATAAAGTCCGGCAGAATGATAGATCGCCCATGCCGCCTTGTCACTCCCAGGGTAACGGGCGTAAATCTTTTTATAGCGACGGGCGCAGTTTACCCAGTTGTGACGATATCTTTTTTTCTGAGACGACTTGTTCAAAGCCTTGCGGCACTGATCCGCTTCTTTAAGGAGCGTGGCAGGATTTGTGGTGGTGGCACAAATAGCGCCAGACCGCAGTCCAAGTAAAACGGCCAAGAGAACCAATACCAAAATGTAACTGATTTTCTTTTTCATATCAAAGTCGTGTGTTTTTTTAGTCTATCAAGCTCGTTAAGCGCCTCTAAAGGTGTTATGGAAGAAATATCCAGCCCCCTAATCCATTCTGTAAGTTTCCGATCCTGTGACCCAAAGAGGCCGAGCTGTACCATATTGCTCTCTTCATCTTCAGGCGAACCATGCGCCAGACGAGGTCTTCCAATATCATCTAATTCAATTTTTTCCAGATTATCCAGTATCTCCTTGGCTCGCTCTAAAACCTTTTCGGGCAGCCCTGCAATCCGGGCCACCTGGATTCCGTAACTCCTGCTCGTACCACCCGGAATAATCTTTCTTAAGAATAAAATCCTGTCATTCCATTCTCGCACGGCAATATTAAAATTTTTTATCCTCTGCTTGGTGGCCATTAAATCGGTTAGTTCATGATAGTGCGTTGCGAAAAGGGTCCTGACACCCTGCCCCTCCCTGTCGTGTAATGCCTCGGCCACGGCCCATGCAATGCTCAAACCATCATATGTGCTGGTCCCGCGTCCGATTTCATCTAAAATGACCAGACTCCTTGGCGTCGCATTCCGCAGGATATTTGCCGTTTCATTCATTTCCACCATAAAAGTGCTTTGTCCCTTAGCCAGATCATCTGAAGCGCCGACCCTCGTAAAAATACGGTCCACAATACCAATTACCGCTTTTGAGGCGGGGACAAAACTTCCTAATTGTGCCATCAGCACGGTCAGGGCTGTCTGCCTTAAGATGGTAGATTTACCTGCCATATTGGGGCCGGTTATAATCAGCATCTGCTGATCTTTCGAATTCAGGCTAATATCGTTAGGAACAAAGTCCTCATCTTTTACAGTCAGCTCTATCACAGGGTGCCGGCCGTCATGAATTTCAATACCGGTGCCGTCGTTTATTTCCGGACATGTGTAATTATTTATATCAGCAACTTCTGCCAGACCAGCCAGGACATCAATATTGGCAACCAGTTCTGCTGTTTCTTTGATGCGCTGGTTCTCAAACGCCACTTTCTTGCGCAATCCGTCAAAAATGGCAAACTCTAATTCCACGCGCTTTTCTTCAGCACTGAGCACCTGATCTTCCATTGCCTTCAAGGATTCGGTGATGTAGCGCTCGCCATTAACCAGCGTCTGTTTCCTTATATAGTCGGGTGGTACAAGATGCAGGTTTGCCTTTGAAATTTCAATATAGTATCCAAAGACCCTGTTAAATCCAACTTTCAGATTTGATATACCGGTCCTTTGCTGCTCTGTTACGGCAAAATCCGCCATCCAGCTCTTTCCGTCACGGCTCATCGAGATCAGCCCGTCTAATTCATCATCGTATCCCTCTTTGATAATGCCACCGTCTTTTACCGAAACCGGCGGATCTTCACGGATGGCATCTCCTATCAGAGAGGCGATATCGACAAGAGTGTCAATCCTTTTTGCGATTTCTGACAGAAGAATGCTTATTGAACTGCTTAACCTCTCTTTTATAAACGGCAACCTCAAAACCGAGGATTTGAGGGCAATGAGATCCCTTGCATTTGCCCTTCCCAGGGCAATGCGCCCGTTTAGTCGTTCAAGATCATGGATATCTTGAAGCTCATCCCTGATTTCATCCCGAAATATTGGATCATCCTTGAAGCAAACAACGGCGGCCAAACGCTTCCGAATCATATCAAGTTTGATAAGTGGATAGGTGACCCATTTTTTCAGCAGCCTGCTGCCCATGGGGGTCACGGATCTATCAAGAATCTGGAAAAGCGACCCCTGATCCGATTGCCGGCGCATGGTTTTCAGGAGTTCTAAGTGAGAACACGTGGTTTCATCAAGGAACATGAAATCACCGATATGATAAGCCACGATTTCCTTTATATGCGGAGGAAACCCTTTCTGTGTATCCACAAGGTAGTGAACAAGTGCTCCGGCCGCAGTAATTCCCTGTGGCATGTCCTGGCATCCGAATCCCGCTAAAGACCTGACCCCCAATTGCTCCTTTAGCAGGCTCTCCGCGCTTACAGGCTCGAAGGAATCCTTTCCGAGAATCTCGACCCGGTAGCCGGAAACCTCCTTTCTCCCTGAGAAACAACTATTTTCATAGATCAGGAGTTCGGCCGGACCTATCCGTCCCAGTTCATCAAAAAGTTCGCCAAATGAGCGAACCTCCGTGACACGAAACTCACCGGTCGACAGGTCCGCGTGAGCCAGACCGTACCGGTCATCTCCCTCCGATATTGCTGCCAAATACAGGTTGCTTTTATCGTCGACATCTCCCTCATCCACGATTGAACCGGGGGTTACAAGCCTGACTACTTCCCTTTTTACAATCCCTTTGCTTTGTTTCGGATCCTCAGTCTGTTCGCAAATTGCAACCTTCTTCCCACTGTTTACCAACCTGGCTATGTAGGTTTTCGAAGAATGATGGGGCACGCCGCACATAGGGACCTTGTTTCCGTTATACGTTCCCCTGGCTGTGAGGGTAATACCGAGGATTCCGGATGCAGTACGGGCATCATCAAAAAACATCTCATAAAAATCACCCATACGATAAAACAAAATGGCATCAGGGTATTCGCTCTTGATGCCCATGTATTGTCTTAGCATAGGTGTCAGCGATGTCATACTATTCCTCATTTTTACTATTCTGAAAGCGGGCCAACGGTTCTTCAGACCCGGGTAGAGCCGTTGATCGAGACCCTGCAGATTCAATCATATGAATTGTATCCCATCTCTTGCATTGCGGGCATTGCCACAAAAGTTCGTCTGCCCGGTACCCACATTGAAAGCACTGAAACTCTAAGTACGGGACATCTAAATGATCAATAAGCTCCCTGTAATCAACAAGGGCCTCCTGCTCCCTGTTATGATTCAGGAGGATCTCTCCTTTAAATTTCCTGGCCTTCCAGAAGGAAGGTTCCAATTCCAGGGCACGGGCTATCTCCCCGAGCGCTCCCTCAATATCCCCATCAATATAAAGATACCGGGATAACGCCATATGTGTGAAGGCATCCGATTTTGACCGGGCACATTCCTTTAAGAAGTCCTCAACCGGTCTTAAATCTTTCATTTTTGAATAGGAACCCTCTAAGCGACGATAGGCAAGAAAAGTGAACTGCGGTGCCACTTCAGCAACTCTTTTCCATATTGAAACGGCTTTTTTGTATTCTCTTTTACTGAAATAAAGATCTCCTAAATGAAGGTAGGCGTCAACGCATTCCCTGTGGGTCGATATTGCACTGTTAAATAAAGACCTGGCCTTAGCCAGATCACTTTTCTCATAGTAAACCTTACCTGCCTCAACCAGATGATGAGCTAAAATGTGCCGGTCATCACCCCTTTCCAACCGTGAGATCTTCTGTCTTGCCCTGTAGGCATTCTCCCAGTCTTTTGACTCTTCGTAAATCTTCTCAATTTCTTTTAGTGTCCTGATACTTGTCGAATCCGCTTGCTCTACCTTGAGAAATGTTTTCAGCGCGCGATTTAAAAAACCCCCTTTCCGGTAATCCAGCCCCAGATCGAACAGGGCCCTGAGCTTTATTCGCTTATCAATGTTTGGCCTCAGGATTATACTCTGTCGTATCCGGATAGCCCTGTCTATATCGCCTTTGGAACGGTACAGGTTCCCTAATGCCACATATGTTTCTACGGTATCAGAATTGACCTTAACTGACTTTGTAAATTCCTCAATAGCATTATCGTGATCATTGGAAAGGATATACTGAACTCCCTTGAAGAATGCGCTGTCCCCTTTGCTTGTTATCGAACTGGCCTTCTCCTCCCTGCCGGCCCGTTTCCAGCTTCCGATAATCACCCCGATTACAAAAGCGATAATCACACCCGCCAAAAACATCTGATTGCCAGTTTCTATGAACCATTTCGAGAGTGATACCCACATGAAATGCCGCCTCTATCGTTATAAGGATGTTTCCTGAATTTCCTCTATCTGATCCGGCCCCACTACTTCTGTCGTAACAGGTAAATTCCTTAGAGAACTAAGCTCCTTTTCCATTTGCCTGGTATCCTTCCTGATGCTCTTGATCTCTTTTTTAAGATGGAATCGCTCGGTCATTCCGTACGCTCCCGAAAAAATAACGCCAATAAGAAAGGTTATAATAGCCACCAGAGATAATGGTATCCCGGTGGTTTCGCCATTCCAAAACATGAGGTCTACCCTGAAACTAATCTTTGTCGCCAGGGCTTCGTAGTTCTGAACAACTACAATAACGACAAGTAATAAAACTAAAAGAACTCCTATCCATCTTAAATGTTTCATTTGTCCCCTCCACGAAAGTTTTTAAAATTCTTAAAATACGGCAGTAGTTTTTGATACGTATCCTTAATATGCTCAGGAATGACTCTCACTTCACCAAACACGGTCATATAATTAGTATCGCCATTCCAACGGGGTACAATATGAAAGTGCATATGCTCCTCCACGCCGGCCCCTGCAACTCTGCCAAGATTTAATCCAACATTGAAACCTTCCGGCCCCATAACCTTCTTCAACGCCCCAATTGACCTGCGAACAGTAATCAGCAGATCCATTGTCTCATCATCCGAAATGGACTCCAGACCCGGGACATGCCTGACAGGCGCAACCAAAAGGTGCCCGTTAATATAAGGAAAACGATTCATCATGACCATGCTGAGGGGGCCCACGTATAGAATCAGCCTCTCTTCATCCCGGCCGCGATCATCCCCCGGGCAGAAAATACACTCTTCCCCTTTCTGATCAGCAAGAATATATTCCATCCTCCATGGCGCCCAAAGTACTTTCATCGCATCCCCTTATACCCTGATTATTTCACCGCGAATCGTATCGCCCAATTCAAAAAATCCTATGGAATGTATGCCGTTAGAACTGAAACCGGTAGCAGTGCCCGGATTAAAGACAAGCACCCCCTCCCTGATGTAATTTGCCGCGTGGTGAGAATGGCCGTAAACAATGACGTCAACATCTCTGAACTCGGGCCATATACGATCTTCAAGACCGGAGGAAGACCCCCAGCCATGTATAAGACCGATCCTATAAGGACCTATTTCTACTATCTTTTTAGTGGGAAGCATGGCTTTCACTTCAACCGGATCCATGTTTCCCTGCACACCGTGGAATTCCTTTTTACTCAAAAAATCTACGACGTCAATTGAGACAAGGTCACCCGCATGCAAAATTACGTCTTTGTCGGACAGATACTTATCGTAAATCTCTCTGAATTCTCTGGTAATCTCATAAAGATGCGTATCAGAAATAACTCCAATCTTCATTTTCAAACGTGTACAACCGCCTCCGTATTCACCCTGGATTTTGGTCAAGAAGTATATCAACCTCATTGAAAAAGACAAGGCATAATCCGGCGGCATTTGAAAATCATTTGACTTGTCACGGATCTCTTTTGTATTCATTCATCTGTAACACTTTAGATGAAGGGGTGGAAAAAATGCCAATCTATGAATTTTATTGCCCAAAATGCAATATGATATTTAATTTCTTCTCAAAATCCATAAATACCGAAAAAAGACCCTCATGTCCCCGCTGTCAGAAAACCAGACTTGAAAGGCGTATGTCGCTCTTCGCACTTTCCCGAAGCCGGGGAGAGGAAGAAGACACGCCCCTTCCGGATATTGATGAATCAAAAATGGAAAAGGCAATGAATCTTCTTTCAAAAGAGGCCGAGCACTTAGATGAAAATGATCCGAGGCAGGCAGTCAACCTGATGCGCAAACTGACGGACATGACCGGGATTAGCTTGGGTTCCGGTGTAGAGGAGGCTCTGACAAGGATGGAAGCGGGAGAAGATCCTGAAAAAATAGAAGAAGAAATGGGGGATATCCTCGAGCAGGAAGAACCGTTTGGCCTCAAGAAAAAAGCTATGAAAACCAAAAAACGCCGCCCACCAAAAGTTGATGAAAAATTATATGATCTGTGACCCTAATTGAGCTAAAACTCAATTGGGAGTTATCCGCTATTTTGTAACATTTTAGCCCTTTGAAAAAATCGATCACCAAGAAGTTCACGAAGAGATGTGGATGCGACCGTTAGAAAATATCCAATATCGAATGTTCAATGTCCAAGTTTAAAGTTTTTTCATTGGAAATTGATCATTGATAATTGGAAATTGGATATTTTTGTACTCTGTCTCTTCGCGCCCTTCGTGGTAAAAATATACCCCGAATTATTGAGCTATTACGTGCTGATTTAACTTTAGGCACTTATCTTTATAACTCCACAAGTTCAATATCACCCCAGGTGGCCATCCTGTCCGCCACAATTATCACACAGCCTGTTAATCCCTTCACCTCCCTTGCCCTTTCCGCGACTCCTTCAAGATCTGTCTTATACTTAATTCTGTTTCCGATGGCAGTTGCAGCGCCATCTGCCAGTGGACCCGAAGACGACAGCACACAGGCCACATCCGCAATCCCCATGCTGAGAGAATGACCCACATTTGCTGACGAAGAACAAACTGCCAGTGGCATTTGTCTTTTGGGAATCAATAAACCGAATTTTCCGCTCAATGGCGAGTTACCTGCAAAAATCGAAACCGTCACAGGTCGATCGGTCTTAAGGAAGATGTCTCCTCCGTTTTCGACGATAACCTGATCTGTCAACTTTAAAAGGCCGTCTGCCACGTACTGGGCAATAGCGCCTGCCACCGATGCCATTGGGCCCACTCCAAGATTTCGTGTGACATCAATCATCTCTTTTATCATCGGAGGTGCAAACGGATCCTCAACCCGTGGTGAAAGAGAGGTTGCAAATTCAGGGTGGGCCGCGATATACGACTCAAGCTGGTGCCTGCATTCAAATACCAGATTCCTGGTCTCATCCCCCATGTTTTTGTCAGCGCTCACCCATAGATCCGTCTCTTTAACCACCACACGAAATGAAACGAGATCACCGGTATTAACGCGTTTCCTGTATGTGTGTTTTACATCGCGCGACATTGTTCTATAACGATCCACGTAATTGTTCGCAGGTTCAAGCCCGCCTGACTTTTCGTCTTATAACGGCTCAGCGTTTTAAAATATGACAGGATGGACTCTTCTAAAAGATCATATTACATTGAACTATTTCAAGGTTATAATAATGATAAACTCGTAAAAAGTCAGAAACCACCCGTTTTCGTCATTCCCGCCCCGCATCAAGTGCGGGATAAACTGCGGCGGGAATCCAGGAAAATCAACCACTTATAGACTCCCGCCTTAGCGGGAGTGACGGCCTTAGAGACTTTTAAATAACTAAACCCTAACCTTTTGATATAATAGTTAAATTAGCACACCTTCGGTGCTGACTTGTAGCGCAGAGCTTTAGCTCTGCCATTATGAGGCAGGGCTGAAGCCCTGCACTACGTTTGAAAAAAGGAAATTCCATATACTATCAAATTATTTTCGGTTGCAGTGCCGCGAGGCGGCATAATATAGCTTTTTACGAGTCCGTCAATAATAACTGAAGATGGGCGAGACCCATATAAAATGTATTTCAATTCAATAAAATATATGCTATAAGTCGAAAAATAAAAATTCAAGAGTAATATTAAAATCCCAGGCAGTTCAAAGATTTTACCAAATATTTCTTCAGTCAACGCGGGGTGACAAAAATGAAAGTTAAAAATTTTATGAAAAAAGATGTCATAACAGTCGATTTCAATACGCCGATCATGGCCGCATTGGAAATCATGAAGCAAAACAAAATCAAGCGGCTTCCGGTTACGAAAAACGGTAAGTTCGTGGGCCTTGTCACGAGGGCAATGATACGCGACGCCTCACCATCAGAGGCAACGACACTAAGCATGTATGAGTTAAATTATCTCATATCAAAGATGATTGTAGGAAAGATAATGGTCAAAAAACCTGTTACGATTTCACCAGAAGTTCCTGTTGAGGAGGCAATTTCACTCGGAAAAAAGCACGGCATAGGAGGCTTCCCTGTTATCAAGAACAAAAAACTTGTGGGCATTATTACGGAATCGGACATCATTGGCGTAGTATCAGATGCCCTGGGCCTTGGAGAAAAAGATTCCAGACGCCTTATCATCGATGCATCCGGTAAACGATTTGGCTACCTAAAAGACCTTGTAGAGGTGCTGGATTCAAAGAATATACCGATATTGAGCGTTATGAGCATTCCAAAGTCCAAAAAGGGAGACTGGTCTCTCATATTGCGGCTCAAAACCAGGCATGTTGCTGCAGCAAAGAGAGATCTGGCTAAAAAGGGCTTCAAAATCACGTAAGGGAGCCTGATCCCTCAATACTCATCTGCATTGGAAATATCGTATTAGTTCACGGGGGTCGGGGATCAGGGCTCAGCAGCGATTTCACAACTTGCTTAAGTATGCCGGAAGCCCTAAGGACAACCATTGTCTTTCCCTGTTCCCTGGCCCCTGAACCCTGTGAACTGTTACGAAATATCTTGATATTTTAGCACATGGATGGCAGAGGCAGGAATAGAGATATAGACGTCCTTTTCATTATGGAGTTCTAATTCAAAAAGATCATTCTTACTCAGCATTACACTGAAGATTACATCTCCTATCCTGACCGAAACATCGTGGTAAGGGCCTCGGTTAATTACATCTAATACCTTTCCTTGAAAAACATTCATGCCATTTCCGGAAAACTTTTCTTTCCGGATCATTATGTCTTCAGGCCGGATGGCTAACTGACCCTTGTGTATCCCTGCCGGAACTTCCAGGTCTAACCCCACGTTCTCCACCAGGGCCTTCGTATCTTTGAAAATGGCTGGAAAGACATTTTTCATACCCACGAACTCGGCTACAAAAGGTGTGGCCGGATACCTGAAAACTTCAGATATACGACCCACCTGCTCAATCTTGCCGTGATTGAGGACGGCCGTGCGTTCTCCTAAAAACAGGGCCTCGGCAAAATCGTGGGTAACCATCAAAAAGGTAGTCGCGACCTCCTGATGGAGTTTCTTAAGAACCTCCCGTATATCTTCCCGGAAATTGGGGTCAAGGGCGGATAGCGGTTCATCTAAGAGCAGTACGGACGGATTCACGGCCAGGGCACGCGCAAGGGACACTCGCTGTTTCTCTCCGCCGCTAAGGTATTTAATAGAACGTTGAGCAAGGCGCACGAGGCCAAGCTGTTCCATTAGCGACTTTACCCATTTTTCAGATGCCCCTGGCTCCACCTTGTGGTAACGTAATCCGTAATTAATGTTTTGCATGACTGATAGATGGGGGAAGAGGGCATAATCCTGGTAAACGATACCGATGCCTCGATGCTCCGGTTGGAGACCAGTAATGTCTCTCCCTTTTATCGAAATGCGACCACTGGTAACAGAAATCACGCCTGCTATTGCTTCCAGCACTAATGTCTTTCCTGCACCTGTCGGACCCAAAAGTACAAAAAATTCCCCATCCCGAATGAAAAGATCTATATCTTGCAAGGTAAAACCGGACAGTTCAATACGTAAGGACTCAATCCTGATCATGCTTCCTTCTCTTTTGGTAAGGAAAAAATTCTTAATAGCAGGAATAAAATAAGACAAACCACAATAAGCCATACAGCCACAGGCTGGGAGTATTTCAGGCCGTATGCAGTAAAACGCTCATAGATCATTACCGGTGCTATCATGGGGTGATACGCCACGATAACAACCGCCCCGAATTCACTAATTGCTCTGGCTGAACACATAATAATCCCTACAAGCATAGAGCGCCAGGCAAGGGGGAATGTTACACGGAAAAATGTCCCGGTTAAAGAAGCACCAAGGCTCCTTGAAACATTTTCAAGTCTTACGGGTATGGCTTCAAACCCTGCCTTGACCGTGTTCACATAAAATGGCAGGCCCACGAAGGTCAGAACCATCACAATTCCGGTAACGGTTCCCATTACATATATCCCGACATTTTGCATAAACTGTCCAAGCCAGTGATTTTTCCCGGCCAGACCAAGAATCGCAATCCCGACAACCGGATGCGGGATCATGATAGGCAGATCTATGATACTTTCAACAAGCTTCTTTCCGAAAAAATCTTTCCGGGCAAGCAGATAGGCAAAAGGAGTGCCGATAACAAACGAAATAAGGGCTGCCAGCCCGGATGTATAGATACTCAGCCAGATCGAACGAATGACATCAGGGTCCTGAATTGTCTCCTTAAGGTCTCCTAAAGAAGGCTGGGCAACCATCTCGATCAGAGGAAAGAGAATAAATGCCATAATAATGCAGGTAGAAAAAACAGCTACCCACAAAAATGGATCAATTGGCCTCTTTATTCCCATCTGCTCTTAATTCCTGACCTCAACCAAATCTTGAAGTGAAGGGGGGAGACTATCCTTTACTATTTGAGTAGATACGCGGCAGGGAATAAAAGGAGGTTGTCCCATCTCGTTTAAGACCTTCAGACCGCCATTCGCGCTCATCAAGTAGCCTAAGAAGGCGATCGCGGCTTCCGGATTGGGCGCATCTTTTATCATGGTAATGCCATAAGTGCAGGATTTACCGGTTCGGGTCATCCATGTCCCTGGCTTTTTTCCGGTCACTTTTACTTTAGCCTGTTTGTAATGCGTATCGTACTTGTAATTACCCAGGTTAATCTCATCAGGAAGTTTGATAAATTTCAGGTCGTGTTGAACTGCAACTGAAAGATATTCCCAGGCATAGTCCATGTTACCTGTCTTGAGTAATGAAACCAGTTCCACCGATTTGGGCCGTATGTTTTTCTTAGGCCGGTTAGCGATCAATTGATCATAGAGGCCGGGCACCTTGTAATGTCTTTCCGCTAATTGGAGCACCATAAGGCTCCTGTAGCCGCAGGGGTCAAGGTTGGGATCCGAATGTCCCCATATAACTCCCTTCCTTCCAAGAATACCATACCAGCTATCAGCGTTAACTTCGTTTGCAAAACGGCTTTTGTCCGTATAACATAGTACCAACTGGTTTGTAGCAAAACGAACGTTCCATTCCGCATATTCGGGAATCAGGGTCTTGTCTATAACCTTAAAATCAGCAGAACCCATTATATCGGCAGGCTTATGAAGCTCTGAGATCATGCGCGCCATTTTTGTGCTCCCCCCTCCCTCACGGAGCACATCAACTTTTGGATACTTTGCCTCAAAAATCTTTTCCATTTTTGCAAAAGGCACTGTGAGACTGCCTGCATGAAAAATGATCAGTTTCCCTTGTGGTTCGGCGCCAACGGAAAACGGAAAAATAACTCCTGAGACCAAAAAACTAATAACGAGCATCCACCTAAACAAATTCTTACATCTTTTCATCACTTACTCCTTTCCATCTATTTTTGATTGTTGTGGAAAAACCATTTTTCCACACAAATCCAGATCATAGCCGCCCAGTTTCAGAGCTATGTTCCGGAATTCCGGTTCATGCAAAAGCCCTAAAAAAAGTTGTACTCCCTGTTCAAAAAAATGCTCCTTTGAAATAAGAAGATCGTATCGTTCCCAGCGAAGGGGGATAAAATCCAGGCCCAAAAGACCTGCAACCGGTTTAATGGCAGGAGCAGCATCAGCCCGGCCCGAAAGCACTTCCATGGCCACGTCTAAATGGCTTCTGAATTCCTCCTCATAACCTTCAATCTGCGTGTGTTTAAGGCCTGCCTTCTCGAGTTCCCGGTCAAGGAGCAGTCGTGTGCCAGTGCCGGCAGGACGATTGGCAATCTTAAGGCCTGTTTGACCCAAGTCTGAAATACCATAAATTCCCTTTGGATTTCCTTTAGCAACAACCAAGCCCTGTTCTCTCCGACAGAAATTCACCAGCACCGGCGATTTTCCTTTCAGTTCCTCGTTGGCAAAATCAAAGTTATATTCCTGTTCATCTTCCTGCAAAAGGTGACAGCATGCCACATGACACAGGTCACTTCCCAGGGCCTTGAGCCCTCCCATGCTGCCCACGTTGCCAAAGACTGCTACATGATCCTTATGGAGACGATTGAAAAGGGATATAGTCCTGTCCAGAAGGATATCGTTACTCCCTATTATTATCAGCAGGCCGTGATACGGGGGTAAAGGCTTCCCTATCTTGGGATAGTTAATAGTCTGATTCTCTAACCACCGTTCAACAAGATGGCGCGGAAAAAGCCATTTGCCCGTAACCTTACTGGCAGGTAGTCCCTTTTCAGCAATCAGGGTGTAGACCATTTTTTCATTGATGTCTAAAAACTCGGCGACCTCTCGTGTGCTGAGCAGAGTCCTCTCATTAGTCATTCAACCACCCCCTTTGAGACTTTCAAGTCTCCAGAAATGATGATCTTGTCATTAATACTTGTCTTTGGCCTTCACAGGCCTTTAGCGAACAAGATTTGCGCACATTAAGTACATAAGTAAGTATTTGTCAAGATAATATTATCATAAAAATATTATCATCCTTATAATAACTTATAATAACTATTTATTACATCTTTACCCTTTAGGCTCTATAACCACGTAAAAGTCAGCATCTCGATAAACAGGAGTAATACCTCATGGAGCCCCGCTGTAGTTTACCCCTCACTTGATGCGGGGCGGGAATGACGCTGAATCCGACGTTTCATGGATTTGAGCGACCCAAGCCTGATGAACTCGTAAAAATTCAAGAATTCCCTTTTTGCGTCATTCCATCCCGGATCGATGTCCGGGATGACGACCAAGCCGGAATCCAGTCATTCCAATAGGTCCTGGACTCCGGCTGTAGTTTATCCCGCACTATATGCGGGGCCGGAGTGACGAACTTTGGGACTTTTTGCGAATTCATCGCCTCGAGTCTTGCTTTACAAAATAAGATGGTCTAATATCGCCGCTCAGGTCAAAAAATGGAATCAAAAGCTAACAAACCATATCCCCTTCGCTGGTATGATCCGATATTATTGAGGATACTCCCTCCCCTGGCTGCGCTCTTGATCAAGCTCCTTATGCTCACATGCCGGTTAATCAAAAAAAAGGGTCTTGAAGCTGAGAAGGAGGCACTTAAAAGGTCCGGGGGAAAGGCTGTGTACGCTCTCTGGCACCAGCGGATGTCTTACAACTTCCATTACGGTGCCGCCCGCCGTGCTACCGTAGTGATCAGCCAGAGCCGGGATGGAGAATATGCCGCCCGCCTTGCCTCATGGCTTGGATTCAAAAATGTCCGCGGGTCATCAACACGCGGAGGATATAGGGCGCTTAAGGAAGTGATGGAAAAAATAAAGGAAGGTGAAAGGGCGGTAATATTTGCGGACGGCCCCTTAGGGCCGGCCCGCGTGGCCAAGATGGGGGCAATTCTCATAGCACGCGAGACCGGCGCGCCGCTCATTTGCGGCCACTGGAGTGCAGACCGGTGCTGGATCCTTAATACCTGGGACCGTTATCTGGTGCCAAAACCCTTTGCCCGTGTAGTTGTTTATTTTACCGAACCCATATGGGTTCCACGTTTTGCCAAGGGAAAAGAATTAGAGACATATCGCCGGCTCCTTGAGGATACGTTAAACCGGTCAGCACGCTGGTGTGATGAGCAATTTGGTCCGGAAAGACCATGGCGAAGGGTCAAGAAAAAAGATACCCCTGAAGTTGGGCCCTTAGACATCACAAGTTCCGTGACCTGAGATTTTCGCGTTTATCCTACTTTTTCAGACCTGTCCGGCAAAAGCCGATTGACCATGACCAGCTAAGTTGACATATCCTTAATAAAACCCCTGCTCATATCCGTTGCAACAATCTTCTCCTTTGATGCGGTCAATATTCATAAGAAATACTGAAAAAGAAAGATATCCCGGCTCCTGGATAACCTGCTACACTTGTCACACCTGTGATTTGGTTCCTGAACGTGTCGAAATATGTATCATATTCCTTGTCCAACAAATTATTACACTGCAAAGAGAAAATCCAATGGTCGAAAAGGTGCTGATCAAATTTTAGATCCACCGTCCAATAGGAATCAAGGGTGTAGGCAACGGTCTTGTAATCGACCCAATTGGTGGTTTCATTGCGATACCAGATCCGTTTACTCACATAGCGTACCGTAACCGAGGCGGTCAGATCAAAGCCGCTTGCATACGTCACCCCCCCCTTCAACAGGTGCTTCGGGCTGTAAGTGGCCCGATGGGCCTTCCAGGTCTTCCGGGGAGTGGCAATCTCTCTGTCATATTCTTCCGCCTCCTCTTCGGCATCAAGATAAGTGTAGTTCAGGTTTAGGGTTAAGTCAAAGAAAGGGCCGATTCTTGTCCCTACCTCAAAGCCATCGGCCTCGTAGCTTTTCAGATTAGTTGGCCTCCAGAAGCCCGTACCGTCATCAGCCCATAGGATTCTGTTGTCCATATCCCAGTGGAAATAGGAACCTGTCAGGAATAGCCTGTGCCCAAAAAGAGACTGCTCAAGGGTAATATCACTATGCCACCCGATTTCAGGCTCCAGGTCGGAGTTGCCTTGAGTTCCCATTCCCCCTCCCCAGTCTTCTCTTGGCCAAAATAGATCGTTTGGTGTAGGCGCTAAGAAATGCCTTCCATGGGTCGCTTTCAAGGCTGTGTTTTGCATTGGGTTTAAGATTAAACCAAAACGTGGAAGATTTTCCCTTCCAAACTGGGAGTGGTCTTCATGCCTTATCCCCGCTATTCCCTTTATAAATCTGCAGGGCCTGTACTGGGCCTCCGAAAAGATCCCGGTTGTATGAAGACTGGCTTCTGTGGCAGTTCTTGTGGGGTCAAGTTCAGTTCCGCTTCCGTCCAGATTCACACCTTTATTTTCCCAGTCAAAGTGCTTGTATTCTGATCCCAGTAACAGGCTTGCTCCTTTAAAGGGTTTGATATTTATATTTCCCTCAACTCCGTATACCTCATTCGTTGTCCAGCTTTTGTTTCCTAACAAATTCCCACCAGAAACATAACGAAGATAATTGTAGTTTTCCATGTTTGTGAAATTACCCAATAAACGGAAACCCAACCAGTCCGTAGCCTGACTCTTGACTTCCAGCACTGCGTGGCAGTCCTCATCGCTGCCCTTGTTGAGCAAACTGTCAACTTCGTCATTGTAGACTTTTGTTCCACCCACGAAAAACTCCTGGGTCCCTGCAGGCGGCTTGACTCCGGGAATGCCATAATCCCTTTCAATATAATCTCCGTAGAGACTTATATCCAAGGCATCTCCCTTCTCAAATACCAGTTTGAGGGAGACATCCTGGTGTTCAAGTTCACTGTTGTCACGAAATCCGTCTGTTTCACGCCGGTTCGCCGTCAGAAAATAACCGAAATCACCAAGCACAAACATCCCCTGTTCAGCCGAGACTTGGTAGGTATCTTCAGTACCGTAACCCGCACTAACCTTAAGATCTATTCTGTCCCTTTTCGGCCGTTTGGTAATGATGCTGACCGTCCCACCTATGGCACCGGAACCATAGAGAAGCGACCCGGAGCCCTTGACCACCTCTATCCTTTCGATGTTGTTCAGAGGGATTCTTCCCACATCCGCAATGCCAAGAGAAGGCGAATTGATGCTTACGCCATTTACAAAGACTTGCGTCCCATTCCCGCTCATACCTCTAATGTGAATCGCTTCAGCAGCCCCACCGTAATTGCCTTGTGTCCTCCAATCGATACCCAGTTCATTTGCCAATAGCTCTCCCAAACTCTTTGCTGAAGATTCCTCAACATCTATCTCATCCATAACGATTAATGAGTTCGAGATGTCCTTTCTTTTTTCTTCGGTTTTTGTCGCAGTTACCACTACCTCCTCCATTGTTGCCACAGGCTCTTTCTCTTTATCTTTCTCGGTGGCTTCTTCTTCAGAATAGCAGATGCCTGGAACGGCAAAAGCAATCCAGAAGGCAACCATAAAAATCCATTTTTTCATTCTACTTCCCCCCTTTCCTGAAATTTCGGTTTCCTCCAGGTCCGGAGAAAAAAAATCCCCGGACCGAAATAAATTCGATCCGGGGATTTCCCTTTTTTATCCTCAAGATCTAAACAAGGCACCTCCCGTCCACGAAGGTTACGCCTTTTGTTCAGGCAGGTCTTCTGACTCCCCCGCCCTTTTAGCGACCTTCCCATCCAGATTTATCAGAACAGTGGTGCACAAAGGCTAAAAAGGTTCCCTTTTCTAAAAAGAAAAGGGCGGGGTTACAGCGGCGGGCCCATCCCCGATTTTCACGGGGTTCCCTATTAAGCTCAAATCGAGCGCCTGAACGTTATTTTCTTTTAGCAAAAAATAATAATGAAGTCAATAAAAAAATCCGTAAGTGATATTACCTGAATTTTGCATAAACAATCTTGAAAAACTCTATTGAGTCTCTGTAGCGCAGGGCTTTAGCCCTGCTTGGGTCATGGCACGGCTGAAGCCATGCGCTACGGTTGTCATGGCACGGCTGAAGCAAGATTCAGGTATTATCTGTTTAAAATAGCCAGCTTCCTGGTGATATTGTCCCGAATCCAGTGGCTGTCCCACCATTCTATGGGGTTGACAAACACACCGTACACCATGATCCCGAAATGAAGATGATCCCCGCCTGCAAGCCCGGTCTGTCCGGTTATTCCTATCACATCCCCTTTCATAACCTCCTGACCCACCTCAATATTTATCCCGCTCAGATGCGAGTACACGGAGGCAAGGCCCTGTCCGTGATCCAGGACAACAGTGAGCCCGTATATTCCGAGACGATCACATAAGACCGCGCGGCCCCTGTTTGACGCATTTACTTCAGAATTTGCCAATGAAGCAAGATCCACACCTAAGTGGACCTGTTCATCAATTATTTTTCCTTTATGGTAATATTTCCTCCGGTCTCCAAATCCAGCCATCGTGGCAGCGTTCTTGAGCCTTGCCCAGGTACCCTTCCATAGCTGATCAGTACCTGTCCTGGTTCTTAGATTAAAAAAAATCAGGTTGTTCTCTTTTCTCAACTGGCGGTTAACCTTGAGAAATTTCTCTGTATTATTTAATGCCGGATCAAGCTGATAAAAGGAAAAGTATGGAAGTACACGCTCCAAAAAACGATCCGTAATATTAATTCTCTCCGTCCTGAACCGTTTTCTGCGTATCTGACAGTAGAACCTGGCCTTTGTAAGGTTTCCAGCCCTGTCTTTTGCCCAGAGATAAATATCCGGACGTGACTTTGCATCATTGGGGATAGCAAAATAGCATACATTAAGCCCTTCTTGAGATCCTTTACCAATTGTAAATCCCGGGAAAAAAAGTTTGTCAACAAAAAGCCCGCTCTCAACCGTGTCGGAAGATGTCTGGTAAACTACCAGCCCGGTCCCGCCAAGGTTGACATAATTCATCCGGCTCAAAGCCCTTATGGCCGGTGGAATAGTATCCACCACCATTTTGTGCTGGAGCAAAGCCAGGTTTCCATCGCCGCCGCTTCTTCTGGAATAGTCCCGAACACGTATCTCGAGGTCCACGCGTCCCTGGGCCAGATGAAGTTTATTGGGATCTAAAGAAAAGTCCGCATTATACCTGTGAAATCCTTTTGAATTCAGCAGGCCTTTAAACGGAAACCTCTTCTCCAGGACAGTTGTTTCCCTCCCCTCCTGGTGCACAGAGACCCTGAGGTACTTAAGACCCCTTTTCTTATCACTGATACTTATATTAAAGTCCTGGCTTTGAGACAAAAAATCAGGCAATGGCTGAAGTACAATCCTGGATTTTTCTCCCTCAAATATATTACCTAAAAACCAGACCAAAAAGCCCAGGACCAACACAAGCGGCCCAATCGTGAAAAACAGGCTTGTCTTTTTCTTTTTGCCCATAGTTTACTCATCAAAAAACTAACGAATCCACAGCATAAGGGACGTGGCCTTGATCTGCCCCTGGAAGGAACTAAAGCACCATAAAGAAAAAAGTGCCTAATCCCACTATGCGGGGAAGGATATGGTTTTTAAATCGAAAAAAAGCGTTAGCCTTGATACCAGTTAACATCCTATCTTGTCAACATGAACACGCTTAAGCCTTCGATTTTAACTTTTCGTAATAATCCTGCTTATGGCATTTACCTTTTCCATAATTTCGGCGGAATCCAGGGTTGTAAATTCCCTGTTTTTCATTAGTATCTTCCCGTTCACAATGACATCCTTCACATCTCCGCCATTGGCAGCGTACACAATGGCCGATAACGGATCGTAAATGGGACACAGATGAGGGGTATGAACGTCGAGAGTAATAATGTCGGCCTTTTTTCCCCTCTCAAGCGTTCCAATTTCATTTTCAATGCCTAAGACAGTTGCCCCGCCTATGGTTGCCATTTTGAGCACTTCTCGGGCGTTTAGACTCGTCGGGTTACGATCGAAGACCTTGGCTAATTTGGCCGCTGTATCCATCTCGCACAAGAGATCCAGGTTATTATTTGAGCAGCAACCGTCCGTACCCAGGGCAACTGTTACACCCCTCTTTATCATCTCAGGTATCCTGCCCACACCGGAACACAGCTTCATATTGCTTTCAGGAACGTGGACGACTTTCACTCCTTTTTCCCCGAGACATTCTATCTCTGAGTCATCTAAATAGATCGCATGAGCAGCGATTAGGGACTCATCTATCAACCCGAGCTGGTCTAAATAATGAACCGGCCTTTTTTTGGTTTTCCCTACTATATCATTAACTTCCTCTAACGTCTCGGAAAGATGCATCTGCATGGGTAAGTCAAACTCATAAGAAATTTCCTTTGCGCCGCTTAACGTTTTTTCTGAACACGTAATTGGACTATGGCAAAATATGCCCGGCATTATAAGCTCTGAGTATCCATACCACTTCTGGATAAATTCTCTTGCAACCCTCAGGTTCTCTTTAGGATCATCCACTCCCGGCGCGGGAAAATCGATCACTCCCTGCGCAATAAGCGCCCTGAGGCCCGATTTATTTACGGCTCGAACCGTCTCATCCTGAAAGAAATATCCGTCAACAAAGCAGGTGGTCCCCGATGCGATCATCTCAAGGCATCCAAGAAGCGAACCCCAGTAAACGGTCTCTGTACTCAGGAACCTTATCTCGGCCGGAAAAATCCTGTTAAACAGCCATTCTTTTAGTGGCATGTCATCGGCAAAACCCCTGAAAAGGGTCATGGCCGCGTGGGTATGGGCATTGACCAGGCCGGGTATGATGATTGTCTCTTTTGCATCAACAATTTCTGCGCTGCAGTCAAGATATGTATCTTTCTGATCTGCCTCTCTAATGTCAACAATTCGCCCATCTGCGATAAACACCCTTGCATTCCGGACAGGTTCCTGTCCGTCAATCATGGTAATAGCCGTGCCACCTTCTATAATGATATCCGCGTGCATTTCTTTCCCCCGCTCAATCTTACGGGCCAGGGTTTAGGATTTTTTTAATAACACATTTCTTACGACCCGACATTACAAAAGAAGAGCAATCCGGTCAAGAGGCCAAATTTCCTTGACACTGTTGTTGTCTCTGATAGTAATTAGAGCCTTATTTTTTAACAAAGCCATCACACCTGAGGGATAAAATAATGGCTGTCATTGCGCCTTTTAAAGGTCTAACCTATAATTATCATATAAGACAGGATTTCGAAAACATTGTCGCGCCACCTTACGACGTCATCTCGGACAATGAACAGGAGGCATACTACCAGGCCGACCCCTATAATGTTATCCGCTTGATTTTGGGCAAGAAAAAGATTGGGGATTCTGACTGGGACAACAGGTATACCCGGGCTACCGACATTTTTAAGAGATGGGAATCAGCCGGGGTACTTTTCGGTGTAGATCAACCCTCCATGTACGTCACATCGCTGACATACGATCCCGGAAACGGAGATCCAAAGCGGACGCGTTGGGGTGTAATTGCCGTGGCGCGGATTGAAGACGAGGATTCAGGTGTAATCCTGCCCCATGAAATGACATTTTCTGCACACAAAGATGACCGGTTAAAGCTCATGCGCGCCTGTAGCGCTCAATTCAGCCAGATATTTGGCCTTTATGAGGATCCGGATAATATAATATTAGATGCCTGCAAGAAGAATATAGATTTTACTCCTCAAATATCATTTGATTTCCATGATGGCACGAAACACAAAATGTGGATACTGCAAAACCCCCGGCTGTTTAGGACAATCGCTGATGCCATGAATGAAAAAAAAATCTTTATTGCGGATGGCCACCATCGGTACGAGACCGCACGGAATTTCAGGAATATCATGAGGGCCAGGTATGGCAAAAAACCTGCCAACAGGTCCTACGAATACGTAATGATTTATCTGACTAACATGAATGATGAAGGCCTGACAATCTTGCCTTCTCATCGTGTCATCAAAGAGGCTCCCGGTTTCAGTCTTACCCCTTTTCTCAAAAAGCTCGAAAAATGGTTTGATATCACAGATGGGCCACTCCCTGGTTCTGATATCTCCAGGGAATGCGCTGGTTTAAAACTGAGGCTCGAACAGGCAGGAAGCACCAACACGGTTTTCGCCTTTTACCTTCATCAGACTGACCGTTACTACCTCCTTTCACTCAAGCCTGGAGCAAGGAAAGATATGGGAGACGACCTTCACGCTTCGCTTAAAAACCTGGATGTACTTGTTCTATCCAGGTTTGCCCTGCAAAAAGGTCTTGGTTTCAGTAAAGAAGGTCTGGATAATGAGAAGATATTTCATTATCAAAGCAGCATGAAGATGGCTGTCTCTCACGTCCAATCAGGGGATTACAAAATGGCATTCCTCCTGAATCCCACTAAAATAGACCATGTAAAGGAAATCGCCGGCAATTCCCTGGTTATGCCCAGAAAATCGACCTATTTCTACCCTAAAGTATTGACAGGTCTGGTGTTCAACAAAATAGATCCCCATGAAATCATCCAGGTCCCCTAAAATCAAACTCCGGCCTGGCGAGTCAATCGACGACTTCATGGAGGGTCGTCTCAGGCTTATCCAGTCCAAATACGGTTACAGGTTTTCGATAGACGCTGTCTTGCTTTCCCAATTCGTTACAATCAAACCTCAAGATGTGGTCGTTGATATTGGTACGGGCTGCGGCGTGATCCTTCTGATATTACTGCTCACAAAACAGGTTGGACATACATTTGGCCTTGAAATCCAAAAAGAATTAGCCTCACAGGCGGCACGAAATGCGGTCCTTAACGGATTTCAGGATAAGATGGAAGTCATCTCAGGGGATATAAAATACCCGCCCATAAAGGAAAAATCGGCTGATGTAATCATATGCAATCCACCCTACCGGAAGATTAAAAGCGGGCGTATCAATCCGGATTCACGCAGGGCCATTGCCAAACATGAAATACTGGCATCTCTTGATGATATCCTGAGCGCGGCAGCACATCTTCTCAAAAAAAAAGGCAGGTTGGCATTAATCTATTCGTCTGATCGCCTTATAGATATTTTAGCACACCTGAGACGCTTTAACCTGGAGCCCAAACGGCTCCAGATCAATTATCCCGATCTGGAATCAGGCGCGAAACTTTCCCTCATAGAGGCAATATTAGGTGGTAAACCGGGACTGGAAATATGCCCTCCCCTGCTCGGACAGGGAGGGCAATCGCTGACGGCTCCACCCGGAAATCGTAATAGTACAGTGCTTTGAAAACAGTACCGGGACATGGGAATCTCTTTTTTAAAAACCGCATCACAAATTCACCTAATGCCAGCAACACGCCCCCCCACCGGGGCGTAGGCCCTATGGGCCGGAGGCTGGGCTTTGACCATTGGCTCGGAGCAGGCAGGGATGGCGGTCTTAATCATGAAGATTTTTACTTGGGGCTGTCCGTTGCTTGAATTTCAGGTCCTAACTGCCGTGCCATGTAATGATGTAAGCATATGCGGCTTATAAAAAAGAGATCCCCATGTTCTTACAATCCATGATCGATTTTTTCAAAGAGCTAAAATGTTACCGGAAATCTTTGATTTCCGGATTAGCACTAATTAACGGGTCGGGGTCAATTCGACCCTCCGGTTCTTTGCCATACCTTCAGGCGTGTCATTTGAGGCTATCGGCTGGAAATAGCCATACTCTCTGGGAATCAATCGAGAAGCGTCGATCCCTCCTCCCACAAGATGCTCCATGACCGCCCTGGCGCGTCTTTCTGAGAGTTTCAGATTGTAATCCTCTGTCCCACTATTGTCGGTGTGGCCTTCAATTGCCAGTTTTAAGGAGGGGTTTCTCTGCAAGATAAATATGACTTCCGCTAAATCTACATAATACTGGTGTTTTATTTTCGACCTGGCCGTATCGAACATCACTCCTGCAAGGACCCAGCATCCCCTTTCGTCAACCCTGGCCCCCTTCGGTGTTCCAGGACATTTATCCTTATGATCATATACGCCATCTCCGTCGGTATCCAGCGGGCAACCCTTTACGTCCACCCTCATCCCCTTAGGGGTATTAGGACATTCGTCGACGTCGTCAAAAACGCCATCACCATCACTGTCTAACGGGCAACCCTTTGCATCTACCTTTAATCCCTTAGGCGTATTTGGACATTGATCCAGGTAGTCGTACACGCCGTCGCCGTCACTGTCCAACGGGCAACCTTTTGAATCCACCTTTACGCCCCCGGGTGTATTGGGACACATATCCATATCATCGTACACGCCGTCGCCATCACTGTCTGGACGTGAGGTGAGAAAAATTTTCTTTACAAAATCTGCCATATCCCTGCCTGAAGCAATCTTGTCTGCCTCTACTGCAAACCCGCATTTGCCTGCCCTGGCCACCTGCTCTAAGACCTTTTTGCCAGAGGGACTATTTCCCACTAACACGGTGTATATACAAATGCTGTCGCCGTAGCGCTCTTTCATTTTCCGTGCAGCCATTACAGGAGCCTCATCCATCTGTTCCCCATCACTGACTGCTATAACCGCAATGTTACCCTCAACAAGATCCAGATCATCACTGGCAGCGTCAATAGCACCCTCCAGCGGACTTCTTCCGCCGGGCCCCTTAATTGTTTTCAGGCCATTTGAAAAGCCCTCCTTTGAGTATTCTGCGAGCCCATAAACAAGCAGGTTTCGTCTCTTAAGGGGCAGGAAGCCCTGGCCAAATACTCGTAACGCACCGGTTATTTGAAGGTCGGGAATGGTCTGGTTCATACGGCTCACGAATTCAGTGGCAATATTCAATTTCTGCTGTCCCTTGTAAGGCCAGGCCATTGATTCAGATGCATCTATAATAACCAGAAACGTGTCCACCTTCTTAACAAATTTCCCGCTTTTTACCTCCGGATTAAGATCATAGACCTGGAATCCGGCTCCGGCCTGTTGAGCGGCACCGCCTACTAAAAACACGCTCATCACGATGACAAACAGCAACTTCAAATATTTCCTTCCCATAATTTTCCCTCCTTTCAGTTATTCTGCCCTTATCTGGCAATACCTACATTACCACACTCGGCTAATATCTTGCCACTAAATAAATAAAAAAGTGAACTAAAGTTTGAAGTCTATCTTCTCAACGGCCTTTCGGCCTAATCTGCCGTTCAATTTTTCTCTGATATCCCGCTCTAAGAATTCCAGCTCCTGAAGCCAGATCGGGTCTAAAACCGTGACCCTGAGTTTTCCGTTTTTTATCCATAAAGGCCGGGCATTTTTTGAAATCCGGTATCCGACAACATCATCCCAGACCTCCCAGATATTGGCGTCATCGGGATTGAACGGCAAATCACTGCTCTTTAGCAGATTTGAGATAATATCCTTAAGTGGTGTCAGTGAATCCCTGTCTTTGACCATAAAATCAACATAGAATTCACGTTCGGTAAAGTCAAGCACGGCAGGCCCGTTTGATATTTCCTTGACATCCTGTGATTTAATCTGTATGCATTAAATTTAATTGGTAATTGGTGAATATTCGGCATCATTGTAACTGCTCAATGTTTAGGGGCCGCATAAAAGGCTTACGCCTAAAGTCCTTACCCGGAGTTTGCCCCCGAGTTATTGAGTGATTCTCTTGAACATTCCACAAACACATAACACACTATCTTTTAAGGAGTATTCATATGGCCTGGGATTGGGATAAGTTACAGGGACAAAGGAAAGGCTCTTCAGGAGGCAACCCCGGAGCACCTCCGGGGCTGGACGATATTCTAGAAAAAATAAAGAGCATAAAGGGAAAATTTCCCGGAGGAACATGGATTATTATCATTGCCGTCATTCTCTTTATCCTTGGATCCAGCTCCTGGTATACGGTGGGCGTGGGTGAAGAAGGTATTGTTCAGCGGTTCGGAAAGCACGTGAGGACAACCCAGCCGGGATTTCATTTTAAATGGCCGAAAGGTCTTGAAAAGGTCACCAAACTGAAGGTTAAACTGGTCCACAAAGAAGAGTTCGGTTTTCGAACCCTCCAGCCGGGCGTGAAAACCCGATATGCCACCGGTTCCGCCTATTTGGGCGAATCACTGATGCTTACAGGGGATCTGAACGTGGCGCTGGTTCCCTGGATCGTGCAATACCGTATCAAGGACCCGCACAAATACCTGTTTAAAGTCCATAATGTCAGGGCCACTTTGAGGGACCTGTCGGAGTCAAGCATGCGCCTTGTGGTGGGGGACAGAAGCATCAACGAGGTTATCAGCAAGCGAGAAGAGATTGCCGGCAGCGCTAAACAACTCCTTCAAAAGGAATTGGATAGGGCCGAAACCGGCATCAAAGTCACTACCATTGAAATGAAAAAGACAAATGTGCCCGAACCGGTTCAGGCGTCATTCAATGAGGTCAACCAGGCCACCCAGGAAAAGGAGAGGATGATATACCAGGCAAGGGAGGCATATAACAAGGTCATTCCAGCGGCAAAAGGAAACGCCGATAAGACCATCAAGTCAGCCGAAGGTTATGCCCTTGATCGTATAAACAGGGCAAAAGGAGATGCCTCAAGATTTCTCGCACGTTATGAGGAATACGCAAAGGCAAAGGATGTGACCCGTAGACGTCTGTATCTTGAAACCATCATGGACATCTTTCCCAAACTGGGTGACAAGTACATTGTGGATGCAGACCAGAAAAATCTTCTTCCCTTACTCAACCTCGGCAGGACCGAAGGAGGTAAAAAATGAAATTAAAGGGACTTATTATCGCGGTAGTTATTGTCCTGATCGCACTCTATTCATCGGCCTATACTATTGATGAAACCCAGCAGGTGGTCATCACCCAGTTCGGCAAGGCGATCGGCGAACCCAAGACCGAATCTGGCCTGTATTTCAAAATTCCGGCGCCCATCCAGGAGGCCAACTATTTTCCAAAAAACCTCCTTCAATGGGACGGTGATCCCAGCCAGGTTCCAACCCTGGACAAGACATATATATATGTTGACACCTTTGCACGCTGGAAGGTAGTTGATCCCTTAAAGTTTTTTCAGACGGTGGGCAACGTGACCGGGGCATTAGCCCGGTTAGATGATATCTTAGATGCCGCCGTCCGCAATTTCATCGCCTCCTATTCTCTGATAGAGACAGTCCGGTGGACAAACAGAGAACTGGATACTTTTGAAATGGGCCTTGACAAAATACAGGAGGAAAGAGTCATAGCCGAAATCACAACTGGAAGACAGAATATCGTCAGGGCTATCATGAAGCAGGCCGAGCCCAAGTTGAATGAATTCGGCATAGATCTCGTTGACGTTCAGATAAAACGGTTGAATTATGTTGAACAGGTCCGCAGATCCGTTTACGGGAGAATGATTGCCGAGAGGAAACAGATCGCTGAAAAATTTAGATCCGAGGGCGAAGGTGAGGCCCGCAAGATCGAAGGTAACAGGGGAAAGGAGTTAAAGAAAATCACGTCAGAGGCATACAGAAAGGCCGAGGAGATAAAAGGCAAGGCCGATGCGGAAGCCACTCTTATTTATGCCCAGGCCTACAATAAAGACCCTGAATTCTATTCCTTTATTAAAACACTTGAGATTTACGAAAAAACAATGGATAAGGGCAGCTCCCTTATACTTTCAACCGACTCGGATTTTTTGAAATACTTTAAGAGTATAAAGTAAAAGACAAACAGTAAAAGAAAATGTCCCGGTCCGGGAGGAGTTGCAGAATGGTTAGAACCGAGATATCCCTGTTTCTTGAAAATATACCGGGTGAATTAGGAAAACTGGCATCCATGCTTTCAGAGGAAGGGGTCAACATTGATGCCCTTACAATCCAGGATGCCTCTAAATATGTACAGGAGCTTTTCAAGGCGCGGGGAAAATCCCTGAAAAGGATAGCGCCGGCCGCAAGCTACGGGTCTATGCAGAAGGATTCAGCAGATCATGCCCTGATACGTCTCCTGGTCAACCAGACGGATAAGGCAGTTGATCTTTTATCCAGAGCGGATTACGTCTTTGACATCATGCCGGTCATCGCGATGGAGATCGAAAACAGGCCCGGCACATTAGCTGAAATGGCGAAAAAATTCGGAGAAGAAGGCATAAACATCAGTTACGTGTACGGTTCAGCACTACCCGACGGGAAAAAATCTCTGTTTGTCTTCTGCCCCGAAGACATTGAGCTTGCGGCTAAGATTTTCAAGGACTAAGCCCGCAATTTCAATACACTCATCTTTCCGCGACTGTATCAAGCAAGCATTTTTTCCACCTTCCTGACATCTTCCGGAACATCAACCTCCATTGAATCAAAAGGCGTTTCAACGACTTTTATCTTGAAACCGTGCTCAAGCGCCCTTAATTGTTCCAGCTTCTCAGCAGACTCAAGTACTCCCTCGGAAAGGCGTGTAAACCTGATCAAAAAATCCATCCGATACCCGTAAAATCCCAGGTGTTTATAGTAGACCCTATCTGACGGATCACCGCGATAAAAAGGCATCGTAGCGCGGGAAAAATACATTCCGAACCCCTGCCTGTCCGTCACGACCTTCACATGATTCGAATCCGGGATTTCGTCATCATCAGTGATCCTGTATTTCAAGGTTGTCATAAGAATTGATTTGTCCTCATTAAACGGTTCCAGAAGCCTTGAGATATGAGATGGATGAAAAGCTGGCTGGTCTCCCTGGATGTTTATGACAATGTCTTCTGTTTTCAGGCCCATTTCCAGGGCTGCCTCCCCAATGCGGTCCGTTCCGGAGCGATGCTCCTTTCCTGTCATTATCGCCTTTCCACCGAACCCGGAAACAGCGGTAAAAATACGCTCGTCATCCGTTGCCACACATACTTCAGATAACTCAGGACATGAAACAGCGCGTTCATAAACATGCTGGATCATAGGCTTTCCGGCAATCGTAACAAGCGGCTTTCCTGGAAAACGGCCGGACTGATACCTTGCCGGTATGAAGGCAAATGCTTTCATGGCATATCCGGTAAAAAATAGATACCTGAATAGAGTTTCATTAAAATCAACCCTCAAAATAACTGGCACAGGCAGAGTCGGATTCCCAGGCCGTCACCCTAATAACCCTGACGACTTCGTTGTTCAATTCCCTGGAAATTGATTCGAATAGATTGCGCGCTATGTTTTCCGAGGACGGGTTTATGTCTGTAAATGGTTCCAGCTCGTTTAAGAATTTGTGGTCCAGTTTTTCCAGCGCCTTTTTCGTTGCTTCCTTAATCAACCTGAAATCGATCAACAACCCGTTTTTTTCAAGATTCTTTCCACTGATATAGACCTCGACCTTCCAGTTGTGTCCGTGAAGGTTTTCGCATCCTCCTTCGAACTCCCTGAGCTGGTGGGCCGCAGCAAATTGGGAAACGATTTTTAGTTCATACATAAATCACTCTTCACCGGATTCCTATTTTTTTCCGGAAGCCTTCTTTCCGCACTCGGTGCACTTTCCGTTAACGATAATGCCCGTACAGGTTCCGTCGGGACACAGGACCCTGCTTTTAAGATCGAATCCGCTGTCATCGTCTGTGCTGTCATCGTCTGTTCTGTCGTCCGTCTTCTGTCTTAAAAAAAACCCACATTCCATGCAATAATTTGCGCTATCCGGAACAACCGTACCGCACTCCGGGCAGGGTGAGCCAGGCAATTCTTTGTCACAATGCGGACATTTCATGGTTCAATACCTCCTCTTCCTTAGCAAAAAAAATCCGTTACTATTCATGTGTCTCATTTTTTAGACAGGATAACCCCGCGGAACGCGGGGTTATCCTGTCTAATAAAAATCACAACCTCAGCTCTTTCTGGAGGTTACAACCCGGAAAGGGGTAAGCAGTTGCCTTACCCTGGTGCTCTTGCACTTGGGACACCTTACTTTTGTTTTTTCATATTCCGAAATTGTCATTGTGAGGCCAAACTTTTTCTTGCATTTCTCACACCTGAAATCATAACTTGGCATGGCGAACCTCCCTTTACATACGAGTTTGTGAAAGAGCTAAACTGTTAAAAAAAATAATACTTTTACTTGCGTTATCAAAAAGACTTCAGACAGATATAATGATATTTAAAGGTTGACTTTCAAGCCTTTATCTCTCAGATATTCCTTGACCTCTTTTATACTCAGGATACGGTAGTGAAATACTGATGCGGCTAATAGTATGTGAGCGCCGCCCGTTATAACGGCTTCGTAAAAATGTTCCAGTTTTCCCGCGCCGCCCGATGCAACGATTGGCAGGTCAACAGCGTTTGATATGGCCTTTGTAAACTCAAGGTCAAATCCGGCCTGCGTGCCGTCACCATCCATGCTTGTCGGTAAAATCGTTCCGGCCCCCAGTTCCTGACACCTTTTGGCCCATTCAATAGCGTCCTTTTCAACCGGCTTGGTCCCGCCTGAAACCACAAGTTCAAATCCTGAAGACATTTCCTTGTTTCTTTTAGCATCAATTGCCACTGTGATAATTTCTTTTCCGAATTTTCCTGATGCCTGGCTGATTACATCAGGATTACGGACAGCGGCACTATTCATGGATATCTTGGTCGCACCGGCTTCAAGGACAGATTCAATATCCTCGAGACTTGCTATTCCACCCCCAACCGTCAAAGGGATGTCTATAACGTATGAAACACTTTTCACCCATTCCAGCCGGGTCTTCCGGTTTTCCAGGGTTGCCGCGACATCAAGCATTGCAAGTTCGTCCGCCCCCTCTTTCTGGTAAAATTCAGCATTTTCAACAGGATCCCCTGCATCCTTCAAATCAACGAAATGAATTCCCTTGACCACCCTGCCCTCTTTCATATCCAGGCAAGGCATGATTTTGATTGTTTCCATATGATCTCCCTTCCCGTAGTTATTCAATGGTAACATTTTAGCTCTTTGAAAAAATCGATCGTGAATTGTAGGGACGTGGGGATCTCTTTTTTAAAAGCCGCATCACAAATTCACCTAATGCTAACAACACGCCCCCCCACCGGGGCCGCTTCCAGCCCGTAGGGCTTCCAGGCCGGAGGGTAGGCCCTATGGGCCGGAGGCTGGGCTTTGACCATTGGCTCGGAGCCCCGATAGCGGGATCTACGCTACGCTCCGAAAGGCAGGGATGGCGGCCTTAATGATAAATATTTCTACATGGGGCTGTCCGTTGCTTGAATTTCAGGGCCTAACTGCCGTGCCATGTAATGATGTAAGCATATGCGGCTTATAAAAAAGAGATCCCCATGTCCCGGTACTGTTTTCAAAGCGCTAAACTATTACGTTCAATAAAAGTTTCTATCAAGAATGAACTCACTATTCAAGTCAAACTATATAAGCAGGATAAATTTTATTGACAATAATTTAATATTATCTATACTCATGCCCTATTTTGGCGTTTTCACAACAAATTTCCCTAATTATATCAAAAGGTGTGAATGAGAATGAAAATCATAAAATCACTTAAATACAAGCCCAACCCAATAAACGGGGGCTATACAGACCAGATACTCAGGATTGATTTAGGTCCAAATACCATATCGCCTTTTTCACTGCCACCAGATTTTAAAGACAAATATACTGGCGGCCGCGGCTATGCCCTGAAACTGCTATGGGACGGCACCTCAGACCATACGCGCTATGACAGCTCTGAAAACATCCTTGTCATGGCCAGCGGACCATTGGGTAATGAACCCAGGTTTCCGGGTAGCGGCAAGTTTATCGTGGGCGCAATCTCCCCGCTTACAGACACATTTATCGATTCCAATGTCGGTGGACACTTTGGCCCCCTTTTGAAACTCTGCGGGTTCGATGCCTTAGCTGTCTCAGGTATGTCTCGCAAAGATGTTGTTTTAATAATAGACGCCGACAAAGGCTTAATCCGGATCGCTGAAGCGCCTGTTATGGATGAGAAAACGGATCAAGGCGCCCTCTCATATGGTGACGCGCTGCTAAAGGAGTTCAACAACGGAGAACTTAACGAAAACATCGCGGCCGTGACAAACGGCATCGGGGCACTCAACACAAGATTCGGCATAATAAACAGCCTGTTTTATGACAGGCGGCGTAAAAGGATACGGTCCAAACAGGCGGGGAGAGGAGGCACGGGTACGGTCATGCGGCATAAAGGCATCAGGGCCGTGATTGTACGTTGTAGCGAGTCAAAGGTAGGTGCCAATAACCCTATTGATGAGAAAGGCGTAAAGCAGGCGGGTGCCAGTCTCAAGAAGGTATTGAGTAAGGCTGATCCACAACAACTCCGTCTCTCTGAATGGGGGACACCCGTCCTGGTGGAATATATGGATAAATACCATATCCTGCCGGTAAAAAACTACCAATACGGCCAGCACCCGGAGGCAAAGGCCATATTTGCGGATGTCTTTCTGAAACGCTATTTGAGCAAAAAAATACCTGACGGCTGTTACAAGGGGTGCAACCTGGCCTGCGCCAAAGGTGCCGAGAAAGTCATGTTAACACACGGCCCCCACTCCGGTACACAGGTATGTATTGACGGACCTGAGTACGAAACAGCCGGAGCCGTCGCTTGCATGGGAATCTTCGATCCTCATTTCATCATGGAATACAACTGGTACTGTGATGAATACGGTCTTGATACAATTTCCATGGGCGTGACTGCATCGTTTCTCATGGAATGCGTCCAGCGGGGCTATCTTTCAGCGGAAGACATCGGCTACGACCTGGTCTGGGGGAACATTGAAAGCGCGAATCGCCTTCTCCATGAAACCGCTCTTGTCAAGGGATTCGGGAAAATATGTGCCCAGGGCGCGCATCGGGCCAGGGCATGGGTGGCACAGCAATACGTGGCCAGAACCGGTATGGACCTTGATGAGGTTATGGCGGAACTCGGAAAATTCGCAATGGAGGTGAAAGGACTCGAGTTCTCCATGTATATTACAAAAGAGTCTTTGGCACAGCAGGGAGGCTACGGTTTTTCTTTAAAAGGCGCTCAGCACGATGAGGCATGGCTCATCTTCATTGACCAGGTCCATAAAGAACTCCCCTCCTTTGAAACAAAGGCGCAGGCATTGAAATGGTTTCCTTTGATCCGCACCTGGTTCAATGCCGTAGGTCTGTGCAAACTCCCCTGGATTGACGTGCGACATCCTGAAGCGGCCAATACCGACAACCCGGCCCAAAATCAGCCTACATTAGCCTACTATGTTCAGTATCTCAATGCGACGGTCGGCTGCAATAAATCTCTTCAGGACATTTTGGACGATTCAGAGCGCCTGCACCTGTTGCAAAAGCTCATCAACCTCCGTCACGGTAAGGGAACCAGGCACAGTGATCGGATTCCACTCAGGGCAATGGGTCCCGCATTTTTCAACGAGTATGAGGCCAGGTCCGATTACTACGATAAATGGTTGATAGATGAGATAGGGGAAAAGGAAGTCCCGGATGATCCTGAAGCTAAGCATCTCCTGATCACAAAACTCCGGATGGATGCCTACGAGAGGCTATGTGATGCGGTCTATATGCACAAGGGATACACGCCTGATGGGATACCCCTGCCCGAAACACTTGAAAAATTCGATCTTTTAGATGATCAGGCCGTGGATCTGCTCAGGGCATTCGGTTTGATAGAAAGGGAAAGGCTGCTGTCCAATTAGACATATCCAAATCCCTGCCTTTTTACCCCATGTCCTGCCCGCAGTACGGCAGGCGGGAGGCTAAGGAAGCTTTGGAAGACGTACTATAAAAGTGGTTGTATCCTGTCCATCACTGATCTCTATCTTTCCCTTGAGCAGGCGAATAATCCGGTTGGTTATATAAAAACCGCGCCCCCGGCCTTCACCTGCCAGAAACCTTTCACGATCTTCTTCGGATATATGGCCTGTATTTGTGATCTCGGCACAGGCCCATTCACCATCCGCGTATGTGCGGATTTCTAATATTCCTCCCTTAAACGGGATTGCCTTTGTCGCGTTGTTGAGTAGATTATCAAATACTCGCTCCACGTGGAGCAAATAACACCTCACATTGAGATCCGGATCAAAAGACCCTTCTTTCAGGTGGACATTCTGCTTAAGCTGCTCCCTGATGGCCTCCCTGTTAATGTTAAATCGTCCTTTAAGCACTTCGGTCAGGTTCACAACCTGCTCCTCTCCTACCTCGTATAAACTCAGTGCCAGTTCCTGCAGACGGCTTGTCTCATCAAGAAGGATATCTGCATACTTCCTTATCTGCTCACGGGATTCATCTGTTTCTTTTGTATCAAGTAGTTTTTTCAGTCTCCGGGCAAACCCCGCCGTTGCAATGGCTGGGTTTTTGAAATCATGCAGGGCATCATCAAGGCGTTCCATCCTCTGCGCCTTTATCAATTCCCTGCCTAAGAACATGAAGGTGTTAATTTCATCATCTCTGTAATGCTTCCTCTCATCAAGGGCATCAAATGTCATTAAATGGGTCAGTTCCCCATCAACCCTGAGCGGGATATAGAGAATGGAGTTGATCCTGTATAACCTGGCGAATTTCTTGAGACTATTTGAAATCAGCTCGCTTTTTTGCGGATCCACCACGTGAACATAAGAAGGTGTAACAACCTCATAGACCGACTCCCCTGAATAATCCCCCTGGTTCACGATAAGGTCGATAACGGGCTCACTGCTTACAGGGAAGTTTTTACCAATACTGTGATAACCCCCGGCCTCAGGAAAACCGGCCTCAAGGATTACGCTATTCAAGTCCTCAGAAACTGAAAAAAGTGCGCAGCTCTGGAGATTTGCAATATCGGCAAGCTCAGGGATCACGCGATTGAAAATCTCGCTCATCTTGATTCCGCCGCGGGTCCCTAATGTTCGAAAGATATGCCCGACAATCATCTCTCTTTTTTCATCAGCACTGTGCATGAAAAGAATTCTCTTGCGGGCAATCACAAAACTTAATCTCTTGGCCATGAGGTTGGCCGCCTGTATTTCGAGTGCCGTGAAGCTCCGGTTATTTTCCAGATAGTAGATCTGGATGACCCCGACAGTATCACGTTCATGGGGGAAAAAACCTGGAATCTCAAGCGGAATGGCCATTAATGACTGATCACCTCTTCTATTGACGACCTCTTTGTTATGGTACAGCTTTTCTTCTAATATATTGGGCACTAAATAGGTTTGCCGGAACAATACCACCTTACCGGCAATACTCCCTTCAAGCGGTATAAACGTCTCCCGTCTTTCTTCATCGGAGGGATACGAACAAAAAGAAAGCATTTTACCGGCCCGGGGATCATAGATCCTGACAGACGCGCGATGGGCACCTAAAAAATCCACCATGTATCGAGTTGCCTTGCTCAAGATTTCAGGTTCCGAAAGGTCAGGATTAATATCAACAATCTCATCTACCTGGTTAACCAACTGTTCTAAAAAGTCGGAAAAAAGATGCTGCTCAATCCACTCCATGAGATGCGGCCAGAAATCCCAGTCCTTAGCAATCTTTTTTGCCCAGGGTTCCTGTTGTACCATCATAATAAGTTTATCTAAGTTAATCAGCATAATTTATTCTGTTTTAAGAACAAAAAGGGTTGATAAAACTTGATTAAATTAACAAAAAAAAAGACGAATGTCAAGGAGCGCCGGTCAAATCCCGAATATTTTCTTCCCGGCCCATCTTGAAGCAGATCAATACCATTGACACCAGTAGCAACAATTGATACGACTTTCTTAGTATTCTAACACATCACATTCCTTGCGCCTGTGCAAATGTGTACTAAATATCTCATCAATAGAAAGGAGAATCGAATTTGAACCTGCTCTTCATCCCCAAGGTATTCCCCAGGGCCAGCGTAATTGGAGGTCCCATACTTATTCATCACAGGATCAAAAACCTCTCAAAAATGGGCTGTCGGATAACGGTCATTGCGCCAGGCGACTCGGACGAAGACAAAAACGACAAAAGCCTTGAGCCCTTTTGCGAAGACATAATGCTCTTTGACTCACCAAAGAACAGGACCTCCGGTGAAGTTGAAAAACTCAAAGCCGAACTCAACCGACCCTCCTTCTTTCTTGCCGGAGACGGCGGATACGACCCGCAGCTCGATCAAGCATTCAGGGCGCTTCTTTCGAGACGCTCCTTTGACGCGATAATTGCCGAGTATTCAATGATGGGTCAGTATCTTGAAGCTGCAAAGGAAATCATTCCTGATCACACCATGTCAATTATATCTGTTCACGAGTGCTATACAACGGCATTCCGGCAGCGGGCAAGCAAGGGAGAGCCCATAAATGAAGAGACAATAGAGAAGCTATTCGAATACGAATTTAAAATGTATCGCTCGGTCGACCGCGTCCTTTCCCTGACCCCGGAGGACAGGGAGGCCCTTGTCCGCCTTGCACCGGAGCTCAAAGATAAAACTGATGTTGTCCCCCACGGCGTAGATACGGATTTCTATACCCCTCCTCTCAAAAGGACGTGGGACACCAAGAAAATACTTTTCCTTGGGAATTTCCGGCACCATCCCAATGTGGACGCGGTTCAGAACTTCATGACACACTGCTGGGAAAAAATATCGAGGGAGGTTCCCGACGCCACATTCCACGCAATTGGATTTGATCCGCCTCCTGAGCTACTCGCGTTTCGAAGTGATCGTGTTTCTGTACGGGAGGGAGGAGCACACTCAAACGTTAGAGATATCTATCGCGAGAGCGATATCTTCGTCGCACCCATCGAACTGGGAGGGGGCTTCCGCGGTAAGCTGCTTGAGGCATTAGCCTGCGGGCTTCCCATTGTATCAACAGGCCTTGCGGCATTCGGCATTGGTCCTGTCAACGGCAAAGAGATGTTTGTGACAGACGACTACAATGAGTTCACCGGCTATATTATCAGGCTTCTCAAGGACACAGATCTCAGAAAGAACGTAAGCACGCAGGCCCGGGCCCTTGGCGAACGGTTTGATCATATAAATGCTGCCAGGAGACTGCATGAGGTGATACAGGCTTATCGCTGATTCACCCTTTCCGGGCTTGATACGTCCCAGAAAATAAGGTATAATTCAAATCTCGCGTAAACAACCCTGAGAAACTCTATTGAGTCTCTGTAGCGCAGGGCTTTAGCCCTGCTTGGGTCATGGCACGGCTGAAGCAATGTTCAGGTATAATTTATTTACCCAACAACTACCCTGGCCAACGCCCCAACTTATTGAGGTATTACGCATAAGACTTTAAACCGGCCCTGAGTGCCGCACCTTTTCCATGAACAAGGAGGTTGACCTCATGAAAATTCTGCAAACCACAACATGTATTCTTTTGTTTATATGGCTCATGGGCTCTCCATTGGCCACTGCCCAATCCTCTTCAACACCTGATGTTAACAGGAAAGCCTTGAAATCGCTTCTGGAGGAACTCAAGGTCAAGATTGATGACGCGGATAAGAGGATGGTCGCTCATCCCCGGTTTATTGAAGAACTGCGTGCACTGGTTGATCGATACAGGGCAAAGCTCAGGGAGGTCTTTTTTTACGAGGATTTCTCCGATGGCAACTACACGAAAAATCCTACCTGGACCGTCAGAGCAGGCCGGTTTAAAATCACATCTGCTAACAGATTGTGGAGCCGGGTAACGACAACGAGCCAGTCTCAGACAACCCGTTCTGACGAAGAACCGCTTGAGAGGATACTGAGGGAACTTATTAAATCCTCCAAAAAAAATAAACAAGATGAAAGTAAAAGCCCCGCGCAGGCACAAACCCAGGCCATCATCCAGAGCCTGACCCGTATCGCGCCCGCCTTTGAGATAGATCTGACATTCGTTTCCAAATCCACCAGTGGTGCAATGGAGGTGGTGCTCCTTGGAGGAAGCCCTCTGGTGTCCCGTTACCGGTTAATTTACAAGGCTGCTCCTTCCCGGCAGCGCCCTATTGAAATTGCGAGGGTCAGGGGCTCCAGGAGTTATGTCATTGAATCTGCTACAAAATATCCGTCATTAGACGACGGGGCCCCTCACCGGCTTCAATGGATGCGCGACACCCGCGGTAATATGCGCGTTCTGGTGGACGGTAACGAGATCCTCTCGACTGTTGAACTCTATTACAGGAGTGAATTCTCAGGGGTAGCGCTGGTGAACGGCGGCGGCACCTACGAATGGGGATCAATTAAAATCCTTCAAGCTGAAGAGGCAACCCAGCCATAAAAAATACAGGTTCTTCTCCCAACCAATTTGGAGATGATCCAAAATACATAACAGTTCACACTTATTTTTCGTCTATTGCAGTAACACCATCCCATTCATCCGGGACGCCGTGCATTTTAAAATTTTCACAGCGCTGCACGTAAAGGAGGGCTGCCCTGTCCCCAGGATGTTCTTCGAGAACTCTCTTGAAGCATTCAACCGCTTTTGAAAATTTCTTGTCTTGATAATGGGAGATGCCCAGTTCGAAGTCTTTCCTGGTCTTTGATTTCGCCTCCATGAGTTCTGCGGGATCACAATCGAAGATCTCAAATATATCAACCCATCTCTTCTTGCCCTTGACCTGAACCCTGTCTAAAAAACGAAAGGAAAAATCAGACGACTTTTCAAGCCTTTCCAGTGTATGATTACTCACGATGATCTTTGCCCCGTATAGCTTTGTCAAACCTTCCACGCGAGAGGCTAAATTAACGGCATCAGAAATCACCGTCCCCTCCATGCGTTTCTCTTCCCCGATCGTACCTAACATTAAAACACCGGAATGTATGCCCACTCCAATTTCTATGGGTTCATATCCCGTTTTCTCCCTGTGCCTGTTATATGTCTCAATGACGTTTTGCATCGCGATAGCCGCGTAAACTGCATCCCCCGCCTTCTCGGGAAAAAGTGCCATAACTGAATCCCCGATATATTTGTCTATGAAACCCCTGTTATTTCTGACGACCGGTCCGATCCTGCTCAGACAACTATTTAAAAAATTGAAATTTTCCTGGGGACTCATCCTTTCCGACAGCATTGTAAAGGAACGAATGTCCGAAAAGAGTACGGTCATCTCTTTTAGAACATTGTCTCCCAATTTTATGTCTATTATGCTCTCCTTCTCTAAGAACTGTAAGAATTCCTTAGGCACAAAGTAACTGTAAGAATCAGTCAACTTAACCTGGTGATCAAAGGAGTCCTTTAATTTTCTCTCACTGTCAAGAATGGATCTCACCATGTTATTGAAAGAACCGGATAGAAAACCGATCTCATCTTCCACCTGAACAGGGACGACAACTCCAAGGTCTCCATTGTTTACCTTTTTCACTCCCTCTAAGAGTACATTCAACGGTTTGACAAGGCTCTCGTAGAAAAACAGGGGAAATACAACAATAATAAAGAGCACCGATCCTATAATTACATAAATCAGGGTCAGGCCTGTTTCATGAATTACTTTTCTATAATCAAAATAAGAATAGCCTACTTCGTACAGCCTTCCGTCTTTGGAAAAGTCATAGTGTATATAGTAATCGTTTGCATTGAGGCGACCAATCCTCCGATACTGGCGTGTCATCTCGGGTATATCCCGAATGATGAATCCGGCTTTTAAAGCGGGCAATTTATCTATATTATATTCAACGATCTTTTGTAGACTGAAATTTGTATCCCTGACAAGTATTACTTTATTGTTTATAGAATCCGGCGATTCGCCTAAAGGGCGGCTCAACATGTAGGAGACGTCTTCTGGTAGCATTGAAAAATCGCTATTTGAAACAGCAATTTTACACTGTTTCACCTCTATCAAGCGCTTATTGTCGTATTCAGCATCTTTAATCTTTATGGCAATATTTGCGGCCAGACCAAAGGCAATCAGAATGGTTCCCAATGAAATACCAATAAGCTTGACCATAAATGTGGAGGGTTCTGAGGAGTTGTTGATATAAACTATAATAAATATAAAAAACACAACCATGAATCCTGAACCTAAAATATGGGCAACAACCTCCCAGGACAGCAATCCCTGATAGGCCAAAACAACAGCAAAAATGATCACAATTGGAGATATAAAGATTAGCAGCAGATTCCTGATAGCCTTTGCGCGTCTATCTTCTGTTTTAAATATCTTTATGCAGGCAATGCAAAAACGGGCAAACAGTCTGACAGGGGCCATTGACACTGGCAAATTTCCTGATTCACCCGCCCAGCGGTTCAGAAAACCGCTGTATTCATATCCTGAAAGCATGCTGGCTTTTCGAAAAAAGACTATCAACATCCACGCAATCTCAAATCCGATGAGAATACCAATCTCCGGTGTATTTAAAAAAACATAGTGATGCCCCCCGAAACTATACACGGGATCCATCATAACGGTCTTATAAACATAATATGGGTAAGCAATCAGAGATGCGATGACGCATAGTATTAAGACAATCCGGGACTCACGGGGATGGAGGTTTTCAGGGAAATAATAGGCAAATTGAACCATTGCAATTATGGAGAACACAATTAGATGGAGGACCTGCCAGATAAATGTGGAATACGAAGGGTTAAGCATTGAGAAGATTGCAATAAATGAGACAAAGACCAGTGCGACCCCAACAAGAGCTGCAATCAAAAAACGAGTCGCCTCGGATTTCCCCTTGCTCTTGTAAAGGAAATAAATCATAAAGACAATGAGAATAGAAACGTTTAAGACGTTAATGGCAAATGGGGAAATCAGAAACCATTTCATGAAAAGTTCCTTTTTGATATGGTGTTTGAGTAAAGAATCCACGCCCATCGAAGATCCCGCTATGCGGGGAAGGACATGGTTTAAAAATCGAAATAAACGTCTCGGAATTCATACAACTTACAGGAATTAAAGTGATTATTCCATTATTTTAATTGTAAGCAAGCGAATTAAATTCTATATTATCAGAATAATCCGAATTTAAGGAGAAAAAATTGTTGGCATTTATTATAGCAGCCATATGGTTTGTTTTTTTGTCATATTTCCTTTTTTCGTTTGGCAGGCTTTACTTTGGCAGGAAAAACCTCTCTCCTGTAAAGGCGCAGAACCGATCTGAACTACCTTTTGTTTCTATCATCATTCCCGCCCGCAATGAGGAACACAATATCAAACGTTGCGTAACATCCCTTCTAAATCAGACCTATCCCGAAAAAAAATACCGCGTCATTGTTGTAGATGACAACTCATCGGACAATACCGCATCTGTTGTCCGCCGCATAGGTGAAAAACATCCTAACCTTAAAATTATATCGGCCGGCCCTCTGCCAGAGGGCTGGGCCGGCAAAAATAATGCCTGCCGGAAGGGTGCGGAGATTGCCGATGGAGAATGGTTCTGTTTTATTGACGCGGATGTATACGCGGGAGAAGAGCTCCTTGAAACAGCCGTAAGTTTTGCTATTTCCGGTGATATCGGCTTGTTGAGCATCAACCCCTTCCAAGTGCTTGTCTCGATTTCAGAGCGCGTTTTCCTGCCGGGTATTTTTCTCGCCATAGCCTATTCCATGAATTTCACACGCGTCAATGAACCTTCAAGACCTGAAGCCATCGCCAATGGCCAGTTTTTGCTTTTCGACCGCAGGACATATGAATCCATAGGGGGCCACCACGCTGTGCGAAACGAAATCATGGATGACCTGGCTTTCGCAAGAATCGTCAAGAAGTCAGACTTTCGTTTGTACTGGATATTTGGCGAAAATCTTATCAGTGCCAGAATGTACAGAAGCCTCTTACACATCTGGGAGGGCTTTTCAAAAAATCTGACGGAGATTATGAGAAACCATGGCGCATTTGGGTCAATCTATACCGCAATGAGATCCTTTCTGTTAGCCTGGATGCCTGTAGCACTGCCCTTGTGGACCTTTTATAACCTCGGTTGCGGTGATAATACACTTATCAGCAATCTGGCATTTGGTTTGTCCGCCATTGGCGCAGGTGCTATATTACTAATGTATCTTATGACCGCCATGGCATTGACGATCCCTTTTGGATATGGTCTTTTTATTCCTTTGGGGTTATCCCTCCATGCCATTCTGACTATCAACAGCCTGTGGAATAGGAAAAGAGGAAAAAGACAATGGAAGGGACGCACATATTCTTGACCTGGATCAGGGGATTTCATAGCAGGCCTTTTCTGTTGCCGGCTGTCGTGATCCTCTGCTTGAGCTTTACTTCCCCAGACATCACTTACTCCTGGGACCTTGCCAAAGAACAGAATGATATCACCGTCTACACACGAAAGGTAGTGGGGTCTCGTTTCAAGGAATACAGGGCCGTAACCAAAATAAAAGCCACCCTTTCCAGTCTGGTTGCCCTTGTAGATGATATGGAGGCATGTCCTCTTTGGATACATACCTGTAAAAAAGGCAAACTTCTCAAAAGAATCAGTGGGATGAAGACCTACGCCTATACAATCAGCAATGCCCCCTGGCCCGTTAGCGACAGAGATGCGGCCGTTTGTAAGATCATCAGCCAGAACCCTGAAGACAGGGTCGTAACCATTATGATTAAGGGTGTGCCCCGCTATATCCCGGAAAGGCCCGGACTTGTCAGGGTAAAGAAAATAGAGGGATACTGGCGCTTTACGCCCCTTGATAATGATATTATAGAGGTAGTGTATCTTGTGCACAGCGAGCCCGGCGGCAGCCTTCCCTCCTGGCTGGTGAATTCTGTTGTAGTGGACCAGCCATATTATACACTGGTCAACATGAAAGAGGCGGTTAAGCGGCCTAATTACCAGGAAGCGAGATATGAATTTATCAAGGAATAAAAAAATGCCAAAAGACATGCAAAAAAATGAAGATCATATATCAAACCTGCCCTTCACTATTATTATTCTTGTTTTAACGCTGTTTGTTCCTTTATTAGTGCTGCCGGACGTGCTGGACAACGCCTTTAACACGCCCAAGACATTTCTTATAATCGTGGGCGTTTCCTTTCTCATATTCATTTGTGCTAATCAGTTTTTTACCGGGAAAAAGCTATTAAAATCAAAAACATCAACTCCAAAATGGGTCATGATCCTCATCCTTTTGAATTTCATCTCATTTTTCTATACAGACAACTACTACTACACTAAAGTGGCAGCCCTCACAAACATCACATGCCTTGTTTTCTTCTATTTCGTGTCTTTATATATTGACGGAAAAAAGGCATTCTGGATCTTGCTGGTCGTTGCTTTAAGCGGGATCCTGATTTCAATAATTACATATCTGCAATTCACAGGGCACTTTATTCTAATCAAGTGGGCCCGCCCTCAAACCATGGTGATGGGAACCATTGGCAACTCCAATTATTTAGGTGCCTATCTCCTGTTTCCAATTTTCGCCCTTGCCGGGCTGATATTTCTTTTAAAGGGAAAATTTCGCCTGATCCCGGCAGTCCTTTTGTTCTTTGTTTTCGGAGCGTTTCTGTTTTCAAGGGCCAGGGCTTCATGGTTAGCGTCAGGAATATCCATTCCCGTTTTTTTGCTATTGATAAACTGGATCTATGATTTCTCCGTCACGAAATATATCAGGTCCAATCTAAAACATATATTAGGATATGGAATTCTTATAGTCGCGCTGATTATTATTCTTTGGTCGATTGCCCCCGCGCGCTTTCATTCCATGATGAAACTCGAAAACTGGACAGAGACAAAGACCCTTCAATTGAGAATGAAGTATTTCAAGGCATCCTGGTGGCTTTTCAAGCAGAGCCCCCTGTTCGGGACCGGACTCTGGTCCTACCGGAACAGGGTCTATGACGCGCAGGCGGAGATTAACAGGCTGGATCCCGAGTATTTCAAAGGATATGATGAACCCAAACCGAGAAGGGTTCACAATGAATACTTGGAAATCCTCAACGACGGGGGGCTGATCGCGGCATCCTTTCTGTCTATTTTTTTTGTTATTGTGATGGTGCATGGCTTAAGGATTATTCGCGATAAGGAGCTTGAGACACCGGAAAGGGTCATTGTTGCCACGGCCTTTTCCTCCCTGACGGCAATCATGATAGCGGCGTTTTTCTTTTTCCCTTTCAGGATTAACAGCACGCTGTTTTTGACGGCCCTGATGATGGGAATCATGGAAGGCATTTACATCCGGAACCGCAAACTAATTTCAACAACAGAAGGTCAAAGGATTCCCTTTGCCTACCCCGCGAGTTTTCTGATCTTCCTCGTATTAGTCGGCATCACATGGTTCGGCGCTTACAGACCTTTCAGAGGTGAGATGGAATATCTCAAATATAAAAAGGCGAAGCAGGAGTGTTTCAGGCACAAAAGGGCAGAACTTGAATTCCTGAAACGCAAAAAGCCCGTACAGAGCCAAAAAGCAGGAAAAGCCGCGAAACAGTTGGCAGAAAACGCCGAAACCCATATTCTAAAAGCCATACGGTACGACCCTGGCAATTCCCAGTACCACCTTAATGCTGCACGCCTTTACATACCTCCTCCAAGAGTGCCTTCTAAAATTTCTTTTTCAAAAAGATCCCCTTGGTGGCTATTCGTTAGATCCGATCCTCCAAAGGCTGAACATCATCTTGATAAGACCGTCGAGCATTTTAACGGAGACTTGACCCTGTGGTCAGTCTATTATAATAGAGGCTCTTTTAAATTCAGGGTTGGAAGCATTTATGAGGCCCGTGATGCCTTTCAAAAAGCCATCTATTATAATCCCAACTTTTTGCCTGCCCGAAAAGAGCTGAAACGGGTGGGAAACGTGCTTAAAAAGCACTATAAAGTGCTGATAAAGCTCAGATAATTTTAAAAGATGCCATACAGAAAGCTATCCTTCCCCCTTTAAACTTAGATCTTTCCTTATTCACTTGTGCCTTTTCCTTATGCCTTATACCTTATGCCGAATAACTCTACCGGGCCGTGGCAGTACTTTCTCTACTCCGGAACAATCTCCAAATTCTTTTTTTTTGTAATGTATAATATTGATAATTCACGATTGATCTGATATTTTAGTAAGTTAACATTTCGCTAAGAAAAACTTGATTTTATTAGTCTAAAAGTCTGGTTTATTGGCGCGTTTCCTGAGATACCTGTAATTGTAAAAATATTTCAACTACTTACTCAAAACTTCCTGTGTAACTGAAGGGGCGGAGCTGTGTAACATCAGGTCGATTTACTCGGGTGCTACACTCCCCTATTTATCGAATGGTTAGTAAATAGTCGAGGTTTTACCCTTATCTTTTCTACTTGATATCCCTGGCCTACAACACTTTCATCCTTTTTCGTGCTTTCGCGTTTTCGTGATCCATTTGTCAGTACTAATGACTGACCCCAACCATCTTATTCACTAAAATCAACAACGTTCCCCACATTACTAATATATGAAAATCGTCAGCATAGTTGGTGCTCGTCCCCAATTCATAAAAGCGGCACCTGTTATCAAGGCCTTGCGTGAGGCCAATCATCAGAATTTCTTGATTCATACCGGACAACATTACGATTACGGCATGTCACGAGTATTCTTTGAAGAATTAGGAATACCTGAACCGGATGTAAACTTGGGTGTGGGCTCAGGCACACACGGTTGGCAAACGGGAGAGATGCTGATTCGAATCGAGGAAATCCTTTTAAAAGAAAATGCAGATTGTGTTTTAGTATATGGTGATACAAACACTACATTGGCAGGGGCACTATCCGTAGTAAAGTTACGGATTCCTTTGGCCCACGTAGAGGCCGGCCTTCGTTCTTTCAACAGGGAAATGCCGGAAGAACATAATCGGATTCTCACGGATCATTGTTCTGACCTGCTTTTTTGTCCCACAGAAACAGCAGTAAAAAATCTTGAAAAAGAGAGTTTCGCTAACATCGTGAACGAAGGCAAGCTAATAACATCGCCTCACTCCTTATCCCTTACCCCTTACTCTTCACCCCTTGCTTTAAACGTCGGCGACACCATGTATGATGCTATCCTACAGTTTACCGAAATTGCCTATCAATACTCTACAATCCTTAAGGATTTGGGACTGGAACCTAAGACTTATCTCGTGGCTACGGTCCATCGTCCTTACAACACAGACATTCCTGAAAAATTGCATGATATTCTTGCAGCTTTTCTCGAAATTGGTGAGCCAATCATATTTCCGGTCCATCCCCGCACAAGGAAGAAGATTTCCGAACTTAATGATAAGCTTAACATTAGTACTGGGGCAAGCAATGTGAAAATGATTGATCCAATAGGTTACAAGGACATGTTAATACTGGAACAGAACGCCAGGATGATCCTGACCGATTCCGGGGGCATGCAAAAGGAGGCCTATTTTTTTGGCGTGCCATGTATTACTCTGCGGCCTGAGACCGAGTGGACAGAAACTGTTGGAGCAGGGTGGAATGTTTTGACGGGAGCAGATACTGAACGAATTGTCAAATCAGTCCGATCAGTTTGGCCATTGAAAGACCGCCCTGCAATATATGGAGACGGGCGGGCGGCAAATAAAATTGTAACCCTGCTGGATGAAAGGTACTGATTGCTCCCTGTCTTTACTGCATACCTCTGCCCTTCCGAATTCGGAATCATCTCAATCCTTTTTCGTGCTTTCGTGTTTTCGTGATCCATTTGTCAAGAATTTAGTCCTGACCTCTATGTTTTACAACTGTGAGTCGAAACATTGAAAAAGGCGAATTTATACTGACAATAACAAGGACCTTAGAGTTGCCATCTTGGATAAAGCTCTGGAGTTTGAGAAGTGTGGCCTGATGGGTATGGATGCCATACATATTGCATGTGCTGAAAAAGCAAAGGCCGATTTTTTTGTAACATGTGATGACAATCTTATTAAAAAACTGAAACGGATTGATAAGATAACGATTTTATATTACAATGTAATTGATTTCGCATCAAGGGAGGTTTTTAAGATATGAATATGCCATTGAATAAACTGACTCCTGCTGAGGTTAGAAGAGCAGGTTGGGAAGCCTTGACAGAAAAATTAGGTCCTGCCAGCGCTTTAAAATTTATTTTGGAGTACGATCGAGGTGAAGGCAACTATACTGAACTGCGTAAAAAGATATTTAAAGGGAAAACAGTCAAAAGTATTATTCAGGATATAAAAAAGGAAGGCTATGTGTAAGATTTAAGCTTTCAGCTTTTCGCTCTTTTCGCTATTCGCCCTGAGTTATTCAACGTAGTCAACAGCGACCCCAAGATTTACACTTTCATCCTTTTTCGTGCTTTCGTGTTTTCGTGATCCATTTGACAATAATGTAGTCCCGACCTCTATGTTTTACTGTGTTTTACAATCTCTGCACGGATGTCACCCTCACGTAAGAGATACAAATAATGAAACAGCATCTGTCACATAATGATATACTTAGGCTTTTGAAGGCTGAAAAAGCATTTTTAAGAAATGAATTCGGTGTAATCAATATCGGGCTTTTCGGTTCCTATATTAAGGGAAATCAGCGACCTGATAGTGATATTGATCTCTTAGTTGAGCTAAAAGAACCTCGTTTTGATTGGATTGCAGGATTGCAGATATATCTGGAAAAAAGGTTTGACAAAAAAATTGAGCTGGTTCGTAAAAGCGATAATGTTAACCGCCGGTTTACACAACAGATTGAAAATGAGGTGATATATGCTTGATGATATTATCCAAGAAAATCTACGAATCATCTTGGAATCAATTGTTTTGATCGAGAACCGCTTTTCCAAGATAAATAGTGCAGATGATCTTGTTTCGAGTGCGGACGGAATTCTTATACTTGATGCAATTGCTATGCGACTTCAAGTTGTCGGTGAACTGCTTAAGAAAATAAACAAGATCGACAATCTTCTCTTAGAAAGTTACCCGGAGATCGAATGGGATAAGATCATGAGATTACGTGATATAGTTTCACATCATTATGAAAAGGTGGATCATGAGATAATTTTTGACATCTGCAAGAATCATATTCCAAGGCTGAATTCAACAATTCATGAGATAATTGCAAAAGAGAGTTCGCAAAATCTCGACAATCCCGTATAAGCAAAATAAATGACGAGCCAACCAAGATTTACATTCATCATCCTTTTTCGTGCTTTCGTGTTTTCGTGATCCATTTGTCAAGAGTGTAGTCCTGACCTCTATGTTTTACTATTTTGGGATGAATCATAGGCAACTTACTAACCGGAAATTACTGATTCGGAAGGCACTAAAAAAATGAAGAATCAACTGTTAACGAAATATAGGGCAACAATTTATAAGATTGCCAAAAAACATGGTGTTCAGAGTATCCGTGTTTTCGGATCTTTTGCCAGGGGTGAAGAAAACAAGGACAGTGATATTGATTTACTTGTTGAACTGGACCCAAAACGCTCTCTGCTTGATATCATTGCCTTGAAACATGAAATGGAAGATTTAACCGGCCGAAAGGTGGATGTCGTCACTCCAGCGGCGATATCACCATATATTGCAGAGCAGATTTTACGGGAAGCGACAGAATTATGAAAACTGATTTTTTGTATATCCGTCATATGCTGGATTCTATTAAGAAAATAGAATCGTTTCTGACAACATCCCACTGGCAGGATGCGATCATAAGAAACCTGGAAATCATTGGTGAAGCATCCAAACGGGTGAGCGTGGAACTCCGGCAACAATACCCGGATGTCCCATGGAGAAATATTGCCGGATTACGGGATGTGCTCATCCATGATTATATGGGAGTAGATCTGGACAGCATCTGGAATGTGGTTACTGTTGACCTGCCGCCTTTAAAAACGAATCTCAAAAATATTATTAAGTATCTTACAGAGTAATCTGATTTGCAAGGGTTTCCAGGACTAAAACTTACACATAAATGGCGTAGACGTCGTCCAGGAACAGTCAGTGCCACTGGCTAAGCCGGTGGTACTGACTCTAATGAGATTGATGATCAAAGTTTGTTACGAATGAAGGCCTGCCCATTATGTCTTTTCAAGCACATTACTAACCATTTTCATCCTTTTCGTGCTTTCGTGCTTTCGTGATCCATTTGTCAAGAATGTAGCCCCGACCCCTATGTTTTACAACTGTGAATCGAAACATTGAAAAAGGCGAATTTATCCTTGACAATAACAAGGACCTTAGAGTTGCCAGTAACGTAATTATAAAAGAATGTCCCCAATTAGATACGGGGAGTATGATGAGAAACCTTAACGAGGGCCGAAAAATTAGTAGATATTAAAACTAAAGCCTATAAAGGAAAGGAAATTCAAAATGATAATTGAATACTGTCAAAAAGTTTTAGATAAAGCTGAATACAAAAAACTTGAAGATGGGACGTGGTTCGCTGAAATCCCGGGTTTCAATGGCGTATGGGCAAATGGTAAAAGAGTTGAGGAGTGCCGTAAAGAATTAATAACTGTCTTGGAAGAATGGAATAATTTGTGATTACCCCCTGCCCGTATAGGCTGAGAGTTTTTCCTCTCAACCATTCAACTAACATGCTTTGCCCTTAGCAGCCAGGAAAGTTATTTAGTTTTTAAAAAGCGTCCCCATTTATAATAATGTCGGCAGAGGAAAAATAGTCTGTGTGTTTCTGTGTGTGTCTGTGGCTAATAACCTTTACCCCTTCGCGCCTCTGCGAGAGATTATTCTTTTATCAATCTTCAATTGCTTTACCCTGTAACCAATAACCAGTAACCATTAACATAAGTCAACCGAAGATTTGACCCCTTCTTTCAGTAACTTAATTTTGCAAGAACGTCCCCAATTACACAGGAGGTAATACTATGGATTTTTATACAACTGTATTGAGACAAAGTGGCCCGTATTGGGTTGCCTTATGTTTAGAAAACGGGCTTGTCGGACAGGGTCAAACAAAGGAAATGGCAGTCGCAAAGCTAAAAGAAGCGATAGCTTCTATTGAGGAAGTTCAAAAGATGGACAGTGATATTCATTCTGCTCCCTTGTTAATAAAGGAATTGCATGAGTTTTTGACGGTAGAAGGCTTAGGACCTATTTCTGAACCCTTGGAAATGAGGGCGTTATATGCCTAAGAATCTGCCGTCCTTGAAAGCAAGACAACTAATCCGATTGTTGGAATCTGCTGGCTGTAAGTTTTACAGGGAAGGTAAGGGGGATCACAAACTATACGTACGACATACTGAGGGAAAGAAGAGAGTGGTACCGATTGACATGGGCGAGAGGGAATTTTCACCTCCTTATGTACTACGTATATTCAGACAGTTTGGGTTTAGTGACGATGATATAGAGGCGTTACTGAGATAAGACAGCATCCCTTTGGTAACGTCCCCATTCCACTCGTAAAGTCAAAAGGTAACAATGTCCCCCATTACAGGACATGTCTTTGTTAAAATAGAGTTGCCAGTAACGTAAATTATGAAAGAACGTCCCTAATTATATACAGTATTCAACCTGGGTTCCAATATTTTATTTGTTTTTTTCAATCGACAATCATCAATCAAAAATCATCAATCCAATGCGTCCCCCCATTACGACGGTCTGAGCATTGATGAATTCAAGAAACTGCTTTGAAAGATGAATAATATTTGGGCGTTAAAAAAAACTGTTGAATGTTGAGACCTGACCCTTATCATCCTTAGTGAGAGGTTATAGCTTATGAAAACAATGATGAAAATTCCCTTAGTTCTCGAACCACAAAAGGAAGGTGGCTGGACGATAACCAGTCCTTTGGTTCCTGAATTGGTGACGGAAATCGATGAACTCGACGATCTGAGTGTATGCGTTCATGATGCGCTTGCCGCTGTTATCGAGCTCTACAAGGATATGGGAAAACAATTTCCAGCGAACTTACGAGCCGATCACGCCGAAGCTCCTGTATGTTTTGAGTCTTTGGTTATGGCTGAAGGATGAATTACAGAGAGTTAACCAAAAAGCTGCGAGCAACTGGATGTCGTGAGATAGCCCGTCGTGGTGGCGGATCGCATCGAAAATGGTTTAACCCAGCTACAGGGAGAGGAACAACGATTCCGAACTGGGGCGAAAAGGACTTGAAAGCAGGCACCATTTCAGGTGTTCTCAGACAGCTTGGTATTGACAAGAGAGTCCTGTGAAAAGCGCACCGAGATCAAAGGGTATGATAGCCTGTGCACGCTCTGCACGAACGTCCCCTAGTTTTTGTAGGCGCTATGATTTGTCAAGAATTGTCATGTCAAAGGTTTTTTTGTTCATTCTTTGAAAATTTCAAAGGTCTTGAATAATATCTGGGCGTTAAAAAGAACTGTTGAATGTTGAGACCTGACCCTTATCCTTTTCCCCTTCCAAGTCGGCAGAGGAAATATATTCTGTGTGTTTCTGTGTGTGTCTGTGGCTAATAACCTTTGCCCCTCTGCGCCTCTGCGAGAGATTATTCTTTTATCAATCTTCAATTGCTTTACCCAGCAACCAATAACCAGCAACCATTAACATAAGTCAACCGAGGATTTGACCCCGTTATGAGGAGGATTAAATGAGTACTACCAGTGTTAATGAAGTGATTAAGGAATTTGGCCAGTTGCCTTCTGCAGATAAGGAATACGTTGCGGAGATAATAAGAAAACAGGTAATTGAGTTGAAACGAGATAAGCTTGTGCAGAGGGCTCAGGACGCTAAGATGAATCTTGAAAAGGGGTTTGTTAAAAGCGGTGACATAAATGAGTTGAGGGAGGACCTCGAAGGTGCTTAGAGCCGCATGGGATGAAGGGTTCAAAAGATCTTACAGAAAGCGCGTGAGGAATAATCCAAGACTGAAAAAGAAATTCTGGGAAAAAATGGAAATCTTTCTGGAAAATCCGTTTTTTTTACAACTAAGGACCCACAAACTCAGCGGTAAGCTGGCTGGACAATGGGCTTTCAGTGTCGACGATGATTGTAGGATCGTTTTTGAGTTTGTTGGTGAAGATCAAGTTCTCCTGATTTATGTGGGCAGTCATGACGAAGTTTACTAATCATAGAAGCTTATAATCATATGATCGTCCCCAATTACCTTTACTAACCATTTTCATCCTTTTCGTGCTTTCGTGTTTTCGTGATCCATTTGACAATAATGTAGCTCTGACCCCTATTTTTTACGCAAATAATCAAGCGAAGCGTTACATTCAAGGCGGTTTCAAGAAAATTAAGAGAAACTTAGTTATTTACCAGCGTCCCGCTTTAATCGACATTAGCTGTTCCAATATTCTCTTTGTTTTTCAATCGACAATCTTCAATCGAAAATCTTCAATCCAATTCGTCTCCTATTCCGGTCTATTACAACAATGAGAGTTATTTAACTATTTAAGGACGTCCCCAAGACCCGTGTCCCCCCTAACACTCAATAAAGGAGGATAAAATGCTTGAAAGCATAAAGATGGAAATAAAACCGGAAGTGATTATCGGAGCTATAAAAAAAATGACAAAAAATGAAAGGGATTCGTTTTTGGAAGACCTTCTTGCATCCACTTCCCCGGAGTTTCTGAAAAGTATCAAAGAGGCTAGATCTGATTATAAGGCGGGTAGGACGAAAACTCATCAGGAGGTCTTTGGTCTTTGAAATACAAACTTGTATACACAAATAGGTCCTCCAGAGATATTCGTAGGCTTGATGAAGACGTGAAACGGAAGATTGAGAAGTCTCTTAAAAGGTATCAAGAAGAACCTTTGAAATATGCTTCAAAATTGACTGATCCCGCGCTCGGAACATATCGATTCAAAATTGGCGATTATAGAGTTATCTTTGATATTGAGGGCGAGGAGATAGTCGTTTTGCGAGCAGGTCATAGAAAAGATATTTACAGAAAGCTTTGAAGGCATAGCAAATAGTGGAATAATGGCAACGTCTCCTATCCCCTATTCCCCTTCAGAATATTCAGGTTAAGGAATTGAGTTTGTCAAATGCAGGGCTCCTCAAAACACTCACTTGATACCCCAGCCATACTACAGCACATTACTAAACATCCTCATCCTTTTTCGTGCTTTCGTGTTTTCGTGATCCATTTGTCATGAATGAAGCCCCGACCTCTATTTTTTACGCAAATAATCAAGCGAAGCGTTACATTCAAGTCGTTTTCAAGAAAATTAAGAGAAACTTAGTTTTTAACCAGCGTCCCGCTTTATTGTGATTTCTGGGGAGTGCCGACCGGGATGTAGTGCTTGGTAGATTCGAGGATTTGAAAATTGGATGGTTGATTTGGGAGGTGGAACTTTGGTTGATATCGAATATATCAGGAAGCGCTTTATAGATGGTGAATATGCCATTAGCGACCATGCAATCATTGAGGCTCGAAAGGATGGAATTGCTCCCCGCACAGTTGAAAAGTTAGGGTGGGCAGCTATAAATGGTGAGGTCATCGAGGAATACGTTGATCGAAAAAGGGTTTTGATATATGCTACATTAAAAGAAGAAAAGTTGCCGATTCATATTATTGTTGACTATTCTTTTTGGGAAGAACCGGTCATTGTCACTTCGTATGTGCCGGATAGCAGATATTGGATCAAGCATAAAATTAGAAAACAATGAAGGGGTGAAATCATGGCTTTAATCAAGAAAAGAAAGTGCCCTGAGTGCGGCGGAGAGATGGAGGCAAAATTGATTAACCTGCACTACAAAAGGGAAAGCGTTGATCTGGAAGTAGAGGTAATAGGAATTCCGGCCAATGTTTGCACAAGGTGTTTTTACAGGATTATCCAAGGAAAGGTGGCCAAATATATAGACACACTGGTTGACCCGATCTTTGAATCAGAAAAAAGTAGCAAAGAAAAACCCTTGCCGTCTCCCCATGTAGGAATTCAATTTCCATTTTTAGACAGAGATGCCTACGCTGAGCTGTAAGCACATAAGAAGAGGGAAGGCTGATTCGATTATTTTGTGAATTGGGAAAGGTGGGCAAAATCGGATGAGCAAATCAACAAGAAGAGAAAGAGGAAAAGACGTGCTGAGAGAGGTTAAAACTGGCAAGAGCTAAACGGAGACTTGACCCCATTCCATCATTTCTGAAGAAGATCTTGCATTTGCAGTGAAAAAACTTAATCATAGACCAAGAAAATGCCTTAGCTACCGGTCACCCCATGAAGTGTTCTGGCAAGCATCAAGTGGTGCACTTGCAACTTGAATTCACCAATGAAGTGTTACAAGGATTTGAGAAGAAGGGGTTAAGCATCAATGAAGGGATAGCGGTGGATGCACGATTGGTTAAGTCAGCGAGTAGACCTATGAGCAATGATAATTTGAGGAAGCTGAAGGATAAGAGTAATACACC
>JAUWMR010000084.1 GCA_030613055.1 Desulfobacteraceae bacterium
GACGTAGAGCACTTAGAACCTGTCCTCCCTGCCTTCAATAACTATTTCGCTTATTGGCTTTCCTTTAAGGTCAATAGCTTCATTGTAGAAATCAGGCCACTCGATTTCGCTTTTAGGGGCTAAGGACACTATTCTGGCTACGGGTTTTCCTCTTTTTGTAATGATTATTTCTTTACCATTAATAATGCCGCTAAGAACCCGGGCAAAATTTTTCTGGATTTCTCCAACACTTGCTGTTTTCATGTTTTCTTTCCTTCTTCGATATTTACGCATATTATATACGTAATAAATGACATGTCAAGATTAATCAGTGATTTTGGTTCCTTTAAAAACCTTGACAGAAATATTCCTTTTTGATATTAGCTATGCCTAATTTATTTAGAAGAGTCAAATTCTGAAGGGATGTCTTACGGTCTTCCAACCGATGAATGGGAAAAAGTGAAGGCGTAACTTGGATTGCAGAAAACATCTGAGTTGCGCCTTTTTTTGTTTATCGACCAAGCACGGCAATAACATTACGTTTGAGGGAAAAAGGAGAGTAAAATGAACAAATCTGATCTGATCAATGAAGTAGGCAAGGTTGTTGGCACCAAAAAAGCGGCAGGGGAAGCGGTGAATTGCATTTTATCCACCATTATAAAGAATTTGAAAAAGAAGAAAAAGATCACATTGATAGGATTCGGAACCTTTAAGGTGGCTAAAAGGAAAGCAAGGAAAGGAAGAAATCCTCAGACAGGTGAAGTCATTAAAATCAAAGCAAAGAAAGTTCCCAGATTCGTGCCAGGGAAGGCCTTCAGGGATGCAGTAAAGTAATAGAATAAAATAAGTCAGCCTTTTAAACTTTGAGAAAACCCTGGAAAACGAGAGGAAGAAAGGTAATGGTGGCAGATATGTACCAGGAAACAACAACAATCAACGCAGAGGAACTCTTTGGTAACTTCTCTTACCCGGGCGAATTGCGGGATTCCGAGGAGAGTTTTGAAAAATACTGGAAGTGGCCGGATGAGATTGGCAGTGGATTTATGTATATGATTAAGTTCAGGCCAGGGATCATGCTGGGGATAGGGGATTATCGGCTTTGGGAAAATCTGACAGTTGGTTTTGAGGCTAAAATTTCATCATTTGTTATGGGATTTAGTATTCCTGTAAACGTTTGGTCAACTCCTGGCAATGGACAGGGTAAAAAAGACGTCATTATGTTTAACTCAGGTCAAAGCTTTATATCCTATCTGCCGGAATGGCAGGGTATAGCTGAATATCCGGCCAGGATTCCTGTACGCTCTGTAGGTATCTATGTAGACTCCCTGTTATTAAATACCTTTATGGAGGGACAACATGACCGGATTCCTACCGGTATGCACGACATTGTGAACGGATCCAATGAAAAACATTACTATCACTCGTTAACCACTACACCCTTAGTCAATATGGCCATTCATCAGATACTCAATTGCCCATATCAGGGTTCGCTGAGACGGTTGTATCTTGAAAGCAAGACTTTGGAGTTAATTGCTCATAACCTGGCCCAATTAATAGTGGACAAAAATGGGCATAACAGACCCTTCACATTGCTACCAAGTGACATTGAACGTATCCGGGAAGCCAGAGATGTCTTGATCCACAACCTGGAAAATCCTCCCTCTCTGTTGGAACTGGCCAGGCAGGTGGGCATCAACAAAAATAAGCTGAATCAAGGTTTTCAACAGGTTTTTGGAAATAGTGTGTTTGAATATTTACGCATCCGCCGGCTTGAACGGGCCAGAGAGCTTTTAGCAAGCAAGGAAAAAAACGTCACAGAAGCTGCGTTTGAGGTAGGTTATGCACAACAAAGTAATTTTACCAAGGCATTTAAAAGGCATTTCGGTACAAATCCCACGTATCACCTTCGCTGATCACTTCTTTCCACTCGACCACTCAATCATTGGTCATTTATGATTTATCATTAGTGATTTATAATTTGTCACTGGTCATTTGTAATTTATAATTTGTAATTGATCCCTCTCCCACTCCCCTATATCTCTCCTCTCCTGCTAATTTTCTTTGCCCTCTTTTTTTTCTTTCAATTATCCATTTGTCCACAGGTTTGATCAAAAAAGTCCGCAATGCAATGCAAAAAGTCCGCAATGCAATGCAAAAAGAAACAAGATCTGTAATATTCTTTAATTGATTATTAAACAGCCTATTTTATTTGTAAACCGGCCTTATGAACTTAGCGCTTTTTGGGTGGCCTTGTAGCGCAGAGCTTTAGCTCTGCCATTATGTTGCAGGGCTGAAGCCCCGCCCTACGTTTGAAAAAATGGAAATTCCATACAATAAATTCAGGGAAGAAAAACAACCATGAATACTGAATCAAAAAGCAAGGGCGGCCTGGCAGGGCTGATTAAGCTGGCAAGGCCGCATAAGGGAAAGATGATTTTCTCAGGGCTTTTTTCCATTCTCGCACAGGGCTTTGGGATCGTTCCGTTTATCCTTGTGTATTTTATTGTAACGGAAATCGCGGGCAAGCCGGTGGGTGAAATCGATCGGCAGTTTATCTGGCGCCTGGTTTTTGCGGGTATCGGAGCGGTTGTGCTCAAATACGTCTTTGTGGGTCTTTCACTGCTGCTATCCCACTTATCAGCCTATAATATTCTATATGATATCAGAGTCAGTATATCAGAAAAACTGGCAACGCTTCCCCTGGGCTATTTCAATGAGAGGACCACCGGTCAAATCAAGAAAGTGATGCTTGAAGATGTGGAACAGATGGAGATTTTTATCGGCCATAACATGCCTGATTTCATCGGCGCATTTGTACACATCGTTGTAACTACGATAGTTCTGTTCATTTTTGACTGGCGATTGGCCCTGGCTACGATATGTATGCTGCCCATGGGAATCCTTGCGTATGCAATTGCCTTTCGTAAAAATAAAGACTTAAGGAAAAAATTTTATACAGCCAATGAGAATATGAATGCCGCCATGATCCAGTATATACAGGGAATGCCCATTATCAAGGCATTCAATCACACGGTGGAGTCCTTCAAGAAATACGCTAAGAGCGTTCAGGACTGCGCCTATTACGAAGACAGAATATGTGAGACATGGTTCCTGCCAATGACAATTTTTCATGTAGCCATCACTGCGAATCTGCTGGTCCTGCTTCCAGTGGGCGCGATGATGTACCTGGCGGGCAGTATTACCCTGTCGACATTTGTGCTGTTTTTGCTCATGGGTTTCGGGTTCGGCTCCCCGTTGTACCAACTCATCATTTTTGGCGGGTTAATGGAAAAAAATCTGGAGGGCCAGGCCCGGATAAGCGCCATCCTTAGCGCTGAACCATTGCCGGAGCCAACCGTTGGAAAGACTGTGGACGGCAGTGGTGTTTTCGCGCTGGATGTCGAATTTGCCTATAAAGATATAAAAGTTCTTAAAGGCATCGACTTTGAAGTACCTGCAAAACATTTTATGGCTTTTGTGGGTCCTTCCGGCGCCGGTAAAACAACATTGGCTCGGCTCATCCCTCGATTCTGGGATGTCGGCGCCGGTTCACTCAGTCTCGGAAATACGGACATAAGGGATATGAAAATTGATGACCTTATGGACGAAATGACCTTTGTTTTTCAAAACATTTTTCTATTTAACGATTCTATTTACGAAAACCTCAGGATGGGTAAACCGGATGCCACTCAAGCTGAAATAGAAGACGCAGCCAGGGCCGCCCAATGCCATGATTTTATTATGGGCCTGCCGGATGGCTACCAGAGTGTTATCGGTGAAAAGGGCGCAAAAATTTCAGGCGGTGAAAAACAGCGGCTGTCAATCGCCCGCGCTTTACTCAAAAACGCACCGATTCTTGTTCTGGATGAGGCCACTGCGTTTATTGACCCGGAAAATGAAGCGCTCATTCAGGAGGCGATCAACGAACTGGCCAGGGACAAGACACTTATTGTCATTGCGCACAGGCTCTCAATCATTACCAGCGCGGATCAAATCCTGGTTGTGGAGGAAGGAAAGGTTGTTGAGCGAGGCACTCACAATGAACTTCTTGAGACCGGCAGCCTATACAAACAAATGTGGGATGCGCACAAAGCTACCCTGGGTTGGAAACTCTAATATTTAAGGAAATAAAAATATGTTCAGGCTCATGCAAGAAATAATAAAACTCGTGCCGGAAATAAAGGGCAAACTCTATCTCTCCTCCCTGTTTAAGGTAATTGAATCGTTTTTTGAGGGCGCACCCTACGGTTTTCTCATTCTGACTTTGAATGATCTTTTAGCCGGGTCCCTGACCATAGGGAAAGTTGTCTTTTATACATCCGGCATGGCCTCCTGTTTTCTGGTCCAGGGGATATTTACTTATCTTTTCAACAGAGTTGCCTACCCCATAGGGACAAAAATTACCGAGCGGATCCGGATCATTGTGGGTGAACATCTCCGCAAACTGTCTATGGGATATTTTAGCGAAAAGAGGACAGGGGATCTCAACGCCCTGATCGCCGATGAGCTCATGATGGTTACCATCATTCCCACAGGGGTTTTCCCCCAATTGATTAACGGGGTAACCCTGCCTGTTGTTTTTTCTTTATTTTTGTTTGTTATCGACTGGCGACTCGCCCTTGTCACCCTGGCGGTGATTCCGGTGTCCATCCCCCTTTTTCTTATCGGGCAGAAGAAGCTGCGCACCGGTGTGAAAAAAAGATCAAGCTCCCTGATCGATATCAGTTCGAAAATTATCGAGTATGTTCAGGGTATGGAGGTTGTCAGGGCATTCAAACAGACTGGACAACGCTTTTCCAGGTTCGATGAAACATTAAAGAAATTCAAAAGGGATAACCTGGTGATGGCGCTTGAGGCTGCTCCTCCCCTCTTGTCGTTTAAGGCCATTCTGGATTTCGGTTTTACCTTTATCTTACTGGCCGGCGCCTACCTTTTTCTTGGCGGAGAAATCACGCTGTTCACATTTTTAATTTTCCTTATTCTCGGACTGCGTGCCTATGAACCCATTAAGGCCCTAACTTTTGGTTTTGAAATAGTCCGGATAACGGAAGTGACTATTAACAGAATCAGGCAGTTGCTGGACACGCCCCCTCTTCCCCAGCCTGTGGATGGCCCTGTCCCGGAAACCTTTGACATAGAATTTAAGGATGTAACGTTCGGGTATGATGAAAGCCCGGTTCTTCAAAAGGTCAGCTTCACCATTCCTGAGAAAACTATAACAGCCCTGGTGGGGCCTTCGGGCGCAGGCAAAACCACAATTACGAGTCTGATTGCCAGGTTTTGGGATGTTGATGCCGGTGAGATTAGAATCGGCGGCCACAATATCAGGGAGATGAAGACAGATGTCCTGCTCTCCCTGGTTAGCATGGTGTTCCAGGATGTGTATCTGTTTAACGACACCATCTATACCAACATTGCTTACGGCTCCAAAAATACTACAAAAGATCAGATCATAGAGGCAGCCAGAACAGCCCAATGCCATGACTTTATCAACAAGCTGCCCCATGGTTACGACACCATGGTCGGCGAAGGCGGCTCGACATTATCCGGTGGTGAGAAACAGCGCATCTCCATCGCCCGTGCCATCCTGAAAGACGCTCCCATAATCCTGTTAGACGAGGCCACTGCATCAGTTGATCCTGAAAACGAGCATCTCATTCAAGACGCGATCAATGCGCTGGTCAAATCTAAAACACTCATTATTATCGCGCACAGGCTCTCGACCATCACCTCTGCGGATCAGATTATTGTGCTCAACAGCCGGGGAAGTCTTGAGGAGGTGGGCAAATTGGATGGTCCCTTTGAAACAGAGCGCCATGCAATTAATTGGGATGGTGAATATTATTGGGAACAGGAAGGAAATGGAGAGAACCTTCGGGTGAAGTATGAAGGTGATGCATTTAATCTTCTATCAGTTACCGGCAGGCGTGATTACGAGGAAAAAATTGCCACTGATATTGATATGAGCCCTTTTCCCACCATGGGAAGTTATACTTTCAAAAATGAAAACGAGCTGTTAAGCCAGGAGGTGAGGATTTTCTCTTCCAATAACCACGGGCCTTTTGAGTGGCTGGCGGGCCTTTATGGTTTTAAGGAAGAAGTTAATATAGATATTCTTGATTTTTTGGGTTCTGACCGCATAACAGATATAGACATCAACGGTTACGCCGTATTTGGGCAGGGCACATATACGTTTTTTGACCGATTCCATCTGACTGCGGGTCTGCGTTATGACTATATAGACCTGGAAGGCGATCAAACATATGAATTTATAAATATGATGGGAAACCCCCAAAGTATAGATTTTGGGAAAGACTTTGACAATGATGAGATTTTACCTAAGTTCTCTATCGCCTATGATGTTACCGATAATATCATGACCTATGTTTCCGTTTCCAGAGGATATCTGGCCGGTGGGTACCATTATTCTCAAGCGACCTCTGAAGAAAATTTTACCTATGACCCGGAATACACCTGGAACTATGAAATAGGGACAAAGACCTCGTGGCTGAACAATAAACTAATGGCGAACTTATCAGCCTTTTATATTGATATAAAAGATAAGCAGGTTGCTGAATTTGATCCTATACTGATAGTGCCGGAGATTACAAATGCCGCCGAGGCGCACTCCATGGGAGTTGAATTAGAACTCCAGGCGCGCCCCATGCAAGGATTGGATTTCTTTGCCGGTTTTGGATACACCGAAGCAAAGATTGATGACTGGATTGCCACGGAAATGGACATGATGACCTACCAGTTCGTAACGTATGACTATGAAGACAAATACCTGCCGGATGCGCCGGAATACACCTATAATCTTGGTGTCCAGTACCGTCACCTGAGCGGTTTCTTTGGTCGGGTGGATCTCCTTGGGACAGGCAGTTTTTATCATGATGCCAAAAACAGGGTAAAAGAAGATGGCTACGAGTTGGTAAACCTGCGCCTGGGCTATGAAAGAGAGCATTTTGACATTATCTTCTGGTGCAAAAATCTCTTTAACGAGGAATACGAAACAGTGAGATTCGAGTGGGCAGGCGCAGGAGTAGGAGGTATGGACGGTGAACCCCGGATGTTTGGCGCAACCGTGACCTACCGGTTCTAATTACTATACCCACAAGGCCATAAACGGCATTTCTGAGCTGATAGTTTTTTGTCTTTTTTTTGTCGGAGTAGTTTGTTGTGTGTGGTCCTTAGTTGCAAAAAAAACAAAGGTACCTGAACTTGAGGTAGTTTATGAATTTTAAACTTCTGATAACCACATTTGGCTTGGTATTCCTGGCTGAGCTTGGAGACAAGACCCAGCTTGCTACTTTCTGTTTATCTGCGGATTGCGGTTCTTCAAGAATTTCCGTATTTTTAGGATCTGCCGGCGCTCTGGTCATAAGTTCCCTTATCGCAGTATTTTTCGGTGACGCAATCAGCAGGTTTATTCCACAAAATTATATCAAAATCGGAGCCGGCGCTTTTTTTATCTTAGCGGGTATATGGACCTTACTTTCGGCCGCGAGGGCTGTGTCTTAACAAAGCGGTTTCTTTCGAAACCGGAATAGAAATACGTAAAAAGAAAATCTATGAAATACAAAAATTGAGAAAGAAATAATAAGGAACGAAAATGGATCGAAAATTTCTCTCAATAATGGACTTTTTCATCAGCCCAGGTTGAGCCTGGTCGAAATCAAGAGAAAGTCAGGAAAGGGACAGATGTCAGGAGGCGGAAGTCAGAGGTCCGAGGATGAACGAACGGGTGGAATTGATCTTTTAGCAGATAGGGTGGCAGAGGTTGTAAGGTTGGAGGTCCTGAAGTTTTTTGAAGGTGGACACGGATAACCTCTGCATCCTCTATCTTTATCTTTGGCTGTGTTTTTGTCTTTTCTTCCAATCACTATAAATAATTGGCCCGGTAAAAATAATAACAAGGACTGTAAGAACCAAAAAAACCCAAGTTAATGTTGTCATTATTCATCACCACCTTTCAATATGATGTACCCGGTAAGATAGCAAGTGAACAGAAAAACGAAGCCAGACGCAAAAGAAGGAAAATTGAAAAATTCTCTTGAGAGAAATTGGCCAAATATCAGCGCACCAGCGGCAATGTTGCCCAGAGTACCGAGTTTATCTGAAATGAATTTTCTTTGATGTTGGTTCATGCTTGTTATTTTTACCGCAGTTTCTTTGATAAATCAACCCAAAAAAGCATCAAGCAAAGACGTTACCCCCCAGAGCACGTCTCGGTCGTTGAAGAGAGAAAAATGCTGAAAAAGGCTTTTTATTTCAAACCTGTGGGAGTGGCTTTCAGCCACGATTTTCGAGGCAGGATGCCTCTCCTACAAAAAGCCCTGTATTCGGCCTGTTCAGGGAACAGGTCCTACATTAAATAGCGAATATAAAAATTAATGCCCCAGCTTATTGAGCTGTTACATAAAAATCATGTTTATCCTGTAATCCTGTCCAAAGATTTTTTTTTAATAGGTGAACTATTACTGGAGAAAAGCTATGAATCCAGGAATTACCTCTAAATATTTCAGCGGCACAAATACCTTTTTTGCCCGTTTGGCAGAAGGCATCCTGCGCTTTAGATGGCTTCTGCTGCTCATGGTATTGCTCACGACCATCTTCGCCTTCTATCAAATGAAGACCCTCAGAATGGACAACTCCAATGAGTCATTCTTTCTCGAAGGCGATCCCACCAAACTCCTGCTTGATAAATTGAGGAATACTTTTGGTAATGATGACTTTGTCTATGTCCTCATTGAAACCGATAATTTCTTTAAGCCCGAAACTATCCGCTTGATTAAAACTCTGGCCCAGGATCTGGAGGCCCATGTCCCTTATATAAAGGATATGAAATTTCTTGGTAATGTTGAATATGTGAAGGGTGTGGAAGGCGGGATCAGGACTTCCGACCTGATAGAAGATATTCCTGAAACACTTGAAGATATGAATCTGATAAGAGAAAGGGCCATGAACGAGCCCCTTTATCTCGATAACCTTATCTCCAGGGACGGCAGGACTGCGGCTATCCTTTTAGAATGTGAACGCTACCCGGAAGAGAAGGTGGACCCACGCAAGGAAATCCCGCCGGTGGTTTACAGGATTCTTGCCAAACCTGAGTATGCCAACCTAAAAGTATACGCAGTGGGCGGGCCGATTATTGATCTGGAAATGGACGAGATAGCCGCCAGGGAGATGTCCTTGCTGGGTCTTATCTGTCTTGGCTTGCAGATGTTGATTTTGTTCTGGGTCGCCCGTGGGATCAGGGGAGTTGTTACCCCTCTTCTGGTGGTAATATTGAGCGTATTCTGGACCCTGGCAGTAGCCGGAATACTGGATTGGGCCTTGAGTCTGGTCGTAGCCATGCTGCCCATACTCTTAATCTGTGTGGGTATTGGTGATTCCATGCACATCATTTCTGAATTTCAGGATCAACAGGACCGGGGCCTTGCACGCAGTGAGGCGATTGTCAAGGCGCTTGCCCTGGTAGGTGTTCCATGTTTACTTACCAGTTTAACCACTGCTGCCGGCTTTTTTTCCTTTCTTGGCACCGCGATCAAACCCATGCGCGAAATGGGTGTGTATGCAGCTATTGGTGTGATTTTGGCCTTTTTGTTATCCCTGGTCATGGTTCCCATTATATTTTCTTTTGGCAAGAATAAACAAAAGGTCTCCGACCACGAGAAATCTTTGACCCTGAAGGTAAAAGAAAAGGAGAGCACTGAAGGCAGGAACGACGTCTTTGTCCGAGTACTTGCAGGTATTGCTTCTCTTAATCTGAAATATCCCAAGACCATCCTGGGAATATTTGTTGTGCTGATTATGGCATCACTCTATGGCTACTCTCTCGTTGAGATTGAAACCAACTCTATCAAGAGTATCAGCACCGATCTTAAGGTCAGGCTTATGATTATGTGGACTCCCACATGGGCGGCTCCATGGCCATGGAGGTCATGCTGGATACAGGAAAAAAAGACGGGATAAAGGATATCAAATTCTTAAACCAGATGGAAACCTTACAAAACCAGATAGACAAACATCCGCTAACCTGGAAAACCAGCAGTGTGATAGATACCATAAAAAAGATGCGTCGTGCCATGCATGAAAACCGGATGGAATATTACACTCTGCCTGAAACCAGCGCCCAGGCCTCTGGATACCTTTTTCTCTATGAAACATCAGGAGGTGAAGAACTGGATAAGCAGGTAAGTTTTAATTATGATATCACGCGCCTGAATGTACGCACAAAAAGCCTCAGCACCAAAGATGTTCGCACATTCATGTCTGACATCGACAGATTCGTTAAAGAAAATCTCGATCCATCCATCAAGGTGGAATACGCAGGGATAATGTCCTGGGTCAGGGCCATGTCCGATTATGTGGCTCAGGGCCAGAAGAGATGTTTTATCCTGGCCTTTTCAGCCATTGCCTGCATGATGATCATTGTTTTACGTTCCTTTAAACTGGGGCTGATAAGCATGATTCCCAATGTATTTCCGGTGTTGATTGCTTTAGGATTGATGGGTTTCCTGGGTGTTTATATGAGTGCGGGTTTAATGATCATGGCTCCTGTTATTATCGGGGTTGCGGTAGACGATACCATCCACTTCTTTATGCGCTACCGGAGGGAGTTCAACCGCACAGGCACATATGAAGAGGCGCTCAAGGCCACACTTTCGACCGTGGGCAGACCCATTATGTTTACTACCATAACGCTCGTAGCAGGATTTTCGGTTTTTGGTCTTTCAGACGTTTATACCACAGTCCAATTCGGTCTGTTGGCCAGTTTCGCCTTTATATGGGCGCTTTTGGCGGATTTCTTCCTGGCTCCGGCCATGATGCTGCTGTTTAAGCCATTGGGGCCGGAGAGGCAGGTAACAATGGTCAATTAACAATGGTCAGTGCTTGCCCGCCGTCAGTCTGGCGGGGTCAATGCTAATTGTTAACTGATAAGTTTGAAACACTGAATTTAATTTGGAATAAAAATTGAGTACAAGATGAAAAAGATTGTTATTGGTATATGCATTATTCTCCTTTTGCCTTGTTTAGGCTGGGCAGAAGAACTCACAGGCCGGGATATTGCCCTGAAAATGGATGCGGTGGATACGAGCCAGGACGGGAAGCGGACTGCCATCATGGTCATCAACCGCAAGGGACAGAAGCTTATCAGAAAAATGCAGTCTTTTGCCAAGAAGTATGGGCCGGATGAGCGTGGGTTGATTAAGTTTATCGAGCCACCGGATGTTAGAGGAATTATGTATCTTACCTGGAGCTATGAAGATGTTGAGCGGGATGACGATATGTGGATCTTTATTCCGGCAGAAAGCCTGGTGCGCCGCATAAGCGGAGGTGGCAAGAAAGGCAGCTTTATGAGAAGCGATTTTGCCAATGAGGACATTGAAAAAAAAGAGGTGGATGATGATGAACACAGGCTTCTGAGGTCTGAGAAGTTTTCCGGCGTGGATTGTTACGTGGTGGAACGGATAAACAAAAAGCAGAAAGACACCAACTACTTAAAACGGATTGTCTGGGTCGGGAAGGATACCTGGCTTCCAATGAAGGTTGAGTATTATAACAAAAGGGGAAAGCATTTTAAGACTGCCATTTATGGAGGTTTTAAAGAAATCAAGGGAATATGGACAGTCACTAAGATAATGACGAAGACTCACCGCAAAGGATCAAAAACCCTGATGCAGTATGATAACGTGGATTACAATATCGGGCTTTCGGATTCGCTCTTTGAGCAAAGCAATCTTAAAAGATGAGAAATGTTCACCACAGAGAACACGGAGAACACAGAGATTTATTTTTTCATCCTATCGGGAGACGACAATTGGATAAAAGAAACTATCCCCAAGGAAGTTGCAACTTCTACCTTTTGTTTTGCCGGAGGCTGATAATTTTTTTTCATTTTACTTTTTCATTGTATATTTTGATATTTGCATTTTTTATCCTCCTTCCCTCTATATCCCACGCTACTGAAGAAGACCCCTTAAAAGATATGGATTTGGAATTCCTGACAGAGGAGACCTCTGTTGAGGATACAGCGAAGTTCCTTTCTATTAGCGGTTATCTGGAAAGCCGCAACCAGTTAAGGGCTAAGGACGTGGATGAGCCTATCTCCCTCAGGCAGCGGCTGTGGCTGGATTGTTATTTAGGGCAGGATTGGGTCCGGGGTTTTGCAAGCGCCTATTTTGATTATGATCCTGCTGTTCGGGATTGGACGGATGATAATGATGAGCTTTATTATGTGGATCTGAACGAAGCATATCTGACAATAGATACAGAACGTATAGATTTGATTCTGGGCAAGAAAATGATGCGCTGGTAAATAATTAAGCCACAGACCCACACGGACTCACACAGACCAATATCTGGCCGACCCCAGTTATAAAATAGGCTACGCCATTTCACAAGGCCTGGCCAGTAAGTGTCATGCCCTTTGGGCAATCTTAGTAATCTTGTTAATGCCAATAAGACGGTGAATTTATTTGGCGAAGCGAACATATCTTTTGTTCGGCCAAGCCTGCCTGCCATCGTGAGCGCCCAAACAAGGCGGGTGGGTTGGCCGGACTAAACGTCTGTGTCTTTCTGTGTGGGTCTGTGCTAATCCTCTTCTTTGAGATCAGCAACAAGTTTCTTGATGATGATTTAACGGCAGGATTTCGAGGTATGTATTTTACCAGTAATGACGGGTCTGCCGCAGAAATCTTCGCAGAATATAAAATCGGCGACAACTGGCAAATTGCTTCTGCATATATGTTTTTCAACGGCCCAAAAGACTCCCGCCTGGGCCAGTTTAAGGATAATGATATGATCTATTGCAAACTGAGATATAACTTTTGAATTTGTTCAAATGGTGTTCAAGATATGCGTCCCGGATTTCTTTGCAAAAGTCCATCAGTAACGGAAGGTCATTGTTGTAAGAAGATCGCCATTCCAAGGGCTTAGGTAGCTTTTTAAAGATTTGTTGCACCTGTCCCATAAATTTATGGGACAGGTCCTTAGCTTCCTCTGTAATCTTGGATCTCCTTTCCTCACCTCTCCTCACAGAGTCAAGCTTGGCTAATAATGTTTTCACGCGATCCATAGACAGTTTGCCCATGGACGAACATCATAGAATGAAGGACGTCAACCAATTCCTTGCCTTTCTCGGCACCGACGCGCACTTACCGGATGTACCCCAGATCAGCGTGTCGCCCGTATTCTATCCTAAGGATATCGTTTCCAAAATCGATCTTCCAGGATTGAAGGTCCCCGCAGCAGGCTATGGGGAATGAGCTCACTTTTTTGGTTTGTTATGGTTATCCTGGGTAAGAACTGGAATAATCCAAAAAAATATATTGACATATACTAACCTGTTAAATATAAGCCAAAAACACATCTAAAAACTCTTGCCACAGAAATCACAGAGCGAGGCCTTTGAAAAAATGCCCTATTCCTGTCATTCCCGCGAAAGCGGGAATCTATGAGTATTTGATATGATTGGATTCCTGCTTCCGCAGGAATGACAATTCAGGGATGGTTTTGAAAAATTCAAAGGTCTCAAAACACGCAAAGATTTTTTAAAAAAGGGAAAGTAAGATATGAAACAGTTACTTTCAACCAAAGAGGTTGCGCGGCTTCTGGATATTAACGACAAGATGGTATATACGCTTATTGCTGAAAAGGGGCTGCCGGCAACAAAAATCACAGGCAAGTGGCTTTTCCCTCGCAACCTGGTAGAGCAATGGATTGAAACCAATACCATCAACTATCCAAAATCATCAATCTCTCTTCTGCCCTACCATGGATTACTTATAATAACCGGAAGCAACGACCTTCTCCTGGACAAAACCATTTCCCTTTTTAATTCCCTCTTCGCCGGTAATGTTGCTGTATTTGGAAACCTGGGAAGCATGGGAGGTCTTAGGGCCTTGCGGCAAAATCTCTGTCATATTGCCTCAAGCCACCTTCTCCAGGAAAATGAAAACGAATACAATTTTGATTTTGCCACCAAAGAACTGGAAAAAATGCCGGCTGTAGTCAATTTTTGTAAACGTGAGCAGGGCATACTGGTTCAAAAGGGAAATCCCAGGAAAATCAATGAAATTGCCGACATCGCCCAGCCGGGGATAAAAATAGTCAACCGGCCTCTCAGCACTGGGACACGTCTTTTATTCGACAGGGAACTAAAGAAAGCGGGAATCAAAGGCGAAAAAATTGAAGGATATCATCGCGAGCTGCCCCGGCACATGGATGTTGGCCTTGAAATATTAGCCGGCCGCGCCGATGCCGGCCCAGGTATTAAGCCGGTAGCCTCTCTTCTTGGCCTTGAGTTTATTCCAGTTCGCTGGGAGCGTTACGATCTTCTCATTACAAAGGAAAG
>JAUWMR010000041.1 GCA_030613055.1 Desulfobacteraceae bacterium
ACCACAGCGGATGGGGTGGTTTATACGAAAAAGAATCCTGCACTGATGACCCGTGAGATATCAAAGTTGGCAAAGCAGTTCGGAACATATCAGTACCACATAACAAGTCTTAATCTGATAAATCCAAATAATACCCCTGACTCTTGGGAAAGAGAATCCCTCCAGGCGTTTGATACTGGAGTTAAGGAAGTAATACAAATCACGGAGTTAGAGGGCAAGAAGATTTATCGGTTTATGCGTCCTCTTTTATATGAAAAAGGATGTGTCTCTTGCCACGCCAAACAAGGATATCGACTTGGGGATGTCCGGGGGGGAATAAGTGTTTCGCTACCCTACAACGGAATTGAAATAGCCATTAAGAAAAATCAATACCGAATGTTTGCCATGGCGGGCTCTATTGCCATCGTAATGGCATTTATCTTCTATTTTGTTGTGTGGCAACTGATGAAAAAACTTGCCACTACCACAGACATGCTTGAAACAGAAAAATATGAGTTGCGGACAGCCCAGTTAAATCTTACAAAGGAAAGAGGCACGCTTGATGATATTGTAAGCAGTATTGATGCAGACTTATTTTTAGTTGACAGGAAACTGAAAATCCTTTGGATAAACAGGAGAATGAAGGAAAGAGGTCTATCTGATATGATTGGTCAGACTTCTGCTAAAATTTACGATAATCTTGACATTATACCTGAAGATTGTCCTATAGCTTTGGTTTTCAAACATGAAAAAACTATGAAAAAGGATCGTTCTTTCCTTCAACCTGACGGCACTGTTCGGTGGTATTCTTTTACATGTTCTCCTGTAAAAGATAATCTAAATAACATAATCCAAGTGCTTTCACTTGTCCATGACATTACGGATCGCAAGCGGATGGAAGAATCCTTAAATGAGCGTGTCGAAGAACTGGCAAAGGCACGCCGGGGCATGTTGAACATGATGGAGGATCTGGATGAGGAGAAGATAAAGGCTGAAGCCGCCACTCAAGCTAAGGGCGACTTTTTAGCGAACATGAGCCACGAGATCCGCACCCCCATGAACGCTGTTATAGGCATGGCCCATCTGGCGCTTCAAACGGAGCTTACACGGAAGCAGGAGGACTATATAAAGAAGATCCAGCTTTCTGCCAATTCCCTTTTGGGGATTATCAATGACATTCTGGATTTTTCCAAGATAGAGGCAGGAAAACTGAAGATTGAGTCCGTAAACTTCGATTTGGAAGAAGTTCTGGATAACGTCGCCGATCTGGTGGCCACTAAGGCTGAGGAAAAAGGAATTGAGATGCTGTTTTCCATTAACGATGACGTACCGCTCTCGTTGGTGGGCGATCCTTTACGGCTCGGACAGATCCTTACCAATCTGACGAATAATGCCACTAAATTCACTGAAAAAGGAGAAATCGTTGTTAGAGGGGAAAAGGTGGAGATATCAGAAAACCGGGTCAAGCTTAAATTCTCTGTTCGAGATACAGGGATCGGTCTCACTCAAGAGCATATATCCAAACTGTTTAAGCCTTTCACCCAGGCAGACACCTCCACCACCCGCGAATACGGCGGTACCGGGCTGGGATTGGCCATTTGCAAGCATCTTGTTGAGATGCAGGGGGGTGAAATTTCTGTGGAAAGCGAGCCGGGAAAGGGGAGCACCTTCTTTTTTACGGTGGTATATGACATGCTATCGAAAAGTGAAGGCTTTCGAATTGAGCTTCCAATGGATCTCAGGGGGATGCGTGTGATGGTAGTGGACGATAATCAATCATCACGCGAAGTTTTTCATAAGCTTTTGGAAACTTTAACCTTTGATGTGACGTCTGTGAATTCCGGTTTTGAGGCCCTTGAGGAACTGGAAAGAGTCGCTGGCGGTAACGAGGGCAAGCCGTATGAACTTGTGCTTGTGGACTGGAAGATGCCGGTGATGGACGGTATTGAGACGACAATGCGCATCAAAGAAACTTGCCGGCTTTCCGGTGAAAAGGTCCCGGCGATTATCCTGATCACCGGCTTCGGCAGGCTGGAAGGGGTCCAAGAGGCTGAAAGGCATGTAGATGCGGTTCTTTTGAAGCCGGTGTCATTGTCGACAATGTTTAATACGATTATGGGAGTTTTTGGTAAAGATGTGGAAAAAAATGCCCGTCCTGCCGGAGAAAAGCCCAAAGACCTGGGGGCATTAGAACATATCCGGGGCGCGCGGATTCTTCTGGCTGAAGACAATGAGATCAACCAACAGGTGGCCAAGGAAATACTGGAGCAGGCGGGTCTGGTGGTTACCATTGCCAATAACGGTAAAGAAGCCGTTGAGGCAGTCAAAGAGAGTGATTTTGATGCTGTGCTGATGGACATCCAGATGCCGGTGATGGATGGCTATACTGCAACTCGTAATATTCGCGACTGGGAGGCAAGTATTCAATCGCCAATCTTCGATCGTCAATCATCAATCCCTATTATAGCTATGACCGCCCATGCCATGGCCGGAGACCGGGAGAAGAGCCTGGAAGGCGGGATGGACGATCACCTGACAAAACCCATAGACCCTGATCAGCTTTTCTCTACCCTGATAAAGTGGATCAAACCAGGTGTCAGGGATCAGGTGTCAGGGAAACAGGAAACGGTTTCTGATCAAAAGCTTAAGCAATATAAAGTGGACCTTCCAGATATCCTGCCGGGGATAGAGATCAAAGCTGCCCTAGACAGGGTTGGGGGTAACCGAAGCTTGTTCAGAAAGCTGCTGACAAAGTTCTGCGCCAACCACGGCAGTGCGGTTGACGAAATCGTAGAAACCCTGGAATCCGGAAACAGGAAAACAGCGATCCGACTTGCCCATACCCTGAAGGGCGTTTCAGGAACAATCGGCGCTCGAGAACTCCATGAAGCTGCAAAAGACTTGGAAGCGGCTATAAAGGACGAAAAAGAGGAGCTAAACGATCTGCTCGAGCGTGTATCGGGCAACCTGAAGGTAGTTGTATCCGGTATCGCCTCCCTTGATGAGAGTCAATCTGAGGAACGGCCAGAGGGTGCTGCTGAGATTGTTGATATCTCAATGGTCTTTCCGCTGCTGGATGAACTCAAAACGCTTCTGGAAAAGGATGATACGGAAGCCGTGAAGTTGCTGGATCAACTCAAGGAAGCCTTAAAGGGAACAACCGTGCAAAATGAATTGGGCGCGATGGAGGAGTGTTTAGGAGAATATGACTTCGAGGGGGCGCTGGAGGTATTGGCCAAGGTTGTTGAGGAGTTAGGGGTTGGGTAATGGGTATTGGGAACTGGGTATTTGGTATCAGGTACTGGAGTGTTGGAGTGTTGGAGTAACAAGTTTTTCAACCTGAGTTCTTTTCTTGCGATTGCAAGGGAAAGGGGATGAGAATGGATGGCAGGCTACCCAAACAGACGCTTCTTGTCGTTGATGATACACCTGTAAACATCGATGTGCTCGACGGGATCTTAGGTAAAGACTACAAAATCAAAGTAGCCCTCAATGGTGAAAAAGCGCTCAAGATCGCCGGGTCTGAGAACCCACCAGATCTGATTCTTCTGGACATCATGATGCCCGGCATGGACGGTTACGAGGTGTGCAGGCGACTAAAAGAAAATGATGCTACAAAGAAGATTCCCGTGATTTTTGTGACGGCCAAGGACGAAGTTGAAGACGAAACAAAAGGATTTAAACTTGGGGCGGCTGACTATATTACCAAACCGGTCAGCCCGCCAATCGTTCGCGAACGGGTAAAGACTCATCTTGCGCTCTATGACCAGAACCGGGTGCTTGAAGGAAAGGTCCGGGAACGAACCGCCCAGCTCAGGAAGGCCTTTGAAACGATCAAGAATGCCTCTTTGGATACCATCCTTAGGCTCTCGAGAGCAGCTGAGTACAAGGATGAGGACACCGGTGCCCATATTCTTCGCATGAGCAATTACTCGGTTGCTGTGGCCCGGAAAATGGGCCTGGGTGAGAAGACCGTGGAGGCAATCCTATATGCCGCCCCCATGCACGATATCGGCAAGATCGGCACTCCGGATCGCATATTGCTGAAACCCGGAAAACTGGACCCGGATGAATGGGAGATCATGAAGAAACATGCTACCAACGGAGGACGGATCCTGGTGGGTTCTGACGCTGGTTTTATCAAACTAGGTGAGGTGATAGCTCTCACACATCACGAAAAATGGGACGGCAGCGGCTATCCCAAAGGGCTTAAGGGCACACAAATCCCTCTGATAGGACGAATTGTGGCTATCGGCGATGTGTTTGACGCTCTGACGTCTAAACGGCCTTACAAAGAACCTTTCTCCCTTAAAAAGTCATATAACATCATCAGAGAAGGTCGTGGAAGCCATTTTGATCCGGATGTAGTGGATGCCTTTTTTGAAGCGGAGGATGAGATACTGAAGATTAAGGAGAGATACAAGGATGAAGGAGAGAGCCTCCTGCTTCAGATGGCCGGTATAGATAGGGGCCTAAATATGTAAGTTGAACCTAAAGTGTTTTCCGATACAGCAATCGTCAAACACTCGCCATCATCGATGGGAGAGATAATTAGGATAAGTATGAAACATATATCTGAAAGAGTATTGGTCGTAGATGATACGCCAATGAATATCGACCTTTTGGAAGGCATACTCACTCCGGTAGGATATACCGTGGATTCTGCTGAAAGCGGTGAAGAAGCCCTTGATAAAGTCTCCGATGATACTCCGGACCTGATCCTGCTGGATGCCATGATGCCTAAAATGAACGGCTATGCAGGAAATGGAGGACGAAACCAAATGATTCCAGGTGGGGGCAGAGGGGGTATTTACATAATAAATCCTCTGAGCTTCTTCAGATTTATCTGATCCCAGTCATTCTCACCTTTTCCTTCGCGGTTTCCAGCAGAAGCCGTGTGGGTTTTGAAGAACTCGATTTTTGCGGGAGGGAGCACAGGAGTGAATGAAGTGATCGAATAATTTTATCAAGCTTCCTCAAGCCAATTTTCTACGACCAGGTTATTTATTCTTGAAAAATAGCGAGTATTGGCCGTTACCATGACGCATTTGTTCGTAATTGCAGATGACGCGATCAGGACATCTTCAATGCCAATGCTCTGACCGGTTTTACGCATATCTGCCAGAATATCTCCTGCTACCAGTGCTTCTTTTTTTCCAAGGGAAATAACATTGACCCTTGAAATTATCTCCTTACTTATTTTTAACCAAAACACTTCAAAATCCTCTCGGACCATACTTCCAAAGCGTAATTCCATGACACAGATACATGAAGTGAGCAGGGCGTGAGACGGCTTTGACTGTAATTGAGATAGCAGATGTGGATTTGGACGTTTTTTAATCAGTTCACTCAGAATGTTCGTATCCAGAAGGTACATTACTCGGCGGGTTCTCCTCCCATAATTCTTGGTACATGCATCGACCGGTCTTGAACGATACGATCTATGGCATCAAAAAAAGGATCGTCATCCTCAAGCCATCCATGTGCATTATTCAGATGCAGAGCGACTTCATCTGCAGGGACTAAACGGGCCATCGGCTTACCTCTTTTTGTGATGAGTATATGCTTCTTACCATAAGCCACTTGGCCCAAAAGTTCGGAAAAGTGCTTTTTGGCCTCTGCGACATTTACGGTCTCTTTATCCACTGTCATTCTCCTTTACCAGGAATTATGGTCATGATGACCCAAAAAACAAAAAATGTCAAACGGAAACGGAGTCATCATTGGTCTTGATATCGCACACTGATGTGTGTACGATTGTGTCATGAAACGGTGCCAAAACATCTCCCTCCATCTTATTTGTATGTTCAAAGAAAATGGCCTATGTCCATGAAGGCCATGGAGTGCAGGGTATGGAAATTACACGCAGGGATTTCATCAAAAAATCTCTCATCCTGTCCTGCCTGCCGATCTTCTCTCCTGTTACCTTGCATGCAAAGGAAAAAGAGAGAGGGCCGTGGCAGCCTGCCTATCATAGATTGGGAAAGGGTAAGCTTGATCTCAAGGTGGAGGAAGCCTACGCCCTGTTTGAGAATTGCAGGCTCTGTCCCCGCCAGTGTGGTGTAAACCGGTTAAAGGGCGAAAAAGGCTTCTGTCGGGCCCCGGCAAGACCCGTGATCTTCAGTGCGCATCCCCATTTTGGTGAGGAGCTATCCCTTGTGGGAAAAAATGGCTCCGGCACGATCTTTTTCTCAAATTGCAACCTCCGCTGTGTCTTCTGCCAGAACTGGCCTATCTCCCACAAGGGAAAAGGGAAAGAACTTCAGGACGGGGACCTGGCAAATATGATGATCCGGCTCCAAAAAACCGGCTGCCATAATATCAATGTGGTCACGCCCACGCACGTCATGCCCAATATCCTCAACGCCATTCGGATCGCCATGAAAAAAGGGCTTCACGTTCCATTGGTTTATAATACCAGTGGTTACGAGCGGGTAGAGATATTAAAAATCTTAGACGGCATTGTGGACATCTATCTTCCGGATATGAAATATACAGATGCTTACCGTGCAGAAAAATATTCTGCCGGGGCCTCAGACTATCCCGAGATTGCGAAAAAAGCGATCATCGAAATGAACCGGCAGGTCGGGGAACACACGGTCGATAATCAAGGAATTGCCATGCGCGGTCTAATGATCCGCCACCTGGTAATGCCTAACCGGGTTGCAGGGACCGAAGAATTTACAAGATGGGTGGCTGAGCACCTTTCCAGATCCACCTATGTGAATATCATGCCGCAATATCGCGTGGAATACATGGCCTTTGATTATCCTGAAATTGCCCGCGGGATCACCATGCAGGAATTCTTGGAAGCAATGGCCTGGGCTGAAAAATACGGGCTGAACAACCTTGACCCCCGGTCAGTAGCCGTCAGAAAGTTTTACCGCAAACACCTACGATAATCTTTTGCACTCAGGACCAAATGCCGGGTATCTGTTCTCCACAATACGCGCATTTGCCTTCCTTCAGATGCATCTCTCGAATCATGTACCCCGTCCGGCGGATTACTGTTTTTTTACATTCAGCACAATAGGTATTCCATGCCTCGTGCCCCGGAACCTTACCAATATAGACATATTTAAGCCCTGAAGACAAAGCCGCGGCCCTGGCCTTCTCAAGAGTTGAAACCGGTGTTGACGGGAGATGCTGGAGCTTATGCAGTGGATAGAACCGGGAAAAATGCACAGGGGTATCCGGGCCCAGTTCACTCTTCACCCAGCAGCACATTTCCCGTACAAGCGATATGTCATCATTCTTTGTGGGGATTACAAGGTTCGTGATTTCCAAGTGGATTCTCTCCTGCTTAAGTATCTTTAATGTCTCAAGCACAGGAGACAGCCTGCCGCTTGACAGTTCACTATAAAAGTCTTCTGTAAAACCCTTGAGATCGATTTGAGCCGCATCAAGCACGTTGCACAGATCTCGGAGCGGCCCGGGATTTATAAAGCCGTTTGAATGGATGATGTTTAATAAGCCAGCCCTTTTTGCACAACGGGCGATATCCGACATGTATTCATAAAAGATTGTAGGTTCCGCATAGGTATAGGCAATAGAACGGGCATTCATCTCTTTTGCCTTCTTCACCACAATCTCCGGCGGGATGTCATAGCTGTATACATCTTCCGGAAACGCCTGGGATATCTCCCAGTTCTCACAGAACTTACACCTAAGATTGCATCCAGCCGTTGATAGCGTCAAAGAAGTGCTGCCAGGAAGGACATGAAAAAAGGATTCCTTCTCAATCGGGTCTAAATAAAAGGCGCACGGGTTCCCGTAGACCAGGCTGTATAACTTTCCACCCCGATTCACACGCACCCTGCAAAAACCCCTTTCCCCTTCTGAAACCAGGCACCGCCTGGGACACAGTTCGCACCGGATTTTTCCCCCACCTAATGCAGTATAATAAGGTGAGAGCTTAGTCCTGATGAAACCTTTTTTGGCCGTCTGTGCCCTCGCGGTTTCCGGAAAACCAAAAAAATGGGGAGTAAAAAGACAACAGAGCCCCGCCCCGCAAAACGTCAGGAATTCACGTTTTGTCAGGTAACGTTCATGAATGTGCTCATGATTCCAATTGCTTTTCACGTAGAATGACGCGGGATGGTTTGGTCTCAACAACATAACAGATAAATATTACTGTCCGGCAAGAAAAAAATTAACGCAGTGATATACTTATTGTCTAAAGCCGTATAATTTCTCCTTCGATACCCTGGTCAATAGTCAAAATACCAATAGTTTTCCGCCACAGGGAAAAAGGTCCCCCTTTAAACGCCCCGGGGTTGAAAAAAAGGACACCGTTTCTACGGTGGTTGACCGGCCAGTGGCTGTGGCCAAAGACAAGGCAGTGAATACCTTCAAATAGAGACAACGCCCTTGTCTCAAGACCAAAGGGAAATCCCCATCCGTGGGTCAGGCCGATTCTGAACCCCTTAACCTCAATCAACTCTTTAGTTGGGAAACGTTCTTCAATCTCAGGCCGGTCATTGTTACCGGACACAGCAAGGATTTTCTTGCCTCCGAAGGCATTAAGCACTTTAAGTGCGTGAATATCCCCGGCATGGAGAATCAAATCCGCATCCTTGAAGTATCTGTCTACTACCGATTCAAGGAACGGGCTGGGGATATCAAGATGCGTATCGGAAATTACACCTATTTTCATGGCAAATCAGTAATGCGGGTTTTGTCCTTTATTTGACAGGATAACAGGATTTACTTGATTTTAAGTTATCTTGTTCATCTCTCCTTTGAAACATCTAAGTTGTCTATTTTTTTATATAGAAAAAGTCACTCTAAGACACACTGGAAACCGCTGGCTCTCATATTCGCTCGACGCCAGTCATAATCACTTCACCTTCTTCTGTTGGTCATGTCTGAGTTAAAAGCCTTATATTGATTTACAGGACAAGCATCATGTCTATCCTGTTGATCGTGTCAAATACTTATACTAAATTTCCAATCCTGTGAGATACCCTTCCCGGATTGCATCCAGTGCCTTGCGGGGGTCTTTGGCATCTCCGATCATATAAACTTCAGGAACAAGCTTTTCAATCTCGTCGGCAAGCCTGTTCTCCGATCTGGAGCCGGCGGCAATCACAATGGTATCGGCCGGCAGAAAATCGGAGCCGTCCTCCCTTTCTATTTCCAGACCGTCAGGCCTTACTCCTGTAGCCTTGGTTCCTGTCATGATGGTAACACCTAAACGCTTCAATTCGGCCATCACTGTCCAGCGTGTAGTAAGCCCGATATCTTTGCCTGCCTTTTTGATCATTTCCACGACTGTCACTGATTTGTTACCCTTGTTCAGCAATTCCGTCAGGGTTTCCATGGATTCTGCGCGGTTGGCCATAAGGAAGTGCAATACCTCTGGCGAAAGTGTTCCCTGGTTGGCCAGATAGAGAGCAGTTTCCAGGCCTACAGCATTCCCGCCTAAAATGACCACGTTTTTTCCCACGCCAACACCACCTGCAAGTACACCCCATGCCTGGACTACATTTTGACCGTCGACGCCCGGGATGTCCGGCTGGATCGGCTTGGCTCCGGTTGCTACTACAACTACGTCCGGTGCCATATCTTTTATGAGCGCGGCATCGGCCTCTTTATTGAGAAGGATTTCAATATTAAGGGCCTTCAGATTGCTTGCAAGGTCAGCGGGTGCCGTGACCATCTCTTGTCTTTGGGGGATGAGACGGTTCAGGAGCATTTGTCCGCCCAAGGTGCGCTCCTTTTCTATCAGTGTGACGTCATGTCCCCTCTCTGCCGCGGTGCATGCGGCCTTCATGCCGGCAGGGCCACCGCCGATGACCAGCACCTTTTTCGGTTCAAGGGCAGGGACGGACTTTAATTCACCTTCCATACCGGCCCTCGGATTGACTGTGCAGGTCACGGGCCTCATTTGGAAAACGCTGTCAAAACACCCTTGGTTACAGGCAATACAGTGATAAATGAGGTCGGATTTTCCATCTCTGGCTTTATTGGGAAGATCCGGATCAGCAATAAGGGCCCTGGCCATAGTAACCAGATCCGCCTGGCCATTTCTCAAAATTTCTTCTCCTGTGTGAGGATCGTTGATCCGGTTGCTGGCAAGCACCGGGACTGAAACTGCGGCCTTAATGCCCTGTGCCAGGTAAACATAGGCCTGGCGGGGAACAGACATGGTCAATTGGGGAATACGCGTCTCGTGCCATCCTCCTGTGATATTAAAAAAATCGACTCCTACCTTTTCAACTTCAGAGGCAAAGATTTTTGACTCACGGTTGGTATTTCCGCCTTCCATAAAATCATTACCTGCCAGCCTCACCAGCACCGGATAATCAGGGCCAACCGCTTTTCTTACCTTTTCGACCACTTCCAGGCCGAAACGCATCCGGTTTTCCAAGGAACCGCCGTACTCATCCTCACGCAGGTTGGTTAGTGGGGAAAGAAATTGGGAGATAAGATATCCTGCGCTACCCAAAATCTCCACCGCATCAAACCCGGATTCTTTGGCCCGAACGGCCGCCTCTGCAAATTTGTCCTGAACCCCGGGAATCTCCTCCAGTTCAAGGGGGCGCGGGATTTCACCGGTCAGTTTTGAGCGGACGGCAGAGGCGGAAAAGGGCTTCCGTCCGCCAATCATAGCAGAATGGGTGTAACGCCCAGCCTGGTAGAGCTGGGCAGCAATTTTTACCCCGGAATTCTTAACGGATTCCGTCAGCCTCTTAAGCCCCGGGATATACTGGTCATCACGGATGCATATCATGCTCGACATGCCGCCATATTCATCGATAGAACATCCGCCCACAATGATAAGACCCACTCCGCCCTTGGCCCGCAGGGTATAAAAATCTATCAGGCGGTCCGTAACCTCACCTTCAGGCGTATACCCGAGGTGCATGGCCGTCATGACAATACGGTTTTTGAGTTCCATGTTATTGATCTTTATAGGTGAAAACAGATAAGGAAATTCCATAAGATTAATCCTCCTGAACAAATGTACTAAATATTGTATGCGTTACTAAATATTTTCATCACCACGTTTCTCCGAAAGCTTTACTTTTTATCAAACATCAAAGCCACCGTCATCATTATCCATTTCTTCATCACTATAAGCCCTCTTTTTCAGGATTACACGAATAAATGCACATATGCTTAGAAGGGCCATAAAGGCAAATAAGATATCATACAGATGGTAGCTTAGATGCGCAAGCCATGTTATATTGCTTTTAAGGGAATCATGCCATTGTTTTTCAAGTTCATTTAATGGGATTGAAAGGGCCTTTAATATGGCTGATTCCGCGTCCATGCCCTTTTTCATATGTGAAAGAATACTCAGTATCGCTTCTTTACCAAATTCAGCAATGATATACGTTACAAAACTTTTGCTTTCCTCGTAGGCCAGCAACAGGGACTCAGCTTTGTACGGAAATGTGTTTTTAAGCGAATCAAGGCGAATATATTTTCCTCTCATGGATGCCCTGTTAAGAAAAGAACGTTTTTGATCCATTATTATATCAACCATTCCGTCGCTTACCCACTGGCAAACACCCTCGTCCAGCCACCTTGGTAGTACAGGCTCTCTGATATGATGATGAAGCAGTAGATGACAGAGTTCATGTTTCAGCGTAATATCAAGGGTAAATGGTTGCATATTCATCCTCGAATAATCTATTACAATGAGGTTCTTTGCCGGCACAGCAAAGGCAACAATGAGAGGGCTCTCGGCCATGCCTTGAAAAAGTTTTCTGTTCTCAAGGAGCAGCACGGTAGGCGCTACTGTCAGATCCCAGCCAATATTACTTTCAAGTTGTGACTTGACTGCTGGATACATAGCGGCGATCTCTTTTGCAGGTCTTTCCAGTGAATGTTCAAAATACACGGTGACATTGTTTTCTTGAAGAACACGAACATCCCCTGCATAAAGAGATCCTGCAATAAAAATCAGTGTGAATATAAGAAGAACTACAAATTCATTTTTCGACATTCCAATATTTTCGTCCAAGCGCAGCCCTCAGCCATTCTTTGTGGTATTGACATACACTGCAATATCATATTATGCGTTTGAACACTCTTGAAAAAAAACCACTATTTAAATAGGATTAATAAAAACACCGAAAAAACAGCAAAGGGATAAAATGCCAGAGACAAAACACGTCCTAACGGGTCTTGACATCATTCGCGAGGGAGAATGGAGAAGGCTGAAAGGGTACAGACTCGGCCTTCTCGCCAATCAGGCATCTTTAGATAGCGAGCTAAACACGGCAAGGGAAGTCATTACCAGGCTGCTTCCAGGCCAGTTAAAGGCCCTCTTTGGCCCGCAGCACGGTTATGACGGTGAAGACCAGGACAATATGATTGAAACGGAACATTCAACCGATCCGGCATTGAGCATACCAATCCACAGCCTTTATTCTGATATTCGAGAACCACTTCCTCACATGCTTGACATGCTGGACGTTCTAATAATCGACCTGCAGGACATTGGAACAAGGGTTTACACCTTTGCATCCACAATGTTGAATTGCCTCAAGGCTGCGGCCAAAGGTGGAAAAAAGGTCTTTGTCCTGGACCGACCCAATCCCATTGGTGGGGAAATTGTAGAAGGGGACCGCCTTAGGCCGGAACTCTATTCATTTGTTGGACCTTACAGCTTTCCCATGCGCCACGGCTTGACAATAGGGGAGATGGCCCGTGTATTTAACCATGTATTCGAACTGGATTGCGACCTTACGATCATACCAATGAAAGGTTGGAGCCGGAAGATGTTATGGAACGAAACCGGCTTAACATGGATAATGCCGTCACCAAATATGCCTTTTCCGGAGACGGCCCTGGTGTATCCGGGACAGGTGATCTGGGAAGGGACCAATGTTTCAGAGGGAAGAGGTACATGTCGTCCATTTGAAATTTTTGGCTCCCCATACATGGATACAAAAGCCATTAAAAATGCCCTGGACCCGGAGGCCGTAAAGGGCTGCTGTCTTCAGGAATATACGTTTCGTCCTACGTTCAACAAGTGGGAGGGAAAACATTGCCGGGGTTTCATGATACACGTGCTGGATCCTCATGCTTTTCGGCCTTATACCACCTCAATATGCCTGCTAAGAACCGTGATGAATACTCATCCCAAAAGCTTCGGCTGGAAAGCCCCACCTTATGAATATGAATATAAAAAAAAGCCCATTGACCTGATTATGGGCGACCCATCACTAAGGCAACACCTGGAATCAGACGCTACCCTTTCATACATTAAAGAAAAATGGCAGGCAGATGTGGAATCTTTTATTAAGTGGAGGGAGCCCTATCTTCTCTATTGAACTTAGGGAGTTCGCCTCATATGGTAAGCGGTAAACCGTCAGATTCTTTCAGGGGAGAGTTTACGGGAATCACATGGTTTTAAGGAGTTGTTTACCGATTTCAATGGATTTTTTACCAAGTTTCTTGACAATATAGGACCTGACACTTTCGGAATGCATGGCCATCAGAAGAAGCTCTTTTATCAGCTTCCTCTCCTCTTTATTAAGCATCAATAACGCTGCTGTCTTATCACTTAAGGCAACATCGGAGCCCTGTCTGGTATCACTGCTCCTCATGAATTATTTCGTCTGCCCCCCGCTGATCCATCTGTCGATAGCTTCCTTATCGAATCGCCAGACCCTTCCGATCCGGATCGCAGGAATCTTGCCCTCAGCAGCATACTTACAGATGGTTATCTCATGTAACTTTAAATACTTGGCGAGTTCCTTGGTTGTCATAATCTCCGGCATAATACACTCCTTTACTCTCTTTTAATATGATCAATGTCAGGTAATCAATTAAATTTATCTTTAGTACCAAAAAGCTTCAAAGTCAATAAAAAATCTGTTAATAATGAATAAAAATATCTTAACCTCATTCATTTGGTTTGTATTGCATATTTCCAAGTTTTATTCTGAAAGATTAAGAATAGGAACCGTTTATGAAAGCCAAAAAGCTTCTCCTTGTTGCTTTTCTGTCAACTGTCTGTCTTTCACTTACGCCCATTTCATACCATAAGGTGAAATTCATAAATGACGGTGATACCATTACTCTTGATAGTGGAGACCGGGTAAGATACTTAGGAATCGATGCGCCGGAGGTCGATCATGGAGGTGGGAAAAGCGAATTTATGGCTGAAGCTGCCAGAGATTTCAACTCCGGGTTGGTGAATAAGGCACGTGTGAGACTGGAATTTGATCACGAAAAAAGAGATAGACACGGGCGTTTTTTGGCTTACGTGTTTTTGCAAAACGGGGAAATGATCAATGCGCTTTTAGTGCGAAAAGGCCTTGCCCATGTCATGTCAAAAAGGCCTAATTTCAAGTATAGAAAGATCCTTCTTCACTGCCAGCGAAAAGCCATGCAAGATAAGACCGGAATATGGAGCAGGCCTTTAAGAAGCGGGGAAGGTTTCTATTTGGGGAACCGCTATTCTTACCGGTTTCACCGCCCAGATTGCCCATTTGGCCGGAAAATATATGAAAAGAATCTTGTAAGATTCAAATCCTTTTTTGATGCCTTCTGGGCAGGATACAGCCCTTGCAAGCGATGTATGCGCTGAAATCAGGGGCCTGCTCAAAGGTTGCGCTGGATTAGTCGCTTTCCATCCTACTCATTAAGCACGGACTTTTTGATAACGGCCTTGTTATACGCACCGATGATGTCCCTGCGCGTTAAAACCCCCAATAATTCCAGGGGATTATCTGGAGATACGACTGGCAGAATAGAAAAATCCTTCAATGTAATCTTCTCTAAGGCGCTATAAAGATTATCGTCAATGGAGACTGTAACAACATCCGGCGTAGCAAGGTCTTTGGCCACAATCAGATCTTTCAAATTCTCGTCAAAAACGGCATCACGATAATCAAGAAACGAAAGGATCCCCGTCAGATTCCCGTCTTTGTTTACAATAGGAAAGCTGTTATATTTACTCTTTGATATCTTTTTGGAGAATTCTCTCAGGCTTATGCTTTCAGATATTGTCTCTGCTTCCGGATTCATGACGTCTTTTACAGGCATTGCCTTTAGAACGTTGACCTCCTTTCCCCCCCTGATGTTTATTCCTCTTCTTGCCAGTTTTAGTGTATAGATTGAGTCCTCCAATAACTGGCCACTTGCCAGCGAGCCCACGATACACGCAATCATAAGTGGAAGGATAATTTTGTAGTCGCCGGTCATCTCAAAGAGGATCAATATAGCGCTTAAAGGACCATGAGTAGTCCCGCTCACCACAGCCCCCATGCCTACAATACTGTATGCCCCGGGAGAGGCTGTCATCGCGGGAAAAAGTTTGTGTACAATCATCCCGAAAAAGCCTCCCGCCATGGCTCCCATAAACAAAGAAGGGGCAAAAATACCTCCAGAGCCTCCCGAACCAATGGTAATAGATGTGGCTAATATTTTACAAAGGACCAGAACAAACATGAGCCACCAGGAAAGCTCTTGCGCAAGAGATAAATCGATACCGCCATAACCAACACCTAAGATATGGGGGAATGCAAGACCCATAAAGCCCAAGATTAATCCACCTAAAGCAGCCTTGAGATATTCAGGAAATTTTATGTCGTCGAAGAAGTCTTCCAGTCGGTACAGCACAGTAGTGAAACTAACGGCCACCAGTGCACAGAAAAGGCCCAGGATAACATAGACCGGAAACTCCCAGGCGCTTACGAGTTCGTAGGGAGGGACTATGAATGCAGGGACATCCCCCAAGAAATGGCGGGAAACGGCCGTAGCCACTACTGAGGAGATAACGATTGGGCTGAATGTGGCAAGGCCAAAATCACCAAGGACAACCTCAAGGGCAAACATGGACCCGGCGATGGGGGCATTAAAAGTAGCAGCGATACCGGCCGCGGCCCCACAACCCACGAGGGTCCTGATCCGATCCCCTGAAACTTTCAAAAACTGGCCTATGGTCGATCCAATGGCAGATCCTATTTGAACGATTGGACCTTCCCTTCCAACGGAGCCCCCGGTTCCGATACAGATGGCAGATGCCATAGACTTTATCAAAACGATCCGTTTTCTTATTATTCCACTTCTAAGGGCAACGGCCTCCATGACCTCAGGGACACCGTGTCCTTTTGCTTCTCTGGCAAAAAAATAGACAAGAGGGCCTACGACCAATCCGCCTGCAGCTGGAACCCATACCCTAAGATACCATGGGGTCGCCTGGGCCAGATCAAGCAGATTACCGTCAGCCCCATAAGATATTGATTGAAACAAGAGTATTAGATAGCGAAAGCCAACCGCTCCGAGACCGCCGGCCAGTCCAACAAAAACAGCCAGCACGGCCATTGTGGTGTGTTCGCTGGTTCTAAGTATTGTGAGAATGCTTTGTTTGTAAGAGGATTTATGGTTCACTTGTTTATGGAGGGATATTTTAAAATGCAGCGATGCGAGTAATAATTATCCACGGACTTTCTCGTTTTTTTTGTGGCATCAGCAAAAATCACGTAAACCCAGCAAGTTAGGTTGAATGTTGATCGCTAACAGCTCCCCCAGGAATCTTCGATTTCTGGATGGAAACCAGTTATCTTTTCAGTTATTACGATTACTATTTAAGTGTTTTAAGCTTGGCCCTTGCCACCCCGGCTTCACTCGAATTGGGATGTTTTTTTATTACCTTTTTTAGCAACAGCCTTGAACTGGTTTTGTCTTTTATCTCGTAAAAGGCAATCGCCTGCCTGAGGATCGCATTGGGCACTTTGTTCCCTTTGGGATAGTTTTTTATCACTTCCTGGTACGCCAGGATAGCCTTTTCATACTGCTTCAGGCCCATGTAGGATTCCCCGATCCAGAATTGCGCATTATCAGCTAAGTCTGACTTTGGGTATTTCCTTAAAAAACCCCTAAAACCGGTAATGGCCTCCTCATATTTTCCATCTCGATATTTCGCGTGTGTCATATCGTAGAGCTGCTTTTCAGGAGACACCGGTTTTTCTTTTGGGACCGTGGCTTTCGGCTCAGGACCTTTCACTTGTGTTGTAACCTTTGGCGGGGCCTTTTTAGCGGGAACACCAGGAGCCTGTTGCTTGAGGTATTCTTGAATCCTTTTTACCTCCTTTTCCAGTGTTGCCGTTCGCTTGTCGAGATCATTAAGGCCCGCCCTCATAGCATCTTGCGCGGCTGTGTCTCTCTCAACGGTACGCCTGACAAGCTGACTTCTATCATCCACACGACTCGAAAGCTTCAGCATCTCTGCTCTGACATTATCAATGTCCGAGCCCATTTCCGCCTGACTCTCGCTGATTACTTTCAGTCTCGCATTGAGGTCACTATATTGATCCTTGTCAACAGATCCTTCAAGTTTGCTCACGCGGTTATTGAGGGCTACGATTTGGTCATTTAAGTACTTGGCATCCTGTTGCGTGGTGATACAGGAAGAAAAGATAAGCAGGAAGAGCATAGCCCATCCCACTTTTCCAGATCTGCTTTTTGGTACAACAGAAATATGCATTTGATAAACTTAATATAAAGTAGACGAGCCGGCCCTTAATACAGGCCGGCCCATTTGTTTAATCCTGGCACATCGGAGAATGTTCGTTAACAGAAAACAGTCAATATTCCGATTACTTGATCAACAAAAAATCATCCCTTCTGTTTTGTGACCAGGCTGCCTCGCTGTGACCGGGGTCGTCCGGTTTCTCTTCGCCATAACTGATGGTATAAACACGGTCCCCTGAAATCCCCAATGCCATGAGAAATTTCTTGGCCGCGTGAGCCCTTCTCTCGCCTAATGCCAGGTTGTATTCGGCAGTACCTCTTTCATCACAATGGCCCATAATGCGGAGGGAATAACGCGGGTTATCATCAAGCCAGTTTGCCTTTTTCTTCAAAACATCCTGGGCCTCAGCCTTCAGATCAGACCTGTCAAAATCAAAGTAGACATTGGTAGTTTCAAAGATGCGCATCTCTTCTGCAATCATTCTGGCCTTTTCCAGTTCCTGCATCCTTGCATCTCGTCCGGATACCGGTGCCGCCGCCTCACCTTCGACAGCTTCACCTGCCTTTTTCGTGGTAAATGCCTTTTTAGACCAGGCTTTCATTTCCTTTTTTGCACACGATGTCGTCAGCAAGAGTGACGAACATGCAAACGCCATGACTATCAAGCAAGTTATCATTTTTCTTTTCATGTTCTCTTTACCTCCTGAGTTATTAGGTTTACAATGAGAAACCAATGAATATACCCTTCAAATCCAATAAATTGATCAAAGAACAGATGAGATTTACCCACAAATTTTTACTTTTTGCAAGAAAAAATAAGCATAAAGATTAATTTTTTGTATTTTATCACATAAATTTTATAACTTCAAGGGTTTAGATGCCTGAACCTCTTTTTATTATTACACTTTCGCGCTTTGAAAATATGACGGGAAGGCCTCCCTGTGCGTTACACGCAGACGGGGCCGTGGAACCCGCCCTCAAGAAGGCAGGTAAAGTTTTACAAAATACGTTAAGGAGCCCAGGACGGAGAGGTCTGGTCCCCCCTTAAAAAAGTGACCCTGCTCTGGTTCTGCCCGTTCGCATTCATGATATACAGGTGATAACGGCCTTTCCTGTTTGAACTGAAGACAATGTATCTCCCGTCTGGAGACCAGCAGGGATCCTCATTATTGCCCTGATTCTCCGTCAGTCTTCTCAATCGTCCCCCATCGGCGTCCATAGTACATATCTCAAAATGTCCATCGTTCATTGATACAAAGGCAATCCGGTTTAGAGACGACCAGACAGGAGAAGTGTTGTATTTGCCTTCAAAGCTTAACCTTTCTTCTCTCCCGGTGTTAATGTGCAGCACATATATCTGGGGGGAACCAGATCGGTTGGAGACAAATGCCATCTTTTTTTTGTCCGGGGAAAAAGCAGGAGAAACATCAATGCTCCAGTGTCTGGTCATCTGTTCCAAGATTTTCCCGTTCAGATCAATGGTAAATATATCCGGGTTCCCCTTCTTGCTGAGCGTTAATGCCACCTTTCTGCCATCAGGAGTCCAGGATGCACCGATATTTAACCCTGTCCTTGATGAAATTCTCTTCACTTTATTCGATGTAATATCCTTCATATAGAGCATGGGCCCGCCGTCTTTATAAGAATTATACATGATTCTTATTCCATCAGGGGACCATCGCGGCAACAGCGCAATGCTTCGGTCATTTGTTATTTTCCGCACATTATGCCCGTCATAGTCAGACATATAAATTTCCTTGTTTCCAGTTTCATTCCCCACAAAAGCCAGCCTTGTAAGAAATATACCCGCATGTCCGGTCAACTTCCGTATGATCTCATTTCCAAGGCGGTGCATAAGGTAACGGTAATCCCTGATATCGCCGATGATCCTTTTGCCAAGAATCTGGCGGCCCCAGAATACGTCAAACAGCCTTACTTCCATTTCCAGACTGCGACCCACGCAGGTATAACCGCCCTTCAAGAGAAGCTCCGCACCAATAACGGACCAGTCCTTGAAACGGATTTTTTGCAGTAGCAGCGGCCCATCCTTTCCTTCTAAAAAGGCATGTTTGTCCATAGGGCTGAAATAGCCGCTGAGCGCAAGATCATTGGAAATCACCCCCGGCAACCGCGTGGAAAGTTCAGGATTTTTATTTTTTTTACCCAGATACTTGAAATCCGGAATTGCTATGTTGAATTTTCGAATGGAAGGGGCATTGATGTCGATATATATCCTGGCGAAACTATGCCCCGGAAAAACAAAAAGAATGACAAGCAAAGCCATAAACAAATAAATACAAAAACCAGTGCTCCTGGTGCAAAAAGAAATTTTCAATTCTGAACGCATGACCCCAAACACCTCCGGATATTAATATTTTTCCAGATCTTTCAGATTAAAAGTAAATTCAATTTCGTCATGAGTCTTTCTGTAGCCTTCAGGAAATGGCGGCAGGGGATCCGACCTTTCAACGGCCTTTAAGACCGATTGATCGAAAATAACATCAGACGATCGCTTTGTTACCCACGATTTCAGGATAGTGCCGTCGCTCTTGACTCTTACAACGACTACAGCCTCAAACTTTTCTCTGTCTCTTGTGCTTAGCTGGGCAACCGGATATGTCCAGTTGCTCTTTATCTTGTTTGCCACCTCCATCTGATATATGCTGAAGTGAATCCCGGTATCTGAAAACCCAAGCTGGCCACCCTGGGCACCCTGGGCACCCTGGACGCCCTGGCCTTCCCCATCTTTTACCTGGGTATCAAGGTCAGAAATAACCTGTTCAATATGTTCCTCTTCCTCGCGATTTTTTTCTTCCTCCTGGACTCTTTTTTCTATCTTCGACAGGGCTTCATCTATTAATTTGGACGTGGAGACTTCAGCTTTTTTGGCCTTAACTCGTCTTGTTTTAACGGTCCTTTTGGCAACGACAATCGGCTTTTCTTTCTGTTTCGTCCTGGCAATCCGTTTGGCTGGAGCAGCCTTTTTTGGTCTATGTACACTTTTGCTGCGCTTTTCTTTTGAACTTCCCTTTGCCGTTACCCGCTTACCCCTTGGCATTTCCACCAGATTAACTTCATAGACAGTGCCCTTGATTCTCCTGGTGGGTATCTGCTCCGGCACGAACAGGATTATGGAAAAGGCCGCCAAATGAATAAACAGGGAAAATGCGAGCATTTTACCCCACTTTGGCTCCATCAGATTATTGGAGTTGTTTTCAAGCAATAAGGCTTCCATAGGAATCAATCCAAAGGTTCGGTGACCATCCCTAATTTGTCGATTCCCGCCCGCTTGACCCCCGCGATCACCTTGATGACGAATCCGTATGGCACATCTTTATCGGCTCTCAGAAGGACTTCCTTTTCTCTCCGGTGCTGAAAAATCATTCTAATCTTTGTCTCCAGCCCTTTGAGCTCAACCCGGTGTTTTTCTAAAAAGATTTCCCTTTTCTTGTTAACCGTTAGCAGCAATGGGTCTTCCCGGGTTTTGATATGCTTAGTGGTAGTTTTCGGTAAATTGACCTCAACTCCCTGTATCATCATAGGGGTGGTCACCATAAAAATAATGAGCAGCACCAACATCACGTCCACGAACGGAGTGACATTGATATCCGACATAAATGTCTTGTTATTGCTACCCTGGTACATATATAACCTACCGGTGCGTTCGGGGAAGTATACTTTTCTTAACGAATTGTCTTTCCACCATGCTTAAAAAATCAGATGCGAAAATATCCATTTCTGCCCCGAGCGCTGAAATCCTATGCGTGAAGTAGTTGAAGGCCACAACCGCCGGTATCGCGGCCGCCAGGCCAGCGGCCGTGGCTATAAGCGCTTCTGATATACCCGGGGCAACTACCGCAAGATTTGCCGAACCTTTAAGCCCTATCCCCCTGAACGCTTGCATTATTCCCCAGACCGTGCCAAAAAGGCCAATAAAGGGAGCTGTATTCCCTGTGGTGGCCAGGAAACTTATGGCTCGCTCCAGCCTGCTCATCTGGTCAATGGTGCCTTTTCTCAAAGATCTCCGGAGATTATCCATGATGGCCTGCTGGGAGCGCAAATACTCATGGCTTCCTGCCGTTCCCTGGCTGTTCTGGGAGCCAGCAGAGGCCTGAATTTTCCGGATCCGGCTGACCTCAGCATATCCTGCAACGAACAGACGGGCCATGGGGCTGTATTCCAGATCTTCACACTCCCTGTAAATGCTTTTCAGGTCCTTATCTTCCCAGAAAAGCTCAAGAAAGATTGCAGTCTCCTGTTTTGCTTTACGAAGCAATCTGTATTTCACGAAAATAATGGCCCAGGAGATAACCGAAAAGAGCAATAATACCCACAGGACAAACTTTACCATTAGGCCGGCATGGATAACCATCTGGACAACATCATGTTCGAATGCGCCCCCTAAGGAAATACCAACCGGAATTTGAGTAATAAAGGGGATATTTATCATTATGACCTCAATCTATCTTTTTTCCAGAATAACAATATTGACTTGATTGTTCAAAACTTCCTTTCTCGACTGCAATCCTGTCAAGGCATTTCCGCTTCCCGGTTCAATGCTAATGCCGCCGGAATCAACTCAAAATAACCTATCAAAAAATCAGCCAGTTGTTTAATATCGCCAGTCGAAAATCGGGGAACATCAAGATCAACCGGAACATCGCTTACCAGGGCCACTAAATTCTTATCGTCCTTTAAAATGATTTCCTTGTGGGCCTCAGGTCTAAAAACCTCTATTTTTGGCATATCTATATATTTATATCCTTCACTTAAGACTATGTCAATGTTGCAGAATAGTGGCGCCAATTCATCAGGGTTGTAATCATGGTCTACATCCATAACCATCCCTATCCTGTGAGGAGATGAAAGAATAGTAATCGAGGCCCCTGCCTGCTTATGCCGCCAGCTGTCTTTTCCTTGCCGATCCATTTCAAAATCGTGGATATCATGCTTGATTGTCCCTACTTTCAAGCCGCGCCGGGTGAGTTCGGGTATGAGCTTTTCGAGCAGGGTGGTTTTTCCTGCCCCGGATGAACCGACAAAAGAGATAATTGGGGGTCCATTATCTTTTGATAACATTTTCAGCTATTTCCTTTTCCTTTTTTCCGGTTATCTTTTTTTTTCTTTCCCACCAAATATGCTCCTGAAGATTCTATTATCTTCCTTGAGACACCTCTCTTTTAGAATACCGTATTTTTTCAAAAGCGCTTTGCCCTCATGCGTCAGATGGGAGCCGCTCTTTCTGTCTGTATGAACAATCCTTACGTTCAAATAGCTTTCCGTGACCTTTATTTTGCTCCACACACCCTTGTAGGACATTTTCATTATCTTTGCGGTCTGGTTTATGGATCCCGTTTTTTCAATATTTTCCAGTATCTCCTTTCTCCCCTCTCCGATGATGATCCGGTTATGCTCGTCAACTATCCATTGCCTTGATCTCAATTTAAACGATCCCATCTTCGTTACCCCCTGTCTCCTTCCATAGATGACCGCTATTCGAGGGATCGTAGCCCCCTAAAGATGTTACACGTTCCTGAAAATGCCGGGACCGGATAGTCTCCAACACCGCCTGGATATTAGGCTGATCCAATATTTCACTCGGAATAACCAGGTCGTACTGCTCTCTTACCATGGAAATAAAATCCAAATTCAAGGCCTTTGCCGCCGCAAAGATACCCATGCCGCAATCTGCCGCACCACTCAAGACATCCACTGCCACTGCCATATGCGTGAATTCATCGTGGTCATAGCCTTTGATGGAATCAGGTGAAATTCCTAATTCATTCAATTTGAAATCAAAAAGGACCCTGGTCCCGGAACCGGCCTGACGGTTGACAAATGTAATATCACCACCGGCCAGGTCCTGAATGCCCTTAATACCCTTTGGATTACCTTTTGCCACTATCAGACCCTGGTCCCTTAAAACCAGGTTAAAAATACTGGCTCGCATTCCCTTTAGATACTTAATTATATAGGAAAGATTATATTCGCCTGTCTCCGTGTCTAAAAGGTGCGTACCTGCCATGTGACATATTCCTTTTCTAATGGCTATCAACCCGCCAAGACTGCCAACATTACCTGATGAAATACGGATATTGTATCCTTTGCGCCTGATTTCATCCGAAAGAATATCTATGTTAATGTCATGACTGCCAATAACCACAACAGTATTTAAAAGATCTTCCTTGCTTACCAGAAGCTCTGCTTCCAACTCCTCATCCTGTGAGACGCCTTCCGAGAGTGCCGGGATACGCAAAATGCCCTCGGCCCTTGTAAGTGTGGTTATGGAACCTGCGGCCCTTGCTAAAGGTGTGGCAACGTATTTCGGGCCAACCTTGCCAATATTGACACGCAGGAATTCCTCAATGCCCAGCTTGGACGGAATATCCCGAGTGGGAAAGACCCTAATGGTCTGGCGGGCAGGGGGCTGATATCCCTGAAGTCTGGAAATCAAAGGTCTTACAAACTGGTCAAATGAAAGCGTTGAAGAAACAGCATACCCTGGATTGCCTACGACAGGTTTGTCATGAATAATACCCAAAATGGTTGGCTTCCCCGGCATCATAGCAACACCATGGACAAGGACCTCTCCCAGTTCACTGATGACATGCACAGTATAGTCCTTGCTGCCTGCCGAGGAACCCGCGTTGATTATCACTATATGGGCGTCTGATTCAACGGCCTCCTTTACAGCCTTGCGGATCATCTCCTCCTGGTCATCTACAATATCATAGACCACCGGGATGCCGCCCGACTCGCGAACTAATGCCGCAAGTACTAAAGAATTGTACTCAATGATCTGGTTTTCCTTTAGCGTATAACTTTCATCAATTGCGCTGTAGTGTACAAGCTCTGAGCCGGTTGGAATAATAGCCACCCTGGGCATCGACCAGGCTTTCAGGGAGAAGACTCCGGCACTTATGAGGGCGCCGATATCATATGGCCTAATTCTATGATTTTGCGTAAGGACTAACTGGGTAGCTACAATATCCTCCCCCACCTTCCGGATATTTTGCCAGGGATAGGCAGAAGATTGAATTTCCAGGTGGTCTTCATCTAACTGATGGATCTTTTCAACCATGATCACCGAATCAAATGGTTCACAAATGGGTTGGCCGGTATTGATCCAGACAGCGTCGGTTCCCAACTTAAGTTTCATGGGATATCTTTCAGTCGTTCCATAGGTGTCCTCTGCCTTTACAGCGATACCGTCCATGGCTGCTGAATGATAAGAAGGAGCGGATCTCTTTGCAAAAACCGGTTCAGCCGTGATTCGACCCAGGGCATCCTCGGTTTTTATTACCTCAGGTTTGGTTTGTTTATCAGGGGCGAACCGGGAAAAAAATAATCCCTTTGCCTCTTCAAGAGACTTCATGGAAAGGTAGACCTTGCGCTTCATTTAATACCTCCACTATATTAGAAGGACCTTTATTTTCTGGCCTTGATAAAGGCCTTCTGTATTCATGTCTATGCGGATCAGGCCATCGGCCTCAACCAGTGTCGACAAAAGACCTGATTTTCCAAAGACCGGTTCAGCAATCATGCCCTCGCCCTTTTTTACCAGCCTGACCCGAACATAATCCTCCCTGCCGGTCGCAGATTCAATATTCCGGCTCAACTCAGCCTCAACTTCGGGTTTGAGATCGCTCCTAAAATCCGTACAACCAGACAGCCGTGAAAGTAAAGATGTCAAAAACACCTCAGCCACCACAAGTGCCGATGCAACGTGACCGGGCAGGCCGATTACGGGTTTTGAGCCGCATTTCCCAATGATAGTCGGCTTTCCCGGGCTGATAGATATACCATGTACGAGCAGGTCAAAATCCGGCAGTATTTCAAAAACCTTGAGCGTAAGGTCCCTTGTGCCAACTGAACTTCCACCTGACAGCCATACCGTATCTGCCTGCGCAATGGCATTTTCAACCATATGTTTCAAAGACTCAAAATCGTCAGAAGACAGCCCCATATACTGGGCTTCTGCCCCGACCCGCTGGCAGAATGCCCCGAGGGTGTATCGGTTGATATCTCTTACCTGACCTGGCCGGGGCCGCGCGTCAACAGGCACGACTTCATCGCCGGTGGATATGATGGCAACCTTTGTCTTTTTGTAAACCGTGATCTCAGATTGACCGAACCCGGCCATCAGCCCTAAGTCCTGCATGCGTAACAAGCGGCCTTTTTTGAAAACAATTGTCCCTTCTCTGTAATCATCTCCGGGCTGGATAACATTTTCCAAAGGCGATACTGCGCGGTTTATCTCGAGTGTCTTATCATCCAATAGATGGCAGTACTCCACCATTACCACGCTATCGGCCCCCTCAGGTAACATTCCGCCGGTAGAGATCTTTACGGCCTCCCCTTCGCCCACAACCATTGTGGGCGTCTCGCCCATGAGCACTTCCCCTGTTACGTCAAACAGGGCCGGGATACTTTCACCTGCGCCGAATGTTCCTTTCGCCCGCACAGCATAACCATCCATGGTGGACCGATAAAACCCAGGCAGGTTCTCAGGCGCGATCATTTCTCTACTCAGGACTCGCCCGAATGCCTCTTCTAAAGGGATTTGTTCTTCCCCTGAAGGGCCAAACTGCTCGATGATTCTGAAAACCTCTTCCGGTTTTTTTACCTTGAAAAAAAATTCCATGATCGTTTTTCTGTATTTATTCAGGTTTTTTTACCTACTGGCTATATCAGTACGGATTACGCAAAAAATTGAATATGTCACGAATGACATAACACTGCAATAAAAAATTTCCGCAAAATCCGGCTCAAATAATGATACCAATAGCTCGTTGGATAGCCTTTTCCACCTCTGCCATCTTTGCAGGACTTACGGTTCCGGAAAAAGGCCCACGAATCAGGAAGGACTTGTCGAGGGTGGTTATCTGTTCACACTTTGCCATGGAAGTTCGGTTAATGCCGGCTTCCCTTTCTGGTAGTTCAACATGGGTAGGGCTGGGACGGAGAGTTGTTGAGATGGGGACTACAATGACATCATTAGCTAGGCGATTTCGAACGTCTAAAGAGACGACCAGAGCAGGTCTTGCTTTGGTATCCCCCGGATGCCCGGGAAGTCTTACAAGAAAAATCTCGCCTCTTTTAGGATACGGCATAGCTTATTCCTCCCAAAGTTGTCGGGCAGACTCAGATGTTATCTTGTTCCACTTGCGGTCTTCTTGCCGTTCCTCATCGGATAATGAAAGATAGTATTCTTCAATCTGGCTTTCAAGCTCCCGCATTTTCTGCTCTTTGTGCCAACGACGCAAGGCCTCTTCGATAAGCTGGCTGCGGGATCGGGTTTCAGATTTCTTAATGAAAGCATCTATATCTTTTACCAACCCAGCATCAAGACTGGCAGTGACCTTGACCTTTATTGAAGAAGATGTTTTTGCATCCATATCGTCCTCCTTTTCTGCTTATAATATATAAGAACATAGCTCATATCGCTTCTTTGTGTCAATGATTTTTTTCAAGCAGGTGATTAGAGCGCCCAATGAAAAAACGCATAATTTCATGGCTGCCCTGCCATCACCTTGCTCCCTACCTATTTACTGAACCGTATAAATCAACAGCTTCAGACTATAGTCTGTAGACTTATTGCCTGCATTCCAGGACAATGCAGCCCTGATGATCCTGCAATAAGGGTCTTATTCTCCTCCCCTGGTGGGAGGGATTAATAAGCCCAAGGCTTCTATCAACTCATCCCTTTTTTCCACTGCTGATATCGCCATACCCGTGCGTAGGTGTTCATAGCCCTCTCGGCCGAATCGAAAAAAGGGATACCCGCCGCTGAGAAGCTCTGGGCCAAACCCGGGTCAAATCCGGGAATATTGACCATCAGAAAAGGCTTATGAAATTCCCTTTGGGCCTCAATGACGGATTGCGTGTAAATCCGGTTGGTCTCGGGGCTTGCGCCGATTCCGACCATCACCAGGGCATCCACCCCGGGGTCGGCAGCCACTGTCCTGGCGACCCTTGCGTAGATCTCGATATCAAGAAATGCAGTTAACCCCACATCCACGGGGTTTCGAAGGCTGGTACCTGTAGGCGGTACGATTTCGAAAAGGGCTTTGCGGGTCTCATCCGATAGTTCCGCCAGTTTAAATCCCACATTACCGCAGGCCTCGGCCGCTGACACGGCCAGCCCGCCCGGGCCGGAGATTACGGCCATTCGGTCGCCCAGCGGGGAGGTAAGCACGGAGAACCCCATGAGGGCATCCACCCACTCCTCAAATCCGGTCACGGATATGGCGCCGCCCTGCGAAATCACTCCTTTCCAGATATCCCGTGAGCCCGACAGTGCTCCTGTATGGGATGCGGCCGCCCGGGAGCCTTCACCTGTAAGCCCCAGCTTCCAGAGGATCACCGGCTTTGCAAGGGATGCGGCTTTTAGGGCCCTTAAAAAATAGGGGCCGTCCTTAATCCCCTCAAGATAGGCGCCAATCACCCCCGTGTCACCATCTTCCCCCAGGTAGGCCAAAAAGTCCGCACTGACCAGATCACATTCATTTCCCAGGCTGACGACCTTGCTAAAAGCGATTCCCTTTTGAGGGGCCATTCTTCCAAGAATATTGGTGAGTGATCCGCTCTGGGAGATGATGCCCACGGGACCCGGTTCTTTTGAAAGCTCGGGAAAATTGGACAGCCCCGACTCAGGGCAGTAGAGGCCCATGCAATTGGGTCCGATGAGCCTCATGCCGGAGGAACGGGCCACGCGTACCATCTCCTCTTCCAGGGTCCTCCCCTCAGGGGTGCCGGTCTCCTTGTAGCCCGCGGTAAAAAGCACCGCCCCTTTTACCCCTTTGGCCGCGCAATCTCGAACCACGGAAAGACTCTGGTTGTGAGGAACCAGCACAATGGCCAGATCCACGGAATCCGGAATGGATGAGACACTCGGGTATGCCTTAAGCCCGTCAATCTCTTCAGCATCGGGATGAACAGGATAGATACTGCCCGGAAACCCCTGATCCCTCAAGGCCATAAGAAATAGCTTGCCTGTCTTCATCCCCCTGGGCACCCCAACCACTGCAACCGATCTGGGGTGAAAGAGGGCGTCAATTTGAGCCATTAACCCTTGTCGATTATCCATAACGACTTTACCCGTCTTCATCGTTTTCAGGGCCGTCGTTATTCCAAGGCCTTTTCTTCGATATTGTACTGTCCGTATTCACCCTCAAACTCCGTCCCCTATTTCCAGGTAGTTGCAACTACTATGGACTCCGGTTTTCACCGGAGTGTCGACTTTTTACGAGTCCATCAAAACTAAAGGGCATGACCCTGTATGCTCTTGGTCATTCTGTCTAACTAAAACTAAAGCTTTTATTTTTTATGCCGATATAGGATATAGAATATTATCATTACTTGAAGGATGCAATTAATTAAAAGGAATAGGGTGTGTCTTGATTTTTATGTTGTGGGGAAAAAGACGGATAAAAATAATAAAGACCTTAATATGTGAATAAAAAGTTAGGGATAATCACAAATCAAGAAACGGCCCCATTCCTCCCAAAGCAATCAAATTGACAGATAAAGATAGAAAATATTATGATATAATATTGTTTGCGTGTGTATAGGCGGGTTGAGATTACCAAATTGTTTCTTTAGTAGTATTGGAAATTAGTGTAGTTGTAGATACTAACGACAAGACTCAAGCCTCCTTGTTGGCAAGAACAGAATTTTAAAAGTGTTATCATTGACGGCCTGAGAACAGACATCCCAATTTAACTAGATCTACCACTCTTCTATTCACTCTCAATATAAGTATGAAATGTTCGCTGAACCATCAAGATATTCCGCAACCACATTTTTCATTTCATCTACAGTTTGGAACAAAGGAGCATTATGTTATTCAGAAAAAAAATAGTAATTGGGTTGTCGATTATCGTAATCCTGTTATCAGCTTTTGGTGCATACTTGTATCTTTCAAAAAATGCTGACAAACGTCCCGTCAAAATTGGTGTTGTGTTGCCCCTGTCAGGCGATTTTGAAACATATGGGAAGCTTGGAGCTCAGGGTGCGAAAATGGCTGTGGATGAAATCAATAAAACCGGTGGGGTCCTGAATGGGAGGCGCCTGGAGCTGATAATCGAAGATAACAAAACAGACCCCAATATTGCGGTCAAACAGATAAGAAAATTAATCCAGGAAGATGATGTTATTGCCGTAATCGGGCCTGTCAGCAGTGCTGCCCGTGACGCGATGGCCAGGGTTGCCAAACAATTCAAAACACCCCTGCTGTACGGTATCAGTTACGAGGGTAACAGATATGACCGATATTTATTTTGCTACAGCCCGATTCCTGATCATGTAATCACCCCCCTGATTCCTTTTATGGCGAAAAATTATGGTCCGTCATTCTATATCTTTGGCTATGATTATGTATGGCCGCACGAAATGACAGAAGCCATCAAAAGAGAAGTAAAGAAATCCAACTGCAAAATATCGGGGGTTGAATTTACTCCTTTTGGCATAAAGGATTTTTCTCCCACTCTTAAAAAAATCAGGGAATCCGAAGCTGAAGTTCTCATGCTGATTCTTCCGGGTCCTGACGGGTTCAGGTTTATCCGGCAATTTAATGAATCCGGTTTGAGAAAACATGTGAAAATTGTGGCAATCGCGTCTGAGGAAACCTATTTGCAAGCCCTGCCGCCTGAAGAACTCGAAGGTATTATAACGAATGTTCATTTTTTAAGCAGCCTTGAAAGCAAAGAAGCAAAATCATTTGTTGACCGGCAGAAAAAAATGTTTGGGGATAACACAGTAGTCACTTATTCTACAGAATCTCACTATGGCCTTATCAAACTTTTACAAAAAGCTATTGAAAAGGCCGGTACTGTTGATAAAGAAAAGATTATTGATGCCATGGAGAATCTGACAATAATAGTAGGTAATGGTTCGGTGACAATGAGGGAAGATCATCATATGAACCTGAACATGATAATCTCCGAGTTTACTGCCGGCAAACTCATTGCGAAAAAAAACATCGGGCTGGTAATCCCTGGAAACCAGAAAAAAATGGACAGTGACAGATGAGTTTACGCGCCAAAATTCTTTTGTGGTTAATGCCTGTATTGTTGCCAATGCTACTCATCATCTATCTAAATTATACCGCCCAGAGAGATGCCGCTGAAAAGCAGTTAATAAGTATGTGTTCGATTGTAATTGAACATGGCGCCAGGGATCTGAACGATTATATCCTGTTGAAAGATACAACTTATCGGCTCTTGGCTGAGTGGCTTGTCAAAAGCTCGATTGATCCGAATAATGTCACAACAGAGCAGGAGAGCGAAATTGGAAGGCAGATGAGAATTCATCCCGGCTTTTCCATGATGCTCTTCACGGACAAGGAAGGCAGGGTACTATTTGGCAAGGTTGGTCTAAGCCGAAGTGATATCCCGTTTTTACCACGCAATATTACCGGGAAAATTGCATTTGATGAAAATGAACAAAAATATCTAACTGATGTATACCAAAAGTGGAAAACATCAGTTGTCAAATACCGGAACCAAATAGTTGACACCGATAAGCTGATATATATGCTTAGCGCATCCGGTGAAAAAAATTCCTTCCGCTACAGGCAGGCACAGCAAAGATTAGTTGCTCTGAAGGCAGGCATAAAACAACCCCCGCATACTGTTTTTATTGGCGGAAAAGAACTGACTGACAAAGCTGGTTTACCTTTTCGCTCTAATACATTTATATTTGCCATCCCTACTGAAACAGATGAGGGAAAGCTTTCCGGATTTATCTTGGGGATATCGGACTGGACTCTTGTTGAAAACAAAATTTATTCGCTTAAATCAGATTTAAAGGCCAGTGGAATACCTGGAGCGGACATCGTTCTGTTTGATATGTCGTCAAGTGAATTTCTCATTAAGTCAAAGCATATATCGGCAAACTGTATTAGAGATGCTGCGAGACCGGAGGCCTTGCGGGATAACACGGATAGTTTTGTGAGCTATGTGGAGTCTATCAATGCACAAATGGTTTTTGCTGCCGTCGTTGACACTAAAGTGCTCACTCTGATTAATGATACCAGCTATCTGCTTTCAAGGAATGATAGCTATGATAATGATTTGAAAAATATCTTGAATAAATCTGATTTCTATTTGATTGGATACGTGCCGGTAGCGGACATTTCTTTTCATGCGGAGAGATTGCTATGGAGATCAGTTCTTTTTACCCTCATAAGTATTTTTCTGCTTGTAGGTATTATTTTATTGCTAAGCGGAAGGATTGTTCGGCCCATCGCAAAAATGGCGGCTATGACAAAGCGAATTTCTGAGGGTGATTTAAGTTACCGTATTGCTGATACCAGGAACGATGAAATAGGAAGGTTAGCTTTTTCTTTTAATCAAATGAGCAAAGATCTTCTGAAAAAGCAAACAGAGTTGGAAATAAAGAACAAAGAGCTACAAACCAGCGAAAAGCGTTACCAAGACCTCTTTGACAACGCTCCGATCGCTATTGCCTTGATTACCAAGGATGGCCGGATTAAGGATGTGAACAAGAAGATTTTTGACATTGCAGGATACAAAAGAGAAGATGTGCAGGGAAAAAATGTCAGTGAACTATATCAGGACCCTGTTGATCTGGAAAAAGTCATACAGGAAATACAAAGGCATGGAGATGTCAAGGGTATGGAGCTCAACCTTAAGCGTAAGGACGGCGCACCATTTATCGGCCGCTTTACCAGTGTTCCTGTTACCCTAAACGAGGAACCGTTGATGCTCGCTATGGTTGAAGACATCACCAAACAAAAAGAGGCAGAGCGTGAAAGGGAGGCTGTGGCCCTCAAATTACAGCGGTCTCAGAAGATGGAAGCCATCGGCATGATGGCAGGCGGTGTGGCCCATGACCTGAACAATATCTTGTCAGGAATTGTCAGTTATCCGGAGCTGATGCTGCTCGATCTGCCGGAAGACAGCCCCCTGCGAAAGCCGGTAGAGACTATTCAGGCGTCAGGCAAACGGGCTGCAGATGTAGTGGCCGACCTGTTAACCGTGGCCCGAGGCGCAGCTGCTGTCAGAGAAGTACACAATCTGAACAAACTGGTTTCAGATTACCTGCATTCTCCTGAAATAAGACGGCTTACGACTAATCAGCCGGATGTAACGCTTATTACCGATTTTGCCGCTGATCTTTTCAACCTGAGCTGTTCACCGATTCATATCCGGAAATGTTTACTCAATCTTGTTATTAACGGTTATGAAGCGGTTGATAAATTCGGTTCGGTTACCGTATCCACTGCCAACCGGTATATTGATAAGCCTCTCAAGGGATATGATGATGTGCATAGGGGTGAATACGTGGTTCTTTCAGTTATTGATGATGGACCTGGCATTACGCCCAATGATTTGGAACGGATCTTTGAGCCGTTTTATACCAAAAAAGTGATGGGGAGAAGTGGTACCGGTCTCGGCCTCGCCGTGGTTTGGAACACAGTGCAGGACCATGACGGTTATATCGACGTAATCACCGGAGTCAAAGGTACCCGTTTTGATCTGTACTTTCCAGCCAGTCGTGAAATGGCAGATGTTGAGAAAGAAGATATGGTCTTGGCTGACCTGCAGGGTAACAGCGAGACTATCCTGGTGATCGACGACGAGCCGGATCAGCGCAGAATTGCCTGCAGCCTGCTGAGCAGACTTGGTTACCAGCCCAATGCTGTTGCCAGTGGTGAGGAGGCTGTTGTCTATCTCAAAAAACATGCAGTTGACCTGCTACTCCTGGATATGATTATGGACCCGGGCATGAACGGCAGAGAAACCTATGAGCAGATTGTTGCATTGCATCCCGGCCAGAAGGCAGTGATCGCCAGTGGTTTTACCGAGACAGATGATGTAAAAAAAGCTCAGGAGCTGGGCGCCGGATTATTTATCAAAAAGCCATATACCCTCGACCGGCTTGGCCAGGCAGTTAAAATGGAGTTGGAAAAGCAGATATAGTGAAGAGGAGCGGCCATAACTTTATAAGAATATCTATCATGAATCATTGACACACATGCATTCCAGGCCGGACATCCGCCCCGCTATCATAGAGACCCATTCGACCGGATGCTGATAGCCCAGGCGCAAGTGGAATCATTGGTGCTGCTTTCCAATGATCAAAAGCTGGGGCTATACGATGTAAATATACGGTGGTGAAATAGTGTGGTAGCTCCGTCTCATCCTTTTCCTACCTCAGCCTCATAAAAACCCGGTCAATATAGCAAATAGTTCAGGTTAAGGGAACATGAAAGCTCAGCTGCGCCGCTCACCACTAATTTCTTAGTTTTTCAAGAGTGTCCCGCTTCACTATAGAAGGGGGCATCAACGGATCTCTCTCCAGTACTAATGCAATCCTTTCTGTTCGGGAACGATAAAGAATTGTGAACGGAAATCTGTTAATCCTTGGGAATAGAATTATTAGGATAATAGACTTAGATAGTTATTGACATTTGTTCAAGAATTAACTATGTTCACTAAAAATGGACACGTGGAAACAATGAACAAAAACGGGTAAAACAGGATGAGAACCAGAAACGCAGAAAAAGAAACTCTACGCATAGCACTGGAAAAGCTCGAAAAGACGATTGAGCTAACCGCTGAAGTGTACCCTGAGGTTGATCCAGAGGGTCCGGACGCAGTGATTCGAATCATTTGGCAAGATATGGAGTGGCATTTTGCAGCTGAGGTTAAATACACGCTCACACGCGCAATGACCGGTGCAGTTGTTCAACAACTACGAAGGCACTTTAAAAAAGGCATTATTATTGCAAAATATGTAACCCCGCAGGTAGCTGAACTTTTAAAAGAATTAGATGCTCCATTCCTCGACGCAGCTGGCAACGCATACCTAAATGAGCCCCCCCTATTTGTTTTCATCAAAGGCAACAAGCCGACTGAGATGTATACCGAGAAGCCTCCAATCCGTGCTTTCCGTCCTGCAGGACTACAGGTTGTCTTTGCCCTTCTATGTAATCCGGGCCTGGAAAAGGCCCAATATCGTGAAATCGCCAAAGCTGCAGATGTCGCCTTAGGCACTGTAGGTTGGATTATGCGGGATTTGAGACAGACTGGAAATCTGGTTGAAATGGGGAAACGCGGTCGGCGTCTGATTCAAAAGGAGAAACTGTTGGCACGATGGGCAACGGCGTATCCTGAGCAGTTAAAGCCCAAGAAGTTAATAGGGACCTTCAGAGCCGCCAATACAGATTGGTGGAAGGATGCTGAGCTTCCCGGCCCGGAAACGTATTGGGGTGGAGAAATCGCAGCAGCCAAGCTCACACAACACTTGCAGCCACAGACAGCGACAATCTACACGCATGAACTCAAGGTGCTCCTTAAATGGCTAATAAGAAATAGAATAAGACAAGACCCGGATGGAAATATTGAGATCATGAGGAAGTTCTGGAAATTCGAACCTGATTGGGAATACCCCAACTTGACTCATCCCGTCCTAACATACGCGGATTTGCTCGCTACAGCTGATGATAGGAACATTGAAACAGCAGGTATCATCTATGACAAAGCAATTGCTCGACTTATCAGGGAAGATTGAGGGATTGACCGTTGAGCTTTTTGACACCATAGCAAAGGTAGCTGAATCTGTAAGCGCTCCTTTCTTTGTCGTCGGTGCGACAGCACGGGACATAATACTCAAATACGGTTACGACATCGAGACAACCCGAGCGACTAATGACATAGATTTGGGCGTGAAAGTATCTGATTGGGATCAGTATATCAAGCTAAGAGAAGGCCTGATTGTGACAGGAAGATTCGAATCTACCAAGGAGGTTCAAAGGCTGAAATATTTGGGAAGTCTATTTATCGATGTAATCCCTTTTGGCGCAATTGCAGATCCAGGTGGATCGTTCTCCTGGCCTCCGGATCACGAAGTCGAAATGAACACCTTAGGATTCGACGAATCATACCAACATTCGTTGACTGTAAGACTGAAGAGAAACCCGGATCTCGACATCAAATTCGCAAACCAGGTCGGCTTGGCTCTAATGAAACTAATTTCCTGGGACGACAGGTATCCTGAAAGGAACAAGGACGCCAAGGACTTAGGGTTTCTGATGCGCAGGCACATTGATGCGGGCAACGAGGAACGACTCTTTGAAGAAGAAGCGGATTTGATCGATATTCTTGCGGAAAGTGGAGGTTTCGACTACCTGAGGGCCAGCGCGAGATTGCTTGGCCGGGATATTTCGGCGATTGCAAATCATGAGACAAGGAAAAGGCTCCTGAAGATATTGGAAAGTGAGACTGGCGAGAGAGACCGCTACAGGCTTGTCGAGAATATGATAGACATTTCCGCGGGAGCCAGCTCAGATTTTGAAGAGAATCTGGTCCTGCTCGAAGAGCTTAAGGCCGGCATTCTCGAAGGGCCAAGAATTGCTCGATAATCATCTCGGCTTTTGTCCTCCAGCCCCACAGACACACTAAAGCGGCTATACAAGGAAACAATGCCACACTTCAGCCTCATAAAAACCTGGCCAATATAGCAAATAGTTCAGGTTCAGGGGAAATTAAAGCTCAGCTGCGCCGATCACCATTAGATACTTAATTTTTTAAGAGTGTCCCGCTTCATGCTGTTTTAGTCGCCCCTCGGCATTGAAATCCAATAATCATTTCTTGGGAGGAAAAAAATAAAAGCCAGAATCACTGAAAATCCCGGCTTGTAAAAACACAAATGTGGAAAGGCTGCCGATTATCCCCCGGCTTCCTTCTCCAGTTCAGCCAGTTTGTCCGGATCAGAAATCGCGATGTCTACCAGGGCCTCGGGAATAGAACTCTGTTCGCACATTGTTCGGATATCCTTTTCCACATCAGAAAATTCCAGGATTTCCCGGATTCCTTCGATGTATTCGAGCATATCGTCCGAATCGATATCTTCCAGAGCAGGACCTGCTGTTTCAGCCGCTTTTTTGGCGGCCAGTTCTTCTTCTTTTCTCTTCTTTTCCGCCAGCTCTTCTTCCATGGCCTTTTTCACTGCATCAATTGCGGATTGCTTGATGCCGCCAATTTCTGTGATGAGTTCGTCTGCTGCGTTTTTGTTGAGGAGATGTTTAATCTTATCTTCTTCCGAAGCGTCTTCCACAGCGGCAAATAACTCCTGAACTCTTGCTTTTTCGGCGAGTTCTGCGGCCACTTTGGATTTTACGCTTTTGTATTCTTCTTCTGATACACCTAAAGCCTCCCTTATGGCTTGAGACTCAAACGATTCGGAGATGAGATAGCGTATTCCCGGTTCACCGGGGAGCTCTTTGGCCCTTGCTATCATCAACTCGATTTTTTTATTTCCAACAATTTCATCCACATCGGCTCTGTGTTTTGAAGCTAAAAAGGAGGGCCAATCTATACCCAGGTCACGAATTATTTTCATGGCGGTGGCGTAGGTGTCTTTGATGTCATCCAGGCCCAGCGCGAAAATCGCCTGGTTAAAATCCTGCATAAACGGCCTGCCAACCCGGTTGCGTGCTTTTACCGCTGTTTTTAACTGCAGCCAGTTACCACCGTGTTTCGACACATTATAGCCGGTTTTATCCAGCTCTTCGGCAATTTTCACTGAGGATTTCAGGCTGTTTTCTTAGGAAAAATCGTCGTGAGTGTATTTATGAATCTGCTATTCGATGAACATCCAAAAAGGTACTTTACCATCAATGCGATTTTCTGGCA
>JAUWMR010000035.1 GCA_030613055.1 Desulfobacteraceae bacterium
CATAATATATTATAATAATATAACATAAAATTGTGTAAAGTGGGGATAAAAAAATGGGAAATGTCCAGGCCGTTATAGATTTACCGGAAAAGCTATACCTTTCCCTTTCTGCCTCTGGGTTGACTAAGGAAAAAATAGCTAGAGAATCAAGGAAGCTTTTCGCACTGAAATGTTTCAAGGAAAAAGTTCTTTCATTGGGGAGGGCGTCTGAACTCTCAGGTCTTTCTAAATGGGATTTCATAGAGTATCTTAGCGATAATGGTGTTCCGGTTGTCGATTATGATCAGGATGAAATGAAACGGGAGTTTGAAACCGCTGATAACCTTTCCGAAAGGCTCAAAAAATGATTGTTATCAGTGATTCCACAATCCTGATTGGGTTGGTAAAAATAGGGAAATTAGACCTGCTCAAAGAAATCTTTTCTAAGGTTTATATCCCTGAAGAGGTCTTTAAGGAAGTAGTGGAAAGGGGCAAAGGAAAACCCGGGTCTAAAGTCATAAAAGAAGCCGCCTGGATCGAGTCAAAGCCGGTTAAGGACAAAATACAGGTAGCTTTTCTGCTGGGTAGTCTTGAAAAGGGGGAGGCTGAAGTTCTTGTTCTGGCCAGAGAACTGGAGGCCGATCTGATATTACTGGATGAGGAAAAGGCCAGAAAGAGTGCCGTCATCGCTGGTTTTGAAATAATGGGATTGCTTGGCCTGTTCATTTTGGCCAAGAACCTCGGCCTAATTCATGAAGTTCGGCCTCTCGTTGATGAACTCATGATAAAGAAGTTCAGAATCAGTGATAAAATAATTGAGAAAACATTAAAAAAGGCGGGTGAAGCGTAAAATGGGGACAATCCTCGGGAGAAACCACCGTACTGGGGTGAAATCCGGTTTTGCATTTATTTAACTTGTATGACAATAACAAAAAACTATGGGGATATCTGCAATAAGGTCAGAAGGTAACAACATTACCAATCGCATAGTGGGGGTCATTATGCACATTTAAAAGTCCATTCAGGAAGGAAAATTATGGCTTTAGCTCAAAAAACAAAAAAGGGATTTACTTATGCTGATTACCTCACTTGGCCGGATGATGAACGGTGGGAACTGATTGACGGCGAGGCGTATAATATGAGTCCTGCGCCGACCGTTAAACATCAGAAAATCACAGGCAATCTGTACATCTTACTCTCAAGCCATCCCGAGAAAAGAGCCGAATGTTTTGTTGGCATTGCCCCTACCGATGTAGTCTTGTCCGAATATGATGTGGTTCAGCCCGATGTTTTTGTTGTATGCGATGAAAAGAAAATCACAGAGGCCAATATCCAGGGTTCACCCGATCTGATCATCGAAGTTCTCTCCCCTGCCACTGCTCTGAAGGATAAACGAGAAAAGAAAAATCTGTATGAAAAATACGGGGTAAAAGAGTATATTATCGTTGATCCTGCCGCCCAATATGTTGAACGTTTCCTGCTTGAGGAAAGCGGTCTTTATGGAAAGGGCGGAATATTTGGGCCAAAAGAGGTTTTGCCCTTAGTTTCTCTCAAAGAAATAGAGATACCACTCTGGGAGATCTTTGAGGTAGAGGAGCCAAAGGATGAACAAATTAAAAGATGAACGTCCAACATCGAACGTCCAACATCGAACGTCCAACATCGAACGTCGAATAATGATGTCGCTTCGCTATTTAAATTGTTTTAATAATCGAATAAAAAAAACATATTTGATGCCTACGAAGTCTTTATTCTTTGCGGCCGCAATGTTCTCATGCCCACCGGTGTACCCGAAAAAATTACCCAAGAGGATATATTACGAAAGTATTGCGTACAAATGGAATGACCTGTAGTAATTAGACTGACCTGTAGTAATTAGACTGACCTGTTTGTTTTTTTTGAACTTTCCTTCGTTCCTTTTAACCACCTCGGTTATAAAGGACTTCCTCCTCGTTATTTTATTTTCCGAATTTCACCGCAAAATAATAGCTTGCGCCGTTACCACGCCGTGTGTGATTATGATAGTATATTATATCTGTTTTCAAAAAAGGCCCTCAGATTTGTCTACTGACAGCCTACGCGCGTATATTATACCGTGTTGCAAAATTCGCTTGAGCTTATATCGAATATCCAGGGCAAGACAAAGAAAACTTGACTTGCCCTAAGGATATGATAATTTGCAGTAATTCAGCTATTTTTTAGACAGGACAACACTCCAAGGCGGGCAAGCAAGAATTGACATGATAAGGATGGTAACAATGAGATTTCCTTACGGTGTGTGCGATTTTAATAAGGTCATAACAGAAAAATTGTTTTACTGCGACCGGACAGACCGTATCTCCACGATAGAGGATACAGGATATTTTCTTCTTTTTCTGCGTCCAAGAAGATTCGGCAAAAGCCTTTTGCTTTCCATGCTTGAAAACTATTATGACCTGGCCCGGAAAGACCGGTTTCAGGATATCTTTGGTCATCTCCTGATCGGTAAAAACCCCACCCCCTTGCACAATCAATACTTTATTCTTAAATGGGATTTTTCCTGTGTTGATCCTTCAGGAAGCGCTAAAGATATTAAAAGAGCATTTCATGACCATATCAATTCCTGCATTAAGGCATTTGAGCTATATTATAAAGATTATTTGTTCTGTGATATTGAAGTAGATCCTCATAACGCCATCAATTCAATCAAATCCCTTCTGTCCATAACCCGCAAGTCCGGACATCCTGTTTATCTATTAATAGACGAATATGACAACTTTGCCAATGAAGTTATGATGGGAGTGCGCAGAAAAAAAGAGGACATTTACGAAGCGCTTGTGTACGAGGAAGGACCGCTAAAGACACTGTTTAAAGCAGTCAAGGCATCGACAGACGGCTCAGGTTTTGACCGGAGCTTTATTACAGGTGTATCACCGGTTGCAATGAGCGATATTACAAGCGGTTATAATATTGCAGAAAACATATATCTTAATCCGGTCTTTAATGATTTATGCGGCTTTCATGAAGCAGAAATAGAAAAAGCCCTAAAAACGATAGCAAAAAAATGCGGGTTTAAAGAAAAGGACGCTGCGGAAGCGCTTGACATCATGCGTACTTATTATAACGGATATGCATTTTCCGTGGATGCAAAAGAGCTTGTTTATAATGTTTATAATCCAACTCTGGCAATCTATTTTATGAAGGCATTCTCCAGCGCCTGCAAATATCCGAGAGAAATGCTCGATTCCAATCTTGCAGCAGACGAGGCAAAGCTTCAGTATATATCTCAGATACCAAAAGGAAGTCAGTTGCTTCTTGATTTGATGAAAAAGGATAATCATCTCGTTATCTCCAGGCTGGCTACCCGTTTCGGAATTCAACAGATGGTCACGGATCAGAGCAAAGATTTTGCTTTTATCGCCTCTTTTCTCTATTATTTTGGCATATTGACAATAGATAGCGAAACAGATGAAGGCGAATTAATCCTGAGAGTACCCAATTTGACAACACGGGGTCCTTATGTGGAACGGATACGACAAACACTCCTGCCCGACCCGTCTGACAGAGATGACGGGGTTTTTGCCGCCAGGCAGCTTTATGCCAAAGGCGATATGGAGCCGCTTTGCGAGTTTGTTGAACAGAGATTTTTTAAAGTATTCCATAACCGCGACTACCGATGGGCCAATGAGCTCACTGTTAAAACAGCTTTTTTGACACTTCTTTATAATGACATTCTCTATATTATCGATTCAGAAAAAGATATAAGCCGCACTTACGCTGATTTAATTATGATTATCCGGCCTGATATGAGACGGTTCAAAATCTTTGATATCCTCATTGAGTTCAAGTATGTAAGTCTTAAAGAAGCTGGTTTGACCGGCCAAAAGGCAAAGGAATTAAGCGCAGAAAAGCTGCAATCTATTCCTTTAATGCAAGCCAGGATGGAAGAGGCAAAAAAGCAGGTCATCCAATACGGCAATGCGCTTGAGCAGAAGTACGATAACCTACGGCTTAAAAGGTATGCCGTAGTGTCACTCGGTTTTGAGAGATTGTGGTGGGTAGAAATATAGGTAACCGTTCACGGAACGTCGAAATTAGAAAATAGAAACTGGAAATTTGGCCTTCATGCTTTTGCACTGTTCTTCCCAATTTCCAATTTCTATTTTAATCTCTCCCTAATTTCTACTTTCCAATTTCAAGTTTCAAGCCGTGAACGGCTACCCTTTTCTTTACTTTAATCGTCTGGTTAATCTGGTAAAAAACAATTCTCTTTCCAGCAGTCTCCAGATATAATCAGCTTCGACTGTCATAGCTTTTTGAATTTGCTTTCTTTTTTTCAATGCCTTCTTCAAACCTTTCAATGCATCCCATTTAGCTTTTATGAAATCTTTGCTTCGGCCGCGTGCTGTAAAAAAGAAAAAGGCTGCCGTGTCATAGATAATGTGGGGAAAGATACTTTTAAGTATCAATCCGGCAGGCATATTCTTAATGTAAACCCACTCTAGATTTCGGTGGCTGTAGTAAACCGAGGTAGGAGAATCATAAACAATGCTGCCGCTAGCCTTGTGGTACACGACTGCCTCCGGAACGTACAGACACTTATCCCCTTTTAACTGAGCTCTGAAACTAAGGTATCGTCATAAAATTGCTTTGAGAATTCTCTTGTAGAAATACCTGAGAAAAGTAAAGGTATCGAAAAAGATGGCTTTGAAAAAGCCAATTTGTTCGTGTCTAATAAAAATTTCCTCAATATATCCAGACAAGTTTCCCTGCATAGAAATACCGCTTCCACAGTTTGCAATTATTTTATTCACATAAATATGCTTTGCTTTTTGGAGGAACAGCATCAAGTTGAGTTGATAATCTCCTGAAATGTGATACTGTTTTATGGATCGATCTCCTGATGTAGAGGCGCCGTAACGAAACTGTTCGAAAACATTATGTCGATAAAATACGCCTTGATGGTGTATGGTATTTTTGAAATACATAGATTTACCAAACCGGCTCTGGAACAATCTTCCATCAGCGTAAATCACATTTCCCAAAAGCATAGCGATATCACCTGGTATGGCTCGATCCTTAAAAATTACCTTCAAAGTATCTCGGCTATCAAAAGCGTCGTCTACGCCCAAAAAATAAAGCCATTCTCCATCTGCCGCCTTAATTCCTTTATTCATGGCATCATATATGCCGGTGTCTGTTTCTGATATCCAGTAATCGATATCACCATCATTTTTTCTTAAGATATCTAATGTTCCGTCGCCTGACCCACCGTCTATGATGATATGTTCTTTATTGGAGTAAGTTTGACTTTTAACTTCTTTAATGGCCTCTTGCAGCTTATTTTTTGCATTATAAGCAACTGTAATGATGCTGATTAAAGGTAAGTTGGGCTTGGATTTTTTGAGACACCCTCCCCTTTTTCTCCCTCCAGTTAGCTTCTTATTCATGCACTATTCCACTTGTACCAATTTCACCTTAAGCGATCAGGTTAATTCAACAGAAAACCCCGACAATCTCCATTGATGTAATGTTAGGCATACTATTGAAATTTTTCTGTAAGGCCCCTCCACCAGGGGCATCTCTACAAAAAGCAGACCTTCTTTAGCTAATACGATATACGTATAGATATCATTGATTGTTATACGATAAATTTTATCATTCGGTTCCACTTGGAGGCAAAGCCTTTTCCACTTCCGTTTATCGTACCAGGGCAGGTGAATCGTACCGCGGCCTTCCACTACAGGTTCCCATCGGTGAAAGCCGTAATTTGTCTCGCAAGTATCATTTCTTGAATCCCGCATCTTATAAACACATTTCTTAAAACGTCTCAGGAGACTCAAAAGGTGAAGGGAGGTCTGCTCAGCTATCGTCTTCTTTTTCTTAAAAGTCAATCCATAATAGTAAGAACCCAGGCATGATAATGGCAAGACTTTCTTGCCATATTTTCGTTCAATTCGATATATCTCTTTGTAACGTCTTTTGCCACCGCTCAATGTCTTTGTCTCGGGATAATATCTAACTGCTGCCAGCGCCTCATGGATATATTTGAATTTTGCGCCGGCTAATGACAATCTACACCATAGGTCCCAGTCCATGGTGTATTGCAAAGTAGGATCTATTCCACCCACCATTTCATAAGCGGAGCGCCGCACGAAGCATGCCGGCTGGCAAATAAAACAGGTCCGCGTCAGGTCTTTTGCATTGAATTCCTGAATGGGCGGAAAGTATGAAAGGAAAAAACCTTCAGGTGTGACATGTATGGCATCGCCATAGACAATATCCAATTCAGGGTCTTTTTCAAAACAAGCAGCTACCTTATCAAGGGCGCCCGGGAAGTAATAATCGTCGGCGTTTAACCAGGCCACAATGTCGCCGGGGACTTTATCTTTTCCGTCTCTTATGGCAGCGGCCTGACCTTCATCAGGGGCAGAGCGTAAATAGGTGATGATATCGGAATACTCTTCGACGACCTCATTGAAACTGTCTGTCGAGCCGCCATCCATAACGGCAAGTCTGAATGAAGCGGACTGGTATCGGAGACTTTCCAAGGCAAAAGGCAGGAAATGACTCTGATTAAAGTTTGGAATTACAATTGCAAAGGTTAACACGAAATCGGACCTTTCTATTTCCCTCTGCGCTTGCAAAGAAATAATGTGCGCCCGTTGGGAAGCAATGTTTTGTCAATAAATTCGAAGGATTTTTCAAAACTCGAGTTAAACACCTCCAGATTGTACGGAAGGTGTTCATCGCCCCGATTCCTTAAGAGCTTTTGCACCATGGGATCGGTAGGAGGAACAAACTCCACCAGCACGTGATCTGCGAGACCTGCAAACCATTCTGCAATCAGCGAAAGTGGCACGCAGCAGGAAAACACAAGATGATGGATCAGCGCTAACGCCAATACCAGGTCTGCAGGGCCACGATCGCGCAAGCTTGACCGTTCATTACCATCCCATCCGAGACCCGGTGAAGGATTGGCAAGGTCCATGGTCAACGGCAGAATTCGTTTCGTTCCGTTGTCTCCGGAAACCCTTTGGTAAAGATATTCCGTACAGGCCGGATCTCCATCAATGCTCACCACGAATGCCCCCTCAGAGGCCGCAATAAACGAAAACTCACCAGTATTTCCCCCCAGATCCCACACAATATTGGGTTGTAGCCGCTGCACCACTCTACCCACATACTCGGATTTCCTGGACACGTCCTCGGCCTGGTAGGCTCGAATCTCCCCATACTCTTCCCATATCCTGGAAGAGCGTTTCCATTTTATACTTCCTACAGTGCGTTGCAGTGAACGCACCAGGCCAATCAAGCCGCGGTCATTGACTTTTGGCTTCTTGACCGATTTTGTTTTACCAATGTCTTCCTTTCGATCCGCCGTATCCTGAAACCGTGCATGAAGGGTCAGATGCATGAAAAGGCCCGGCCGATATCGCCTCCAAAATGGCAACATCTTTGTTGCCAAGTCTAATGGATAACCGTCTATGTAATTTCGCCACAATGAAAGCATGCGTATATCGCGATATGCGGCCATGGCAAGCGGGGCCAGAAAATGTGAGCAAAACTGTCCGTATGCAACCCACGGACTCTCTGCAATCCTCTGACCAATTGACAGGGTATCTATCAAGCACAGCCGATTGCCGTCATATTGCACATTAAAGGCGCTGGCATCACGCAGCCAGAAACCATGCGGCAGAAGCATTTCCATGGCATCAAGGTGGATTAGAGCGGCTTCTTTGAGCATGGAAAATGGCCACTCCCATGGATAGCTTATCATGGGCAGGCGGGGATGACACAGGCAGTAGACCGTCCCTTCGGGCGCCGGATCGCCCAAGTTCACCTCATCGTGTCGGAGCAATAATCCGGCCTCAATAAGTTTATCATAGATCCCAGCATCCCGTGCCGCTTCAAAATCTTTGACTCCGGGTCCAAAGATGCTTCGATAAATCTTGCCGTCCCTGCTGAAAACATGCCCTGAAGGGTCTCTGAATGAGCGTGGATCCGAACCCATCTGAGTAACGTGCTCCACACTATTCATCCTTTTTGCGGCCAAAAAGACGACCAAAAAATGATCGCAAGCGACGTCGAAATACGCCAATAGACACACTAACCGCTGCCACGGCGGCAATCGCCGCTTGAACCAGCATACTGCCCGTCCCTGGATCAATATAGGCATGGGCTCTTTTTACGAGAACAAGTGCAAAAACTACACACAGCAAAATAACAATGAACTTTTTCATTAGGATTCCCCTCCCTATGAACTGCAACAGCGAGCGCATTCCCCGTAGTCCCGCTTCAGCGGGACGGGGTTAGCGAGCGAATCAAAAAATTGACAGAATTCCTTACAGTCGAAGATTCCCAGCAGCTTGCTGCGGGGTTCTTCAATTCATTTGGCTACCATTTGTCGGAACGGAAATTCCTCCCGATTTACACATCTCTATCGATTACGAATCCTTTTCAATTCATCCTCCACCATCATCAGCGCCACATTTCGCATCTTGTATTTGGCTTTCCAGCACAGCTTCTGTTCCGCCTTCTTAGGATTCGCCATGGCCCTTAGGATGTCCGTTGGCCGGAAAAGCCCCCTGTCGGTTATGACATGGTCTTTCCAGTTCAAACCAAGGGTCGAGAACACTACCTCCACGAAATCCTCTAATCTATTGCTTTCGCCGGTAGCTATGATGTAGTCATCCGGATTATCCTGTTGAAGCATGAGCCACATGGCCTCCACATATTCCGGCGCCCAGCCCCAATCCCGTTCTACATCAATCCTTCCGAGCTGGAGCTTTTCTTTACTTCCGGCCGCAACGCGGCAGGCCGCGTTTACTATTTTCCTGGTCACGAACCTCTCAGCCCTGAGGGGTGATTCGTGGTTAAAAAGCAAACCAGAGCAGGCAAAAAGGCCATAGGCTTCCCGATAATTGGCAACCTGCCAAAAGGCCGCCGACTTTGCAACGGCGTAGGGACTCCTGGGTCTGAAAGGGGTTGACTCATCTGCCGGCAGGCCATCTGTGTTTCCGAAACATTCGCTGGACGCTGCGTTGTAAAGTCTGATAGGTTCCTCCAGGAATCTGACCGCCTCTAACAGATTCAGCGTAGCGATGCTGATGCTTTCAAAAGATTCCACCGGCTGGTTAAAGGAAAGCGCCACAGAACTCTGCCCGGCAAGATTGTAAACCTCATCAGGCCGGAACTTTTTGAGGACCTGAAGTACGCTTCTAAAGTCATTGAGAGATACCGATTCCACCTCCACTTCATCCCGTATCCCCAAACGAATCAGGTTGGAAAAGGAGCAGACCTGGGCATCCCTGGAGGAGCCTAAAATGCGGTACCCTTTGCTCAAGAGGAATTTGGCCAAATAAGCCCCATCCTGACCGGAGATACCAAAAATAAGCCCCCTCCTTCCGGAGTGTTCACCGTAAATGATGATAAGACCTCTTATTGCAACTCAAGTTTATCAACGGCAGCGGTACCGTTGCTGATTGTCATTGTGTGAAATGTTGTTTCTGATGATTGAGTTGTAAACGTGGAATTATATCCCCCCTTAACGATCAGATTTTTGTTCGTATTCAGGCTTACATCTTCCCCGTAGCTCCCGCCGGCTATCTTTATGGTAGAACCGGAGCTTGCAGCGTTGACAGCCCCCTGTATCGTAGAATAGCAGGGTGTGTTACCATTGCATGTCCCATCCTGGCTTACATATATGAAGGGTGCAGCAAGAGGTAAGTAAAATCTAATTGCCAACGAGTCAGATAATGAGGCAGTATTATATGAGTATTGTGTTCCAGCGGAACCAGTAGCATTTTCAACGCCAATAGTTCCGCTTCTTCCATAATCATAGGTCGAGCTACCAAAAACCACATCTTGATACTGAAAGACCATTTCATTAGTAGACTCATATAGTGTAACTTCAAAGGTGACAGCACCGCTCCTATACGAATAGTGAGGGATTTCGTACCATTCTATGGTAAGTTTACGATTTGGGGAGGTACCTGAAAGGAGGTAGCAGATCGCCCCGCCACCAGGGGGATAGAGATCATCCCAGAAAGGAGCAATGAAGTCATCTGGGTCGGTAGTGCTTGGGATAGGGTCATTTGAGTAATCAGTGCCGTCTGCACCAAAGGTGAGGTATCCATTTGAACTGACCTTCACAGATGAATAGGTATTTTCATAAAAGGTAAAATCAAATCCGATATTTATTGTCGCATAACTATCATCCCCTGTTATGCCAGTATCTGTTCCCACGGTTGCATCGATCCAGTCATAAGTTACTGTATCATCATAACTGTAAGAAATTATTACAGTTCCCGTAACAGTATCACTGCCGCTCGTAAACCCTGCCTTGCTTGCACTTACAGTTATCGTTACAGATCCCGAAGACCCAGGGGTCCAATCATTCGCATATATACCATCCCCACTACCGTTATCGTTGTGGTTTCCGTCATCATAAAGGGTAATGTCTGGATCGCCATTACTAAAACTTGCTGTAACCACTGCTTCTGTGACAGCAGGCCCACGCTCCTGAGTGACAGCAGCCTTTATCAGGGTAGAACTATCCATGGGCACCGCAAAATTACTTCCCGGATTCTCTATAATGACATTTATCTGAGTCTCCGAAGAGGTCAATGAGTTATAGGCGTTTATCCTTCCTTCTGTCAATATTTTCCCCGATAAGTCGGATAGTACATCTACATTATTTAGAATATTGTACTTGACCGCCAGGTTATCGAGGGCCGGAAACTGGGAGAGAACAAGCCCTGCCAGCCCGGCAACATGCGGCGTTGCCATGGATGTGCCACTTTTACTTCCGTAGGAGTTGCCCGGAATCGAGCTCAATATGCTTACACCGGGCGCTGCCAGGTCAACTGACGTCGCACCGTAGCAGGACCATGAGGCCAACTCGTCATCGTGGTCGGTGGCAGCTACTGCTATAATGTTGGGCACATCATAGCTTGATGGATAATGGGGATCCCCATCATTGTCGGTTCCAGCATTTCCAGCAGAAGCCACAAACAATATCCCCGCATCATGGGCCGCTGTGATAGCATCCTTCAGTGCCTGGGAAAAACCTCCTCCGCCCGAACTGTTACTCATTATATCGGCACCCATATTGGTTGCATACTCTATACAGCTAATCGCATCTGCTGTCGAGCCACTACCGCCAGCGCTTAGAAACTTCAATGCCATTATCCTCACTGTCCAGTTTACTCCAACCACTCCGGTAGAGTTATTCCCAACTGCACCTATTGTGCCCGCACAGTGAGTTCCATGGCTGTGATCGTCAAAAGGATCATTATCATTATTGCAGAAATCCCAACCAAACACATCATCTACGAAACCGTTGCCATCATTATCTATTCCGTCATCGGGTGTCTCTCCAGGATTAGTCCACATATTTGAGGACAGATCCTCGTGATTATAGTCAACCCCTGTGTCAATTACTGCAATTACTACGTTACTACTGCCTGTCTGGATGTCCCACGCCTCTGGAGCATCTATGTCTGCATCAGTTATGCCCCCTGTCTGTCCGGTGTTATGCAGGCCCCATAACTCTGAGAACCTGGGGTCATCCGGTGTGCTATCGGCATAGACTATGTAGTTGGGCTCTGCGTACTCAACATTGGGATCTGCGCTGAACTTTTTAACTGCTTCTTCTACGGTCAGATGAGGAGGAATTTCTAGATGGTAAACACCTATAAAAGGGAATTCCTGAATCTCTACTCCTCCCAACTCTACATTATATGCTTCCTGTAAGGCCGTTGGTATCCCTTGCTTATATTTTACCAAGAGCTCACCGGGAGCATAAGTAAGGCTCTTGCGTGCTTGGGTACTGTTGCCCGGATCCAGTTCAAAGGCCAATACTGGAGCAGCCAAAAAGCAGCTAGCCACCAAGATCAAAATCGCTATTTTTCTCATATTGCTTCACCTCCAATCCTCAGTAAACAGTTACGACATAATTTGGTTCTGAGTACGCTACCTCTTGGAAATCGTGCAAACGTTCCATGATTCTCTCGACTGAGGAGCCGTCTAAAATCTTCATCAGATATAGATTTGGCCTGGAAACTATCCGAATAGTCTCCAGGTGCAATTCCCTTTGTATGGCCTCTATGGTTCGCTCATCTGTTCCCTCCCTAAATTTGATGAGGATTTCTCCAGGCACATAGGCATGCCTTTCCTTACCCAAGGGGACTAATTTTTGATTCTTGGTACCTTGTATCTCTGTAACTTTAACATGATTGGCCAACTTCTCTTTCAATTCTCCATTCTGACCTACGCAGGAAATAGTGAAAAAGAAAACCATCAAACATGGAAGGCCAATTATATACCGCATGATTCCACCAGTGACGAACTCATTCATTTTGGCAATCTATTCTAAGTAAATTTTTTGATTTAAAAGACTCTACGTTCTAAAAGACTCTACGTTCTAAAAGACTAAAAGACTTCGCGGCTCTTCGCTCTTATGCTGACCTCATCCTTTACTCTCTCAATAAATCCCCTATTAGCAATAGTTAAGATCCACATCTGACTTCTGATCTTTGACCTGTGTACATGTACATTGCCGTTTCGACTTATCCATATGCACCTACTAAAATTGTTCTTTTTGCCCTCAAAAAAGTCAGTTTGAGGCCAATATTAGCCTGAATGTCAAAATCATCTACCACGCCTATAGGACGTGGTTTGATGAAGACCCCTCGAAGAGGTCTAAAAGCATCGCGATTCCTGCAGATTACAATCCAATATCTAAGGACGTAGCCGTCAAGCTAAAAGGCTATGAACATCGAACATCGAACGTCCAACGTCGAATTTTGAATAAGGTATTCTGCCAATTTATAAACTGGCGGAGCGAAGCGATTTCATCATTCGATGTTCAACGTTCGATGTTCGATGTTGGACGTTCAAAAAACGCTTTACTCTGCCGTTCAATATTCTCGCCGGAACGGTCAAACCTTTTAGGGTCGCTCGGGCATAGCCCGAGGTTTAATTAAAAGCAATTAGTCTTTGTAATATCAGTCAGTTAGCTTGGCCCGGGTATGCCTTATATTCGCATGGGCCACCGACAACACGTCTCTCAGCAGGCTTATCCATTGCGCAACATGAAAATACCCAAAGAAAAAAGAGCAAAACCGTTAAAAGCAAGCTGCGCGACATTCGGGAATCACCGGGCCTGGCCTGCTCTGGGGAATCGTTCATTTTACGTACGTGAGAGAAAATAGGCCTGCTCACCAAAACTCAAAAGAGGTTAAGAAAATACCACCCCCACCCCCACCTACCTTAGATAGGGCTGAGGGCCTGATTCAGCTTTTCAATAAGGGGCTAATCCCCTATTTCAATACTCTTAAAAGTGGCATCCGTATGCGGATGGTACCAAACACGGACGGTGTAAAGATGAATGTTTGGACGCAAGCAGGTGCCAATGTAATAAGCATAATCCGGGTATACGACAGTTGGGTTGTCGATGGATGTGTCCGAAAAATCTCCAATAGAGGTACTCTGCCCCGAGGTACTTACGGTGGCCATAGTATCGACAGTTCCCGTATTTTTATTAACCCGGAATAACCTTAGACTTTGATCGGAGCTTCCGCTATTGTCTATTGCAGACATCCAAACTTGGTAGATGACAGCGCCTTCAGGCACATGGACGGGGGTTGAGACGCAACAGTCTGATGAAAGCGTAGTGGTGATATAACCGCCATAAAAAGAGAAAAAAAAGCAATCGGGAAAAAAGCCATCGCTATGAAAGGCCGCTGCCGGTATACTCACGCACACAGTAGTATCACCAGCAGGCGAAGTAACCTCGCCACCAACAGGTGACCCTTCCACAGACATTTCTGCTGGCTCACCCACGTCTAAGGTTTCAATGGATGAGTCATTACCTATTAGCTGTTTTCCGGCGTTGCCATAATCCGAAGAATCGGCGTGAGTCCCGCCAATCGCTAAACTGACCATCCCTGTAATGGCAAAAACCAGGCCAACTACAAAAAACAATGTGACAAAATGCTTTGCTTTCATAATTCACTCCTTTGTTGTGTGCTTACGGTAAATTAGGTTTCACTGCGCATAAGTCTGTAACGGGAGCAACTACAATGTATCATTCGCCCCTATTCCGGAACACCTCATCTGATAACCGGGCGAAACAGATCAGTAGTCACCATTGCCACATCGTTTTTCAGTCTCAACTCTCTTTCAAGCTCATCCATTTTCTTAGACAGTTCGGCTATGGTCTTCTGCTGCTCCTGGACCACTTTGGTTAACACAGCAACAACGTCCATTGAACTCATCCCTTTTTTGTCCTTTGTGGCGACAAGTTCCGGAACATCTTCTGCAATAAAACCCACATGTTGTTCATCTGAGCTACCCTTGTAATTGAATTTAACAGGATTGAGTCCTTTCAGGGTGTCCACAGCCTCATCAGTTGTAAGGTCTTTGATATCTTTCTTGTATTCCCTGCTGGATGCATTGGTCCAGACACCGCCTGTGGAGCAGTAGGCGCCGCTGGCCATGTGCAAAGGATGACTCGGACTACGTCCAAAGCCAACATAGCCCGTTTCATTTACGTAAAATGACGCACCTGGCGCCCCTATATTAATAAAGATCGGCGATGCTTCATAGGCGCCGAACCCTTGTGCACGGCGCTGTACTTGCATCCAGTTCTGATCAAGCACAAAAAAAGCGCTCTTATTCCCTGCTCCTGTTTCATCCAGCCAGAATCCTGGGTACGCCCCCTGAGCATAATAATATTTGTCTGTATAAACAAGTCCATTGTCCTCCACAACAAAAGTTGTGCCCCCCCCAGAATCCTTCACAACCAGCCTGTCTGCGCTATAGGCCGAAATGGGAAGAATGACGAGCATAAATAAAGCTAATAAAACGGTTGATACACTCACAGGTAAAGCTCTTTGTCTGCCAAAACTAAACTTTTTCATGATTTCCTCCTCTTGCTTAAGCGTAACACTATTTTGCCCAAATTACGGTTATAATCGGATTAACTCCATCCCTGTACCGATTTACCCTTAACATTGCCGTGAGTCACTGTCAATAATCAGCTTCTGGAATTCCGAGAAACAATCCACGGCATTCATCTTTTAAGGCCGGCCTTGTTGAGAGTAATGGACTCAAACAAAACCGCAAGGGGTCTCTTTACCCGTTCATCTGGCTCATAGTACTCGGAAAACACAAAATCCACCACACTCACATCCGGCCTATGCTCGTCAGGCTCAATCACAATGCTGTGCTTCTCCCATTTCCACGCAGAACCAATTTCCCACATGCCAATCTCCTTGCCATCTACTTTAATAGTCACACGCTGGGGCTTGACGAACTTTAGTGTCTTTACATTTGCTGTCAAAACCACAACCTCATCTTTAGGTAGAGAAAGGAATATTGACGCAGAGTTTCCTAATGCCCAGTTAAATGTAAGCCCCTCTTTGGAATCCTTTTCGTCAGCGCTCCAGCCGTCGAGCAGAAACTCTGATGCGCTTGGAGTGCCAAAACCAATCTTTCTTGTCAAAAACGAACCGTGTAAAGAGGGTTGCAAATATCTCAGGCCAATACTCCAGGAATCTCCATCGAACACGCTTCCTTTGATAAGGTATTCATGTAAAATAGGCAAGTATTCCGCCTGCCAATGCTCGTGTCGCCACTTATAATGGTAATAGCTACGCTCACGATTTTCGTCGGGGTTGACTTGAAAAACCGAGTCGCCAGGAAAATCATCATTCAAAGCAAGAACTGAGCTAATTGTTGCAGGAATATCAGTAAGCATCACCTGCGCGTTTGAAATCTTTAGTGGACCCTTGCTGTATGGCGGTTTAATGACCAGGAGAGGCAATGCATTTCCAATCAAATTTGGTGGGCACCGACCTTTAATTTGTGGACCATAATTCCTCATTTTTTTTACAGGCAACCCAACGCCCGTATCAGCCTGCAAAATAATAAGAGAGGTATCATAAATTCCAAGAGATTTCAGCCGATCTAAGAAGCCAATAATATCATTAAGCGCGCATTTATCCTGAATTAGAAAATACTCTCGAGTGTAAGGGAGTACCTTACCTGAAAATTCACAATCTTCGTTCATTATATTGGGTGGATGTGTTGTTACTAAATGTATAAACTTGTAAACAGGCTTCTGTCTTTTCACATCCATATTCGCCATCAAATCCTTTAAGAAGGCCTTGTGGCTCAATTGGATAAATCCTGAGCCTTTTTGGCTTCCGAATAGGCTTTGAATCATCCACAACTGATTGTTATAAATTAATTTCTTTATGAAATGAGGTGTAAGACGAAACAGTACCAAATCCATCATCAACGCTGAATTGGCTTTCTCATCCTGCCTTTTATCCTCTCCGTAAGCCATGGGGATGAAATATATGTTTGAGTAGAGTCCTTGAGCGTACATAGATGCAATATGCACAAGATCAACATCATACCCATTATCATATAGCGTATTGACTATTGTCTTTCCGTTAAGTGTTCTCTTAACAAACTCCTTCATTGGAACGTGATTCCGATAATACTTACCGCTAAATGTTGCCGGGACACTCATATATGTTGTGGCAAAGGCTCCGGTTGCTTCTCTAAAAAATGTGAACCCGTCCATTCCCGATTTATAATAGCTCGGATCTGTTGCGATAATCTCTTCAAAAAGATCAGACTGAAACGCATCTAACATGATGTGGATTACGTTTTTTCTTGATGAGAATTCGAAAAACTCTTTAGGCGCCGATACAAGTGCAGGAAGTTTCTTCTCCTTCCAAATCTCAGGCTTATGAATGGCAGAATAACTTAGCGTCACTAACTGTAAAGACAACAGAACAACACAAGCTAATCCTGCTATCTTGGAAACACGCCTGGAAAACACACAGGCTAAAACCAACAGAACGATCCACAATCCTCCATCTATCCAGCCCCGCCAAACATTTTGGGACCAGTCAATGCCCTGACCGTCTAATAATCCGTATTTCCACACAAGGATATTTCCCTGTAGCCACAGCAATACCCCTACAGCAAAAAAAAGTGCAACATATAGAGATAGATACTTCTTTGACAAGGCTATGCTTATTCCAAGAAATATCAGGAGCATTATCATGCCTGGAACAGCATAATACTTCAGTATATCTATCAGGCTGATGTTGAATTCAGAGATATTTCCAGAGTAGATAGTGGCAGGGCCAAAAAGGAAAAGATTGCATATGATCAAAAGTGCCGGAGCCAATACGAATTTCACATTGGATTTGTTGGACCACCAGGTTGATATTAGTTTTCTCATACCCTTATTTTATCGCCTTTCTTGATTTTTTTTGTCAGATGCTCATCATGGATTTAAGCAACCCCTCCCCCGCTCCCATCTCGACGCAACGGCATGGCTCTCAGAGCATCCAGCCAACTATCCATACGGGGCAAAATCACATCCCACGCATAACGCTGCTTCACCCATTCGTTTCCCTGACGGGTGATCTCTTTTATTAGCTCTGGTTTTTCCAGTAGTCTCATCAAGGCTGCGGCCAGTTCTTTATCGTCATCGCCCAACAACAGGTGTTTTCCATCTTCCAGCTCCAGGCCCTCAATAGAAAGGGGCGTGCAAACCAATGGCATACCCGCGCTCAAAGCCTCCAGCACCTTGTATTTGGTGCCGGAACCTGCCAAAAGCGGCACGCATCCAACCGAAGCGCCTGCCAAATAGGGTCGAATATCCTCCACTCTTCCGGTGACCACGATCCGCTTTCCATCACTTTGTGCTTCTAATTTCGGTCCCGGCTGTTGACCAACAATCCAGAGCCGGGCCTCCGGGTATTTCTTCCACACTATCGGCATAATACCACGTATCAATCGCCATGCAGCCTGCTGGTTGGGCAAATAGGAGAAGCTGCCGGTGTACACGATCTCCGGCCTTTCAACAGGCTGTCGCTTAGTAAACGCAAAATATCCTGGATCCACACCATTATCGATTACCACAACACGTTCTGGTGGAAAGCCATATTCATTCACAAAAATATCTTTGTCCAGATCACTAACAGCAATTATGCCATCATAAAAGGCCAGATTTTCTTTTTCAAAACGCTCAGCACGCTTGGCCTCTAAGGCAAGTGCAAGTTTCGCCATGCCACCTTGCGAGACGGCAAAGCGACGCATCCTTACTGCCTCCGCATCATAGGATGCCATGATCAATCGTGTATCAATTTCAGGCATATTTAGCATCATCGCCACCGGGTTGCTTTGAGGGCTCACAAATAGGAAATCAGGTGGTTTTTGTGCAAGCCTTTCTTGCAGGGGCGCGAGGATATAAGTGGCAATCATATTGAACCCCAAGGCAGTGTCGTTATGATAACGACATCCTAACACAGGAAGATTTTTCGACCGCAGAACACTCAGGATTTTGTGTTTAAGTTTTGTCCATAGTGATCTGCGACAGACCATCTCGGGTCTTGTGTTCTTAGGCGTATGCAACTTGTCTACAACCGAAGATAGTATATCGTCTCTTGCATCCGAAATGCAGTCATACAAAGCAAAGAAATCGACGGCACTCCTTCTGATCAAGTGTCGAACTAATTGGAAATCGCGGATCTCACCTCCAGAGTATCCCGGATGACGCGGCCAGGTATAGGAGCAAAAGATCGTATTGTATTTTGAATCTGACTTGACAGTATGGAGATGATACGTTTGTGAAGTTGATGGGGCACCTGATCTAGCAGGCAAGACTGATCCGTTACTGGACAGTTCCTTTGTTACGCAAGGTGATCCTTTATCCCCGCTTTGCTTAGGCGCAGAAAGATACTTCTTAAGCCTCTCAGGATTTCCGATACCGGTTAAAGCGGAAAACCCCACAATTGAGGCGATAACCCAGAATCGGAAGCCTCTGGAAAGCGACTTGAAATTGCGTCGCATATAGTTGGCAACAAAATCCTGGTAAACGACCCAAAACTCAGGGTAGCGAATAGAAGGCCACCAACCCCGACTGAAACGATACAATTCTATCTCAAACTTATTCCAATCACTGGTCTTGGCAGCCAAATGGATGCGGTAGAAGGCCATAGTTCTTTCGATTTTCTTAACTTTTGCTGTTCCGGCAAAACGGAAAAACAATTCAAAGTCAAAAATGTATTGATATCTCTCGTTCAAATTGCCGCAAGAATCCAATAAACTTTTTCTAAAGAAAACAGTGGGCTGGGGGACCGCATGGATATATCTCCAGTAGGCAGGTATACGTTCCTTTGACTGCATTTCGCCATAATAAAGAGCAGTTCGATATATTCCGTGATCAGCCAAAAACAGATGGTTATTCTCGTCAATGTAGAGGGCATTCGCCAAAATCATATCCAGTTCCGGATCTTCAGCAAAGGCCTTTCCCGCTTCCCAAAGTGCCTCATCGGCATACATATCATCAGCATTGAGCCAGGCTATAATCTCACCTTTAGCCCTCTTAAATCCTTTGTTTATAGCATGGGCCGGACCCTTATCAGGCTCTGACATCCAGTAAGTCAACCTGTTTTTATAACGTTTCAGGATCTCCACACTTCCATCGTCAGAGCCCCCGTCAATAACAATTGTCTCTAATTTAGGATAATTCTGGTTCAAAACGGTTAATAGGCTTTGCTCTAAAAATTGTGCCTGATTTAGTGATGGTGTGATGACGCTAATCGATGGCAGAGTGGAAAAATCAGAGGAAACAGATTGACTGCCGGACCCGTTGCGCGCAAATGGCAGATATGTGCTATCTTGAGGATCCCCGGCTTCGGGAAACCCGTCGCTATTCCCACATTGCCGGGCAAATTGCTTTGAAATAACCCCTTGCAAAAATGCAATCCCATCATGTATCCCTTCGAGATACTCTTGCGGCAATTGGGATGCCGAAGAATGATCCGCATTTATGTCCACCAAAGTTTCAAGCAAATAAGCCAGGCTTCCTGGAGTCATCTCTTGCTCGCTGTGTTTTTCAACCATTTGAACAATTTCACTAGCTCGACTCATCTTCCCGCTACCGGTCTTTGTCTCTTCGTACTCACGGCTCACCGCTAAAAACTCATTGATGAGCACTGCCGGATAACGGTCGGCAATCCGGATGACGATATCCCAATCCATACAGTAGTTGAGATCCGACATCAGTCCTCCTACGTCTTGCCATGCCTTTCGCAAGAAAAAGCTTGCAGGCTGCAAAATATAGTCCAGCCCATTAATCAAAGCATCCCTGTTGAGGGCCAGATGCCTGCGACAGAAAGGCGTGTAGCGCCCTTCACGCTGGTTATACCGCAACCCATTGCCGATGTACAGGCCGCGATCTGGATAGGCAGAATATGCGCGGCCAACGGTCCACAGTGAATCTTTCCAGTAGAAATCGTCAGAATTTAGCCAGGCTACCAACTCTCCTGTACAACGACCCACACCTTCGTTGATTGCTGCGGTCTGGCCCTTATCAGGCCGGCTCTGCCAGTAGGTCAACCGGTTTTCGTAGGACCGGATAATGTCCACGCTCTCGTCCGTAGACCCGCCATCCATGACGATCACTTCCAGACGCGGGTAGTTCTGACGAAATATGCTGTCTAACGTTTCCCTCAGAAATCGTCCCTGGTTGAAGGACGGCACTATTATACTGATTAAGGGAAGTTTTTCACCCGATGCTTTCATACTCATATCTTTGATTTCTTGTGATGCTGTGAATACTCCTAATCTTTGGGAATCAGCACACTGCCTTGGAGAGGCATCATTCACGCCCTTCGTACTCATGCGTTTTTTAGTTCTTCTTCGATGACGCAGTATTCCAACCAGCGAACCTGTGAAGATCTTTTCGTGTGCCTGAATAAGTTCCACAAGGGCAACACGGTCTGACTCAGATGCCTTGAGTTGCTTTCCAAGCTTATCCATATCTTTTAGACGGGCAGCCCCGGTCCAACTCAGACGCAACACGGTCTGACTCAGATGCCTCCAGTTTCTCTCCCAATTGCTCGATTACCTTCAGCCTCGCAGCACGGTCCGCTTCACTGGCCTCCAGTTTCTCTCCCAATTGCTCGATTACCTTCAACCTCGCAGTACGGTCGGCTTCACTGGCCTCTAATTTCTCTCCCAATTGCTTGATTACCTTCAACCTCGCAGCACGGTCGGCTTCACTGGCCTGCCATTGCTTTTGCACATAGCAGGAAAGCTCTTTGAGCGCCTTAAACAAAACCTGGTCATAGATATCCTTAAAGTGAAAACCCACACTAAGTTCAAGAGTAACAGATAAGGGCTCTCCCTTTAATGAAACTGGGACTTCCCACACTCTGGAGGTATGATCTTCGAACGTAGATTGAACACCCGATGTGTGGTGCTCAATTAACTCCTGATACAGCTCCAAATAACGCTGCGCCTGGATCTCTAATTTGTATTGCTCTTCTATCTTCTTGCGACATTCCTTTCCCATCACCCCTCTCTTCTCAGAATTGAAGATAAGAGAGAGGATCGCCTTGCCCATTTGCCGGGTATCACCCATGGGGACGAGTTGACCTGTCACTCCATTTATCACCGCATCAGGCATACCACCCACATCAAAGGCGACTACAGGGGTGCCGCAACTCATAGCCTCTAACATCGTATTGGGCAGATTATCCTCCAGGGAAGGAAGAACAAATATGTCGGCGGCACAATAGGCTGTCATTATTTTCTCGTCCGAATCCAGGTATCCCAGAGCTTCTACGGGTATGCCCACTGCCTCAAGCTCGTCGCTGAGACGGCCAAAGCAAATCATCTTGATTTTGTCGCTTTTAACCAGGTTTTGAAACCGGGTATCCTTCAGGCAGTATTTAATAGCGGCCTTGAGTTCCCGAAACCCTTTTCTTCTTTCGTTGCTGTCTTCACCACCAAAGAGGAGGGTGATGGTCTCGGCCGAAATCCCTATACTTTCCTTGGCTTCTGATTTGGGCTGTGGAACAAAAACATCGGTTTCCAGGGAATTGGGAATGACCTCTACCCGAAGGTCTTTGAAAAGCCTGCTCTGCCTGGCGCACTCGGCCATCCATCGACTTGGCGTGACAATGGTTAAATTAGCATCTTCGAAAAATTTTAGTTTATCTTTTAAAACCGCTGCCGGCAGTCCGAACGGATCATCAGCCAACTGGGGGCATGGGGCACATCCATGACAATACTCTTCGCATCCGGCTGTATAGTGGCAACCACCTGTAAAGGCCCACTGGTCATGCAGAGTCCACACCACTGGTTTGCCCAGGGCAAACAACTTGTGCAGAGTTAACGGGGACTGATACTGGGCCACCCAGTGCAAATTGATGATGTCGGCTGCCTGCACCATGGGTAAAGTCGAGAGATCATAACCGGGGTATGGAAGTGAAAAAAGGGTATTGCTTATGTCCGTCCGGTGCGAATTAATATAGTGTTGCTGAATTGCCATGCTGAGAAAGAATTCTTCTTCGACTTTTTCTGGCGGGTTTTCCGGGATTAGGCAAAAAACAGAATCGTCAGTTGAGGCTTTATACCTGACCAAGGTTCGACAATCCTGCCCGATCTGGAGCAGCCCCTTATGCAAACGATAGGCTGCACGGGCAGCCCCACCGGTGATATCATATGTATCTATCTGTAATATCTTCATATGTTCAGGATACCTGTTCCGGGTTTGGGGTCACCGCTGCCTTTAAGAGTTTCAAGGAGATCATCTCCTTCGGTTTTTCTTCTACGTCTCCCTTCGGTCAGGATTTTGGATAGATTTTTGTCCCTTTTTATCAACCGAGCCAGTTCAACGGCTTTATTCTTCTCTGAATCTGCCATGATCAAGAATAAATTTCGGATGTCCTCCTCATCTTGTGCACCCCCTGCCATTAATTTCATGGCTACCAAATAAGGCTTTGGGAATACCTGAAAAGGTCCCTTAGACGCTGAATTCATCTCCCGGAACCCTTCCAGTTCCCATTTGTAATTGGCTATCAGGATGTCGAGCTTTTTAAACCGTTTTTGCGAATCTGTTATTATGATCAGATCATGTCTTAAGGGATCAAACGGATCTTTTGATGCTTCGAATTCCTCGACCGCGAACCGCTTCCCCAGTTCTTGCCGCAAAAAAGATGCCAATGTTTTGACAAGGTTATCAATGCGGTTTTCCGCATCTTCACAGAAAAGAAGAATATCCAGATCGAGAGTCGTTCTTGGAATACCATGCAGAATGATCGCCTCTCCACCAATAATCGCTGCAAATCTGGGGATGCCCTTTTCTTGCGAAAAGCTATCGATGCATGTCGTGACGGTTTCTAATAAGTTTCTCATAGGCTTCTTCTGGTGAGATGTTATGGATGCGGGCCATCCTTTCTAAGGTTTCATCCAATCGCCTTTCTGCCTCAGCTACCCTTTCCTCAGGGCTAAGTTCTAAAAACGCTGCAATCATTTCAAGCCACTTTTTTTCCATCAAATCTGACATGAGAACACATCCTCTATGTTTTTGAGTTGGCATCATTCCAACTATATCCCCTTCATAAATGGCATCATAAAGGAGATAAGCTGTGACGGCGCTTCACCCTGTAATGTGTGACTTGCATATACCTCTCCGTATATTCTTCCTAAAACATTAGCGGTAATCTGATCAAGTACCTCAAGCAATTCCTCTTTCAACGTTACCTTGTAGTTTTTTTTAATTGTAACCATAACATGCTGGATACCCTGTTTGGCTTGCTGTTCAATCATCTTTAGCTCAGGAGATTGAGGCCTGGAATTCTTGAAAAAATTGTCAAGAAAAAACCTTACCCTGTTTCTGAATGAATATTTTTTCACAATATTGTCAATTACCTGAATCGATTTTTTTCCTTTATTGTCAGGCATTGTACTTTCTTCTAAAATATCTGATCCGAGTTTGTTAACAAATTGCCGTACTCCACCAGTCAAGGTCATCAGATCTCTGATCGTCAAGAATGACATGTCATGCGCTACGCGACGCATAATCTTTGCGCACCAGAACGAGTTTGCAATCTGGCGATTAAATCCGTATTCCGGTAGGCGATTATGGGAATGTTTTACCTTGATACCGGGTTGATATAAAACACTTCGGCCCTCAAGCATATTCTCAAGAGACCACGCCAAGTCTTCGGCAAAATCCACTTCAGGGAAAGGGACATCCATGAGCGATTCTTTTCTATATATTGCGCATACGTTATCCAGAGCAATTGCCCTGTAAGCATCATGGTACGGCATTTTCCGGAAGGATTCAACGGAATCAAGACTCTGAAGAACTGGTTCCTGTCCCCTGAAGTCGCGGATACATTGGTTTTCAAAGCGGGCGTAAGGATTTGCATCATCATGTGGCGCCTGATCCGTATAAACGGCCGCAACCCCGGTTTCAATTAATGAGCGCTCCAAGTCTGAAAGCCATGTTTCGGAACAGGGGATAATATCCTGTACCGTGTAAACAACCTTATCGAACTTTGCAAGATAAAGGGCCTCATTTCTTGTCTTGGCATGATGAAATTCGCTTTTATCAATTTTCTTTACGAGGGCTCCAGCTTTTTGTGCTAATTCCGGTGTTCCATCAGTTGATCCTGAATCAACAACAATCAGTTGAATTTTTCCAGAATAATCTTGTTGATTAATCTTTTCAAGACATTTAGAAAAAATCGAACCCCCATTATACGTCGGTATAATAATACTTATTCCATCGTTCATCTTCTAATCTGCCATATCCTAACCCCTGTGCCCCATCAGACCCTTTATCTTTCTGTAAGCCCTGTAAGCTAAGTGTCTCTGTATTCGTTCTAATGCCTCCTGGCACTCATAGTGGCGATTCTTTAAATCCTCGTTCTGATTCAAAAGATCATCACATTGCCCTTTCAGATTGGTCAGTTCTTCTTCCTTCTGAAGAGCCATCGCCTGATAGTTCCTTAAGGCCTGTTCCAGTTCCGACAGCTTCGTCTCCCCGTTCCGGGTATCACGCTTCAACCTGTCCAATGAACCGCCATTTAAAAAATTAACCCAGGCCTTACCGGTCAAAAAGGGAAGGGCACGATCAAAAATCATAGCCCTGGCTTCGTCATACCGGTATTTCTGCCGGTGTGATTTCTCCATGTTCGTCACACCGTAAAATCTGTATTCAGCCGTGACCTTATCGATATGATGGAAGGTAAAGTGCCTGGATATCCTGACTAAGAAATCCCAATCTTCAAAAAGGACCATGTCGTCACAAAAACTTTCCACACAGGAAAGAACATCTCTTGAAAAAAGAATGCTCATAAGAGGGATATAATTCTCAAACAGGAGACGATCAGGATCAAACTCAAAATTGAATATCAACTCCTCTTTTGTGCGGTTTTCAGGCATGTTTGGCGGGCCGTTGAAGTAGACGTTCAGCACGCTGGAATAGGCGACCTTTGCTTCTTTAGCAAGCAGATAAGAGAGAAGCGTGTCCACGTGGTTTGGATGAAACACATCATCATCATCCAGAAAATTCAAGTAAGAACCATGAGCCGCTTTCAATCCGCTGTTGGCGGCTGCCGATCTCCCCTGACTCCTCTCGTGACAGATATATGTTACAGGGATATCACCCGCCAGGGCGTTAACTACATCTCTAACGTCCTGGCCGCCGTCATTCACCACAACGATTTCCAAATTGGCGTAGGTCTGTTGAGCGATGGATTTCAGTGCATTTGCAAGTAAACTGGGCCGATCTTTCGTGCGCACGATGACCGATACAAGCGGACCGGCCTCTCCCGGAGCTGGTTCAAGGCGGTGCAGATTCTGAAAAGGGATCGCATATAGACCCATCTTCCTGATAATGTCCGTTTCCCATAAAGAAAAACCTTCTGCATGGGTGACCCCTTCAGGCAAAGTCAAACTCCTGAACCTGTTGAGACCCAGAAATATATCTTTGTACGGCCTTTCACAAAGCTGGCTGGAATACGCGTTTCCGGCCAAAATCTTTTGGTTCAGAACACTGGTTATATCCACAAGACAGTTCACGCTCAAAGGTTGCCCCACCTCATAGAAGGCTACCTCAAATTTCATGTCACGCGTGCGAATAGCTTCATAAAGCAGGACAGCCGTCGCTCTGTGGTCAGGATGAAACTCCAGTGGAGAAGGAGCATAAACCAGTTCAGGCTTGCATCTCTCTAACAAGTCGATCATCTTGGTCAGAACCCCACGTGATCCGGCAAGAGCCCTGTCCTCATATGCCCAAAATTCAAGATCGGTTATTCCAAGGCATTTACAGGCTTTCCGGGCTTCCTCTTGCCTGATCTTTATGTAGGATTTTTTCTCCGCTTTTCCGGAAGTATCTCCCCTGGCCCCGTTGGTAAGGAAAACAACCTTCACCGGATCCCCGGCATTCGCATGAATGGCCAGACTGCCGCCGCAACCGATGGTTTCGTCATCAGGATGCGGAGCAAGAACAAGAACCCGTTTGCCGGTTAAATTCGCGGAATGAAATGGAATCAGCTTTTCCTCGCCAAGCATTAATGCCTCCTCTATGGATTTGTATCTTCTGTCTTTTTTGATTCATTAAAAAAGATCACTGTCTCCCATTGTATAATACATATTATGTTCAAAAAATTGTGGGGAAAATGCGCTGTCAAATATCTTAAATGTAGGGGCCAAATTATCAGGCTCATTCATGACTTCAAATCCTATGTGCACAATGGGGGACGTTCGTTCCGAACGTTCCTAACTCCAATTTCACATCGTGGCGCTACATTGGGGGTCGGGCCACGCGAAATTTATGGATTAACGTTCCAAAAGTAGCCGTTTTGGGGCCTTAACCGGCCCATTTTTGCCCCAAAAAAGGCTTCCAATTCGTGACCTCCGGGCTCTGAGTGTTTGATAAAAGAAAGCGATTAACCTATCAAAGGAGTATCGAAACCTGCTTGTCGAAAATGGTCATCAAAAGTCAAGGCATACCTTACTCGCCTTTTTTTCATAACTACAAATGAATAGCAATCAACGATTCCCCATGTCTTGTCTTTGCGACGCTTAAACAGCGAAAACGCTCTTGACATTCCCTCGGAAGCAAATGGAATAACCGTGGTGTTGCTGTCTGTCTGAATTTTTTCGATAACAGTCACGACCGTTTTACGGTACGGCGGCTTTGATAGCGAATTAGCCAATTCAACCAAAATGAGATCCGTAGTTAAAAAAGGGCCGGGATATAATTCAGACGCTTCTATGGCGGCGGCGTGGAACCGATCCTTTTTCCTTATAAGGGCGATAAGATAGCCTGTATCAAGAAAAATAATGCGTTTCATTTCTTAGGTGTTCCATATAGATAATGGTCATGCTGCTTCGCTAAATCGACAGGAAAATCATCCTCAATCGCGCATTCTGCCAAATCTGAAAGAAGCGAAGACGGCTTCTGCCGGCTTTTCATCTCTTTTTTTTTCTTCCTTACGAATCCTTCCACTTCAACAAGCATGGAAGGCGGTAACTTAGCAATTTCGTTTTTCAGAGATTCTAATTTATTCATTGTGACCTCCGTATGTGATAGGAAACATTGGTGCTTTTGTTGCTTTATTCATTTACCAAACTTGATGATCTCGTAAAAAGTCGAAAAACGTCTTTTTTCGTCATTCCGGCGAAAGCCGGAATCCAGTTTATTCAACCACTTACGAAGGCTCTGGACTCCGGTTTTCACTGGAGTGACGACTTTTTACGAGTTCATCAAACTTAAGTTCATGCGTAATGGACGTTGTTACCTTCTGAACTTATGCCAGATATTCGCTTATGATTTCCGGATTGTCATACCGGTTAAACAGAAGCAAGACTCAATTGCTAATTGTAAATTTTACTCCAGCTACTTCTGAGGTTAAAACCATCTTTTTTGATTCGTTAAAAGAGATCACTGTCTCCCATGGTATAGTAATAATTCTGTTCAAAGAACTCCACAGAAAATCTACTGTCAAAAATTCTAAATCCAGGAGCCAGATTGTCAGGCTGATTCATGGCTTCAAATCCTGTATCCTGCAAAACAGTTGTCCACCAATCAGGTACTGGAGAAAACCATCCTTCAATCCTGATTATATCCTGATAAAAATGCTTAATTAGACAATCGAGCATGAAGTTAACGGCATGAACGTATTTTTTGTCAAACAGAGCATCTCCCCATAACAATACGTTGCCTTTCGTCGAAAAGACACTCCAGCCCACAAGCCTCCCAAAGCGCTTAACTGCAAAAACCTTGTGAATATTATCAGGGCAATCAAGGTATCTCCATTTAAGATAAGAAGATTTTCTTTTTATAAGCATACCATAATCATTGCACACTTTTTCAAAAAATAGATCATATTCCAGGCTAATATCTGATACCCTTTCAACAGAGAAACCTGAGATGAGTCTTCTAATCGCACTTAGGGATTTTAGACTTGTTTTATTCAGGTCTATCACATGGTATGGAACATGCGAGGTGTACTCGTGCTGCAGGAAACGTTCTCCAAATTTTCTGATGTTCCCGGTATTGTAGCCAATATTAAAAGGAACATTGTCAACGCGAAACTTATTGTAAAAATATATCCCTGTCCTGGCTAATACGCTTGTTTTACCCAAACCAAGATTTCTAAAATCGGGATTGGTCATTGTGTCTGCGATGTGAAACGACAAAAAATCCTTAATGTCTCCGACTAAAGAACGGAATGGCACAGGATATCCACAGAAATGTCCTGCTAAAGCCCTATCCTCCGTGACTGCTTCGGCAATTTTGTGTGTGCCGAAAGGATTGTCCCTGAATTTCCAGCGCCAGTGTTCAATCGTTCTGTTAGTGTTGAAAACCTTATTGAACATTTCCAGGATATTCCCTTCGTCGCCATCACTATATGCTCGTATAAAAATTTTGTCCTTTTTGGCAATAATGATGTCGTATCCCATACTATTGTTGCCGTACCATTTTTCTTGCGATTTCCAACCATTCAAAAAATATTCAAGCCTTTCAGCAGCGTCTTTTTTATCTACGGATGAAACTATTCGCTCAAAATTTTCCGTGAATCTTTGTATTACATTGTCACATGTCTTTATGACATTTTTTCCTATTTTTTCATTACCGGTAATACGAAATCCGTTTTCAAAAAGTCCTGTGACAACGTCTTCAAAAAGATGAACTGCTGTTTCTTTTTTTATTGATTTATCCTGGCATATTTCATCTCCGACAATGACTAAGCCTTTAGGTTCTAAAAGAAACCTGGCTTTTTTAAAAACACCGTTCAACGGATTGAGGTATTGAAGAGATTCCTGGAATAAAATGACATCATATTTTTTTGACATAAAATCAGAGTCGTTATTGTCAAGAAAGCCTGCTACATGAAAGTCTATGTTACCTTTACCGTAATTCTTTTTGGCATAATCGATCAATTCTTTTGAAGGAGCTATCGCAGTAACATGATAGCCCTTTTCCGACAGATTATATGCAGAAAATCCAAGTCCGCAGCCAACATCCAGTATTGTTGCTGGCGGATCAGGGAAATGGACAAACAGGCGCTCAAACATACGTTCCTGCGCTTCTTCCAGGGTTAGATTCGGGAAATTTTCATGTCTCCCACGATCCATGACACCACTTGCGAGTACCTCCCAAGTTCCTTCGGGCTTCCCAGTCTCCCGAAATATTGTCCAGGAGCCAGCATAGCCCAGCAATCTTCCGGAAAATCCATGCAGGGACCCTTTCCAAACCGACCCGCGGAAGGCACAAAATCAGGATTAGGGCTCAGCTCAAAGAGCCAGCCCTTGCGCAGCTTTTCCGGTACCTCCAGGACAAAAGGGCTGGTGAAATCAGGTACTCTGAGTTGATTTTTGTCCGGCCGTGGAGGGGCCTTAAAATGATCCAGAATCTTTTTTACGCGAGATTTCCAACCCTTGCAATGTTTTTCCAAAAATATCCGGTGGGACCTGGCCATAAGCGCTCTTTTCTCCTGCCAGTTCTGTTGTCCGCACTGGTCATAGTGATGAATCACCTCAGCCCTGGGTTCGATGATAAGACTATAGCCTGCCTTTCTTAACCGGACAAAAAGATCTGTGTCTTCAAAATAGAGAAAGAACTGTGGATCAAACAGCCCGCCAGCCTTCCGGACAGCTTCCTGCTTCAAAAGAACGTGGCCGCCGGACAAGTTGTTTACCTTTACCGGCTCATCAGCGCGCCATATCTTTATGGAATAACGCCGCCAGAAAGCGCTCACAATCCTGTCGATGTTTGCCCCGGGGCCCCATGCGCTCAAAACAGGCTTGAATATGAATAAATTCGGCGGATAGGATGGTGGAAGGTAAAACTTAGATCCTTCATCCCAGAAAATCCTTGGCCCGACAGCGGCAACCTTCTTATCAGATAACAGCGTCTTCTGCAAACGAGCCAGGCAACCAGGAAACAATCTGGCATCTGGATTGAGAAGAAGGATGAGTTCCCATGGAAACTCTTCAAAAGCATGATTGCAGGCGCGTCCAAAGCCAATATTTTCCGGGTTCACCCGTAACACCACGCCTGACGGGAGATTTAAACGTAATCTTTCTGCCTCATCCTTGTCCTCGCTATTATCTACTACCACCACATGCACCGGACCAATGGATACGGAATCGAGCACCGACTTAACTGCCCGCAAGGTCAGGCCTGCGACCTTGTAGTTGACTATGATGGCGAGAGTCCTTAAAGGAGCCATAAAAAGATTGCTTCCATGATCAGTAACGAAATCGTTAACCTGAGACCTATAAAAGCTGTGATTCTTTCATCACAAGAAAATAGGATCGTGAATATTCTGCTTTTAATGCATACTCTTCTTCGATTTCAAACGTTCCAAAAACCTCCAAAATATGTTTAAAACCGTTATGGTATAATGTTTTTATTAGTGATTCATGTGTAGGCCAGAATGACCTATAGTTTGAAACAGCAGCCCAGATGCCTGCCTTTTCCGGACTGCCCTTGTCATCAAATTCATGAAACCATCGACCATTATATACCCTTGCATCATACTCAAATGTTTCTATATCTGATAGACTCTCTCTAAATTTACATGCTTTAAGTGAAGTCCTATCCGGAGCGAAATGTGTATCCAAAAACATCATACCAAAATCAGTGCACATCTCATGCAGCTTCTCTATGAATGAAAAAGGATTGTCAAGATGGTACAAGATACCACAGCACAATATTACATCGAATGTTCCCAAGCTCTGCTTACTTAGCTCCTTTACATCAGCATGCAAAAAGTGTAGGTTTGGAAGCCCAAAATATTCTTCAATTGCCTTACATTTACGGTAATTCGAATCTTGCCCCTCGACCCCAATAACATCCATCCCTTCACGAGCCATTTCAAACGAAATACCGCCTTCAAGGCAACCTAAATCAAGACATCTCAAACCTGACAAATCACTTTGCATTAATTGACGAACATTGTTCTTGATCGCTAACATCCTAACATCACTGCTGATCAATGGCCTGTCATTCCCCATAGTACTGAGTGAATACGTTAACGGAATATTATGTGATGTCCATAATTCGTCTCTAATTCGGCCAAGCAGAACGCTGTCCGGATTTTTCATCTTTGATTCAATAATCCTTCTTATCCTCCTCGTTGACTTAAATAGCATATCACTCCTCAGCTTCGGGAAATCGCCAGTGGTGTTCGATCCATAGCATGCCAATCTCAGGGTGGTCGCTCTCTACCAGTAACGGTGCACTACTGAGTTCATGGATGAGCCTGAGGGCATGCTGATCGCCGACCTTCACTTTTGCTCGATAGCTCCCTCCGACCAGGGGGATTGACGGAATGACAAGTTCCATAACCTGCTCACCGGCAAATTCAACCGGCTTCAGACCGGAAATCTTGGTCGTGGTTCCAAAAACCACCTGGCCATCCGGACGCTCAAACAGTATACTCAGATGACCTTTCAGGGGTGGACCAATACGCCGGGTCCTGATCTGAAATATCACAGGTTGGAACTGCTTAACATATTCAAGCAGCCCTCCCTTATCATCCAGAAAGCGCATATCTTCAATCGTGATGTCCGGCGGAGAGGAACTTTCTACAGGGGCAGGGTCGATTGCGGCATCGTCTTTCCCAGTTTTTCCCTCCAGATATGCCAGGTACTCGGAAATTACTTTTGAGGTCTTTCCTTGGCTGCGTGCCCGACCGTTACACAGCCATACGGCCTTGGCGCATAAGTCATTTATTAAATACATACTGTGGCTGCAGAAAACGATCGTTTTGCCTGCTTCCCTGAACTCCATCATCCGATCTACACACTTTTGTTGGAATTCATGGTCCCCTACGCTCAAGGCCTCATCAATGATCAGAACATCAGGGTACACACTGACGGCAATAGAAAAGGCCAGACGCACATACATACCGCTGGAATAGGTTCTTACCGGCTGGCCAATAAAATCGCCAATATCTGCAAACCCAACAATATCGTCAAAACGGGCATCTATTTCTTCATGTCTCAAACCGAGGATTGCGCAATTAATATATATATTTTGTCGTCCTGTAAATTCAGGATTAAACCCAGCCCCAAGTTCAAGAAGGGCGGATATTCTTCCATTGATTTCAACGCTTCCTGATGTTGGTTGCAAGATGCCACATATAATTTGGAGCAGAGTTGATTTCCCACTTCCGTTTTGACCAATAATGCCAAGCACTTCACCTCTCTTTACGTTGAACGAGACATTGGTCAGGGCGTTAAAGGGGTGGTGGTACTTTTTTCGGAAAGGGTTGAAGGTCTCTTTAACCCTATCGGCATGGCTGGTGTAAAGTTTATAGGTCTTAGTCAGATTTTTAATACTGATAACTATATCTTCACTCATAATTTGTTTCAATTAGCCACCCCGGTTAAATACACTTCGCTCCTCATTGCATGAATTTAACTGGGCAGGCAGACCCACACAGACAGGCACAGACAAGTTCTTTCCCTTGGCCAACACTGGCCAGGGGAAAACCGTATGCCCGCCGGGCAGAAGAGTCAAACAGCTTCATCTTTTTACGAGTTCATCAAGTATGATCAATTCGTAAAAAGTCGGATTTCAAATTATTATTGCTTATAACCTATTGATGTTATAGAATATAAACTCTATTTTTGTATCTATTCAGAGGGTATTATATTACCGCCCATTCGCTCCGCTCATTAGAGGCACAGAGCACGCAGAGGATTTCATCTTTTTTTCAGAGCCTAAAAGCTTAACCCATTTAAGGGTTCGGTATTCGCATGAGCTGGGAGAAAACCAGGGTGAAAAGCAGGATCTGGAAAAGCGGATTGATCACATTCAACAAGAAGCTGATGGAAGAGCCTGCATATCGGTACTACAGGTCTCTCCAGGCATTCTTCCAGATAAATTTACGACAATTCCGGATGCTGATTGATCATAAACGACAGTGTCCATGGTGGAAAATAGGCGACTCCGCAAGCGGTAGCCTATCAGCTTTAACGCTTACTAGCGTGCAATACTGTTAATCCAACGATAGTATCTTCTTCGTATCGTATAATTACATCATCATCGGTCAGTTCACTATCAGTGGCATGGCTCGGTTTTTTGAAATTTATGTACAACACATCTGCTTCCGCATCATAGGAAGACCACAGATAGCCTTGAGGAGCAAACCTAACCACTGGAATTAGCTTTAAATATTGTTCAATTGCTACTTTGGCCATATTTGATTCCTCCGATTGAGTGATTTTGTTTTGCTTGTTATAAAGGCTGTAATAATGAAACCGTCCTCTTCAAACTCCCGATAAACTACTACAAGGTTCGTTCCTGGTGAGACCTCCCGCACAGCTAAAAGCTCATCAGCGCCACCTGCCAGTATCCGTGATGGGCATGATACTGTTTCCACAACATCCAATCGCATTCCTGCCAATTCACAATGCTCTTCAACAATGTGAGTCCACCGTTCATCTGTAAGCCTAATAGGAATATTATTTTTTGACAAAACTTTTTCAATCATGCTTTATCTCTTTGTATTCTTTATAAGAAAGAAAAGAACGACAACAGGCTTGCCTCTTTTAGTAATTACAATATCTTCCGCATCTTCAGAAACCTTTTTCACGATACTGGTAAAATCTCTCTTGCCTTCAACAATGGTCGCTTTTTGTGGGATCATAAAACCACCTCCCGTGGTCCACTATTATTTTATTAAGTGTACATTGTCAATGCTGATAACTATATCTTCATCCATATTCTTTCTGTGTTGGTTTTTAGCCTTACAAAACATCGGCGAATTGTGATTTCAATTTCTTGAATATTAATGCGCCGCCCACAAATATTATTGTAGCCACTAACCAAAAATACAGGGTCTGATATGGGTGTTTCCAAAAGGGAGAAAAGTAGATAAAGGACTCACGATATCCTTGAACTATATAAAACATGGGATTTAGTTTCAATATCACCTGAATCTTGGCTGGCATCATATTAATATCCCAAAATATAGGCGTTGCCCAAAAACCAATCTGAAGCACAACACCGACAATCTGTCCAATATCTCTGATAAAAACGTTTAATGCAGAAACAGCCCAGCCAAGTCCAATGGCCAGCACAACCATGCATAACAAATAGTAAAGAAATTGAAAATAATAAAGACTAAAGGGCATCTTCTGAAAAAGAATCAATCCAATAAGAACAGAAAGGAATACTGAATGGGTAATTAGACATGAAACTAACTTTATTATAGGCAATATTTGCGAATGAAAGAGGGTTTTTTTAATCAGGTGGGCATTTGCGACAATAACCCCCGCGGAACCATTGACGATATCAGCAAAAAGAAACCAGGCGGCCATACCTGCCGTGAGCCAGACAACAAATGGGACATCTTTCATAGGCTGAACCCTGAATCCTACGCTGAAGACGACCCAGAAAACAAAAATCATCACCATCGGTTGTATGAAGGTCCAGACAAAACCGAGCAAAGACCCTACATACTGAGTTGCTACCTCTCTTTTCGCCATGGATACAATCAGATGTTTTTGCAAAAATATCAATCTGATGAAGTAAAAAAAACTCTTTATCATTTCACCGCAATCCTTTTTTAACCGCCTCAACGCACTTACTGCACAATAATTTACCCCTTTTCTTTTTTCAAGAACTCTTATCATCTCTTTGAAAAAGCCGGGCAAATTTTTGTCTTGACAACATGGCGCCCCCTTACCTATAGCATCATTAATGAAACTCAAATGCCAAAAATTTGTCATCCCTGCAAAATGCTTTGAAAAAAAACTCACGGTTTACTACGTAGAAGTTGGTTGTAAATGAGAATCACTTATGTAACTGCATCTACAGATCTGTGGGGAGGAATAGCTGTTGTTTTTCAACACTTGGAAATACTTGCTGAAGCAGGGCACGATGCATTTCTTACAACACCTGCTGCCAAACCGGATTGGTATCCCCTTAAAGTGCCCATATATCCCATACAAAACCTGGATCCGATTCATATCCCCCATGCGGATATCATCGTGGCAACGTCATGGACGACCATAAAACCGGTCGTCGAATCAAAAAGAGGCATTCCGGTACACCTTTGTCAGGGCTACGAAGGTGATTGCAAAGAATTACATCTTCATAAGGCTGCCATTGATGAAGTCTATTCCAATAAAATTCCAAAGTTTACTGTTTCACCCCATTTAGATGAGTTTCTAATCGAGCGATTTGATGCCCAAACCTACTACATAGGTCAGATGGTAAACAGGAATATTTTTTACCCTTCACAAGGCCGCCGCAATGAGAAGAAAACCAGCCCTTTCCGGATCCTTGTTGTCGGGCCTTTTGAGGCAGATTGTAAAAACATACCTGCCACACTCAGGGGAGTCATACTTGCCAAGAAAAGACTTGAGGTTCCGCTTAAACTCATAAGGGCCTCACAATTCCCGCTTTCTGATGAGGAACAGACCATAATAAAACCTGATGCGTACCACTTTCATGTGCCATATCACGAAATGGGTAAAATTTACAGGGGTGCGGACCTTTTCATATCCATGTCAAAAGAGGCGGAAGGGTTCGGGCTCCCCGCCCTTGAGGCCATGGCAAGTGGGGTGCCTACAATCTTGAGCAGCATACCATCATATACAAACTTTGATGAAACCCGCAACCATTCATTATTTGTAAAGACTTCAGACCCCGAATCACTTGCAAATGCCATAGTAGAGATATTTAATAACAGAACATTAAAGGAAAAACTTGTACACCAAGGGCTGATAGTGGCTGATAAATTCACCAAAAAGAATGTGTTAAACAGGCTAAACAGCTCATTTGAATCAATACTATACAGAGACAAGCTTGAATGAAGATTACACTCTTTCTGCTATTATTACAATCTCAGACGCCTTCAATTCTTCCACGTTTATTTCCGGCAAATCCTTCTTCAGTACACCAATAAATTCAGCGCCTTTAGCAGGGACTTCAAAGCCCTGAAAGTATATTTCTGTTATCCTGTATCCTCCATCCTCAAACAATTCCTTAAGGGACTCTCTTGTGAAAAACCTTATATGTGTCCCGGAGAGGATCGTGAAGGGCACATAGTCCCACCTCCCCTTCAACATCTCGTAAACAATGGCCCAATTGGCTACATTGGGGACACTTGCTATAAAAAGCCCCCCGTTCTTTAAATGCTGCTTCAATCCACTAACTACCTTCCATGGATCGTTGAGATGCTCTAAGATATCACCGCAAAGAATACAATCAAATCTCCCTAAAATCTCTCTATCAATTATCTCCTCAATATCTCCATTTATGACATCGTCTAATCTGGCCTTAGCCATATTGACTAATTCAGTATCGCACTCAATACCGGTAACCACACACCTTTGCCGTTTCTTCAGCATCTGCCCAAAAAGACCGTTTGCACAACCGATATCAAGTATATCTCTTGAATCTAAGGGAACATGGACTATAAGGTCTTCACGGGCACTTTCATAAAGATCTCCATAACGGTGGGCATAAACCCCTTTCGCAATACCATATGTTAGGTCTGCTTGCCTGATAACTTCAGGCAACCGGGTCAAACGGACGTCTTCCGGCAAACCTTCCAGCACTTCACGCCTGATGGCAAGACAGAAATCGTCTATTTCTTCAACCTCCACTGCCTTATCTCGAAACTGCTCGTAGATCTCCCTTTGCGCCCATCTGAATACCGATATTGTTTGATAAAAGAAAGGGGGCGGTTGAATCTGTTGCGATACCTTGCTCAGATTCGTGACAGGAGCGATTGCGGAGAGATCTTGTCGATCAACGGCTATCTTTGCCAGGAGATTGATACCCTCTTGTGTGATAAATAGATTACCATGAATCAAAATAAATACATCGTAACCTTGATATCCTATTACGTCACTGATTTTTAATGGGTCGTCTCTTTCTATCTCATACAGATCCAAGGTTCTATCGTCACCCTCGCATATGAGGTGCCTCAACGCCCTCATTGCCGTTTGCCCCTCAATGCCTTTAAAGCCACCCTCTGTGATAATAAACACGGCTATTTTACCCATTAACTACACCCGTACCCACTCACGGTTTCTTCGTCCCGCTCTAAAACCTGTCCATCCTCAATGGAAAAACGTGACCAATGCTGTCATTGCGAGTCCGCAAGTCAACAGGGTTTATTCTGATAACTATTTACCCATAGGACATCCCAGATGCACATAAGTTCACAAAGTAACACCGTCCCCCTGTTTATCCACTAAATCTTTCTAAAACATACTCTTTCAAACCCCAGAGCCACCACCACAAATTTCTGTAATCTCAGATTTCCATATTGTTGTTCAAGTTTTTTTCCGTATTCTTTTACCTGTTTTTCACCATCTTTTATCTGCGTTGCAATCTCAGGAATCAGGCAAAGCTCATCATCAGTCAGTTCCGCTGCCTGGTCAGCGCTCATTCCAGCGTCCTTGAGCTTTACAAATTTAAACTCAATCAAAACATCAAATACTTTGCCATATCTCTTATCCGGCCTGATTATCATGGTTAGATCGGCATATCGGCGGTCAATCTCAGTTTCAGAGTCCATAATATAGATAATATCGTTGTAAAGCAGGGTCAAAAAAGCGGTCTTTAATGTCAGTTCATTTGCCCACCTGTAATCGCGGTTATGAAAAACCTTGAAATATCTTTCCTCCATGAACCTGCACAGAGGAGACATCTCTCCTTTTTGATAAACCAGTTTTGCAGCTTCCCTGCCATCATCTCTGTCTTCTGGTTCCGGCAGAAGCATTTTCTGAATCCGCTCCACATAAAGGCTTTTCATAACCAGGTTGGGAACTTTTAAGATCACCTGCAAATCTTCTGTGTCGCCTGCAATGGTCAGCACTCCAAAATAATAGAGAAAAGAGACCAGAAATGTATTATCCTTAGATTTGTCCGTCAACATATCTTTAATGCCAAAACGATCTTCAATATCTGATATGACAACTTGTTGATCTTTTTGCACCAGATTCATTAAAAGATCTCTTCCCCTGGAAATTTGAGCAATATACTCCAGCTTTGATTCATCCACGGCAAGGTTTGAATCCAGCATTTTTCTCGGATAGCTGCATGTTTTTTCAAACTGTTCAAAAAAATATAAGCAAAGAGTTGGATTGTAAATATGCTCATCTGCTGCATGGGAAAAAGTGTAACCATTGTAATAAGTCTGCATCAAATTTACAGCTTCCCGGATCTTCTCCTTTTCAAAACCGCATTTATCAACAATCTCTTTGAGCACATCCTCAATTTCATTCTGCTTAAACCCGCACAGATCATTAAACTCAGGCTCAAAATAAATATTTTTTGCAATATTATACCCGCTTGTAATATCGCTCATAACAACAGGCGAAACCCCTGTTATAAAGACTCTGTCAAACATGGAACCTGAAGTTGAGGATTTTACAGCCTTGAAAAAAGTTCTTAAGGGGCCTTCGTCATGCACAAGAGCTTCATATCTGCCTTCAGAGCGCTGAACTCCCATCATAACTGTATTGGCAAAATTATCATATTCATCTATGAGCAGATAAACCGGGTATGGGGTCATGCTGACAGAGGTAATAAGAGCTTTCATCGAAAAAAAGGCATCTTCCCGATCAATTTCGATATCCGGCAGATCAAATCCTTTGTATTTATAAAACTTATAAAAACCGCTAATGCATGCACTAATATGATTAAACAGAGACTTTTTCACATCTTCAGCGCTTCCGGTGGGATCAACACAGGAAAAATCAAATTTCAGAATAAAATATGAATTGCGCAAATCTGTAGGATTCTTCCCGATTTTTAAATTACCAAAAATTGACTCGAACTCATCCTTTTTTGCCACATCATAATAATTTTCCAGCATTGAAAGAACAAGGCTTTTGCCAAAACGTCTCGGGCGGATGAATAATTGAAAATCTGATTTTTCAAGCAGAGGTATTTTATCTGTTCTGTCACAGTAATAATAGCCCCGAGTATTAACCTTTTTAAAGTCGGATATACCATAGGGAAATTTCATTATTACCCCTCCTCCCATATCCTTATTTTTTTCCAAAATTGTTCATTCTCTTTCCCGCATAAAGAAGTTCCCAAGGTCGCCATCTTAATTTTTATTTTTAATTATTGAGAGTGGTAAGGGACATATCCCCATAGTTTATTCTATTGTAGAAAACCACGCCCTCTGGGGATGGATTCTTTATTCTGATAACTATTTACCCATAGGACATCCCAGATGCACATAAGTTCACAAAGTAACAACGTCCCCCTGTTCGTACTATGGCTGATATACGGTAAAAGTCTCTCCAGCAATGGTAATGGTGCCTGTCCGTGGACCTAAGCTACGGTGAAGGAACGAAACACTAAAAGTCACTGTTCCGTTTCCTGTTCCACTGTTACCTGAGCTTATATATATCCACCTGTCATTACTTACAGCCGTCCACGAACAACCGGATTGCGTGGTTACGTTCACACTACCCCTCCCGCCAAATCTGTTAATATGTACACTGGTCGGGGCAATGGCATAGGTGCATACACCACCTCCGGCCTGATTTACGGTAAAAGTCTGTCCGGCAATGGTCATTGTGCCTGTACGCGCTGAACCTGTGTTTTCATCAACCGAGTAATTGACTGTTCCACTTTCTGTTCCGCTGCCACCCGAGGTTACATGTATCCAGGCGTCATTACTCACAGCCGTCCACGGACAGCCGGATTGTGTGCTTACGTCCACGCTTCCCGCCCCGCCTGACAAGCTAAAATCTGCACTTGTCAGGTCAATGGCATAGGTGCATCCAGTGCCGGCCTGAATTACGGTAAAAATCTGTCCGGCAATGGTCATTGTGCCTGTACGCGCTGAACCTGTGTTTTCATCAACCGAGTAATTGACTGTTCCACTC
>JAUWMR010000093.1 GCA_030613055.1 Desulfobacteraceae bacterium
CATACGAACTCTGTTTAGAGATATATGGAATAACAGCAAAATTTCCAAAGGAAGAAAGACAACCATGGATTACATTAGGATGCTTTATATATCTTATGGTTCTGTTTGAGAATTGGAAACACGGATATTATTAGCAGGGGACTTGGACTTAATTGCAAAAGGTGAATCGGGTACACCAGACAAAGACATAGCGGAAATCGAATGAATGTTGAAACCGCTGATAAAGTCTTTATAAAACAAACCCTTGAATCCTTGACCCCTTGAATCCTTGGACCCTCTTCTCCAACTAAATTGGAGAAGAACCCTTCTTATCAACGATACTCCACCTCAAAACAGCCGATGGCCTGATGCGGGATAAATGATCATGTGCCAGCCAAAAAATATGTTAAAGGAGGAATAAGCGATGAGACATCAAAATTTATTACCGGATGATAGGACAAAATTCGCCCATGGTGCAAAAAGCTTACGGATCTACTTGTTTCCAATTCTTATTTCCCTGCTAATCCTGAATAACTTTTTTTATACCTCTTACGCGGCTGATATTATCGAATTACCGGATGAACTCAAAGACCTTCAAATAAGGGACGAATTCGTTAAATCTTCGGCAAAAAGAGTAGGCTCCATCAGTGTGCTTCGGGGGGAGGACAAAATCATCGTAGTGCATAAAGTTAATAATGTAGCCTACTTTGGCTCTGAACAAGACCCCATTTATCAAAATGACGCGCTTTACACACTTAATAATACCCGATGCCGCGTTGTATTTAATGATAAGAATGAAATTGTCATGGCAACCGATACCGTTTTAGAGATTGAAGAGATGTATGAGAGTGTTTTTAAAGGTAAAAAAACCTCTGTCTTCAATATGACTAAGGGTAAGGCTATCTTTTATATAAAAAACTTTTTCCAATATCGTGACAACAAGATTCAGCTTAAAACGCCCAATACAGTTGTTTCCGTAAAGGGAACCACGTTTGGAACGGAAATTGACAGGGCAACATCTCAGATGTTGAATAACCCGAAAATCGTTACCAGGGTGTACGTATCAGAAGGGGAAGTTGATGTCAGTTCTCTCATAGACAGAAAGACGCAACGCTTGCGCAAAAACCATATCATTGAATCGGACCACAAAGGGCTTGGCGAGTTGGTAATTGACGCGGAAAGAACTAAGACCTTTATGAAAAGTTTTACATCAGGAGTGGAACATAAGGGGTATATACAGACATTCGACGCGCTGAAAGAAGAAAAGGAAAGCCACATGGGAGCAGGACGTGGTGGTTTTCGTCGCCGCTGATTATTTGGATCAATCACCTGTTTTTTCGAAACGTAACCAGCCCCCTTAGGCCCTCTCTCAGGACAAAGTCAGAATTTGCCACTTCAAATTCCACTTCATAGTAAGAGGGCAGATGCAATTGAGGGTTTATAGTTGACCAGGATATGCGGGATACCTTGGCCTCGAATTTCCGCCCTGGGATTGAATTTGTGGAAAAATCGGCCATGTCTCCCAGCTTTAGCCGGACGACCTCGATCTCATGCACTCGAGCCCTTATCACCATTGGATCCATTTTGCCAATCCAAAAAGCGACACCACTCTTCATCTCCGCGCCCTCCCGAAGATTCGGATTGACCCATATAATATGACCACTGATAGGTGCCGAAAGGATCCCTTTTTCAGGGATATTGCCGGGTAAAACGGGATTGCCCAGGCGTTTTTTTATACACGCGCGCTCCTGCCTTGCCAGGGATCGTTCCAGGGGCAGGCGTTCCTGAATGAGTTTCCTTTTTTTGTCCAGGATCCGGGCTTCACGGTTGCGTAACTCTTGTTTTAGGGGCAAGCTTTCCTGAATCAGGGCCCGCGTTTTGCTCAGCAATTGGACCTGACGATTCAGACGCTCTTGTTCCAGGGGTAAGCTTTCCTGAATCAGGGCCCGTTTTTTGCTCATCAATTGGACCTGACGGTTCAGACGCTCTTGTTCCAGGGGTAAGCTTTCCTGAATCAGGGCCCGTTTTTTGCTCAGTAACTGAATTTTACGGTTGACCTTGCTCAGGCTTTTAGCCGGGGCCAAGTTATTCTCTGCCAGACTCTTGAGTTCCTTCTTTTTGTCCTCCAAATCGGCCAACTGTTCCTCCACCTCGGCCAATCGTATTTCACTTGCCAGGTTGCCTAATTTCCCCTGTTTATCCTTCAGATCAGAAAGGTGCCTCTCTACCTCGGCCAATCGTATTTCACTTGCCAGGTTGTCTAATTTCCCCTGTTTATCTTTCAAATCAGCCAGGTTTTTCTCCACCTCGGCTAAATTCAGTTCCAGGTTTTTGATGTGAAATGATGATAAGCTCCGACGGAGATTAAGGGCAGCCTCAGGATCAAGGCGATACCGGGCAAGCACCTCATCTTTCTTTACCTGCTGCCCGGAACGGGTATGTAGGGATCTGATTATACAATGATACGGGATGATTACCTGCCGTTTCAGGTAGCAGAAGATCTTACCCGATACGACAATTACATTACCCTGTGACTTAGGAGGTTCCGGCCTGGTGGAAACTTTTTTCTCGCCAGAAAAGGCCCATCCACCGGTCAGGATCATACAGAAAAATGCTGTGGCCCAAATGATCTTGGACATCTAATTACTCCTTCCAGGAAGCCTCGTCGACGTAGGTATTGAATAGATCACCGGAAAGGTGACGAATCTTAAGCACGCTCAGATCATGGTCCCTAGTCTTCAAGAGTACCTCTTTCTGTACATTAAGGTGGGCTATGCGGCTGCCTAATAAAGCTGGTAAAAGTTCAGCGTTGGAGTCATAACGGATTTCAATTTGACGCTCTTTAAGCCGGGCCAGCTCCTCCCCTGATCGAGCCAATTTCAGGGCCACTTCAGCTTCATGGAGCTCTCGCTTGGCTGCCTGCCATCCGGTGTCCACCTTTTCCTCTTTCAACCTCTTCTCAGCCTTATATCTCCTTAGGATCATCTTTTGCCGCGAGACATCATTGACCTCTTTAAATCCGTTCCACAGGTTAAATGAAACAGCAATATTGACGTAATAATCCTCATCTTCCTCTTTTTCAAATGAATCAAATGCATCTACATCCCGCACGCCAAAAGATACTGTTGGGAGAAACTTCGAGTATGCCAGATATATGTTAAAATGCTGGATTTTCTTCTTCAGTTCCTGAATCTTGAGTTCAAAGGAATGGGTCCTGGCCTGCTCCAGTCTTGCAGTTGCCGGATCGAAATGGCTCAGTACCTGGCACCTTGTCTCTCGCAGGTTCAGATGAAGCCTCTGACCGGGCTCCAAACCGAGAAAAGGGCGCAGGAATTCCCGGACCGATGACTGGGAAGAAGCGATCTTTGCGCTCCTGGCCTTGGCGAGTTCCAATTCCTTAGCAGCTATCCTGACGTCAAGGAGTGCAACTGTCCCTGTATCGTGAAGCCTCTGCAAAAAGGTAAGTTTCTGACGGGCCAGTCCCGCCAGCTTATCCTGACACGCCTTTAGCTTGTGAAGGGTATCTAATCCCAGGAATTTCTGGGCCAGGCCATAAATACCCCCGGAGATGACCTGAAGGTGCATCAGGATGGCTATTTGTGTGACCAATCTGCTGGCCTTCAAAGACAGGAATGGCTTCAAGGGATTATAAGCACCGGTGCTAAACGTAACCAACATGGGCCTTTCGTTGCCATATATGTCCTCTTGTTCCAGATACTGAATTGTTCTCACTGTCACAGAAGGAATAAAGGACCCCAGGCTTTCCCGTTTGTTCAAGCGACTAATATCGATATCTATGGAACTTTTGGTTAAATATGGCGACTGGCTGATGGCTAATTTGGTGCAAGCCCTAAAGTCCATTGAAGCTGCCACTTCATTGGAATCGGGTTTCATGCCCTCATCTGCCGCGGCAGAATGCTCAATCAGGGGTGGATATTCAAAGATAATTGCCAGCGCCCCTATAATAATAAATGGACTGATCTTGAGAAGCACTCTGCCTTCCTTCCATGCCTTGATCTGCCAGGTAGTCATCCACATTCTCATTTGATTACGCCGTCCTCTAATACATAGACCCGGGCACAGCTGGCCGCCACCTCAGGATCATGAGTGACCACGATCACCGCTGTCTTGGCATCAGTGACAACCTTATTGAAATGGTCCATGATTATCTGTGTGTTCTCCCTGTCTAATTGGCCTGTTGGTTCATCCGCCAAGATGACCTGTGGCTTGTTGACAAGGGCACGGGCCACTGCCACACGCTGCATCTCACCACCGGAGAGGAGATTGGCGGGATGTTTGATGCGATGGCCTAAATTCAACATGTCCAATGCCTCAGATATCATGCCCGGCCGCTCTTGCCTGCGCACCCCTGCATATATCAAAGGAAATTCAAGGTTTTCATACACGGTTGAATTCTCAAACATATCGGAGCCTTGAAAGACAAATCCCACTTGTCTGCTTCGAAATTCCGCTTGGGCAGGTCTGCTTAAGCTTAGCACATCCTCGCCCCGGAAATAGTAGGAACCACGAGAAGGTGAAAGAAAAAGGCCAAGGATGAAAAGCAGCGTGGATTTTCCACACCCGGAAGGACCCATTATTGCTGCCATCTCCCCCCGGTAAGCCCTCAAATTAACCTTCCGGAGGACAGGGATGCCGCCACCAGATCCGTTGCTGTAAGTTTTCGCCAAATTAGAAACATTAATCAATGGGTCATGTCTCATCATATTGTATAATCCTATTCATAACGGACCGCAGATACCACTTCCATTCGACTTGCCCGAAGGGACGGTGAGATGCCGGCCCCGATCCCTAAAAGGACGGCAAACACAAGACCCATACCGATGCAGAACATGAAGAGATCCTCTGAGGGACGACTGCCAAGTAAAAAGCACACGAACTCCACCGCGGCCCTGCCAACGGCAATACCTACTAAGGCCCCCGTTAAACTGAGGCACAACGCCTCCGCCAAGAATTGAGCCATAATGTCTCGATCCTTGGCACCCATTGCCTTTTTCAAGCCAATCTCCTGCGTGCGGGACCGAATGGAGTTCATCATAATGTTCCAGATTCCAAAACCTCCCAGAATCAATGTAGCAAACACAGCGAGGTTGACAAACGTCTCAATCCACCAGGCCATTTTTTTCACCCGTTTCAATGGTCCCCGCGAAACCCAGACTCGAAGTCCTTCATCAGACTGATGGGCCCGGACAACTCCCGGGATAGCGCTGGCCACCCTTTCCACGTCATCCCAGGAATGGCAGCGCAGGTAGAGCTTGTCGCTTGGCCCAAACTCTTTGATACGGTCTCGGGCCGTTGTAATAGGTATGAAGGCCCTGTGGTTCACGTCACTCGTACCCAATCGTTCAAGAACGCCAATTACCTGGTAGAGGTCATTCTCTATTTCCAGTAAGGACCCGGTCACATTTTCATGGCCAAAGATTTTTTTTGCCAGATCTGCCCCCAAAACGCACACTAATTTTCGTCCAGCCACCTCTTCATGTCCAAAAAGCATTCCTTTGAGGGGCTTTAACCCTGTGACATCCCAGTAAAATTCGTCTAACCCCATTACGTGGAAACTATGACGGTTAAGATTTTTTGAGAAGGCAGTCAGATACTTAAAGGCAATCAGGCTTGCCCCGTTTACCCCTGGCATACGCTGCAGGGCAGTAAACGTTGACCACTTGAACGATCGATGCGTTGATACCGAGTGTTTTTCCAGGTCACCTTCAAACGTGGCCTTAACCACAGTTACCCTGCCCAATATTTCCAGATCCTGATTGATCATCTCCTTTACATCCTGTCCCATAGTGATTACGACTATAAAGCCCCCGGTTCCCAGAGTAATGGCCAGGACAACCCACAGGTTGCGTAGATGTTGGCGCAGAACCTGTCGGAAACTCACTCGAAGAAGATCATCAAACCTCAATGAAAATACCTCCCGAATTCAATCTTTCCAGGAAAACAAAAAATAACTAAAGTGACTAAAATAACTAAAGTGACTAAAGTGACTAAAGTGAACTAAAGTGACTAAAGTTGATGAACTTGTAAAAAATCGAAATTATACCATTTCGTCATTCCTGCCCCTATGGGGCGGGGATAAACTACGACGGGAATCCGGATAAATAAGAAAATTCGACCTTTGCGAAGCCCCCAAACTTGAATAACGGAGGTTTATCCTATACTTCCCTTCAGGATCATGTCAATTAAAAGTTCCCTCCCCTGGCCTCCGGCTCCGCGTGAACTTTAAACCTGACAACCTGGGCAGTTACATTTAATCTTGATTTAATACCGCAAGATAGGTATGTCTTTGCCATTGGCACACGTTAACTGATAAATAAGTTCTTAAGTTCCGAATTAAATAATTTCACTAAATGTAACTAAAGGGGCGGAGCTATATACGCGGTCACTCTTTCTGCGGAGGATCACTGGAATCCTTGAATCCTTGGCCCCTTGAATCCTCTTAAAATCACCCTACAGTTGGTCTGAAGCATCAATTTTGACGGCTTCATTAATTTTAACAAACCCAAAATACGGAACATATTATGACAATTCATAAAGAATTCTATTATTTTCTAAAAGATATGTATGAAAAAAGGTTTTTGATCCTCCAGCTCTCCAAAAGGGAGATTAAGTCCACCTTTTCGGGATCTTTTTTAGGACCTGTCTGGATTTTTTTAGAACCACTGGCGTTTATGCTGATTCTTTGGCTTTTTTTCGGCGTAGGTTTGAGAGGCGGAGGATCAACAGAAGGCGCCCCTTTTGTCGTTTATTTGACAACCGGTATGATAAGCTGGTTTTTTTTCGCCCAGGCTTTTGGCGCTTCTACGGGATTAATACCGAGGTATTCTTTTTTGGTGAAAAAGGTGGATTTTAGATTGGGCATCTTGCCTATTGTCAATATCTTGTCCTCTCTTGTTTCACATATAGTTCTAATAGGCGTGGTGATACTAATTTCCATGCTCAATAAATTCTATCCGACTTTCTACTTCATTCAGTTATTCTATTATCTATTCGCCACGTGCATCCTTTTATTAGGCCTCGGTTGGATGGCGTCTGCAATTAACGTATTCATAAAGGACACTGCAAAGCTTGTTAGTATTATGGTTCAGTTTGGATTTTGGCTGACCCCTATATTTTGGAACATAAATATGGTTCCAACTAAATATCAATATTTAGTTAAGATCAATCCCATGTATTACATTGTCACGGGGTATAGAGACAGTATTGTCTATCAAATACCCTTTTGGGATAAACCCTATCTAACCCTCTACTTTTGGACGGTGTGTTGCTTATTTATTCTTTCAGGCGCGATAATATTCAAAAGACTGAGACCGCATTTTGCGCATGTAATATGATGACAGGAGTAATGGGATCAGGGATATTTATGTTCCCGAACTGCCCGAAAGCATAAATAACAATCAGCTTTACCGAGAGGTCAATGGGGGAATGAGTTGAGGGATCAGGGTGAATCCCGCTGTCACAAAATGAACATCAAAAGAAAAAGCTTGTTCAATGCCATATTGCTTCATGACAGCAAAACTGACTGCATCGGTATAGCTGAAGTCTTGATCTTGACATTTCTGTAAGGTTTCTTCTGCTGCCTCTTCCAATACACTGTTAGAGTAGATTTTGATCACTCGTGGGCTTGCCCCGAGATTCTCTAAAAACGCAATTCCTGGCCGATGGCCTATGGTACGGCGTATCAAGACATAACTCTCGGCAATAACAAGGTCTGTTGTTGTTAAATGACGGTACCTGTTAAGCAGCTTAGGATAGATTTCAACAGCCTGGTTGTGGTATTGATCGGACTTGTCTGTTAAAGCAAACCAAGCTCCTGTATCAACAAATATGGTATCCTCCCCCATCTTGCAGCCCTATTTTTTAAATGAAATCAAGTATTCATCATGCCTTTTCGCGATATCTTTTTCCTCTGATTCCCCAAGGTTCATGATTTTCAGCGCCGGGTCGTTTTCCAATGGAAGACTGTCGATATACTTAGAGATACAGGAACGTATAATGGCGGCCTTGGACTTCCCTCCGGCCTCTGACAAAAGACTAACAAGCTTATCCTGTTCTGGCTCCAAATAGATTTGAATAGGAATTTTTTTTTGTCCTTTCATGGTAGAATTCTCCATATTACTTATTTGTGATGCATAAAATAATGACATATATAAAAACGATTGTCAATCAAAAAAAATCACGAGGTAAATAATGAATATTTGAGATAGAGATGTCACGGCTATATTTCCCTTAATTACAAAATAGCCTTGTCTGTTTTGGAATTATGTATAAAATGAGACCTTTGCATAACCGGGTGAAAATTATTCCTGCTTAAGTAACGGAACATAAATATCCCACATCTTTGATGCTCCTATAACTTTTTTGTATGTTTATTTAAAATAGTTTGACTTTTTTGAATGAATATAATAAATA
>JAUWMR010000064.1 GCA_030613055.1 Desulfobacteraceae bacterium
AATTCCCTGACCGCCATTCGTTAATAAACTCTATTTTCTGTTCCATCTTCGTCGTCTCTATCCAAGCCATAACCCCCTCCTTTTGTTTGGAGGAAATCATAACTTAAAAGTGTAAACGATGATGTGACATTAGTGTAAACAATGATATGAGATCGTACCCCTTAAGTCATAACGGCGAGCTCACATGCCGCCGGCTAAGACCGCAGAAACTTCTCGAACCAATATAAACCGATCCAAAAGCAACTCAAAAATAAAGCAGCAAAGAAAATGCGGCCTGGTGAAGCGACTGGTTCTGCTCAAGCATTTGATGTTAATGCAGTCTTTTTCGCTATAAGTTCACGAACTACTGGTACCAATTCATTGGGGATCTCCATGAAGGTCTGATTGCGATCTTCATAAGCTGCTTCATCCTCGGCAAAAGCTTCATATTCAGACTGGGATTCATAATGTTCAAGCACTCGTTTCACGCGAGATTCATCCCATCCTGGTGGAAAATTTGTCTTTTTGGTCATTTAGTTTTCCTCCTTCGACGACGTCGATATGCTTTTAATGGTTTTCCAATCAATTCGTATGCAGTGATAACAAAAGCACTTTCCGGTATTGGGTCAGGAACATAAATTACACGAATATATCTTCCTGAATTAGTTTTTCCAATAGCCACGCGAGACCCTTCTCGGCCAGGACGGTCTTCACCTGGTTTTCCTAATACATCCTCAACTTCATCTTCTCGAACACCATGATTGTATATATGCGGCTGTCCAGTTTCCGTATCAATATAAAATCGAATCTTCATTGTGTAGACACCCTTAAATTCTCATTATTTCGTAAGCAGAACGGCGCTCATAATCAGGGGGCCATCTTTTTAGGCTCATCTGGTTCATGATCTGGTTATGTGAGTTACATGATCATTGAGCCAGGTGGTAAACACTTCACATGTTAGACTCACGGCTGCAAGATTAAGACGGTATCATGTAATTCGAGAATCTCAAGGAGCATTAATTTTAAGTATATAGTATGGCATATAAAAGGGAACATGCATAGCGGAAATTTCGCCAAAAATCCGGAAAAATCCTATGAGGCTGTCCGAGAATGGCTTCGTAGCGAGATCGAGCGAAAATTTTGAGGGCAAGGCGACAAGGCCAAAACGGCTGTAGGCGTAGTCCCGCCATGGCGGGTTTGAGGACGTTTTGGACTTGACAACGCAGCCATCATAATTTTGTTGACAATATTATACACAAATGTACAATAACGTAAATGTTATTCAAAAAACCAGGCCGGAGTCGGTTGTGTTCAAAGAAAAGAAGGTCAGAAAATCAGAAGCACTGCAACTAATTTTACTGGATAACCTTTACGCCCAATCCGGGTCTGAACATATCATCTTCAAGGGTGGAACAGCGTTACGATGGGTTTATGGTGGGATGAGATTTTCAGAAGATCTCGATTTTGTGACCCATCTGCAAGCAGGCGATCTTGAAAAGATATTATCTAAAATATTTCAAAACACCAAAAATGCATGTACGGCCCAGTTTGGCCCGGGGCGAGCAGAATACAAGATCAAGGGAGTTAGAAAACAGGCTACCAAGATGTTTTTCATATATCGCCCTGAAGGTCAACGTGAAAGAATTGCCGTTAAGTTAGAATTTGAAACCCTTAAAGCCGGCCATGAGCCCGAATTTGACAAATACATATTGAGAGATTTGCCATTAGTTGCAGGCATGGTTACAGGTGAGGAATTGGTAATACCATACTCAAGCAGTATTGTATTAGCAGAATCCCTCGAAGAGATCCTTTCTGACAAAATAAGGGCTATCTATGAAAGAAAATTCCTTAAAGGAAGGGACATATATGATATCTGGTGGATTGTAAAACAGCTCAAGGTGGTACCGGAATGGACTAAGACCAGAGAAAAATTTTCCATGTATCAGACTTCATTTATCCCGGCCAGAGAAGCTGATTTTTTTCAAAAAAAAGGATCTATCTCCGAGATTATTAGTGCCATGAAAACCGATTTGCCCCGTTTTATACCTCGAGAGATTCTCTCAATTTATCAGGACGATGATTTCAGCGATTTCATTACCGTGTTAAAGGAAGTCACTTCTGGTCTTTTAGATGAGGGGATGAAAAAGTATTTTGAAGATCATGAAAGAAGAAAAGGCAACCCTTAAACGATTGAAATTTCTGCCCGCTCTTTTCCGCACGCAGGATGCAGAGAAAGTAGCGCCTCATACGGGCACGTTTTTATCTCGTGCAATCAAACAAGGACTGATCCACCGTCTTAATCGAGGGAATTACATCAATTCATTCCTCTATGGATTTCCCCGCGTAGAAGAGGTGGCATGTTTTTTGAGGCAATCAGCATACATCTCCTGCGAATGGGCGCTAAATTATCATGGTGTCAGCCTGCAATCACCTTTGGTTTGTACTGTGCTTACCTTAGACACATCCGTAGGTAAAAAGCGGGATTTTCATTACCAGGGAAGCACCATTGAATTTTCAAGAATTTCCCCGGCGCTATTTTTCGGATTTAGCTACAATGATAACTTCTATATGGCTTCACCCGAAAAAGCCGTTTTGGACACCCTTTATTACCGTGGAAAGATTCCGGCTCAGGATGAACTGGAAATTGATGAATTGGATTTTAAGTCCCTTTTAAAAATGGTCGACCGATATCCTTCCTCTGTTTTCCGTGCTCTTTTCAGCTTGTCACATTTTAAGGAAAAACTTGAAATTTCCCTGGCAGGAGGATGAATGGATCATTTTCATGACCATTGTATGGTCCTCGAATATTGTGAGAATTTATTGCAAATTTCATAATTGTAAAAACAACCCAGCAAATGAGAAAAAGAGGGACGTCCCCTAAATCATTTTTGCCCTGGTTTTGGAAATAGAAAAAATTGGTCCCGCGAGAACCTATTGGCCTAACTATGGCAAAATAAAAGGCAAGAAAGATTGCTACCATTGCCACCTGAAAAAGGGCAGGCCAACATATGTTGCCATTTGGAAGGTCAAGGACAAAGAGAATAAAATTGTGGAGGTGAAGTATGCTGGAACTCACGAAAATGCAGACTACGAACGAATTTGTTGAAATTCATCTGCGCGGAATACCCTCCGGCAAGGCAGAGTTGGTAAAGGAAGCCATTGAAAAGATCCTTGATTTGGCCGGAATGTCTCTCCAGAGCAAGGAAAAAGACGGTGATAGAGGATATTCCATAGAAAAAGTTTTTCCCGATTTCCACACAGGTAATGCATTGCGTGGCCTTCGTTCCCGTGAAGGATTGACGCAGAAACAGCTTGCGGAAATGATTGGAGCCAGGCCCACTCATATCTCAGAAATGGAGAACGGTAAGCGTTCTATTGGTAAAGGGATGGCAAAGCGTTTGGCCAGGGCCTTACGGACCGACTATAAGATTTTTTTGTAAGAAAGTAGAAATGCCTTAACACGTTCCCTTAGTTTTTACCAAAATATTCTTCTTTATATTGATGCCTTTTCATGTAACAAGGTATTATGCTATTGTATCACGATCATCTAATCCTGGGTCACGGTTCTGACCCGAACATATCTCTCAGCATGTGCCTTTAAGTCCATTTGGAACCAACGTTTTCGAATTATCCCGGTTCTTTTTGTCCCCCCTGCAGGCCAGTTAGGCCCGTGGTTTTATTGAAATAGCACAGGGACATTAAAGCTGGCTGGCAATAATCATCTTTTGAATTTGGCTTGTTCCTTCCACCACGCGTAGTATCTGGGCATCTCGCTGGTATTTGCTCATGAAAGAGGGATTAATAACACCCCTCTGCCCTAAAATCTGTATACACTCATTCGTTGTGCGAGCGGCCACTTCGGAAGCGAAGAGATTCGCCATAGATGATTGGGTCGTATAATCCTCATTCAGGTCCATCAATCTGCAGGCACGCCACACAAGGAGCCGTGCCGCATCAAGTTCAGTCGCCAATTCTGCCAGTATAAAGCCAATCCCCTGATTATCAAAGATCGGACGGTTTTTAATAACCCGCTCTTTGGCAAAATCCGTAGCCTCTTCCAGGGCTGCTCGAGCAATGCCGACGCATGCGGCTCCCACCATGGCCCGCCCTATATCGAGAGTCTGCATAATGAGGAGGTACCCACTGCCCGGAAGACCTATCAGGTTGGAGGCAGGCACGGCAACATCATTGAAAAAGAGTCTGGCAGTCGGGGCACAGCGAAGCCCCGGCTTGTCATCGAAAGGGCCAAAACTCATCCCGGGTGTATCCCGGGGAACGATGAAAGCATCGATCCCGGCCCTTCCCTTTGCCTTATCACTGCTGGCCCAGACAATATTAAAGGCGGCATTCCCTGCATTGATGATAGGCCCTTTTGAACCATTCAGAACGTAATGATCCCCTTCCAAACGAGCAGTCGTGTCAAAAGACGTTGTATCTGAGCCGCCTTTCTCCTCGGTAATAACATAACTGGCCACTTCTCCGGCGGGATCGAGCAGGAGGGGAAGAAAAGCTTCTTTCTGTTCCGGTGAGCCCCCGATCATAAGGACCGAAACCGCGTGTGCCGTTGCGCCATAGATAGAAGCCAGCCCTGCACAACCGTAACCGAGTTCTTCCATAACAAGGGATAAGGTCACTCGATCCAACACGTGCCCGCCATATTCTTCCGGGATTAAAAAACTGTTCAGATTCTCTTCCGCAATAAACAGAAGCAGGTTTTTGTCTATGGGGCCCGGCGGGTTCTTGTCCAACAAAAGAGAGTCAGGGCGCAATCTTTCCCTGGCCAGCAAACGAAATTTACGTTGCAGCTCTTTTTGCTCGGACGTCAGTTCAAATGAAATCATTTCTTAACCACACTGGCTCTACAGGCCCACCATTGACGGTTACCTTTGACTTTTTTGCCATTGTATATAATCCAGGACCGATTTCCTTTGTGCGGGCTTCAGGTTTTGTACTGCAAAAATGATCTCTTTAATAAAGGGCGTTTTCAAAATGGCCTTGACATCATCTTGTTCCGTTTCATTATCTTTTGAATCTTCCAGGAAGTACGTAACTGGTTTGCCAAGAATCTCACTTATGCGCTGAAGCTCGACTAAGTAAAGACGACGCTTTCCAAGCTCATAGTTTGATAAGGACGATTGAGTATACCCAAGCATTTTGGATAATTCATCCTGACTCAAACCGGCCTCTTCCCTCGCTTTCTGGAGTTTTTTGCCAATTTCCTGATAAGCTTTCATCTTGGTTTGTGAATTTCCGAACCGTCAGGTTATTTACCAGCCTTTGGTCCACATTTCATCATCTTCGTACACCTTTTCATCCTCTAAGTGGCTCTCTTCAGCATCTTCCTCACTCATCCGCGGCGGATTGGGGTCGTTTAGCAACTCTTTGTAATACTCGTGCTGGATAAGCAGGCTCATGATCTCGTTTGTGCCGGTCCATATCTGTGCGAGCCTTGCATCCCGAACCATCTTTTCAATGGGGAAGACATTGGTATAACCAATCCCACCCACGATTCTCATGGACTCGTTGCAGACTTCCCAGCACATATCTGTGGCGAACTTTTTGGCCTCGCTCACCAGACGCCGGGCCGAGGGAAGTTGGGCGTCCGCAGCCTTGCCCGCTGCATGTGTTATTGCCCGGGCCGCGTCTAACTGGGTGATAGCATCCGCGACCTTGAAGCTTATGGCCTGGTAATCGCGTATTTTCCTCCCGAATGAATATCGCCGGTTACTGTAACGCGTAGCGACCTCAAGGGCGGCGCGTGCCAGACCTAATGCCCCGGCGCCGGAGGTCAGGCGTTCCGGAACCATCATGGAGTTGAAAATCCGGGCACCCTGATTGAGTTCGCCAATGAGGTTGGAAGCAGGGACCTTAACATCCTTGAATATAAGACGCCCTGTACCGCCGCCCCTTGTTCCCAAAAGGTTGTAAAGGTGCTTGGCCTCAACACCTTCCCGGTCCGCTTCAATAAGAAGGAGGCTGATTCGCTCGCGAGGTTTGCCTTCCGGGTTGGTTTTGCAATAGACGACAAAGAAATCCGCGCCGCTCGCCGCCACAACAAAACGCTTCTGACCCTTTACCATGAAATAATCACCCTCCAATTTCGCGACTGTTGTGGCCCCGAAAAAGTCCGACCCGCCCCGTGGCTCGGTTAGTGCCTCAGCAGAAACAAGCTCGCCCTTTAGCATGGGCACTAAATATTTTTCCTTTAACTCATCCGAACCGAAAGTACGAAGCGCCTCACCCACAATAGATGGCATGGCAAAGGCACACGAGAGCGCCATGCCCAGGACCCCGATTTCCTCCAGGGCCGCTATCTCGGCGGTCCAGGGCAATCCCCGGCCACCGTATTCCGGTGAAAATCTCAGGCCCAAAAGATTGCGTGCCCCTAATGCCTGCACAAATTCCCTGGGATAGGTGATCTCATCCCGGTCCATCTTTTTTACCAGGTCGGAAGGAACCTCGTTTTTTACAAAATCCCTGACCTCCTGTTTTAATGCCCTCTCTTCATCGGCCAAAAGTATATCTTGCAGCATGGTTTATTCTCCTTTCACATTATTTCCGGTTTTAGGGCTTACGGAAAAATATTAATGGGATTTTCGTCTCTTTTACGGCCTTGCTCCTCAAACATGTTTGACAAACTCGTAAAAAGTCAGAAAGCACACGTTTTCGTCATTCCCGCGAAGGCGGGAATCCAGGAATCCCGCCTGGCGGGACTAGACTCCCGCCTTCGCGGGAGTGACGGCCTTGGAGACTTTTTACGAGACCATCATGTTTGAACTTTATTAAAAATCAAACTTTACTGTGACCGTACAATCTTCCCCCATAAATTTTAGACAGCGACTGAGATCGGGAGTTCGGGTATATTCCAGGCCCATGGCATCAAACCATCCCTCGATTCGCTCAAATATCCCGCACTCGTAATTGGAAATGAGCCCTGCTTTCTCCATACCTCTATGGGCAAAGCAGTCAATAACCTGAAATACCTGTGTGTCTTTTTCAGTGTATAGAATCTCAACGCTCATGAAATCCGGAAAAAAAACCTGCTTCCCTAACTCAAAGATCTCGCGGTATTCCACCATGTCCCGAGGGTGTGATGCCCCGGACATTTTCATTAATCGACCAAATTCGATTCTTCCCAACTTTCTGCATACCCTGAGATTCATGGGGCTGGCCTCGTTCATCCCGAACTTTGATGCCACCTCACCATACCAGAGGGCGTCGTGGGTCATCCAGTTTGCAAGCAGGATATTTCTCAGGTTTTCTCGATTTAACGTCTTGAGTGACATGACACGGCTACATTCCTTACCAGGCGTTTCTAAAACCTCACTTTATGTAAACCGCTTTTGAGACAGGCGATGTCCTTGCTGCTACCCCGAAAGTCGAGCAATACAACAATAAGGTATAGGCACATATAACATATTGTCATAATGATGTCAACACTTTTTTAAACCCAAGATCTACAGTTCATTCCCCCAGATAGTCATGCCAATGACACAGTTTGCCGGAAAACCGCCAAGATTATGGGTGAGGCCAAGCCGGGGATCTTTTATCTGCCGTTCACCACACTTCCCCTGGAGTTGCTTGTATACCTCATAGGTCATTCTTATGCCCGAGGCCCCGATGGGATGCCCGAAACTCTTCAACCCGCCATCACTCTGGCACGGGATTTTTCCCTCCAACTCAAAAAAGCCCGCATCAATATCCTCTTTGGCCCTTCCCCTTGGTGAAATCTGTAAATCCTCATATGTGACCAGTTCGGTGATGGAAAAACAATCATGCACCTCCATCATGCTGAGTTCTTCTCTGGGATTTTTTATGCCGGACTCTTCGTAGGCCCTGACGCCGCAACGGTAGGTGGTCTCCACGTGAGTCCCGTCCCATTGCTGAAACCGGTACTCCTCTTCGGGACTGACAGCTATTTGGAGAGCCTTGACATAAAGCGGATCCGGGCGAAAGTCTTTGGCCTTATCTGCCCGTACAACAATAGCGGCCGCGGCCCCTTCGGTCACTCCACAGCAATCAAACAGACCCAGCGGATCAGCAATCATCGGCGCGTTCATAATGGTCTCTACATCAACCTTCCTCCTGAGATGTGCCTTGGAGTTCAGTGCGCCGTTTGCATGACTCTTCGCGGAAATCTTTGCCAGGGTCCTTTTGCCATCCTCCCGGGTGAGGCCGTATCGATTGAAATATTTGGTGGCCAGCATGGCGAACTGGCCGGGGGCCGTCTGGTTCGGAAATATCTGCCGATTGTATATACCCCGGAGCTGGCTGAAATCCGGCAACCCGCCGTAGCCGATATCCTTCAGCTTTTCAACACCTACTGCCAGGGCTATGTCGCAGGCCCCTGATGCTACGGCATAACAGGCACCTCTGATAGCCTCGGTGCCGCTGGCACACAAGTTTTCTACTCTCGTTATAGGTAGATATGGAAGTTTCAGGGCTGCGGCAAGAGGTATGGCGCTTTTCCCCACATTACCCTCATCAAAACAGGTAGAAAGCCAGGCCGCATTAATATCTTTTTTTTCAATCCCCGCGTCATCTATTGCCTCTTCGAAGGCCTCAACAGCTAAGGACTCAGCGCTTCGATCCCAGTGTTCCCCAAACCTGGTACATCCCATGCCAATAATTGCCACCTTATTCTTTATACCCTCTGCCATCACTATTTCTCCCTTTTGAACTTGTATGTTTGCTATCGTATTTGATCGCGTTACCCAATCACACCGTCCCTCTCTCCCCCCCCCTTAATCCCCACTGCTGTTGAATTATGACAATCTTTTACTTAAATTCTGATGTTTACCTTGTAACCGCGGGGGTTATCCCCATAAGCGCTTACTTAAGAGAAATTCGATTATTCTAGACTGTCATGCCCGCGTAGGCGGGCATCCAGAAACCCGAATCATCTTTGAAAATAACTGGATTCCCGCCTACGCGGGAATGACGAAAGCAATAGGTTGTTCATTTTCCGCCTTATTTGAGCGCTTATGGGTTTTACCTGCCTTCAGCCCGGCAGGGCCCCTCCCGCTATCAACCTTTAAAGGGCATTGCCTTCCAGAAATAGCCTGCAATACTGCGGCCTTCATCCAGGTATCTTCTCCTGAATGTCATCTGCAAGGGTTTCCCGACCTCCAATGATTCCATCTGGCAATCTGTAATATCAAACCAGTATCTACCTCCCCCTTCAAAATCCACTATCCCGTAAAGGGCCGGAGGATCTTCCGAATAGGCTAAATGATCCGCTGTATAGGTAAAAAGGACTCCGGTTTTATCTGAGAACGCATAATCCTCCATTTGATCCACGGCCCCACACTCAGGATTGATACATACGGGGTCTCTGGGAAATTGAGGGGTGCCGCAGGCCTTACATCTTGAGCCAACCAGCCTTAAAACCGTATTCTGCTCCCTCCATGAAAGTGAAAGACTGGTCGGGGCGACCTCTTCACCGCGTATGCCTATCTCTTTTGGCAGCATGCCCTTAAAAGAGAGGTATTTTGTATAGTTTTCCAGTTCCCCCTTATAGTCCAGATTGGTTTTCAGTTTATTCCTGGACTTGAGTTTTTTTATCTCATCCGTTACCTCAAACAGCAACGCATCACTGCCGCTCCCAAAGCTCGCTACAAGGATCTTATCGCCCGGCTGAGCCTCCTCTAAAGCACCGATCAGCATGATCAGAGGATGGGTTGATCCGGTGTTTCCCACCGGCTCAATCAAAGGGGGCTGAACCTGATCAGATTCCAGGCCCAACCGCTTGGCCATAGTCATATGGTCTCTCATGCTTAGGGGTGAATAAATCACCCTTGTCAGGTCTTTTACCCCAACACCGCATTGGGTTAGAAGACCGTTGATGGCCTGTGGGATTATTTTAGAATAGCCGGCTTCTCGAATCCATCTCTCTTCCCAGCCCCGTACAAATCTATCCCCGTCCATTCGCCGCTGGTCTGCAAAATCATATGAGACTGAATAGTGCCCGACAAGCGTGGCAATAACGCCTTCACTTCCCACTGCAATAGCGGCCGCACCATCTCCAAAGAGTTGTTCCTGGACCCCGCCAGCCTTGCCAAGACGACAATCTGACATACAGATCATGGTTGTTTCCGTATCCGGCGCGATCAGGGCTGAAATAAGCGCTGTTGTTCCTGACTTTAAACACCCGGAGAACTCGGCGGTTCTGGTATTCGGAGAAAGATTCAAGGCCGCGCTGGCAATTGATGCGTTTCCCCTCTCTTTGTATGGCAGCGTTGTAGAGGCTATATACAGGGCATCGATCTTTTCCCTTTCCACATCTCTCAGACAATCGATTCCTGCAGCAACAGCCATAGTAAGGCTGTCTTCATCGTAATTTGCCACTGTCTTCTCACCTTTTGCCATTCCCGCAATACCGGGGTTGAACCAGCCCATAGCCCTGAAAATTGTCTCACGTTTCAATCGGTAGTACGGTAAATACATCCCATAGGCAGTAATTCCTTTCATCTCGCTCAAGCCTCCCTTCATGCGCTTTATGTCAGTTACCGGCCATCAACCCCAGAACTGTACCTGGGTGACCCATTCTTTCTGCTTCAGGAGCTGTGTGATCTCTTTACGTGATTCCCGGTCAACAATCGGTTCCACCTCTGAAACCCACAAGCCACTGTCATTTTTTCGCGTCTTAAGTTTCTGCACATATCCCGGAACAAGGGCATACCGGCAGCCTCCAACGCCACAGCACGATGAATCCACAATGGCATTTCCTACGGCATAGAGGACCACTTTCCCATCCACTTCAATCCTTTCTTCCTTTTCTAATACATACTTCCCGGAAATGGACTGGAATTCTCTCTTTATCTCGTGGGGATACTCTTTGGTCATTTGCCCCGCCTTAATTCATCAGTCAACAAACCCTCTTAAGAAACTTCAGCGTTTGCAATCGGCTGAAGTGATATTTCAAAACCTGGTTATTTAACTCTTTTTTCATATTTTGTAGCGCAGGGCTTTAGCCCTGCCGTCTTGCACGGGTTAGAGGCAGGGCTAAAGCCCTGCGCTACGCTTTAAGTTAAATAAATAATATTATCAGTCTGAACAATGATTAATACCAATATATCCTGAATATCATTCATAGTGTAGTCTTTTCGTCTATCTTTAAAAAATAATGAGCATTAAATCTGGATAAACATTTTCTGTGAAAAACGGTTGACGTATCAATCATAAATGAATATACTTCATGGTTACAGACTTTTTTAAGGACACATTCCATCCCGATAAAATAATTCAGTTTCTTAGCTTTTATTTAATTAGCAAAAGACTGACTTCTAATTTTTCATGCAAAACCAGGATATTCGCTGTGCTATAATGCTTATATCTTCATCAGTTATTCACTAAATTCTAACCCCAAACCGAATAAACCGGAAATTTCGTGTTGATGTAAGGCTGTCCGCAGCTTTCAGGACTGCCTTTAAATAAACCCTTTTTCGAATAAGGAGGTCGTCATGAGCAAAAAATTATTTTGGATCGGAATTCCGTTAATTCTCATCCTGGCAGTCTCATTCTCCTGTGCCAAAAAAGAGGTCCCAGGTGTAACAGACACTGAGGTGGTTATCGGCTGGACAACTCCCCTTTCAGGCCCCGCGGCCCTTTGGGGGGTGACAGCACTTGGGGGGAAAGCCTGGGCAGACCACATCAATGACCAGGGAGGTATTAACGGTCGAAAAATCACAGTAATTATGAAAGACGACGGATACAATCCCACAAGGGCTATGGCCAATCTCCAGGAGATGAAAGGAAAGGTCTTTGCCGTTTGCGGGCTCCTCGGAACCGCAATCCTCAATGTCGCTAAAGACTTCTTCCCGGAGAACAATATACCCTTAATCACTGCCTACGGAGATGTCAGGATCTGGGCGCGCCAGCCCAAAGACAAAATGAAAAATGTATTTATTTCCTATCCCGACTATGAAGACGAGGCCGAATACCTGACCAAGTATGCGTTGGAGAAACTGGGTGGCCATAGAATTGCCGTTTTCTATCAAAATGATGATTACGGCAAGATGGCCCTGGCAGGCGTCAAGAAGGCCGTGGCGGCGATGCCCGGCAAGGCCGAACTGGTGGGCAGTGTGCCCTACGAAGTGACAGAACGCGCGCTCGGAACCCATGCCATCAAGCTCCGGGAAACAGGAGCGGATACTCTCATCATCTACCCAACTCCCACACATGGCGCCATCATCACAAAAGAGATTGCCAAGATCGGATACCAGCCCAATGTAATAACCACATTTACCCTGGGTGACCCCATCATGTATAAAATTGCCGGGCCGACGTGGGAAGGTACCTATATCGGGCTCCCCGGGAATACCGGGTTGCCGGGATCAGATCCTGAGGCGGATAAGGTCGCCAAGATTCTGATAAAATACAACCCCAAGATAAAGGGCAGGGAGTACCTCGCCCTTTTCGGCGCTGCTTCAATGATGCACATGATAGAAGGAATCAAGAATGCAGGCAGAGACCTGACACCCGAATCCCTCGTGAAGGGCATGGAGAAAATCAAGGACTGGAAACCCGAGGGAATGGGCGCGCCGGTTACCTACGGACCGAACCGGAGGCATGGGAACAACGCCTCCCGCATAGGCTGGGCCAAGAACGGCAAGACCGTTGCCTTTGAGCCGTTTACCATCCACAAGGCCCGCTTTTAGAGATATGGCTCTTCTGGAGATTAACGCGCTATCCATCAGTTTTGGGGGTATCCAGGCCCTGGCCGGTATTGACCTGACAGTCGAACCGGAAGAAATTCTGTCTGTCATTGGTCCGAACGGGTCTGGAAAAACCACCCTGTTTAACTGTGTCTCCGGTGTCTACCACCAGAATAGCGGAGAGATCCTGTTTCAGGGAGAGAGCCTTGTTAGGCTCTCTCCCGATTCCATTGCCCAAAAGGGCATCGCACGAACATTTCAAAACCTGCGTCTTTTCCTCCACATGACTGTTCTGGATAACCTGCTTTTAGGCAGACATATCAAGTTCAGAAAAAGCCCATTCCATGCATTCCTGCGGTTGCGAAGCGAGGAACTGCGCCACAGGGAGGTTGTGGAAGAAATCATTGATTTCCTGGATCTTCAGGCTCACAGGCAGGCCCGCGTCACCGACTGTCCTTACGGCATTCAGAAACGCGTAGAAATGGGCCGTGCCCTGGCCATGGAACCCCAATTGCTCATGTTAGACGAGCCCATTGCAGGATTGACATCGGAGGAAAAGGAAGAGACCGCTTACCGCATCACAGAGATCCGCGGCAGGTACAAGACGGCTATCCTGCTGGTTGAACATGACCTCAGAATCGCATCTAAGTTGGCTGACCGGATGATTGCCTTGGATTATGGATTGAAAATCGCCCAGGGCAGTCCTGAAGAAGTACAGCGGACACCCGAGGTCATCAAGGCATATTTAGGGGATGAATGACTGTGGATTGCGGAATGCGGAATTTCTGTTTTTGTAATAGTTTAACGCTTTGAAAACAGTACCGGGACATGGCTTTGATCTGCCCGTAAAAGGGGCTAACGCACCATAAAGAAAAAAGTGCCTAAAGTTGTGGTACGCCTTCGGCGTGCTATTTTATATAAAAACGCCTCAGGGCTTTGCCCCCTCTTTCCGGCTAATTGGTGTCATAGAGTATTTTTTTTAAAACAGCAGAATTCATTAACTTTAGGCACTTTAGTTCACTTTAGGCACTTGTGTCCCGCCGTGGCGGGATTAAATACGGAGCCGATTGGCTCTGACTATTCCCAAAGGACATGCTTTTAAAACCGAAATAAACAGACACTATGACCGCATTACTAAAAATCGCCAGCATTGAAACCCTTTACTATGACAGGATATACGCCCTCCAGGGCCTCTCCCTGGAAATAAACGAAAAGGAGGTCTTCACTGTACTTGGGCCAAATGGCGCTGGCAAGACCACTTTACTCAAGACCATTGCCGGCCTGCTTAAGGACCAGCCCAATAAGGGCACCATCCAATTCATGGGTAAGCGCATCCACCGATTAGCCCCGGAACGTGTCTCGCGCTTGGGAATAGTTTATGTCCCTGAAGATCGAGGGTTATTCAGAGAACTCACAGTAAAGGAAAACCTGGATCTCGGCTGTTGGGGCAGAAAGGATAAAGGGATCCATGATGACTTTGAATTTATCTACCAGCTTTTCCCCATTCTCAAGGAACGCTCCAAACAGCAGGCCGAAACCCTCTCCGGTGGGGAGCAGCAGATGCTGACCATGGCGCGGGCCATGCTCCGCCGCCCCAAGCTCCTCATGCTGGACGAGCCCTCTCTTGGGCTGGCACCTCTTGTGGCCCGGCACGTGTATGATGCCCTTTCTCAAATAAGCCAGGCCGGTACAACTATCCTCTTAGTTGAACAAAATGCCAGGATGGCCCTGCGCATCGCAGATTTCGGCTACATCATGGAATCCGGGCGAATCGTACTGGAAGGCACTTCTAAGGAACTGCAGGAAAACGAGGACGTGCAGGAGCTCTACCTCGGTCTGGGAGGGGAGACGGTTTCCCCCAAGGGATGGCGTTTGTACAAGAAAAGGAGGACTTGGTGATACAGCACGAAGAAACCAACTTTCCCGGCCTCTTTTTCCACCAGGTAGATTGCTTCAAGGACCGTGTAGCCCTCAGGCATAAAGATTATGGCATCTGGAACCGGATCACCTGGACCGAATACGGCCGGCAGGTCCGTGAGGTGGCTGCCGGTCTCCTGGCCCTGGGGCTGAAACCGGAGGACAGGGTGGCCATTTTAGGCGACAACCGGCCTGAATGGGCGATCTGCCACTTGGCAGCCATGACCGCGGGTGGCTCTACCTGCGGTGTGTATCCAACCTCTGCTGCGGAAGAGGTTGAATACGTGGTCGGCCATTCCGAATCTAAAGTCCTCTTCGTTGAAAATGAAGAGCAGGTGGACAAGGTCCTACAAATCATTGACAACCTAAAGGTGGCCCGAGTTGTGGTCTGGGATCCAAAAGGACTATGGGGCTTTTCCCACGAGCAGATCATTTTTTTTGACGAGTTTATTGAAAAAGGCCGAGAATATCTCCATGACCATCCCGAAAGCTTAGCGGACAGGTTGAAGGACATCGAGCCCGATGACACGGCCATGATCATCTATACCTCGGGCACTACCGGCAGGCCCAAAGGGGCCATGCTCTCCCACTACAACATCCTGAAACTTACAGAATCTTTCATGGAGGCCAATCCGTTCCGCGAGACAGACGAAATGCTCTCCTACCTTCCCCTGGCCCACATCTACGAAAACCTTATATCCGTATTCGGGGCCATATGGTACGGCGGTACCGTAAATTTTGTGGAGAGTATGGACACATTGCCCCAAAATCTTCGGGAAGTCTCTCCGACAATCTTCTGCAGTGTGCCTCGTATATGGGAAAAATACGCATCCATGGTTTATATCCGGATGTCCGACTCAACACTCCTGAAAAGGGCCTTATACCGCGTTGCGCTTGGTGTCGGCCTGCGCCACGTGCGTACACAAAAGGGGACCCGGGAGCGGTTCTGGTGGGGGCTGCTTTACTGGCCCCTGTATTTGCTGGTCCTATGCCATTTGAAACGGCAGTTGGGCTTTGAGCGGGTTCGCTTAGCCGTATGCGGGGCGGCCCCGGCCTCTCCCGAACTCTTTGAGTATTTCAACGCCCTGGGCATACCCTTGAGAGAGGGCTATGGCCAGACAGAATCTACGGGCGTCATTGCGCTCCAGAGATTAGAACGGCCGCGCTGGGGATATGTGGGAGAGCCAATTCCCGGGATCGAAGTAAAAATTGCCGAAGACGGCGAAATCTTAGCCAAAGGGCCCGGCGTGTTCAAGGGATACTTCAAGGACCCAGATCTCACTGCCGAGACCATTAAAGACGGGTGGCTTTATACCGGCGATGTCGGCGTAATGGAGGACGGTTTCCTCAAGATCTTAGACAGGAAAAAGGACATTCTCATCACGGCAGGCGGCAAAAATATCACCCCCGCCTTCATAGAAAACAAATTGAAATTCAGTTCTTATATCCAGGATGCCGTTGTTATCGGGGACGGTCGGAAATATTTAGTATCTCTTATTCTTATCGATGAAGACAATGTTACCAAATATGCCCAGGACAACAGGGTCCCTTTCACCACATTTGCCGACCTGACACAAAATGCGGAGATAAAAAAACTCATTGAAAAGGAAGTCTCAAAGGTCAACAAGACCCTTGCCAGGGTGGAAACCATCAAGAAATTCGAATTACTGCCAAGGCGTTTCTATGAGGAAGATGGTGATGTAACGCCCACAAAAAAAGTCAAACGCATGTTTCTTGAAAAACGTTATAAAGACATAATCGAGAAAATGTACAAACAATAAGACTTTGACAGGATAAACAGAAATCATGTCCATCCTGTTATCCTGTCTAAGAATATTTAAAGCAACCGAACGGTTACTATGGATCTCATAGAAAGTTACAAAGAGGAACTCCAGCTCATCCGCAAACCCTGGACACGGGTCTGGGTGGGAGCCTTTGTTTTGGCCTTGCTCCTGCTCCCCTGGTATGCCCCGGAACATATTACCTATGTTTTTTCGATCATCTTTATTTACACTGTCGGCGTTCAGGGACAAAACCTTCTTATCGGATACACGGGCCAGATCTCATTTGGCCAGGCCGGATTCTTGGCAATCGGTGCATTCACGTTCGGGCACCTGAGTCGTCTCGGTATTCCCTGGCCAATAGGACTCCTCGGTGCGGGCCTGGCGGCCGGGCTGTTTGGACTGGTGGTTGGCTTTCCCTCTCTCCGTCTCAAGGGACCATACCTGGCCATTGTCACCTTAGGGTTCGGCGTTGCCGTTTATCAGGTATTTGTTAATTCCGAGGTCCTCTCCGGAGGCCGCATGGGTATGATCATTCAAAAACTCTCCCCGCATTTTGGCCTGTCACGGATCACCTATAATTACTATTTCAATTTTCTGATCGCCCTTTTATTCACGCTTGTCTCCTACAACATCATCTCCTCCTATATGGGGCGCGCATTTATTGCCATCCGTGATAATGACATTGCCGCAGAGGTCATTGGCGTAAACCTGACCTTCTACAAGCTGCTCTCTTTTGCTGTCAGCTCCTTTTACACCGGGGTTCAGGGAGGGCTTTACGGCCTTTTCTTAGGGTATCTGGAACCCAATATGTTCACCTTTATGGAGGCCATCACACTTTTTGTGGCCGTCATCATCGGGGGCCTCGCGTCGGTGGAAGGCTCGATCATGGGTGCGGCTTTTGTCATTTTAGTGCCCCAGGTATTCAGCTCCTTTAAGGAAATGGTGCCCGTCGTGTATGGCGTGACCATACTCATTGTATTGATCTTTGAACCATATGGACTTTACGGCAGGTGGTTTAAGATGAGGCTGTACTTCAGGAACTGGCCGTTTAGATAGCGAAGCAGTTGCTTCACGATTCTGCATGCTGAATGCTTGATACCGGATAGGCAATTTACAGAGGCACTTGTGGTAAAACGCTTTTTCATCAAGCATCCAGTATCAAGTACCCAGTATCCAGTTTCTTGAGAGGAAGAAATATGACAAATTTTTTTCAGTACGTAGTCTCAGGCCTTTCAACTGGCAGCATCTATGCCCTTGTGGCATTAGGGTTGGCCTTAGTCTATCGCTCTACTCGCATCCTGCATTTTGCCCACGGTGACATTACTACTGCGGGCACTTTTTTTGCCTTTACCCTCTTAGGACTCAATCTTCACTTCTGGCCCGCCTTCATCCTTGCCATGGTCTTCGGCGCTTTGATAGCCATGACCTTTTATTTCTGCGTGCTGGTGCCGGCCCAGCGCCGTGAGGCTACACAGTTAGGCCAGATTATTCTGACCGTTGGGCTCGGGCTGATTCTTCAAGGACTTATCTCATACTTTGGAGGAACAGAGCCTCAATCTTTTCCTTTCCCCCTGTCAGATACCAAGATCTACCGCCTCGGCAATGTTGTGATCAGCGAATTGAGCATTGGCACCTTTGGTATCGGCCTGTTAACTTGCCTGTTCCTCTATCTGCTTGTTCAAAAGACACGATTAGGGTTAGCTATGCGCGCAACATCCGAGAACCTCCCTGCGGCCCAGACCATGGGTATCCCCACACGCGGGATACTCGCCCTGAGCTGGGGGTTGGCCGCGGCTTTAGGGGTCCTTGCAGGGCTGTTTCTGGCTCCTACTTTGCTCCTTGATCCCTTCTTTATGCTGGAACCCTTTCTCAAAGGTTTTGCGGCCGCTATTTTGGGTGGGTTAAACAGCCTTCCAGGCGCCATTATCGGCGGGCTTATCCTCGGCGTTTCGGAAAGCCTGGCCGGTGGTTTTATATCCATTGCCTTCAAAAACACCTTTGCCTTCCTGATCATCATACTGGTGCTGCTTGTCCGTCCCGAAGGTCTTTTAGGTGAAGAGTTTATAGAAAGGGTATAAGTGGGACAGTCAGCTTGAGTCCCTTAGCCTCTTCTCGGCTCATAGTTACCAATCAAATCTAAAAACTATTCTTAATGCCTGGTCTATTTCATGCATTTTCGCAGATGACAGTTTCCCACGAATTTTCACCAGTCTTTGACTATGATCTATAGGGCGTGTTTGTAAACAGTCGGCTATGGATTTTTTAGATAGGCCATTATCTTTGGATGGATAAATTTCAACATTTGTAGCAATTCTTGATTTTTTACCAGTCCATGCAGTAACTGGGACTACTTGAATAACCGGAATTCTCTCGTTATAAACGTCATTAGTAACAATTACACATGGTCTGATTTTTTCGGTTTCTGAACCCAATGTTGGATTAAGATTGACATCAATAATCATGCCTCTCTTCAATTTAGTCATTCGGGCCACCCAGTTGCTGCTGTTTCAGTCAATTCTTTCAGGTCCTCTTCTTCAGAATAAATTTCCGAATATAGGTCGGCAGACTTTTCCAGTCGTTCAAATTCAAATTCCTTCTTGAGATGGTTTATGGCTGCTCTAATCATAGAGCTTTTGTCCTTGAATCCATATTCCTTATAGTTATTTAAAAAACTGGCTTGTTCTTCTTTAACACTAAATTTTGCCTGCAACATATGCCCCTCCTTTATGGTATATTATTGGTACTTAAATCACAGGCCAATTATAGGTACTAAGATATAGGAAGTCAAGATAATGTCCGCTATTTCCGTAGAAAAGTGTAACCTATGTGCCCAGACTTTTTTGTTACCTATGTGTCCGACTGTTCAAATGAACCCATTTCAAAAGTATTTATTTAGACTACTTCTCTCCCCAGGTTCTTTTACTGCGTGCGATCTTTTTTTGAACAATGGCCCAGGTACTGGTTGTCAAAAAAGAATCTTCGAAGCGTTCGATCATCCGGTTGAACATGCTATAAGGAACCGTAAAAGTGAGTTCGTCAGTTTTAAAAAACTTGCGGGCCGATGGATCCCAGCCCCCAAGAACGGCCCTGTTCTGCCCCTGGGCGAGGTACTTTCGAGGCCACGTAATGATATTGGTACAGGCCGCGCCCCAGGGCGAGGCAACAACATCGGGATTGCTGGTCACAAAAGCGGCTAATTGATGCAGGCCGCACAGAGTTTCAGGGCGGGTAAAGAAGATTATGAGCTCCGGTTCCTCGCTTGCACTGAAAAGACTCAAAGGCTTTACGATACAGTATCTTTTAGACGCGGGAACGGGGTCAATATAATCAAAGATTCGCCTCAATTCCTCGGGTGATTCACAGTACAATTCCCCCTTCATTTGGTTGGGGATACCGCTGGAAACATAATGAATGATCATTTCCGTCTGGGGCTTCATGAAACCAAGAAAAAAAGCACCCCCTGGACAGCCGAATCGCTCTTCATCGAAGTATGCGGCCTTCTTTTTCCTGCGGGCCCGCCAAATATTCCCTATGACGCATGAGAACTGACCGAAAATAGCCTGCCAGTCGATTTCCCCCTTTATCTCTTTTTCGCGCGTCGGCAGGTTCATCGGTTTTGGTGAAAATCCATCTGACGGCTTTTCGTCATTGTAAAAAATACCCATTGGCTCCTCGTAGAGTCCTAATATTTCAAGGAACTGAGGTAACCTGTCTATTGTTCCCGGGCTCATTTGAATCTCCTTTGGTGTTGGTTCTCGGGATCCGGTCAAAAATGATGAATGCAGTCTTCATATTGATCCTTCAAGTAAAAAGTTATCAATATGTTGACATTATATTCTCTGCATAATGCCGTATTATTTGATTTATTACGGTTTCAGGTGTAGGTTAGTATGCCATATAAGAGAGGGCATGAAAAGGAAAATTCCGTCCAAAAGACGAAACACCATAGGAAGCAGTTTGGAAGGACCTGCTTTTTTCTCACCGTGATTTATGTTATTTTCAGGATTTGAATATGGACTGGATACTACAAAAGCCCATAACCCATAGAGGGTTGCACAATAACGAAAACGGTATTCCCGAGAATTCGCTCCCCGCGTTTTGTGAATCCATCAAGGCCGGCCTTCCCATAGAACTGGATGTGCACATGCTGTCCGACGGGAATATCGCGGTATTTCACGATGACAACCTGAAAAGAGTGACTGGGATTGATGCGATAATTGAAGAGAACAATGCAACGACGCTACGACAATTCCGTCTACTGGGAACCGATCAGAACATACCGCTGTTCCCGGATGTGCTGGACATGGTAAACGGTAGAGTCCCCCTAATTATAGAGATAAAGAACAGGGGAAAAGTGGGAAAGCTGGAAGAGAAGCTCCTTGTGCTTCTCACATCGTACAGGGGAATGTATGCAGTTCACTCATTTAATCCTTTTTCCTTGCAATGGTTTAGAAAACACGCCCCTGACATTGTGAGAGGACAGATCTCAGAGGATTTTAAAGATGATACCCTCGTCCTTTATAAAAAGGTGATATTGCGACACCTTCTCATGAACAGATTCAGCAAACCGGATTATATTGCATATAAAATCAGGTGCCTTCCATTCTGGCGGGCCGATGCAATGCGCAGAAAAGGCATTCCGGTGATTGGGTGGACTATAAAAACGGAAGCTGATTTGAAAAAGGCTAAAACATACTGCGACAACATCATCTTCGAAGGCATTCGGCCTGAATTGGCGGTCAGTTGAACATTTATGTTAATCGTTCACGGGTTAAGTATTCAGTGTTAAGGATTTTTTAATATGGCTATCGACGTGCCGGACAGTCTAAGGGATTTGATAGGATTTTCTTCTTCCTGCAGTTGCGGGCGCACCCACTCGGTGGACCTGAAGGGGGCCGTCGTTCGAAGGGGCGCCCTGGAGGAGGTAGTGCCCTGGGCGCGGGAGGTGGGAGACCATTTAAAGGTCCGTGTCGTGGTGGACAGGGTCACCCGGGAGGTGGCCGGCGAGCGGGTGAAGCAGTTGCTTCAGAAAGATGGCCAGGCCGTGAGCCTCTGCGTTGTCCCTGACGGCGCCGGCGGCCGGCCCCACGCCGACGAGAAAAGTCTCGACCTTGTTGAGGCCGCGCTCAATGGCGTGGACTTAGCTGTATCGGTGGGTGCCGGGACTATAAACGACCTGACCAAGCTTGCCTCGTTTCGACAGGGTATTCCCTACCTGTCTGTGGCCACGGCCCCCTCAATGAACGGCTATACATCGGCGATTGCCGCGGTGATGATAAAAGGGATCAAACTCACCGTGGCATGTCATCAGCCCTACGCGGTCCTGGCTGACATGGATATCCTTGAAAAGGCCCCGCCTGCCCTGATTGCGGCCGGGCTGGGCGACCTGGAATCCAAGCCCACCGCGACCGCGGATTTTCGGTTGAGTGGAAAGATTCGGGGGACGTATTACTGCCCTGCCCCGGAGCGTGTTGTCCTCCAGGCGGAGGCACGGGTCGCCGAATCGGCGCAGGGTTTGCGTCACCGCGATCCGGAGGCGCTGGCCCTGCTTACCGAGGCATTACTGCTGTCGGGCATTTCCATGAAACTGGCCGGCGCGTCCAGCCCTGCTTCCGGCGGGGAGCACCTGATAAGCCACTACTGGGACATGACGGCGCCTGATGATCATCGCGTGGAGGGCTGGCATGGCGCACAGGTAGGCGTGGCCACCATTGTGACGGCAAGTCTGTATGACCGTCTGCGGGAGATCCGGGTGGATGATATCGATGTTGACGCCCTGATCATGTCCTATCCCTCTAAGCGGGAAATGACGGCGCGGATCAAGAAACTGTTTGGACAGCGGGCGCCGGAGGTTACCGAAGAGTTCTTCAAAAAACACCTCTCCCGGGACGCCCAGCGTAAAGAGCTTGAGGCCATACGTGCGGACTGGCACGGAATATGGGAATACTTAGGCGAGGTGTTGCGGCCGGCTGAACAGATCCGCTCGATTTTGTCTTCCGCCGGAGCGCCTGTGACAATGGATGAGTTAGGGCTTACCCCACACCACCTGCAAGAAGGTTTCCTTGCCGCCCGTGTGATCCGGGGGCGCTATACGGTCCTCGACTTCGCCGCCAACCTGGGCCTGTTAGCCCCGCTGCGAGACAGGGTGCTTGCAGCATCCGGTTGTCTATAACCCCCATTGAGCAGACACTCAATTGGCGTATCATCACCTTTAAACTATTACTCATTTATAGGTTCTGCTTTTACATATATTTCTTTAGGTGCTTTCTTGTAATATTTAAATAGAGCCGGGCACAACCAGCCTTCCTTTTTTAATTCTTCGGAATAGTACCAATTTCCTCCTTTCTCTTGTCTAACCCATTTCACTCTCAGTTGATAGCCCGGGAACGGTGAGGCTGAAAATAATAATCTAAATTTGTTTTTCGCATTTGGGATATCTTTTGTAATATGATTGATCATTTCCGGAATACCTGCAACAAAAGGCTCTTTCACTAAATTAACACGTTGATCATCAAAAACCCATGTTCCATTATGCCAATATGGTTTTAATGTTAGTATCGCATTATCAGATGAATTTAATGATTTGCTTGCGCAAGAGCATATAAGAAAAATTATCGATAAAATTATTGTTATTTTATATCTATTAAGCACAGCATGCCTCCGATAATTCCTTGCCTCCCACACCATCTTGCTGCAGCGGGACGCTCTTTTAAAATTCAATTGCTCTTTTAATCAATCAAAATGGAAACTCTTTTACCTATGATTTCGATCTCCGGTAACGATGATAAAATAAATTCCAAAGCTTTCATAGTTTCATATCCCATATAATTCGGGGAGATACTTATAAACTAAATTCTAAAAGAGCGTCCCGATTCCCGTATTGCAACTTCGTCAATACAATCACAAGGATCACCTCGAAGCTCTTCATCTTCGATCTTCCAGAAACATGGGAGATTGTTCATGTAAAGAAGCCCTTCGTCTTGGAGTTGCAGTAGATGGTCTTGCAGTCCAAACTTTATTAGAGTACCAGGTTCTCCCATTTCATTTCTTTCCTATTATACATCCTTCGAACGAAGAGCTAGCCACTGGCGGCTTAATAAACCCTGTAGTTGCATAAAAAATCGGTATTTTACGAAGTAAAGGGCTTGCGGGACCCTATGGATAAAGGTTATAATTGAGTTTGACAAACAAAATTAACCCAATCCAGGAGGTCACCGCAAGTGAAATCTAGTAAATC
>JAUWMR010000082.1 GCA_030613055.1 Desulfobacteraceae bacterium
GGACGGCCAATTATGACCTTGCCCAATTGGAGAAATTAGGTTTTATCGAAAAAACAGGAATTGGAAGGGCGATAAAATACAAGATAAAGGAACCAAAGTAACATTGCACGCAAATTGCACGCAAATTGCACGCAAAATAATGAATTAAATCATGAGAGATACAAAAAAGTTTATAGAAGAAATTATTCCACAAATGGACAGCCCTGAAAAGGTCTATAAGCTCTTTCATGGCTTAGGGTATAAAACCTTAGACCCTTCTTTCAGAGGAAAAGAGGCCTGGGAACTTAGAGAAAAGGATAAAGAAAGCGTAAGAGAAATTTACACCATTGCCAACTACCAGAAAAGATTCCAGATTTTTCTGGTAGAACTCAAATACTCAACTCCTGCAATTATCCGAAACCTTCCACTCTACTTTGAGAGAGAAACCCAGTATCCATTTTTTGTCATCACCTCCGATTATCAAAATTATACCTTCGTGCTTGTAGAAAAAATTCGGGAGGATGTGGGGGTCTGGAAACGCAAGCTTATAAAACTCAGTTTGGACAGAGAAAATGCTTACTATACAGATAAATTGGTTTTATCAGAAATCGCTATTGAAGATGTACTTCAAGACCCCATAAAAATTTATAATAACCTCGCACAATCATTTAGCGTTGAAAAGGTAACCAAAGAATTCTTCAGCGGATATATTACACTTTTCAAGGAACTTGAAAATTACTTTTTTAATGAGATTAGAGATACAAACTGGACCCATGACTATAGCCTTCAATTATTGAATCGAATTATGTTCCTATATTTTGTTCAAAAGAAGAGATGGTTGGATAATAATCCCCGGTTTATTACTGATCTCTGGCTAAGCTACAAAAAAGAAGGAATGGAAAATGATTCCTTTTATGAAAAGTGGCTATCAGTTCTTTTTTTCGAGGCCTTCAATAACAAATTCTTTCCCAGGCCATACCTTTCGAGAGACCTGAATGCTGCCTTAGCTCTTGCTCCTTACCTTAATGGTGGGCTTTTTACCCCAAACAAACTTGACGAGCGGCGCTTCGAAGTCAGCGACACGATTTTTGAAAGAATATTCACTTTTTTTGATAAATACAACTTCACTATAAGAGAAGAACTCCCCCTGGAAGTCGAGGTGGCTGTTGACCCTGAAATGATAGGTAAAGTCTATGAGAGTTTGGTTAATATTTCAGAGGAAGCAGATGAAAGAGGAGAAGCTGGGATTTTCTTCACGGCAAGGACAGAGATCGAACAAGAGTGCCAACAGGATCCCGAAAAGTACTTTCAACGTTTAAAGGCTTCGCAGGAGACGATGGTTGAGCGCCTCGTGTGTCGCCGTCCCAAGCCTTTGGTCACTCTCGAGCAGAGAAAAACGGGCTAACAAGCGCTTCTGCTCGGACGTGAAAAATCCTGGCGGCTTTTCCCGCCGGTTAATCGCGCCGTGTGTTTGCTTAAGAGAAAACATGACTATTTCTGCCAAAATTTCGGAGTTAATCGAACGTTTCGACAGTAATATTGACGCCTATCGCTCTGGGAAATATAACGAAACCCAGGTTCGTATGGAGTTTATAAATCCCTTCTTTGAAGAGCTGGGCTGGGACATCACAAATAAACAGGGCTATGCTGAGGCCTATAAAGAAGTAGTCCATGAGGATGCCATCAAGGTAGGCGGGGCCACCAAGGCCCCTGATTACAGCTTTCGCATCGGAGGTGTCCGCAAATTCTTTCTGGAGGCCAAAAAGCCCTCGGTTGATATCAAGTACGATATCCATCCGGCATATCAATTACGGCGCTACGCCTGGAGCGCAAAGCTTCCTCTCAGCATCCTTACTGATTTTGAGGAGTTTGCAGTTTATGACTGCCGGGTTAAACCGGTCAAGACTGATAAGGCTTCTCATTCCCGTATTCTTTACCTCACATACACCGACTACGTCAAACGATGGGATGAAATAGCAGGCATCTTCTCACGTGAGGCAATCCTTAAAGGCTCCTTTGATAAATATGTTGAGTCAAAAAAGGCCAAGCGGGGCACAGCCGAGGTTGACTCTGCCTTTTTGCAAGAGATCGAACGCTGGCGCGATCTCTTGGCCCGGAACATTGCCCTGAGAAATCCTAACCTGACCCACCGGGAACTCAACTTTGCTGTCCAGCGCACTATAGACAGGATCATTTTCCTGCGTATATGCGAAGACCGGGGCATTGAGTTTTATGGCAAGCTTATGGCCTTACAAAATGGCACCCGGATCTATCAACGCCTGTTTCAGCTTTTCCGCCAGGCCGACGACCGATATAACTCTGGGCTCTTTCACTTTCGACCTGAAAAAGAGCGGCCTGGTGACAGCCTCGACAATCTCACCCCTGAACTGAGTATCGATGACAGGGTATTGAAAGATATTCTCAGGAATCTCTATTACCCGGACAGTCCTTATGAATTCTCAGTCCTCCCTGCTGACATACTGGGCCAGGTGTATGAACAATTCCTTGGAAAGGTCATTCGCCTTACTCCTGCTCATCATGCTATTGTTGAAGATAAGCCGGAAGTTCGAAAAGCAGGTGGCATTTACTACACACCTACCTATATCGTGGATTACATTGTTAAACAGACAGTGGGTAGGTTGGTGGAGGGCAAGAAACCTGGCCCTCGCGGTGCGGTCAGTAAGCTAAAGATTCTTGATCCCGCCTGCGGATCTGGTTCCTTTCTCTTAGGAGCCTACCAGCTCCTGCTTGACTGGCATAGGGATGAATACATAAAGGACGGCCCCCAAAAATGGGCCACTGGACGCAATCCACGCCTTTATCAGATCGACAACGGCGAATGGAAACTGACCACAGACGAGCGCAAGCGCATCCTCCTCAACAACATTTACGGCGTGGATATAGATCCTCAAGCCGTTGAAGTGACAAAACTCTCCCTATTGCTCAAGGTGCTGGAAGGAGAGGATGAGCAGACCATAGCCCAGCAGCTTGCCCTGTTTCATAAACGTGTCCTGCCCGACCTGGCAAACAACATCAAATGCGGCAACTCCCTCATAGGCCCTGATTTTTACGAAGGTCAGCAAATGACCCTGCTCGATGATGAAGAGATGTACCGCATCAACTCCTTTGACTGGCAAGCCGAATTCCCGGAGATTATAAATCCCACCAACCCCCCTTTGGAAAAGGGGGGCAAGGGGGGATTTGATGCGGTTATTGGCAATCCGCCATATATCCGAATCCAGGGGATGAAGGAATGGGCACCACTTGAGGTTGAGTTTTACAAAAAGCGTTATACCTCTGCAAGCAAAGGGAACTATGACATTTACGTAGTGTTTGTGGAAAAAGGCTTAAGCTTACTAAATGATCAAGGGCGACTGGGCTTTATTCTGCCGCACAAATTTTTCAATGCAAAATATGGTGAGTCTTTACGGGCTTTGTTGGTAGAAGGCAACCATTTGAATGATGTAGTGCATTTCGGCCATCAGCAAGTATTTTCTGGAGCAAGCACCTATACTTGCCTTCTTTTTCTCACTCAAGCAGTCAATAAACAATTTCAATTTTCAAAGGTAGATAATCTAATTGCATGGCGTAATTCTGGTGAATCCACTGAAGGTAAGATTGCTATCCCTGAAGTTGGTGCAGGAGAATGGAACTTTATTTTAGGTGGAGGTGCGAACCTATTTAATCGATTGTGTGAAATGCCTGTCAAGTTGGAAAATGTTACAGATCGTATTTTTCAAGGTATCAAAACCGGGGCTGATAAAATTTTTATCGTTGAGGAAATAGATCGAAAAAAAGACAGAGTCAAAGCATATTCCAAAGAAAAAAATGCTGAGTACTGGCTTGAACCTGATTTGTTGCACCCTTTAATTAAAGGTGGAGACAGTAAGCGTTTCTGCTTATCTCGCACGAATCGGCTGATACTCTTCCCATACTCATTGCAAAGCGGAGGTTCTGTGGAACTAATTCCCCAACCGATATTCGAGGCAAACTATCCTCTTACTTGGGCTTATATCACGGAGAATAAAAACTACTTAGAAAACCGTGAACGAGGAAAAATGCATGGAAAGAGATGGTTAGGTTATAGCCGTAATCAAGCACTGGATGCAATTTCACTGCCAAAGATATTCACTCCCGATATTGCTGCCCATTCATCGTTTTCCTTGGACGAAACAGGCGAAGTATTTTTTACCGGTGGTGTTGCCGGGGGATATGGAATTCTCGTCTTACCAGAATATTCGCGGGAATATATTCTGGGGCTTCTCAATAGCAAATTATTAGAATGGTTTATTCATCAATCAGCCACACAAATGCGTGGTGGTTATTATAGCTACGAGTCGCGCTTCATTCGCCACCTTCCCATCCGCACCATCGACTTCAGCGATCCGACTGACAAGGCCAGCCATGACCAGATGGTTGTCCTAGTTGAGCGGATGCTGGATTTGCACAAACAACTGGCCGAGGCTAAAGCACCCCAGGCCAAAACTGTTCTCCAGCGCCAAATTGAGACCACGGACAGGCAAATTGATGAGCTAGTATATGAATTATATGGCTTGACAGATGAGGAGATCAAAATTGTGGAAAAGGGTTTGGGACAGTGAACATCAGGTCTCTGCAATTCTAAGAGCCACTTAAACCCTGGATGGAGTTTACTACGTTAATACGCAACGGCTGAAGCACATTCCGCCAATCAGGAGAAAAATATTGCTTGATGTGTCAAGAGGAATCCGACTGAAGGGCATTGGCACTTTTGAGTCAGGTGAGACCAAGGTGGAAGCGAGCTTCGAAGTTTTGCGTCAACCTATGCAAACATTGTTTATAGTCGAAAAAATGGCTGTCAAAGATGTATTTGATCCTGGCATCAAGCATCGTGGTCAATGGACACTTGTGGGCTGTTTGGAGGATAAGCGTGAGATTCGCTGCGAGGAATTACTTCTAACTAGGTTGGATATTGGAAAGACGGCAAGAGCCGAGTTCTCTCCTCTTGGGACTTTGGCTATAGGCAAGGAGTTTGGTGGCCCAGTGGTTGAGGCTCACTATCCTCTTATTGGTTTTTTTGAGGGCAATGCAGAATTGCGAGAGGACGATTGGTCAATAGCCATCGTAGATGGGGAAAACGATTCCCAACAGACCGGGCGAATGAGTAAAGCATGGCGAATCCCTATTGAAGGATTAATCTTACGGCTTAAACACACTGATGCAAGAATGGAGCAATATGAGAATAAGGCGCTTCAGGTTATGCAGCTACTATCGTTAGCATGTGGTAATGGCGTGTCTTGTCATAGGCAGATTATATCATGGGGCAGTGCGCGCAAGTTTGAAGTTTGGCGTCACATGACCGGTGATGAGCTTGGGCCAGGTCCATGTGTTCCCAGTTTCTGCATTCAGCAATTCCTCGAGCAAGTACTCCCATCTTGGAGAAATTGGGCTGAGAAGAAGAAAGCAGAAGCACGATTGGCCATCAGCTATATTAATCTATTTTCATCTGGATACTTGGACTCCCGCCTATTTCAAATTATGCAGGCATGGGAGATGCTCTCTAATGCTTGGGGACATACAGTGAATCTGTCCGAACCTGAGAAGAGCCTGAAGTCTGATATAAAGCGTGTTTACAAAGAGTGGAGGAAAAAACATCCTAAGGCTGATCCGAATGGCTTCTTAGGCGATCGTATAAACTTCTCATTCCGGTGGCCCCAGGCGAGGAAGCGTATGGAAGCTTTAGCACACGGCAGAGGTTTAGATACGGCGAAGATTGGCCTGGACTTCGAACAGATGAAAGAAGTGCGAGATAGTGTGGCACACAGTGGAAAGATGCCTGAAAAAATGTCAGACAACGGAAATGTCTCCTTGAAACTATTAACAGCGGCACGGTACGGGCTTCAGTTGTTGCTCTTGGTCGAGTTAGGCTATTCCGGGATGGTCGTGACAGCAGAGAGAGGTTGGCGGTCTTTCATCAAAATTGGTGAAATTTTGAAGAACTATTAGGGGTCCCGGTGACACAATATTGATTTTAAAACATCAAAATAGGTATAACGCAGGTAACGAAGAAACACTTGCTTACGGCAATGGACACGCCGTATTTGCTTAGTCATAAACTTTTATGTGAAGTTTCTAACTGTTTCATTTTATTATCGATTTTAGGGATATTAATTTTGAAAGATAAAAAAATTACGTATTTTAGGGCTTATAATATTTATGTTAGACCCACAAGAGGAGAAAAACCATGCTTGAGCGTCTACTGTTCCATGCGGGCAGCGGCCTATCCACCTCAGCGGCGGCCTGGATTGGTATCGCCTCGTTCCTCCTTGGGCTGAAGCGATTTGGCCGCGACATCAAAGTGCCGTTGTGGCTGTTGTTCATAGTCCTCTGGGGGATAATTGCCTTGATGGGATTTGCAGGGGCTCTCGCAGCGACAGATATGATCTCACTCATAGCTGTTATTATACTTATTGTGGGCATACTGGTTTACCTGGTGTCTTTGCTGATGGGTTGTAGCAGAGGGGAGGAGAAATAAAAATGAGGTGTAAAGCTCTGATTATTGCATCGGTGTATTTGATATCGATGATACCCAGTATAGCTATCGGCGGGTCGCCCATCAAATATTCCGAGTCGATTACTTTTCCGGGCTGTGAATTCAGAGTCTTCTTCCCCACGAAGATTAAAAAGAAGAACGTGTTCGTCAACGGCATAGAAAGCTTGATGGTGCAAAGCGTTTATGACGGTGAAAGTCCTTTTATGCGAGCCGAATGTCTACCGCTCGCAGACCTTAGTCAAACCATCGCCTCATTTCGGAATGTGCTTGAAAACCAAGCTCGGATGGCTGGAATACAGAATCCGGAAATCACTATGGAGCGAAGTAGTCTAGGCGTGGTGGGAACTTATGCGGGCATAAGGAAGGCCGGAGGTTTTGACATCAAATTTTTCGGCAAGCTAATAATCGGTAACGTATCCATTTTATCGATTCTAGTCAGTGAAGAAGCGGCTAAATTCCCGTCTGACAAAACAATATACTTCCTTAACACTGTGGAAAGAGAATGAAAATCGGAGACATAGGTAACAGAATTTGTTCCTAACAAGCGACTCCACATGGCTTTATCGATAATGGCAAAACTTATGTTTACTTGCATCTATTGCCTAAAAACTGAGCCTATTGTTTCTCCATCTGAAGCTCATATTTTTCCGGATGCTATGGGTGGCGTTAAATCAACACGAGATACGGTATGCAAAAATTGCAATCACAAAATAAACCGCCGTTTTGAACAGGCAGAAGTTGCAAAATTTTCATTCTTCCAAAGCATTTGGGGGATTAAAAGTCGAAGAGGGAGGATCAAAGGAGTTCCTGCAACCGTCGAATATGAGGGTAAACGTTTTAACATTTCTTTGGATGAGGAAGGATTACCCAAAACACCCCTAGTTCTTCGGGAGAAAGATAGCAAAGGTAAAAATTATTATAGCATAATTGGCCCTGCACCGCTTGTGGAAGAAAAACAGAAGGAAATTGAAAGTAAAATCAAACCTATAAGTTGGAGTGAAAAAGATTTAACAGGGATTGATCTTCCTGAATCTGTAATCGAAATTGCTTCAGATATGGCCAGAAAGTCATTGAGGAGATTGGCTGCTAAAGTGGCATATGAAAGATGGGGTCAATTAAGGAGTTCGGTTGTATTAGACGATGCTCAATATAATAATATTCGAAATTTCATTCTTAAAGGCGAAGAACCCATTGTGTTATGCGGGATCCTAAGTGATAATCGCCTATTAAGTGGTATGCTAAATTTTCCAACTGGTCACCATGCGGTTGTCATCAATGCCCACCCTAAAAGCAATGTTCTCGGAGCTTTTGTAACATTTTATAGTTTGTTCTATTTTTGGGTTATCCTTTCAACCAATTTTCAAGCCATAGCGGCTATTGATGATGCATTAATTGAAGATCCTCAAGACCAAAAGGCATATTTTCCAATTTTTCGGTCGAATACTGGAAATTTATTAGTTCATTGGGATCATATCGTGAATCCCTTCTTAAAAAATCCTGAAAATGTAGCAATTTCATCTATGAAATTTGCCATCAATAAATTCCAAACAACAGCTGATGAAGCATATGGCTCAAGCGGAATAAAGCATGTTTTAGCCCAACCAATCACTGGAGATGAGCGTGAATAACGCTGGCGCGTTATCACGCCACTCAGTTTCACGTTAGCCATCTAAAGGAAAGGAGAAATCATGTCCTCAATTAAATGGGTAAAAACGTATGAGTTGACCACAAATAAAGGAAATTTCCGTATTTTTGTATCAGAGCACGAAGGCGGAGCTTTTTATGCTAGTTGTTTATATTACGAAGCAATAGAGCCTTAAAAGCCCCTGGGGAAGCAGGATTCCTAAAATTTGATTTAAAAACTAAATATGGAAAGACAGAGGAAGAAGCATTTCAACAAATTGTAGAGTGGGCTAGAGAACGCTATGGGGATGATATCGAAGTGAACGAGTTAAATAGCTAACAATGCAATTTAACTCGGACTGTCTTTTTCGCTGCGTTCAAAAGGCAGCCGGTTAATTGCGACGATGAAAGGGAAAGATGTGTGTCGACACAAGAATTCATAATAAAACTGATAAAACTCCTGAAACCGGAGTTCTACAACAAGATCACATGGACTGTAGTCATTGCAGGCCTTACTTTGATGGCTACCCCCTTTTGGGAAAAGATCATATTTGCCGTTTTGCAAAAAGAGTACAACCTGGACTTGGCTCCTGGCGGAAATACCGCTTGGGGTTTTGCTTTAGTGGTTGTCGGATTGCTCTATCATCTAACAAGCAATTCATTTCTACAATTTATCGGATACAAAGATAGGGCAGCTAAAGAAAAAGATAGAAAAGGGCATGATATTAACATTTTCGAATCATCACAAAATATTCTTCCAGAGAAAAGTTTAACCAACTTTTTTGAATGGCTATTGACTGATCATTCATATAGGTCAAATGACAGCTCAAAGCTGCATGAATATGCGGATTTTCACCTCTCACCAGAGAGCCAGTACATAGATCAAGAAATACAAGAGTCAGTGAATCAAGTATCAAAAGCAATAAATGAACTTCTGGCGTGGATGTCTGTTAATTTTTGGGTGTTCCCAGAAAAACAAACAGCAGGCAATATGCGTTTATGCATGCATCCTCACTGGAATGTTGATAGGGGTGGTTATGGGGAGCCAAATGACTTCAAGAAATATGACGAGGCAACCGAAAAACTTACAGCCTTGTCTGATGCTGCTAAAAATTCCCACAAAAACTATAGGAAACTAGTAAAACATAAATTATTCATCTAACACACAAATCCAGCCGACCAAAAACCGCTGCTCGCTTTTTGGTCGGCTGATTTGAAACGTTATATGGCCACCTGAACGCCGAAAGGGGCGGCGCATGGACACACTCAAATTGACATTGACATCTCGCGTTTCCAACGATGCCTTTGATGTCGGCGAGGACAACCCTGTCAATCGTGCACTAAACGCGCTACTTGAGGATGGCAAGCCCATACGCAGTTTCTCGATGTGTCATTTGAAGGTACCCCCCGAAGCCGCCACACCAAAAGAATTGCGCTGGGTCGGTGTATTCGTACTTTCGCAGGGCGACCGTCTACTTTATTTCCCTGGCTTCTCCTATGAACGTTTTTTGGCGTTTCAGGGAAAGACGGCGAAAGAGCCGTCAGATTTCGCCATTGACCACTTGTCACTCGAATCCAATTTCCTTCGGTGGCACATAACCTCCTTCAAATCCAAGGACCATCTTGGAAGCCCCAGAACTTGTCCATTGGGCAAAGGGCGGCATCTATGGTTTGGTTTAAGCGTGGCAAATCTTGAAGTTTTTAGACCGGTCTGCCACAAGACGAAAATTTCCGTTCCCACTCCATCGATAGATAGCAGGCGACGGATTGACGCTTTCATGTCGTCTCGTGAAGACAACAAGGACGTGTGGGTAGGATTACCCCCAGGGGCAACTGCAACCTTCGATCCGTTTTTTTTCCATATTGCGGTAATCGCAGGCCCAAAAGGGTTCACCGATTACCTTGGCCCGCAACTGGGGTTTCCCGAAGGATCGCCATCCTTGGCCATGCCTCTGCCTGAAGGTCGGGTGTCGCTACCTACGCGCCATCACAGAATGACTCTTAGCGAAGGAGTAGATCTACAGATTGTACTGACTTGTCTTCCAGGAGCTTTGAACGTACCAGCCGCCTTCACCGGTGTGGAAGTACAGTGATGCAAGATTTCCATGAAAACAGAATATGGGCCACGCTAAGTGGATGATATGATTTGGAATGATGGGAGAATTAGGCTTGATATGGTGCTTAAAACGGCATTTTTAGGCACAAAAAGGTCGATTTAAGCAGAGGGTATTATTGGTCCATGGGGTGAGAGCTATGAGCACCTTGTGTTGAGGATTTAGAGGTCAAAAATGTTGGTTTAAGGCTCGAAAACACCTATTTTTGGAACATTTTTCGTGATATATCAATATCATAACTTGGCCCCACCCTCATTGACAAGGAGACTGTGGAAGGGTGTGGAAGGGTTGGGCTAAGGAACCATTATTAGTATAGTGTCTTTTTGGAAAATCAAATGAATTTTCATCCATAAGGAGGTTATGATGAGTCATGCAAGCATTCAAGGATCAGAAAAGCCTGTTGCAAAGATTTTCAGTGATGACTATGTGTTCACCATACCCAATTACCAGCGCCCTTATGCCTGGACCACTGAAGAGGCAGGGGAATTGCTTAGTGATTTGCTTGTTGCCATGGAAGATGGAAAGCCCGTGGAAGAGCTCAACCCATATTTCCTTGGAAGCGTTGTCCTGATTAAAGGAGATAAACCAGATTCACAGGTAGTTGACGGGCAGCAGCGGTTGGTTACTTTGATTATATTGTTATCAGCAATCCGGTCACTTGTGGGACCAAAGCAGGCAGGAGATATATCAAAAAGGATTTATGAGAAAGGAGATACAATTCTTGGGACGCTTAATCGCTATCGCCTCGCCGTCAGGGAGAGAGATCTCGATTTTTTCAAGAAGTATATCCAGAACGAGGATGGCATTGAGCAGCTGAAAGAGGTAAGTGAGGATTTGTCAGACAGCTGCAGGAACATGCGGGAGAATGCCCTTTTGTTTCTTTCGCGCCTGGAAGAACTGACCCAGGAGCAGCGGGTTTTCCTTGCGAGATTCATTACATTGCAGTGCTATCTTGTCCTTGTCACAACGCCGGATCTTAACTCTGCATACCGGATTTTCTCTGTTTTGAACGACAGGGGGCTTGAACTGTCTTTAACAGACATACTCAAGGCTGAGATTATAGGGAAAATCGGGAAAAGCGAGGAGGAGGAGTATACAGGGAAATGGGAAGATATTGAAGACGACCTTGGCAGGGATGCTTTTGAGGATTTGTTCGCGCACATCAGGATGATTTTTGCCAGGAAAAAGCTGCGGAGCACTGTTCTCCAGGAGTTCAGGGAGTTTGTGAATCCAGCAGAAAATCCCAAAGCATTCATTGACAATACCCTACTGCCCATGGGAGAGGTTTTTGACGAGATCAAGAATGCCAGCTATGAAAGCGCAACAGGCGCGGATGAAATAAACAGGTTCCTGAGATACCTTAACAGGATTGACAATTTTGACTGGCAGCCTCCTGCGATCCTTTACATGACGCATAACAAAAAGCCGCAGGATGTGCTGCAATTTCTCCGCAAGCTGGAGCGGCTCGCGGCAGGGATGATGATAATCAGGGCAGACATCAATTACAGGCTTGAACGCTACGGGCGTCTGCTGTCTGCCATTGAGGAAGAGGAGGGGCTTTTTGACGATGATTCACCCCTCCAGCTGACATCATCAGAGCAGCGGCAGGTAATTGGAGCGCTTAACGGGGACATTTACAGGGTTGTAAAGATCCGCCTTCCTGTCCTGCTACGGCTTGATGAGGCACTCTCGGAAGGAGAGGCCGCTTACGATTATCCCATTATCACAGTGGAGCACGTTCTTCCCCAGACACCTGGGGAGGGTAGCGAGTGGCTAGAATGGTGGTCGGATGAGGAAGAGAGGGAAGGGAATGTTCACCGGCTGGGGAACCTGGCCCTGTTGTCGCGGAGGAAAAACAGCCAGGCACAGAACTTTGAATTCGAGAGAAAGAAAAAAGAGTATTTCCAGCGGAGAGGCGTCGCTCCTTTTGCATTAACAACCCAGGTTTTAAATGAGCAAGAATGGACGCATGATGTTGTAATGGAGCGTCAGAAACAATTGGTTGAAAAGCTTAAAGAGGTGTGGAGCCTTTCTGCGCCTAGTGAATCGGGTCAGGCATGATTAGTTGACTATTTCAATGGTGTGTAATTTGCTTAACCCGTCAGTGCTCGTGCCAAGGTAAACCCGAAACCTTGGGATTCCACGTAAATCGGGATGAAATTGGTTATTGTTACCCATAAACCGGGACGTTGGTTCTGAAACAACTTACTGGATTCCGGGGACACGATACTTATTTTTAAAACATCAAAATAGGTATAAAGAGAAATTAGGTAATCAACTGAGAGGCCTGGACATTTTATATATCAATGCCTTAAGCCTTCTAAGTGGCTGCACCACACATCGTTGATTTTTATGAGGAAAGAATTTTTCAGTTTTTTTTGGAAATAAAACAGACTCCAGAACGAAGAGCGGGAAAGCAGCTAAATGCGGGCGTTTTGTGTTGAAAAGAGAGAACAATTCAGGAGCACGACACCATGGCAAAAGTTTATGAGGGAAAAGTGATCATACCCGGTGACAAGATGGATGAATTTTTCAAGGTGATGAAGGAAGCTGAAGAAAAAAGGGAGCCATTCCGACAGTCCTTATTGAGTCTGAATCAGGAATTTCACCAGTTCCTGTTGACCAGATACTCAGAGAGAACTTCGCGAAAGCATGCATCCATAGTCGAACTGTTCATTGACTTTATTTGCCGGCAAACTGATGTTGAAAGAATTGAAGAGATTACCAGAGGAATGGTAAATACCCATTTCAAGAAATGGTGGAAAAGAAAGGTTTGGGACGCAACAACAACGGATGAACTCAGGGTGGCACTTAAAAAGTTCTTTGTTTTCCTGTCGGAAGAGAAGAACATTGTGAACGAAAAAGCCTTGAAGGCATTGGAGTAATCATCAGGAAACACGGTACCAGTTGCTCCAGCCCTCTCCGATATCCGCTGCGGACGGGGGCAATGGAGTTGGTGAACTTTTCATTATGTGTCTAAATAAATACAATATACAAGATTTATTTTATTAGGCAAGATCGCATGGCAAAGAGACAAAAAACATGGGCCTACAGCCCACAAAGGCAGCCCAGGCCTAGAGTGCCTGAGGCTATTAAGGCAGATTTGTGAATCGGGTCAGGCATGATTAATTGACTATTTCAATAGTGTGTAATTTGCCTAACGTCAATGCACCTGATCTCTATTCCGCTGGCGCCCTTCGACAATCTCACGACTTTCAACTCCATAGAGGCAGGAGATCTTTACGTTATGAGGCTTTCGCTTGCTTGAGGCTGCGATGAAGAAAGGGGTAGTTAAAACTTTGGTTTGATACCGGACTGCTTGCAGATCTCGTTTGCCGTGATCCGATCAAGCTGTTTGTGGCGTTTGACCGGAATTACCTTCGTTCCGTTTGAGTATATGGAGTGGTTGGCATCTTCCCTGAGGAGATAGAAGCCGTTCTTTTCAAGGTGTCCAACCAGGTCACGACGCTTTACTGACAATTTGAACCTCTATGGGCAGTTGCTCGATGAGTGCGTTTCCGAGGGGAATCTCCTTGCCGAGTTGCCGGTATGCAAGAACCACTTCATTCAATGCATCGCGGAGCATGGCACGGCAATCTTCGAGATCTTTGCCTTCGGTGACAACCTCGGGCCACTCTACCAATTGTCCCATATAGCCAGAGCTGATTTTGGTATATTTTGCAGTGTAATTTACCATATCGCTGTAATCTCCTAAAATGTTTCTAAATTTGTGGCTTAGCTTAATGCTTTTGTGTTCCGTTGTCAAATTTCAGATAAGGCAACGGAAATTATGGCTGATTTTAATATAATATCAATATGTTGAAATTGAGGCAACCTCATACCATTCACTGCACCAGATCGGCTACGCCGCCTGGTAATATGGGGTCGGGCCATGCTAAGTAGCTGATATGATTTGGAATGATGGGAGAATCATATTTGTTATGGTGCTTAAAACGGCATTTTTAGCCACAAAAAGGGCGATTTAAGCAGATGGTATTGGTCCATGGCGAGAGCTATGAGCTCCTTGTGTTGAGGATTTAGAGGTCAAAAATGTTGGTTTAAGGCTCGAAAACACCTATTTTTGGAATGTTTATCCTGAAATATTAATAAGATAGCTTGGTCCGACCCCAGTTGACAGTTGCAAGTTGCTTGCTGCTGTAAGGGTCGGCACAAAATCCACGCAGCCCCTGAGCAGCCCGAACCCCCCAGTTAAAGAAAACAATCTAATTTTAATACTCTCGAGGTAACGCTTGACGTTATTAACGAAGTTCGTTATTATTATTCTATGATAAAATCCTTCCGGGACAAAGAAACCGAGAAAATATTAAATCGACAATTTTCAGGTCAATTGTCCCAGAATATCCAGCATGTCGCACGCAAGAAGCTGATAACTCTTGATGCTGCAACAGTATTAAATGATTTGCGAGTACCGCCGGGTAACCGGTTGGAGGCATTGAAAGGTGACAGGAAAGGCGAACATTGTATACGCATCAATGACCAATGGCGGATATGTTTTAAATGGAAAGCTGGCGATGCGTATGATGTTGAAATTACAGATTATCATTAGGAGGATCATATGAAAAACAACAAACTTCCCCCCATCCACCCGGGCGAAATTCTGCTTGAGGAGTTTTTAAAGCCAATGGGAATTAGCCAGTACCGACTGGCCAAGGATATAAGTGTACCTCCCAGGCGCATTAACGAAATTGTTCACGGTAAACGGTCAATTACTGCAGATACAGCTTTGCGTTTGGGACGTTTTTTCAGCATGTCTGCTCAATTTTGGCTCAACCTCCAGACTCGGTATGATCTTGAAGTGACTGAGGATTTACTTGAGGAC
>JAUWMR010000049.1 GCA_030613055.1 Desulfobacteraceae bacterium
TGCAATTATCATCCCGATCATAAAATAGGAAAGCCCCATCTGCCTGAAGGCGAGAATCAAAAAATAATCGTAATATTGCTGGTTTTTCAGAAAGCCATAGAGGCTGAATCTCTTTAACATTCAGGTGTCCCCTGCATGATCTTTTATTTTCTCATTAATCAGTTTTAATACCTTCGTTTGTCAGTCCTGCTTGGAGCGGGATTTAACCTAATTTGATTTTAAAATATCGAATATCGAATTTCGAACCGCAGAAATTTTAATGACCTCGTAAAAAGTCAAAATCACGTCACTCCCGCGAAGAGCTTGCCCCAGCGAAGGGAGGGGCGGGAGTCCATATTTGGAAGTCGCGGCTAAAGCCGCTCCTACAGAGGAAGGTGTACTGTTACCTGTTTTTCCCTCTCAGAGAAAAGTCCTTTGTATAAGTTTTAAGGCAAAGAGTAACAGGACCACTCCAAAGATCCGGCGTACAGTTCGGCCTTTTAATTTTTCCGCCATTACTCTCGATCCTAACTGCCCGCCAATAAATGAAAAGACCGCTGCCGTGAGGATGAATTTCCAGTCGGTAGCGGCTAATGAAATGTGTGTAATAAAGCCGCTAAACGATGAAAATATGACAACGAAGATGGTAGTCGCAGCGGCGGTCTTGGTAGGCACCTTCAGGACATAAATCAAAAGAGGCACGATAAAAACCCCTCCGCCAATACCAAGGAGTCCGGCCATAAAACCGACAAATACCCCTATGCCTCCCCCGACAATAATCCTGCGACTAAGGCTGACTTCCTTTCCGTCTGATTCGTTCTTTTTAGAAAAGAGCATGCGTATTGCCGCCACGATAATGACCATGGCCAAAATTCCCGTAAAAACTCGCAGGTTGATCCGGCCTGTGACCATAGCGCCCAATGGGGCACAAAGGGTGGAAGTAACAAGCAGGGGCAAACCGACTTTCACATCCACCATTTTTTTCCTGAAATATGTTATAGCCGCGGAAGCAGCGGCAATACCGTTTAAGAAAAGCGATGCTGATACGGCTGTTGTCACAGGGAAGCCCAACAGGACAAAAAGCGGAGAAAATACAAGCCCTCCCCCTAACCCAATCATGGTCAGGATGAAGGAGGCCGTGAAAATAATGACTAACAGTAAAATAAGAGGCATGGACATTCTCCTTTCTTCAGGTCAGCAGAGGCATATTTACTTATCCGGCGCCCACCACATGACAGCGGCCCTGTTTTTCTCTCTAAAAATGCCGTCTTCAGACTCTTTCAACAAATATTCACTTATCTTCTCTTTGACCGCTTCATCAACTTCTGTGAAGCGACCGATAAAACCAGCCACATTTCTAATTTGTCCTTCCAAATCCCGCGCAAAGGTATAATCGAAATATCTGACACTTACCAGTCTTCCCCATTCGCGAAGAATTACATATGCGAAATAGTCGGCATCCGGCTCAAACTGGCCCGTGTATTTCTGATTCCATGCATCTTTCCAGTTTATGCGATGATTAAGGTCTCTTCTTTTCATTTTTTACAATCTCCTCATATAACTCTACAATCTTGGCCTTGACCTTATCGAGTTGTGCCAGGCCGGCCGGGGTAATACGGTAGTACTTACGTTGCTTATGGTTTACCGTTCTGCTCTCAAAGGTCAAAAGATTCAGTTTTACCATCTTAGCTAAGGTGGGATAAAGGGTTCCCGGACTTAGTTTATAGCCATGTCTTGCAAGTTCTTCAATCAGGCCGATGCCGTAAACCTCATCTTCTGCGGCATGGTAGAGAATGTGAAGCTTGATAAAAGCCAGGTCAATTTCTCGGATCATAGCGCTCTCGTTTATATATATTTCCAGAAAATGAATTTGGAGATTTTTCAATTACTCCAAAAACTTCTTCTTGCAGGCTATATCTTATGTCGATATCTATATATATTATCGGTATTCGATAATGTCAAGCACCAACCTTGATGAAACCGTAAAAAAAATCGTGCACACAGCGCGCCTTGAATCCCTGGCTCCTGATCATCATTTTCAAGGAACCAGCCTGGCGGCTTGAAAAGTATGTTCTTATAATCTATGTTTAACACCTATCCCCCACTGCCGGGGAGTGGGAATACACAGGAGCGAGCCTTGACAATACAAACCTCAAATAACCGAAAACAAACTTTATGGAAGCAGATCCTTTCTCAAAGCATTACAACACCCCGGGACCTGCCTGCATGGTTTGAAATAGATGTGCCGGCGCTCAAAAAAGTAGTTGCCCGTTATCCCATGCGTATCAATCCCTACTATCTGAGCCTGATAAAACAGAAAGATGACCCCATATACAAACAATGCGTTCCGGATATAAGGGAGATCAGTATTGAAAAGGGATATGAAGACCCCTTGAATGAAGAAGCTCTCTCACCGGTTTCAGGCCTTACCCACCGGTATCCGGACCGGGTTCTTTTTATGGTATCGGCCCGGTGCGCCGTGTATTGCAGGTTCTGCAACCGCAAAAGAAAAGTCGGGCGCGCCTCCATGGTAACAAAAAAGTCAATAAAGGAGGGTCTTTCATACATCCGGAGCAACAAAAGGATCAGGGACGTTCTCCTGTCAGGGGGAGACCCATTCCTCCTTGGCACCCGGAAACTCTATTATATCTTGAATGAATTGCGCGCAATACCGCATGTTGAGATAATACGAATCGGCACCAGGGTCCCCTGCACCCTCCCCCAGAGGGTTACAACCCCATTAGCAAAGATGCTTAAAAAATTTCATCCCCTTTATATCCATACCCATTTTAATCACCCTGATGAAATCACGCCTCAAGCCGCCCTCGCCTGCAGTCGCCTGGCAGACGCTGGAATTCCATTAGGTTGCCAGACCGTGCTACTTAATGGAGTCAATGACGATCCCCTGGTTATGAAAACCCTGATGCAAAAGCTCCTGAAGATCCGGATTCGTCCTTACTATCTCTTCCAGGCCGATCTGGCTAAGGGGACCTCACATTTCTGGACCCCGGTTAGCAAAGGCATGGAAATCATATCCAGACTACAGGGCCACACTTCGGGCCTGTGCGTGCCCCATTTTGCAATTGATCTGCCCGGGGGAGGTGGAAAAATACCAATGCTCCCTGAATTTGTAATAGACTCAAATAAAAAAAGGCTGGTAATAAGAAACTATACTGGAAGACAATACCGGTATCCACTTCATTAAAGCCAATATTCCATTATTCGTAACAGTTCAGCTCTTTGAAAAAATCGATCACGCATTGTAAGGTCCGCCTGCCGTCTATCGGGAGTCTTTGCAGCACAGCTGAAAAACAGTGAAATTGTTGATAATGATTAACCCTACAACGTCACTTACCATTTTAGATGTCATTTCGAGGAGCGAAGCGACGAGAAATCTTAATATAAAACAAATAGTTAAAGATTTCTCCCTTCGGTCGAAATGACAACTGTCGATATAGTGTTAATTAGCCGGTAAAAACAAGCGCTGCTCCAATCAAATACAATTTTTCCAAGTGGGATATATTCTGATTCCGTGAACCAATCATTTCATAGTCCAGGCATTTCATGGTACAGTCTGCATTTCCTCTAATTTCCGCCAGATCCTTTTAATACCCTATTGACTGCTTTTCCTCCTGAAACTATATATATTTCATGGCAAATGACTCCCTTACCGCTCAAGATATTTTGGGGTCGGGCGGTCTTCTGGCCCGATCCCTTGAGGGCTTTGAATTCCGATCCTCCCAGATACAGATGGCCCTTCTTATCCAGAAGGCCCTTAGGCAGAAGGTTCCGGCAATCGTAGAAGCGGGCACAGGCACGGGAAAGACCTTCGGCTACCTTGTTCCCATTATTTTGAGCGGAAAAAAGGCCGTCATTTCCACGGGAACCAAGAATCTTCAGGAACAGATCTACAATAAGGACCTGCCCCTGTTAAAGAAGTCTGCCCATCTGAATATTGATGCCATGATCATGAAGGGGAGAAGAAATTACCTGTGTCTTCACAGGTATCGCCAGCTCTTTTCCCAGGCGTCTTTTTTGAAAACAGGCATGGGTGAGATAAGACAAAGGCTGGAAAAATGGCTTAAAAGGACTGAGTTTGCCGACCGTTCGGAACTTTCCTGGTTAGCGGATGACGACGCCCTCTGGGATGCGCTTTCCTCAACATCAGACCAGTGTTTGGGCTCGGGTTGCATGTTTATTGAAGATTGCTTCTTGAACCGGCTCCGAAGCAGGGCCGCAAAAGCACAAATCATCATTGTAAATCACTACCTGTTTTTTGCAGATCTCAAAGTCAAAAAAGGCGGATTCGGAGAAATTATCCCCCGGTTTCAGGTGGCCGTGTTCGACGAGGCCCACAAAATCGAAGAGATCGCGACTGCCTATTTTGGAGAAAGCCTGAGCACCAGACAACTTGAAGAACTGGTTAATGATCTGGAAAAAGGCATTAAAGATGCCCGGGTTCCCGGTAAAGCAAAGATCAAAAAACAGCTAAATGACATAAAAGCCGCGACCCGGAGACTTATGATGTTCTTCGACAACCAGGCTGACAAAGGAAGAATCGGGCACGAGACCCTCAGCCGCATAAGCGAAGGCCCGGCTAAGGAGATACGAAAGGGGCTGAGATACCTGAAAGAAAAGGAGGGCCTTAATGATTCGGAGAATATGGCCTTGCAAGGCCTGGCGATCAGGGCAGGTGAGTTAGAGCAATTATTGGATGAAATTCTTATAATAAGAGGCGGTAACTGGTTGAACTGGTATGAAAGACGGAAAAGGAGCCTTACACTGCACGCATCGCCCCTGAATATATCAGAACACCTTGATGAAGCGCTGTATCAAAAACTGCAATCAGTCATATTTACTTCTGCCACACTTTCAACAAATAAGACCTTTGACTATTTTCGCTCACGCCTGGGCCTGCCGGATGGCACCCTTGAGGGCAACCATCCCTCCCACTTTGACTTTGAAACCCAGACCCTGTTGTACATACCGAAAGATTTGCCCGGCCCGAATTCGCCCGATTTTGCACCAATGGTTGCTAAGCGAATTGCGGATATTCTTATGCGAACGAATGGACGTGCCCTGGCCCTGTTTACCAGTTATTATAACCTGAACCTTGTTTATCAGATCCTTGAGGGGAGGATTCCGTATACCATGTTCCGGCAGGGCGACGCGCCACGCTCGATGCTGCTTGACGAATTCAGGGACGATATCCACTCCGTTCTTTTTGCCACGGGTTCTTTCTGGCAGGGCGTAGACGTACCGGGAGAGTCATTGAGCTGCCTGATTATAGACAAACTTCCCTTTGAATCCCCCGGGGAACCGCTTGTGGCTGCCAGGATTGATGCCATACGTGATAAAGGGGGTAATCCCTTCATAGAGTACCAGGTGCCTGCGGCGATCATATCTCTAAAGCAGGGCCTGGGAAGACTGATAAGAAAAAACACCGACAGGGGCATACTGTCTGTACTGGACACAAGGATCATGACCAGCAGGTATGGCAGGGTTTTTTTAGAGAGTCTGCCTGAGATTCCCATCACACATGACCTGTCGGATATTGGTCGCTTTTTTAAATGATGAAAGGACAACGACTGAATTTTTGACAGGACAACCCCGCGTTCCGCGGGGCAGACATGGATAAACAAGATATGGGTCCTGTAAATCGGAATAACAGTCTTGTACGTCGCACCTGTCCGCCGTTCCGGGACAGACAGGCACAGGTAAGGGGATCAGCCTTTCGCCAAAAACACCGGCGGACAGGCTCCAATTTTCTGGATCAATCCGCCTGAGGCGGATAAATCTTGCCCAATTTTTTTGAACCTCATTGTCAATGCCCCGTCACGGAAGTAATGACAGCCAGTGGTCTGCGCTGATTATCATTATTTTCAAATTACCGTTGGAAACAACCTTGCAGGTATCAGCTTTATTAACAAGCTGAACAGCCGGGATCTTGAACGTGTTTTGAAATTTTATAAGGCTCTTTGCCGCACGATCATCTGATAGTTTGGTTTCAATGAGAAGGAATGGGTTTTGATTGTTCAAAAGGAGAAAATCGACCTCTTCCTTATCCCTGTTTCTGATATAATGCAAAGAGAAATTCCCGAGCCCAAGATCATTCCAGTTGGATACCGCCCGGAAAAGCTCGAGGGCAACCATGTTTTCAAATTTTGCTGCAGGGGAGTCAATTCCTGCATAATCAAAGAGATACAGCTTTTTCTCCTTGGTTATGGCCCTGGATATTTTCCGGCTCCATGGAGATATTCTGAAAACCATGAAAAAGTTTTCAAAGACCTCAATCCAATTCCTGACGCTGTCAAATGAAACATTAACATCTCTGGCAAGACTTGCCATGGATAACGGGCTTCCGATTTTGGAAGGCAACAGGGAAAAGAGTACTTCTACATCTTCAGAACTGCGAAGCGATGCAAGATCACGGATATCCTCGCGTAAGAGCTGTTTTTTGTAGGTGTTTGACCAAATCTGGTAATAATCACCGGTCTCGTTAAGGTATGGATCCGGGAAACCGCTGAATTTACTTAACCTGTTCCAGATCAGTTGCGTTTCATTTGGACAGGTGTGAACTTCAATGGGATTGGACAGAAATTGTTCAAGCGACAGGTTATTGCCTGCAAGCTCGGCAAGAGTAAACGGCCACAGATAAAAAATAAAATATCTTCCGGCTAATGAATCCCCTCCTTTTTGATACATATCGAGCCGACCACTGCCGGATACAACAAATTTATAATTGCCCTTATCCCGGTCGTATACGCTCTTGAGGTAATTCTTCCAATTTGAATATTTGTGCAGTTCATCAAAGATTATAAGTGGGCTGGAATTGTCTTTCCTGTAAACCTCTTCATAAAAAGACGGGTTTTCAACCAGTTTTCGCTTCTCGTCAATAATGTCCCAGTTAAAATATAGTGAATTATTGAAGTCTTCAGCCAAAATCTGTGTAAATGTAGTTTTACCCGCCTGCCTTGGCCCGGCAATAAAAACCATCTGCCTGTATGTGGAAAGTCTTTTCCAGATGTTTTCGTATAATTTTCTTTTCATGGTTGACAATATAAGGCCACAACCTAATATTGTCAAGACAATATTAGGTTGTGGCTCATTATTGTCGATATAGCCGCCGGCAGGACCGCAAGACAACGGAACTCCCATTCAATGTTGTACCTGGAAGAAAATCAGATTCTGGCGGGGTCGAGTAGTAAGAAAGATTGGTGAAATAGTTAAGTAGTCGAGTAGTCAAATGGGGAAAAGGTATTGGACATAAAAGATAATACAAAACTACTTTTTATAGGCAGAATCGTGATCAGGATGAAGGGATATGAAACGCAGATAATTGCCTTCTATGGTGAGGGTGGCCCGGAATGAGCGGGTGATTCGTATGGAATAAATGGGATTCCCCTTTCGGGTTTTCATGGTCTTAATTCGCTCCAGGTTAAGCCCGGAGGAGTGCCTTAGCTGGTCAAAATCCATCCTGGAGAGGGTCCGTAGAGTCTTGATCAGGGCATAGAGTTCATTTTTTTCTATCTTGAATAGATCTTTCTGAAAATCCGGGAAGTTCAGATCAAGTTTCAATGTCCTTCTCCAAAGCCGAGATGTTTGTTTCTGAGGGCTTGTTTTTCGCTTCCCAACGGTCAAAGGCTTTCAGCCGATTTTGAAAGGCTCTATCCTTGAGGAGCTTCATTTCAAATTCACTGATAACCTCAACCGGTTTTAAGATAACCGTGCCATCAGGGTATTCATCAACCCGGACTTTTTTACCGGCATATTGTTTGCCAATAGAAATCTGGCCTTGCTTATTAATCTGTTTAACCTGGAGAGTAGCCATAGCTTATTGCCTCCTTCTTCATAACTTGTGAGTCGTAAGTTCTCATGTCATGCCGGACTTAATCCGGCATCCAGTTGATGTGTCACGCGGAAAAGATAATGAATTCCCGCTTTCGCGGGAATGACGGCATAGCGTTGCCTACTATCAAATATTTCAGCAGATTAAAAGGACTCACGACTATCAAGTTTATAATTATTTTATTAATATAATATTTTAATAAAAATGTAAAGGTCAAATTATGAAAAAACCGTGGCTTGTTTTGTTCATAGCTTTTTTATCTCGGATCCCCTTTGCGGCTAAAGCCGCCGAACTCACGGGGCGCGACATTGCCCTTAGAATGGATGCTGTGGATACGAGCATGGATTCTAAGAGAACTGCTACCATGGTCATCAACCGCAAAGAGCAGATTTGATAAGACCTTGCTTTTTATGGGAAGGACTATAGAGAAATTCCCCTTGTGAAGGAACGGTGTCTGGGTCTGGGGTCTAGGGTTTGGGGTTTGGGTCTGGGGTCGCCTATGAGAAAGTAAGTCAAGAAAAAACTCCTGAAAGACCTTCCCGGGACAAATGATGAGATAAAGGCAAAAGAAAAAGAAAAATAATTGGTACTTTCTGTTTGGGTTAGTAGGACCTGTCCTTTTCGTTAAACAACCGCGCCAGTAACTGGGTCATTTCCGGTATGTCTACGGGTTTGGTCAGATAGCCTGAAATTGAATCTCTGGTTTGGAAATCAATGCCATGGGGGCCCTCATCATCATAACCGGAGATCAGTATAACCCTGGCATCGGGGTACTGCTCTAAAATCTTCTTTGTGCAGGTTATTCCATCCATTTCAGGCATATTTCTGTCCATCAAAACGGCATCAGGCTGCCATGAGCTGTATCTTTCTATTGCTTCCTTCCCGTTATTAACGCAGACCGAACGGTACCCAATGCCTTCAAGCAGGTCTTCCATTGTCTTTAGCATCTCTTCTTCATCATCCACCACCAGGACCTTCATCCCCTTACCCTTCACAATCTCAGACAGGTCCTCTTCGCTTACCTGTTCTCCGGTTAGGGCCAACGGGAAGATAAGCTTAAATGTTGTCCCTTTATTTAATTCTGAATAGACATGGATATAGCCTCCATGGTCTTCCACAATGCCATAACTTGTGGAGAGGCCCAGGCCTGTCCCTTTCCCAACCTCTTTGGTTGTAAAAAACGGATCAAAGCATTTCTTCACCGTCTCTTTATCCATACCAACGCCGGTATCAGACACAACAACCTCCGCTAAATCCCCTTTCTGCGTGGCTGCTATGCCAAGGACACCACCCTCAGGCATGGCATCCCGTGCATTGGTACAAATATTCATTAAGACCATACTGAGGTTCGCATCATCACCCATGACGAGAATAGATTCGGCCAGGTCAATGCGAATATCTATCATCTTATCGAAAGATTTACTGATAAGGTCATATGTATTCTTGATCACTTCCACCAGATTCAGGACCTTGAATTCCTCTCCTGTCTGCTTCCTGGAGAACTGCACCAGTCCTTCCACCAATTTTGCACCCCTTTTTACACAACCATTAATCCTATCTGCAAATTTCTGCAACCTGTGGTCATCCCTGTATTTCATCTGGAGAACCTGGCTGTTCACCGAAACACCCATTAAGATATTCCTGAAATTATGTGCCACCCCGCTTGCAATGGTACCGATTGATTCCATCTTCTGTGCGTGCAGGAGCTGGGCCTCCAGTTTCTTTTTCTCTTCCTCCTCCATCTTCCGTTCCGATATGTCTCGAACGATGGCAAGGACCTCATCATCCCGGCTTTTTACCATTCGAGCCTCAAAATAACGCAATCCATCTCTAAAGGAAATGGGGTACTCAAAAAATTGTATTTCACCATCCTCCAGTGTCCGTTTCAAGTATTTCATATTAAGACGGGCAACTTCCGGGGGAAGGATATCATTGATATTCTTTCCTAAAATATCTTCCGGCTTCCAGTATGAACCCTTTACTATCCCTTTATATTCCAACAAAACGCCATCCTTGCTGATCTGGAATATCAGATCAGGTATGGCATCAAGAATGGCTCGACCCGTTGCATCGCTTTCCCTCAATGCCTCCTCGGCCCGCTTGCGTTTTGTGATATCGCGCAGTACAACCAGACTGCCAAGGGGATGTCCATCATCCTTTAATGGTATTATATGAAGATCAAATATCTGCTGTAATTCCCCTTCCCCCAGTGAAATCTCACCATATTGCTCCTTCCCCTCAAGGATAAGTCTTAGCAGTTCAGGCCAGACGTACAATACCTCTTCAATCGGTTTCCCGGATGCCACTGATGTCTTCTTTCCAATGATTCTCTGGGCGGCCATATTGAGATCTACAACCCTGTTCTGAATGTCCAGAATAAATATACTGTCATGCATACCCTTTATTACAGTATCATATGCGATAGGCACAATATCCAGAAGCCGGCCTCGAAACACCCCCCAGGTTATGGCTAAGGCTGACAGGGTAAACGCAAAAGGTGTCAGATCCAATGAAGGAAACGGGCTCTTTCCGGAAAGAAATATTACATTCCCCGCTAATGGGGCCAACGAGGCGACCAGTAATGCCCCAATCTGTCCTCTGTACAGGTGAGGTGAACGAATGAGGGCCTGTAAAAGAAAAAAGGCTCCGAGAAAAATCAACAGATAGCAGTATGACGTATGTATCCAGAACCCAGGACCAAAGGTTCTGACCAATATGGGGAATGAACCCCTTGTGTGAAGTTCAACGTTTTTCAGGATAAGGCCGTGATAATCATTGGTCGAGACCATAAGGAGTGTAAAAAGGGGGATTATGGAGATTAAGATTAAGAAACGATGTGTCACCCACTTTTCCCGCCCTGTGTACAGTAATACAAAGGCGAGCCATGCCACCGGTACAGTGACGATGCTCAAGTACTGGAGTTTTGCCCAAAAGACCATGGTTGAAAGGTCAACGCTTCCCAGTTCCAGTGCATACCCCAGTGACCATGTGGCAAGGGCAAGGCTGAGAACCGCGAATGGCTTCCAGCCCGGGGCACTCCGGTTACGCCACGCGAGAAACGTTATAACCAGGGCCAGTGCAGTCGTTATGACCAATGCGATAATATAGGGATTGTATGTCAATTGCATTATTTTCCCTTAATTGATAAGAAGTCGCTTTTTCGGGAGGGAGTATAGAATTGAATTGAGAAGAATTCGCTTTTCTATGAGAAAATATAGGAAAAATTGGCCTTGTGTGTCAAGCCAAATTCGAACTTCCCGCCTGTCGTAGATCCCGTCTCATAGCGGGGAGGCGGATAAATCTGGCCCAGACCGATCACCAGTTCTGTATACTCGAAAAGTCAAGTTTGGAGTAGTACATAGTCTAAACCTAAATAAGTAAACGATTCTCACCAAGGCGGGCTTTGGATGAGCCGTAAGTAAAAGGATAAATGCAATGGACATGGGAGTGAAACCCTGGTAATCCACTAAATCAAGCGAACATAATTTGGATGCCATGGCGGAGGAGGCGGTTGGGGTCGGGAATTAATGAACAGTGAACCTGGAACCTTAAATTTTGCAGATGCAGAGGAGAAGCGGAATGCCACCCAGACCGTGGAAAGTAATTTCAAGCAGGCGCGATAAATCATATCGCGTATTCAGTCTTAGAACAGACAGGGCCATATCACCACGAACAGGCAGGGATCATGATTTTTTCATCCTTGAGTCATCTTCATGGGTGAATGTTATCCCGATTACACCGCAAGGTGATGTGGTCCTGGTCCGGCAGTACCGTCATGGTACCAGGAATATTACCCTTGAAATCCCGGGCGGACTTGTGGAAAACCATGACACGCCCGAAATGGCAGCGGTGAGAGAGTTGCGTGAAGAAACCGGCTACCGGGCCTCGGAAATGATATCATTAGGGAGCGTCCACCCCAATCCGGCCATACAGAACAACCTGTGTTACACCTTTCTTGCAAGAGATGTTTCCCTTGCCGGAGACCAGCATCAGGACGAAAAGGAGGACATCGAGGTCCTGCTCCGGCCTCTTAATGAAATCCCTCGACTCATACGAAACGGAGATATAACACATTCCCTGGTGTTGGCCGCGTTTTACAGATTTTTTATGGAATATGATGCTGATTGACGAACCGGAGAGAGCCCTACGTGTACGTGAGATGTTTGGACGGATCTCAGGCCGGTACGATCTGATGAATCGGTTGATGACGTTCGGGCAGGACCGGTCCTGGCGCCGGTATGTGGTCGGAAAAGCTGCCTTGCCAAAGAGTGGGCGGCTCCTGGACGTCGGGACCGGCACAGGGGACATTGCATTAGAGGCACTGCGCCGCGACCCGGCCCTGAGTGTAACGGCTGTGGATTTCAGCCTTCGGATGATGCATACGGGACGCAGGCGGCGTGGCGGGGAAAAAATATTGTGGTGCCACGCGGACGCATTGAAATTGCCTTTCCCGGACGCCCATTTCGATGCCGTTACCTCAGGGTATCTGGTACGGAACGTCATAGATGTGCACCGGGCCATTAAAGAACAAATGCGCGTGGTCAGGCCCGGTGGCCGGGTCGTGTGTCTCGATACATCACCGGTCCCGCGCAATGCGCTCAGGCCCTTTGTACTTTTTCACCTGAAGGTTATGATCCCCCTTTTAGGTTACCTGCTCACCCGGAACAGGGCAGCTTACACGTATCTGCCCGATTCCACCCAGGCATTTATGACACCGGACCAACTGGCGTCAATCATGAGAGGCGCCGGCCTAAAGGATGTGTCCTGGCAGCGGTTTATGTTCGGCACCATGGCGGTGCACGTGGGTACTCGCCCGAAGTAAGAGTAAAGATGACAAAGGCCCACTTCTTTTTGCCCTGACCGCGCCTGCGATTTTATTCTTTATGATTTTTGATTGACGGATAGCCGGGGAATTACCAAATTCTCATGGACATCCGTGATGGTTCATGTTATCTGAATGGCCTTGAATTTTTAAAATGGTAATATTTGATGGTCTCGTAAAAAGTCTCAAAGGCCGTCACTCCCGCGAAGCCTGTCCCCGAGCAGGCGGGGAGCGGGAGTTCATAATTATCTGAAATCACTGGATTCCTGCTGTAGTTTATCCCGCACTTTATGCGGGGCAGGAATGACAGATAAGGGAAAAACCGACTTTTTACAGGACCATCATATTTAACTCTTAAAAAAAATCGATCACGAATTAGAAGGGCTGACATGGCCGATGCACATAGGAGGAAACACTGAATGTTACTGGGTATGATGAGAAAACATGCCAAGTCCTGGCTGATAAAATTCTTAATAGGCATAATTGCCGTGGTCTTTATCTTCTATTTTGGGTTTTCCTTTACTGCTGAAAAGGGTTTGAAAGTGGCCTATGTAAATGGGGAACTGATCAGCGGCATGGAGCACGAAAAGGTCTATTATGAACTTCTTGAAAGCCTCCAAAAGAAGTACAAAGGTATGTGGAACGACAATCTGATCAAGCTGTTCGACTTGAAAAACAGGGCTCTACAAAGCCTGATCGATCAAAAATTGATCAGCCAGGAGGCAAAAAAGTTAGGTCTGGATATCACGGAGGATGAAGTCCAGAAGGCCATTATGAATTATCCCGCCTTTCAGATAAACGGCAGGTTTGTTATGGGGCGTTATCGGTCACTCCTAAGTCAGAATCGTATGAAGCCGGAAGACTTTGAAGCCAGCATGGGCCTGGAATTGCTACAGGGAAAGCTGAGGCAGCTTTTGCTTGTCTTTATGCAGGTAACCGACCAGGAGGTGCGGGATCACTACACATTCACCAATGAAAAGATCAAAATCAGTTTTGTGCAGTTCAAACCTGATGATTTTGAAAAATCAATCAACCTGGATCAGGCCGCCATGGAATCTTTTTTCAAGGAGCACAAGGAAACCTATCGCGTCCCGGAGAAGGCCAGATTCGCCTATGTGGTAATGAAATCCAGGGACTTCATAGATCAGGTAAAGATAACAGATCCGGAGGTTTCCGATTATTATGAATACCATATAGATACCTTCTCGCAGCCCCATCAGGTGAAAGCCAGGCACATTCTTTTCAGGCTGAACCAAAATGCAACGGCAGCAGAGGAAGAAACAGCAAGACAAAAAGCGGAGAGTGTCCTTGGGGAAGCGAAACAGGGAAAGGATTTTGCGGCTCTTGCGACAAAATATTCCGAAGGCCCAACAAAAGACAGAGGCGGGGACCTGGGCTATTTTTCGAAAGGACAGATGGCCAAGCCATTTGAAGATGCCGCATTCAAACTGAAACAGGGGGAAATCAGCGATCTTGTCAGGACACGTTTCGGGTATCACATTATTAAAGCCGAAGAAATCAAAAAGACGAAAACAAAAACACTGGACGAGGTCCGCGATCAGATTGTTGATACCATCGCAAAAAGCGCCGCCACTGAGCTTGCTTATGAAAAAGGCCTGTCCCTGATAGATCAAATGCCTTACGATGCAGACCTTGCCCAGTACGCAAAACAACACGGATTTGATGTCGAACATACCGGCCTTGTTTCCCGGAGCGAGCCCATCCCGGGTTTCGGGGGGGACGAAAAACTCAAACAGTCTCTTTTTTCTCTTGAAAAAGGCCAGACAAGTGAGCTTATAGAACTAAAGGATATATTTTATATTTTCCAGGTCGTTGAAAAGAATGCATCTTACCTGCCGGAAATGCCGGATGTCGCAGTCAGGATCAAAGAAGATTTTATTTCCGACCTTGCTGCCAGAGAAGCAAAGGCTGCTGCCGAAAGTTATCTTGCGGAACTAAAAACAGGCAAGACATGGGATGAACTTGCCAGGGAAAAAAGCCTTAAGCCGGAGGAGACTGATTTTTTTTCGCGCCGTGGTCCTATACCCACAATAGGTCATGCCCAGGATCTGTTAGAAACGGCCTTTGGACTCAATACGGGAAAGCGATACCCTGAACAAATTTCTGAAAATGACAAAGGGGCCTTCGTGATCAGGTGGGAAGCTAAAAAAGGGATTGACGAAATAGAATTCCAAAAAGAAAAAGAGAAATACCGTTTTGCTTTGATAGAGGCAAAGCACAATATTGCTTTCAAAAACTGGCTCGAAAATCTAAGAAAGAACGCCGATATCGAGATCGTCACACCTGTAACATAAGCGATTCTTGCTGTAACTACACAGGTATTTATTAGACAGGATAACAGGATTGACTTGATTTTTTTGAATTCCTGTAAATCCTTAAGATATCCTGATAGACCGCTCCTTGCTTTATGTGTAATTGCTTGAGTTAAACCCTTCTATTATAATCTGGTTTAACCCGCTCTCCCCATTTATCGGAAGTTTTTTAAATATTCATTTCATATTTAAGAAAGGCGCAAAGAGATAATATTAAATTCCTTATTCGGAGTTTATCTGTAAGGTATATTACCAGGATATTTTATTTGATTTACAGGATTATTACAATAAGGGTTTGTTTGTGACTTAATAAAACAGATTCCTGTTTATCCTGTTATCCTGTCTAAAAAAAGAGACGCCTGAATAATAACTTCTTGCTTTTGATTTCCGATATGTCTGTTTACATAGTCTCGGCCACCGATACAGTGCGATCCCCGAGCATGTTCACATAGCTACCCAGCTCGTTATCATACCACCCATAAATAACCGCCTGGGTAATCGCGATTCTTATCATGTCCTGAGCGCTATTACTTGATCTACTTAATGAAGATTGCTCCCCCACCTTGCACACCTTTTTCAGATCTATGCTGACCTCAGCGGTGCGTGTGTGGGTTTCGTGTCCCTCAATAATGGCCCCGGCCCTCGGAAGCCCGATTATATCGGAAGAGACATTTTGTTCTTCCGTATAATGCAAATAACCGCGGGAATCACGGGCGGATGCCTCCCTGTAAACGGTGTTAATCACCTCCCTCCGGATAGACTCACCGGAAGGTTCTTCCTGAAGGTTCACCACCAGAATAATCAGTGATCCTGTTGAATTGGGTATCCTGACTGATTCAGCGATAAAACCGATCTGTTTCATCTCAGGAATCACAAGTGTAAGCGCCTTTGCGGCTCCTGTACTGGTTAATATGATGTTATTCATGATGCTTCGATTTTTTCTCAGATCGCTTGCCCCTGACTTGGGAAGTCGGTCAAGCACCTCCTGGGAGCCGGTCACGGCATGGATAGTCGCCATTGAAGCGGTCAGGATCCTTTGTGGGCCAAAAAAATCCAGGAGCGGTTTCATCATGTGTGCCAGGCAGGTCGTTGTACACGATGCATTGGAAACAATCCTGTGCACAAGAGGATTAAAATCATTTTCATTAATGCCCATGACAGTGGTTACTGCGTCATCGGGCATGGATTTGCTTTCATCCTTTATTTTGAAAGGAGCCGAGACAATGACATTTCTTGCCCCACCCTCGAGGTGACCTCTCACTGACCCCTTTGGGTCATCAAAGGGAACTGTCGGATCGAGAAAATGCCCTGTCGTGTCCACCACCAGCCTGACATTGTGTTCCTGCCAGTCAATATCCTTTGGATCTCGGAAACGCCGTAAGACCTTGACCCTCACGCCATCGACGATCATAGTTCCCGTCGTTTCGTCAATATCCTGAATCACCTTGTGAATTTTATGGCCGTAAAGGTATGCGCCAAGGGACCCGTAAGTGGAGTCTCTTTCCAGATAGTGTCCCAGGTCCGCAAGGGACGTGCCCACATTTCGTCCCACATTGATCACAATTTCACCAAAATACTTCCTTGCAATGTGGTGCCACAATGTGAGTTTGCCTATTCTACCAAGGCCATTAATGCCCAGCCTCATGCCGTTTTTCTTTCCATTATTCGAGTTTTTTTTCATAGTTTTCCATGCTCCAATAAACGTCTCGAAAAGAAATTTTCCGATCAGGGCCGCAACCGATGCCTCTAATGATTTACAACCTCCCTAATCTTCATTTTACCCGAATAGACAGACCCCTCCAGGCCGTCAATGCTGACCCAGTCACCTGATTTCAGGAATTCCTGGTTCAATGAGCATGCCTTTTGTCTCTCCATACAAACCAGATTTGCACATCCCACCACACAGGTCTTACCCAGCCTGTGGGCCACAATTGCGGCATGTGAAGTAGAGCCCCCCCGTGCAGTAAGAAGACCATCGGCCTCATGGATTTCCATGATATCATCCGGAACCGTGTCACCCCTGATAATAATCAACGATGTTTCAGGCTCCGTTTTCCGCCAGCGCTGGATCTCTTCCAGACTGAATACAATTCTCCCGGTCATTGCCCCTCCGCTCACACCTATTCCGTGTCCAAGGAACTTAACCGGCTTTTTCTGAGCCGTGTCAAAAGAGTAGACCTTTTTCCTTTCTCTCATGACCATATCTCTGGTCTGGAGACAATAGAGGTCTTTTATGCCCGGACCTTCAAATGTAAACTCCATCTCCTGAGGGCTCCATTGTCTCTCATAAACAAGATCTTTTGCCCACTCTCTTATGGTCTGATATATTTCCGGAAACTGGGTTTCAAGGGTCGTATCATTCTCTCTGTTTTCGATATCGGCCTGCTTTACGGAAATGGGATAGGTGCTGACCAGACCAGAGACCACGTCCTCACCCTGATTCCCGGGCGTGAAATCGCCCCATAACGTCAGCATGTCTCCGGACCACCGGGGATTATGAGTAAAAAACACACCAGCCCCTGATTCACGGGAAAAGTTCCCAAAGACCATGGCTTGAACAGTGACAGCCGTGCCCCAATCACCGGAAATACCCATGATCCTGCGGTACGTTTCCGCTTTTGTTGTATGCCAGGAATCAAAGACCTTCCGGATCGCTACGTAGAACTGATCAAAGGGGTCCGATTCGATCTCTATGCCATTTTCCTGTATCAGCGACTTGTAGGCCAGGGTAATGTCCTTCATCTGCTGGCCGGTAAAATCCTTCTTATAGGGCACACCCAAACGTTGCTTAAAATCGTCAATAATGGCATCAAAATCATCTCTCAACAAACCAAAAGCCATACCATAAGACTGGAGAAATCGCCGGTAGGTATCCCACCCAAACCACTCATTGCCTGTCTGCGCAACCATCCCGAGGACAATTGCTTCATTGATACCCACATCAAGGAACGTATCCATCATCCCGGGTTGAGAAATAGAGGAACCACTCCTAACCGAGAATAGTAAAGGGTTATTGGGGTCGCCAAACGTCTTCCCTGTCAATTTTTCAACAGCAGCCACCTCTAACGCTACCTGATCTTCGAAATTTTTATTTGCTGGCGGATAATTATCAACAATATCACGGCACCTAAAAACTTCTGTTGTGATAATGAACCCTGGCGGGACAGGCATGCCATAACGTCTTATTTTTACCAGATTGAGCCCCTTATTTCCCAGATGGATTATATCTGAAAGGCCTTTCTTTACAGGATAAATTGGCGTCACAACCTTCTGGGGGTCATAGTTGAGCAACAGGCGCAGGTTTTCTATGGGCAATTCGTGCGATTGCTGATAAAGAGTGTTTAAAATATGGCTCAAAAAAAGATCAAGTTGCTGAAGACCTAAAGAAGAAGCGATTCTATCGCGCAAGAAGATTTCTACCACACGGTGGGCCAGTTTTTCCCGGTCACTTACATCTTCCGGCGGGAGATATTTGGCCATTAACCTTTTGGTGGGTATCTGGCGTAATACCCTTGAGAGGTTCTCCTGGTGAATGTTGTTAAAATAATCGTTCACAATGTTGCTCACGGCCTGTGAAAAACCGCGGAATATATCCAAATACTGGGTAGATGAAAACCCCCTGATCTCAAGGGACTGGGCCAGCAGATCCAGTTGACTTTCCATCTCCAGTGATGAAATGCCATCCAGCTTGAGTGCCCTATGGAACAGACGAAGGTAGTCATAGATCTGGTGAAAAGTAGCCTTTGTTATGAGACCCAGGTCAATTGTCTCAACAACATCCTCAAAAAGGACATTCACCAGGGACTCCAGTCGAAACGCAAGGCCCAGCGCGTCAAATTTCATCTCGTGATAGCTGCCATACATTGATGGAATGTCCACGGCAAAATGCCTTTTCCTGTAGATATCCTCCCTGATTTCATAGCTCTCATGGGAAAGGATAACACCCTTCAGTTTTTCGAGGTAACTCAGCAGTTTTTTTATTTTCTGGCTGCTATCCTCCTTACCAAGGGCCTCTCTCAGCTTCCCCAGATCGGGCAACCCACTGGACTGCAACTGCCTCAGGTAGCCATCCGCTTCAGTAAATGCAAGATGGTATTTCTGATAAAGAAGCCTGTAAAAGGTGATCGCCAGTTCTACCCTTTCAATATCAAGGTCAGAGATGCCAGGAATGTCATCCAACAAGGCCTTGAGATGATTCCCGTCGACACTCAACAGGCCGGAGACCTCATTAAGTCCCTTGATATTAAAAAGATGGTTAACCACCCGGTGGACACCGTCAATATGCGGCCCTTCCGTCTCTATCTGCTGATAAATATTTGGGGGCACAAAAGACCTCAACCCTTCTTTGGTCCTGGTATTCCAGAAATTCAAAGTACCTTCCATCAACCCGATGATCTGATTGCTGCTCTCAACATGACTCTGTTTTCTTAAAAAATGAGTGAGAGGGTCCTTGCGGAGGGTTATTTCATCGATCCTTGTGGAAATATCCCTGAGTTTCCCCTCGGCTCCGATGTCATTGAAAAAGACAGGAAAAATACGGGTCACCTGCTTGGTTAGGTTATAAATCGGGCCAATGTCGCTGTTTAAAAATTGTGTGATATCGCGGGGAAACAGGTCGGTATCTTTAATAAAAACCCCGCTCAGTGAAAGGTGAATGATTAGGGAGGATAGTAGTTTTTTAGACCATTTAGGCTCCAGCTCAATGAGTTCGAGCCAGGTACGAATATTCAGGATATGTGCGGGATTCGCCTGAACTTGCCAGTCGTCCCCCACCCCCTTTATTTCCGGGGCCTGGAATCCGAGGGATATGACCGAATCCATAAAAAAATCAACAAGATCACTCTCGTCCGTCTTATAAACCCCCCGCCCCATGTTCAGGACACAGTTAAGGGCTGTCCCCGGAAACCGTCCCGCGCTTATTTTCAGAATCGAAAAGGTTTTTTCTAAAGATTTCTGAATAACCTGCGGGTCTTCATGTTGTATGAACCTGGCAAGGGTTCGGTTAATATCCCTTAGTGTCTCTTCGTGAATGGAGGAAAGGCCGGCAAGATTCATGATATGGAGGAGAAATAATAACTTCCAGTGGTCCCCGTGCTGCCTATCTCTTCCGGCACCTAACAGTCTTTGAGGAATCTCATTGTAAAGGCTGACAATCCGGCCATATCCGGGTAGTTCGACCAGTAGGCCTAAGATCTTTTCCGGCCTTTCATCTGATGCCTGGATAACACGCTCCAGCTCATCCCGCCAGGCCCTTAGTCCTTTATGGGACACCGGCTCAAAGACCTCCGCCAGGCCCATCTCTTTAATGGTATTGCCCGACTCTTTTTCCAGCCAGCCCCCTGGATCAACCTGTTCCAGCCAGTAATCATAGGTGTGTTGGTAGTACGCAATCAAGAGACGGTTGACAGAGCTAAAATCGGATTCATCAGGGACCTCCTGATAATAAATTTCCCCAATTTTATTCAACTGGTAAAAGCTTTTGACAAATAAAAAAAACACCTCTTCCGGGTAACCTCGAATTTGCTCAAATCCATAGTCCAGCACACTTTTGAATCTGAGAAGCGCCCTGCCCGAATCCTTGATAATTTTTTGAATAAATAAAAGAAGATTATCTACCGCATTTAGCCTTACTGCCTCATCATCGGCAGAATCAACTGCCTGAAAAAAGATGTCCGCATAGAGTTTCGCTGCCTCCGGCCCTCTTTCGTGATTTTTGAGCACATCAAAATAATTCAGCGCATAACCTCTTGCTTCCTTAACAATAAATTCCCAGTTTTTGTAAGGATGGCAAATCTCCTCCAGGAAAATCTGGAGGCCGTGTTTAAGGCCGTAAAACTCACCCATGACCTCTTTTAAAATTTCATACCTCTGATCAACGGTCACATCAACACGGCTGCTGGTGATATTGACCTCAAGGGCCTTAGAAGGCATATTCCCAATTCTCCGGAGTTTTACGGTATTAAGGCAATTCGTTTCGGCGCTGTCATTTACTCACGCTGCCCAAAGGCCAAAACACAAAAAGTAATCCAATTGAAACAAACACATAACAAATTCTAACATAATATTCACCTATATATCAATAGACTTTGTTAAGATCCTAATGTTCCCCAGGGTCATTATGAGGGTCTGGAAGGGCTATGTCAAAGTCATGTATAATCAAGTCAATAAAATTCCCCTAACTCCCCCTTTACGATAGATTCAATATCATCAGCAATATATTAAAAAACGATGCCTTGACAACCTGGAAACAGCTGCTATGAAGCCTATATGAGAACAACACCCACCATAGATGACAGCCTTTTGCGTGAACTGAGAAAAAAGCCAATGATAATGGGTCACCTTTGAAAGAGATCGTGAATAAAGCCCTTATTGCAGGTATGAAGGAGATGGATAGACAAAAATCAACGATCAAAACATAATAATGCCGGACCTTGCTTGAGGGCGTGGTCAATGGCGACGCGCTATGGTATGGCTCCGCAGGTATTGAGCGGTGTGGTCCGCATCACCACCCATCCGAAAGTCTTTGCGGAACCGAGCGGTCTGGATGAGGTTCTCCGGTTCTGTAACACCCTGCTTGCACAATCCCACTGCGTGGTCATTCAACCGGGCGAAAGTCAATCGGAGACTTGACCCCAGTTTTGTCCTTTTTCAAGGGCTGACCCCGTTCCCTCTACTGAGATCACGCGGCATCATCAGGCTTTCAGTTTGGGGAATGACCTCCATCACGGCACCTTCTCTGCTGAACATAGCTTTTCGGTTGATCCAGACAACCAGAACGGCGGCAGCCGCGAACGCGAACGTGTCGTAAGGTTGTGCGTCGGGCCAGATAGGATTGTTGCACTGAAAATGGAACAATGCAGGGAGCAGGATGCTGCCGCGCGATTTGTTAAATAACGAGGTCACAATCACGCTGAGCGCAACAGAGCCAACAAAAAATGGGGTAAATGACCAGGCGCTTTGCGGCGTCCCGCTCAATAAAAACGCAGGCAGGTGCCAGAAGCCCCATATAACACCAAGAATCAGACCGGCCAAGATGGGCGCGAACCTTCGTTGTAGTAGAGGCAGAGCAAGGCCCCTCCAGCCGAATTCCTCGACCGGGCCTTTGACCATAGTCATTGCCAAGGCCAGAATAAGTGACTGAAATGAGGAAAATGGGAACGGGTCCTCGAAGAGATTCCCCTTTAGCGCAGAACCGCCGAAAAACAGCAGCGGAATGCCGACAATCAAAAAGGCATACCAAACCAGTGAGCAGCGCCAGAGCAATAATCGAGAAAGATAACGCCGCAATCCTCCCAGGCCATTGTTGTATGTGACGACAATGAAAGCAGCAATCGCAGGTGCGTACACCGCCAAGAAAAAAAGCGGATGTTGACCAGTCAATTCGCCGAATATCTCGGTCATCTGGTTCGGGAGAAAGATGAACAGAGCCAGGATTCCCCAAGCCAAACCGAAAGCAATAAGCATAAATGGCACTAGGGAGATGAAGGGAATCTGACGTCTGTCAGCGCCTGATGAGCCTATAATCATAATAAGCCCTCCTTGATGTATGAGTTCATGGAAGGCTGATCGAAACCATGAACGGCATGGGTGTCAGGCCTACACATTTCACATATGTCAACATTCATGAAAAAGTTTGGAACAAATCGACACCCGGCCTAAAATTCTGTAATGCTGTTTGTTTTTTGTCAACTGTGTAGGCCTGACACCTATGTCTTTGGTTTTTCAAGATGCTGCTCTGTCTGCCTTTATTTGTAATCCGCAATGAAGGCACTTCTGATTCCAAGGATTCCGTAACATTTCTTTATGGCTATAGACATTTTTGCAACGGGGACATTTTGTGTAATAACCAATTAAGCCTGAAAACATAAACACAAGCATGTATGGTATAGCAAAATAGAATGCGATGTTTTCTGAAGCTGAAACCTTTGAAATAAGAAATGATACAATTACCATATACGGCACCCACCCAAAGAATATATACCATGTAAATCTTCTTCTTTGACGGAGTTTCTTCAAACCATCTGAATAGTCTTGATTTGGGTAGGATGTGTTTATCATCTTATACATAACGTTTAGGCTTACTTGACAGCAGAAGTTTCCACAAAATTTCGTAGAAACCAAAAAAATGGATTTTTACTAATCCCCCTCATTAGTGCCAAGACTTCTGCTGTCAAGTACAGCCTATGGTTATGATTTAATTGTTAATATTCCAAACTTTCTCTATATCCCTGACGATACTATACTTTTTTACATCCATCCGTGATTTAATTGCTGTGATTTTAGTATATCCATCCATAAGACTTAGAAACTCTTCGTCGCTCATTTGGGAATTACATCCAGTTATGACTTCTTTTAAGACTAAGTTATTATCAAATTCCTGAAAATAAAATCCACCTTCATAATCAAGAGTATTGAGTTTATATACCAATCTATATTCTTCTTCATATTTCCACGATACAAATTTGGTCTTAAATAATTTATCAAGAAAATTTTGTCTTAGTATTGGATCGCTAGGCATTTCAGTCCATTTGAATAAGGGTCTATTCTTTGAGTATATAATTTTAGTTGCTTTATCATCTTGTATTTCGAATCCTAAAGCACACCCAGTGTGTTTTTCTGCATAATGACTCCACAACAATGGATTATGCCAGTTTTTTGAAAAACAAAGAATTCCAAACTCTTTCGAGATCTCCTCTTTCCAATCTCGGAATGTATTTCTAAGTAGACTGTTTGGTTTTGAAAAGCCAACATGTAATTCAAAAGGATCATTTAATGTATTTATATTTGATACTTTGAGTCGCTTTTTTTTTAATGCTTCTTTTGCCCATTTTTCGGCTATGAAATGGTAGGCTCTCATGTTTCCTTATACAATCATAACGCAGAGCTGAGGGGCTGGGCAACGATAACCGAAAAACTATATGATAAAGGCAACAACTATCGATCAAATTCTGCCTTTCTAAAACGGCACGGCTTTGCCCTGTCCATCTCCAGCGCCTTGGTTAGCGAAAATTTGGTATTGGAATATCCATAGTCCACATAAAAAATAGACCAAATATTCCCCCGGCAAGACATAATAGCCAAAATATTTTAATTAGATTTGGATTTATTATTTCAGTTCTTTTGGATCCAAAATACATTATTAATGCACCGGGATGTTCAGCAATAACTTCAGCCCCATTTTTTAAGAATAACCAATTAGTACCGAGTATCCAAAGAATAATAACTGATCCAAACCATGCAAGGACATAGGGATTTCCATCTTTAGGCCTAAAATAATGCCAAACAGAAGAGACATTCCCGATAGTGCAGCCAATGCCCATGACGATCCATGGGATATTCATCCAGAATAAGTACCCGCGAAAGAGTTTTTTGTATCCTTCTGTAAGTTTTGGGTTTTGTTGAATGTGATTTTTGGAATGATATTTATAAATCAATACATTAATGCAAGTGAAAACAATAGCTACTACCCAAAAATAATTAGATATCATTTTAAATATATTCATTTATTAGGAACGTCATGGGGTCATGGGGTCAAGTCTCCGTTTGACCCTTACCTAGAATTAATAAGAGTCAAACGGAGACTTGACCCGTTTATACCGGCTTTATGCGTCGGCTGAATTAGCCTGGTTGGGCGGTTCCTTCTCATTATCGGATTCAACAGGTACATCTTGGAGGTTAATGTACCTAAAATTGTCCCCTGTCCATTCGGTAATCAAACCAGATTGGACGGTAACTCCCTCCTGCCGAAAGGGCGATGCAAACTTAGTGATGTATTTGGTGTCAGGAGCTTTTTTCTCAACTAATTGTAGAAGTTGACGACCAATCTCTGTAAACATTATGACTTGTATCGCCTTCTCAGGCGTTCCTTTCGGGCGATTGACCAATACACATATATTTCCACATATAAAAACCGATTGTACATTTTGGTCCACTTGTTTCAGGCTGAATCTTAAGTCGTTCTCTACAAGGACGTCTAATTCTCGGAGCATCAAGAAATCAGTGAAACTCAGACCAAAATTCTTTTCCAGATATTTTCCCCGATCTGGATTTGGCACAAATGCCATTTTCCCACTTATAATGCTAACCTGCCCAACTCTTACAAACATTTCAGCTTCTTGATGGGTGATGTTCTTGAGCAAGTCAAGTGCTCGTAATGAGTATGAACCCGGCCGCTTCACTTCACCGGATAGAACCTTACCCCAGAGCATTTGCATTTGATCGGATGTTATATCTTCTGATATTCGGAAAAAGCGAGTTATCCAATCACCATCAGGTTTTTCTGAGCTTACGTTCTGTTCGTGACAGAGTTCTTCTGCTGCGTATTGCGTGATCTGCTCGATGTTTGACTGTTTTTTGGCCTCTTGGAATGCCATGCGAGCTATTACCCTTTGGTCCAAGGTGGCTTCGGGAAGTGCGGGATTCTCTATATTCTCGGGAGCATCAATGATGATACTACCGTTATTATATTGTACGGGTCCAAGTAATTTCTGACTGTCCGAAATTGCCTGGGCGATTGTTCGGATTTCGTGCGCTTTTGCGTCTGCATTTTTTCGAGTGAGGAAAGATCGAGAAATCCCACCAACTCCCTCGGCTATAACTTCTATGAGCCTTTTCAAAGGCTCACTTAGCCCAGCAAGATCCTTTATTTCGAACATTAAACTCCTCCTGCCCAACGGGCAGCGAGATGTTAGTATTAGGGACGTCCTTAAATTGTAAAATAACTTTATTGCGAAGTGTAGATATTTGATTATTTAAGGACGTCCCTCTTTATTACAAATACGGTAGAAAGCTAATTGATTTTACTGTCTCAAATTCAATACCGGGAAAACGTTTTAAAATATCACTCTCTTTTCGAATATTTTTTTCGGCGAATATTCCAAATCGCCGGTTTTTGTTTTCGATAAACTCCTCAAATCTAAGCTTTTCTGAACCCGCAAACCACATGCCAGTATTTGGAGCACTCAGAAATTGCTCTTCATCTATTCCGAATTCTTCAAGCCAGTCATTAAATAATGGTAATTTCTTTTGAAAAAATGCGAAAAGACGTGGAAGGTCATTCTCCATTCTCCATGCATTGAAGTCTTCTGGTGAAAGTGACCACAGTTTTCGTATATCTGTATTCGATTCTTTCATAGAATTGAATCTCTTGCGTTCAAAGTATAACGTCAGGGTTGAGGGGCGCGCCATCTAAACCAGCAGAAGAATCGACGGCGCTGCTTCGCGTCCCCCTCCACCCCTTTGTTGGGCAACGAAATGCAACTGCGTCTATACGCCTTCTCGTATGGCTTCATTCGGATTCAGATAATCCGCCACGTATCATGATGACTTCTGTAGCCCCTTCCATGTGCCTAATAATGCTGTAGATGCTCTCCGCAACGAGGTTGAGAAGACGGAGATAGTCGGTACGGTGCCAGTTCTGCTTGGGGAGGCCGAGTTGCGCTGCCGCAGCTGCCGCCCGGTCCCTGTTCGGTGCGTGAGCCAGCCCGCCATAGGTTCTCAGGTCGTATAGGAAAGCCAATGGAGCAAAATCGTCCCTTACGCTTCTGTGTGACATTCGAAGTTCCGCTTCTAGGTCGGGCTCGCCTGCATTTTTTGCTTTGCCCTCCGCCTGCCTCACTAACATCGGAATTCCAGCGATGTCGGGCTGGAAGCTTTCGACCAACACAGCGATCAAAGTTAACCGCTGTAGAAGATTGCGTGGACCGAGTGGCCGAGGCGGGTTTTCCTCGTTCATATGGAGGTTACTTCCCACTGCGCCTAGAAGCTTTCGGAGCGACGCTGGTTCCAGCGACTCAATCACCAAGGTTGAAACGAGCGTGGCTCGCTTCAGAAATTCATCGTCATCGGCGGTAGTGAGATAGACCCACTTTAGCTGACGACCAGCTAAACTATCGAGGGAGCCACGCCACAGAGGGTTCAGATTCGGCATCCCGAACGAGACAACCATATCAGCGAAGGCAGTGTTCAGTGTATTGAGGGCCTTCACCAGGAGATTTACGGCGTCGGGGACACTCTGCTCTTGCCTAAGCGCTTTTGCGGTATCTAGGCTCGGCGGTTCCACGGCATACTGCTTCCAGTGTGACCACTCCTCGAAAGGGACACCTTCTGCAAAGTCGCCGATGGCGGTGGTGAGCAGATCGTTACCAACCCTCGTCGTACTACGAACAAGCCCCCAGTAATGCTGACAGGACACCGAGCCATTATCCTCCACGTCGAATCCTGAAGCTCCTTCATACTTCGTCAGCACTTCTTGACGGAAGCACACACGACTCATGAAGTCGCAGCTTTCACCTTCGAACGTACGCCCCTCAGTGTGCCGGAAATGCTTCCAACGAGCGGGGGCGACTGGCCCTGCGCGTGTCGGAAGAGTGAACGTGTAGGGATCGAAGGATGGCTCGTCGGCCCATGGATCGTCGACATCAATCTCTTGCGGTCTTATTTCAAACCAAAAGTGCAGCCTTCGCTGTAAAAATGGTGCGGCAACGGGAATGTCTTGCCGGAGCCCCCAATTCTGCACGATCACTTTCGCGCCCTGCTGTGGAGACCCCAGCCTCACCTCTTGCTCCACGAAAGCCCCGATGGTACGGCGCGAAGGATCAAAGAGGTGCAGATGGCGATAGTGGCCGACAAGCAATGACATTTGACGTGCCTGAAGGTATTTGCGCAGGTAATCGACTCGGATTTCAGCGACTTCTGTGTTGCCTTGGTCAATCACACGCTGAACTAGAGCGTCGACTCCACGTCGTGGGTCCCACCAGATGCCGTTCCCAGGCGTTTTCTCCTCCAGTTCAAAGAACAGCCATAGGTCCGGATTAATAAAAAGCTCAACGCCCGATGTGGCGGAAAAAACAAAAACCAGCGGCTCGCCGACTACCGAAGCGAATGGGAACTCGAATCGGTGAAATGGGATATACTTGTACTCCTTCTCGTCACCCCCATAGAGGACTGAACCTCCCGGCTTACCAAGACTACCAATGACGTTGCCGACAGACTCTAGTTTATCGAAGACCTCTTCGAAGTGCTCAGAGGCGAGTAATAGGCTCTGCCGCGACACCACGTCCTCGACGCCTCGCTCGTCGCGACTACATGTGATGGTCCGAGCCCCGAGCCTGAACCATGGGCCACCCAGGCGCTCGGCAAAGAGATCCCCGGAGAAGTCCAACTCAGGGATGCCAAACAAGTGACTTGGAGCGTCATTTCTGTCGATAATAGCAGCCACGCCCGACTTTTCCTACCCACTAAACTCTGAGCCTAGCATGAGTCCGTGAGTACATTCCTCCTTTTCATACTCTGCTTGTGTGTCTTACCGCTGCCCAACAAGTTATTCTATAGTTCTGCATATCTCCACACCTAAGAGTGATATGCAGAAAAGTGATTCCAAAGTTTCTGTTCAATTCCATAACTAAATGAGGTATTTCAAGGTGGTATCTAATAATAAATTATCTTGGCTGTCCGGTCCAATATTTCCTTAACCCTCAGGAACTACTTATAAACGGCAAGGTGTCAGGCCTACACATTTCACATATGTCAACATTCATGAAAAATATTGGAACAAATCGACACCCGGCCTAAACTTCTGTAATGCTGTTTGTTTTTTGTCAACTGTGTAGGCCTGACACCTATGTCTTTTTCGGCTGCAAGCGCCTGGTTAGCTGCCCTACTCATTATCATATTCCCGCATGTTGCCTGCCAGGTATTCTTCTACATGATATGGTAGATCATCTGGCTCAATAAGCCCATAATATTCACTTGGAGTAAATGTTGTTCGTCTTGTGTAATACCCCCCTAAACCACATACTTCTAACTCAGCGTATCCTTCAAGTTTGAGTTGACAGGCAGAACAAGAAAAAAAAGTCGGAGAAACAGCCTGTCTTACCACTATATCACCATCTTCATCCGAGACGACCTCTTTACCAAAGGCATTACCCTTAACGATAGCAGTTCCTTCACAAGCAGGGCACTTAACACGATGGTAGCCTTGATAGGCAAGGGTATTCGCTTCTTTTTCGGCATCAGCGTGAGCAGTTTCTTTCTCTTGCTCTGAGCTATTTTGAAAAACATTTTTATGGGATGAAACCCTTGACAATACTCGCTGTTTAGTATCATTGCGATCACCTTCAAGAACAGACCTTGCCACCTTGGCTTCATCTTCACCGAACAGGCTCTCAATGGTCTCATCAAGTGAAGCGCACAGAGACTCGCATGCGCCATAGAATCCTGCAAGCCATTGATTTGTTGGATATGCGGCAAACGCAGCTGCACCTGTATGCAGTTCTTCATTTCTGCGATTAACAAGGGCCAAACAGACGGTAAGATGGTCTTTGGTAAAAGTCTCAATCAGTTCATGGCATAAGTTCAACACACGCGCTATATCGATAGATTTGCGTGAAATACGTTCTGAACCACGACCAAGAGCATGAAGAAGATATCTATGATCTCTATCTGGTTCAGCCAATAGCACTGGACTAATGTTTGCGATTGCAGCACGAGCTAAAGTCTCAAGCCCAAAAGAACACCAAAGACCGAAAAATGGATCATCCCTTTGAAAATCAATAGCTCGCTCAATAAATAGGCGGGCCTTAGCCCACAGTGGATCACGCTCCCAACTCATACCTCACCTCGCATATAATCGTTCTATGACACGTTCACCCTCATCTTTTGGCTGCGTTCCTCTGCCATGTAGGGTAGTCCAATTGAGGATAACAGCAGCAGTGCTGTCATTCCAAATCAGGTTGTTTGTGTCACTTCTGTTAACCAATTCTCTCAATTTGGGTGCAATCTGTTTCGCAGAAGCATTTGCAGGATGCATCAAATCAACATCAAGCCGCCAGCCCCTTGATTCGTCATTATTCAGTATAGGCGAGCAATAGAACTGTGATTTCCCTGTGCGCACACGCCATATAGATTTTCGAAATAGTGACATAAAATGATCATCACATTGTCGAAAGAGATTTTCAAATGTCATTACAGTTGTCGGCCTTCTAGTATCACCATAGCCTCTCAATAATACATATTTGACTGGTGTTGCCCAAAAAACGGTGTCGTTATGTAATGGAAATCTTCCAGTGCCATAAATCGAACTTTGGCTTTCTGGTGGTGCCTGTTCTGCTGAGAAACGACGGATTTCTTTTACATACTCACCATTGGGGGTGAGGACGGGCGTGCCGATCGCACGGCCGAGTTCTAAGAGGTCTTCCTTTGATGAAATGTCATCAACGGTTAACCATCCTCTTTCGTGTAATTCAGACATATTTATCATAACATGTGTACTCTCTCAGCTAACGCTCCAAATCACTGAGTGCAAAAGGCTGCCACAAAATTATGAAAATTCCTCTACCGCGGGGGAAACCACCATAAGAAATAAAGCCACGGCCTTTTGCATCCGGTGAATTTGGTTGTTATACGACTTTACTCGTCATTTTCCGGCTGTTCTTTGTCAGGTTGCGATTCATCAGGTTCATCCTCGTCGCAACCCTCTTCTCTATCACGAATTTGGTTATACTTTTCCAACGGATCATGTGCTAACCGGTCCAGCATCCTATCCCGCTCGCGTAACTGTTCGAAAGGATCGCGTGTCAACCGCTCCAGTATCCTATCCCGTTCGTGCAACTGTTCCAAAGGATCATGCGACAATTGCTTCAACCTTCGTTTCTCTACGGCATCCAGCTGTCTCTCCCTTGACGCACTTTCGATTTCTTCAGCCGCAGATTCAGACAATTTCTTACCCCGATCTTTGGCGGTTTCAATAAATGCGTCAGATGAATAGATATATAAGTCGCATTGGGTTTTACTTCGAAATTCGTGGCGTAATTCGGGACGCGGACCGATTCTCCGATCACCGGTAAACGCCCACCAATCTTCTTTCAGGTCATCTGTCACCAAAATCACCGGTCGCTTTGACGTCTTTGCATGCTCAATCAGCTGATACCATAGCACCAAGTCCCCGTACCTGTCAGGATCCGGTTTCTTGATGTCACTGAATCCGGGCGGAATTTTCCCTGCATATCGTACCGCCCCTTTCTTATATATATGCCCAAGCACCTCCTCGGTCATTGGCAGACCAACTTTCCCATCGAATAGCTCTGTGATCTTCTCACAAATACTGTCTGTAGTGATCAAGTCGCGATGCTTGCTTTCGCCTTCTTTCAATTCCTTTTTGATCTCCGTCTCAATGCCCTCAAACCTCGTGTCCAATTCGGAAGTGATATACGGATGCTGTTTCCTAGCACGCAGTGCCACACCGACCGTCTCTATTGCTTTCGCAATATCCGAGTACCGTTTTAGCTCCTTCAATATGATGCCATAACGGTTCTTGTGATATTCCAATGCTGCTTGATGTGGTATCCAAAGTCGCTCATCGAATTCGCCGAAAAATGCTAAAACCTCTTCAGATGTCGTCGCTGAATACGTGTAGAGATTCAGCAATACATTTGCGTCTACGACAATGATCGCCTCATTCCAAATTGCATCAAATTCTTCATTCGTTGGCTTGTAGTAGCCGTGAAAGCTTAGCTTCATTCTTTCTCCAAATCCGCCAAATTATACAGCGCTGGATACTTGTCCTTTTAATAACTCCTGCCTTGTCTAAAAGTCGTATAATGCGCTGCGGATCAGGAGCAAGATCGGCGGCAAGCTTGCTTGCCGACGGGATTGGCTGCTGCATTCGCTTGTTGTGAGGCGCGGAGCGCCGAACAGCAAGCGGATGGCAATCCGCAGCGCATTGTCGAGGGCGCTGAGCGTCCTCGACAACAAGTTATTCTATAGTTCTGCATATCTCCACATCTAAGAGTGATATACAGAAAAGTGATTCCATAGTTTCTGTTTAACGCCTATAAATTAAAAAAGTTACGATTAAAGAGGCCAAAAGCCTGGTCGATTTCTGAGTTTATTGAATCTCATTCCCTGCGGAAACTCCCAACAGAAAAGCTTCTTCTGTCAGGAGGGGGATAGGCACAATTTGAGGTGGTGGCATGTCATGGTTGGCCTTTTTTATAGAAACGTTAAATGTAATACCACAATATGTTGCTGCATTATAAAAGGCTTACGCCTAAATTCCAAAGTAAGGGATGCGGGGTCAGCCCTTGAATTAGGACAATTTTGTCTTTTTCAAGGGCTGACCCCGGCCCACACTGAAAGCTGTGACATATAGCAGATATCTGTAACGCCAGGCATCACTTGGACTAAAAGGCGCCAGTCTTTTGGGATCAGAGTGAATGCCTTTGTTCGATGCTCTTCTTGTTGCCTATGCCTAAACCTCTATGATTATGGAGCGCCTGGGTCTTCTAAAGCAGACTCAGGAGGATTTAAAAAATCCTTAAAAGCACTCTGTACAGGTGCTAAATTTTCTCGTCTTATATAGTTGATTAACTCGTTATAGACCTCTTCAACAAGTTTTTTGAAATCAGGCATTAATGCTTTGTAATCTTCCCAGTAAAAACCAGCACCTTTTAATGTGATACCTAATAGACCAACTTTGGGATCACGAGGTCCAATGTCGCAATGTGCAATGATTGTGTCTCTATGTTCACAGATTTTTTGATGTATCGGTTTCAATGACTCTGAGATTGCTTCTTCTATCTCTTTCAGACTCCACTTTTTAAAAATCCGACCCTCACTTTTTCTAAAAGGAGCTGCGTAGGCAACAATAGTATCGCGCATCAGTGGCATACGTAGATTTGGATCCTCATCCATATATTTTTCAAGTAGTTCTAATGATCTCTTGGAGCGTTCTAAATATTCAGTTGAGAAAGACAGGAAAAACGTATATTCGTCTTCCTTTTTGATGAGTTCCAACCAAAATTTAAACGCCTGTACGTCCAAATGCTCTTTTTTACAGTACTTTTCAGGACTACAACCATCGCCCCCTTTTTTAAGCACCTTTTGTAAATTTACATATTTCGCTATATGTGCTCGCCAATTCTTTTTATACGGTTCCATAGCCAAAAAACTTCTGAATTGATTTGCTTACATCTAACGCGCTGCGGATCAGGAGCAAGACCGGAGGCAAGCTTGCTTGCCGACGGGATTGGCTGCTGCATTCGCTTGTTGTGAGGCGCGGAGCGCCGAACAGCAAGCGGATGGCAATCCGCAGCGCATTGTCTAGGGCGCGGAGCGTCC
>JAUWMR010000096.1 GCA_030613055.1 Desulfobacteraceae bacterium
AGGATCATACTTTCCCTTGAGATGCGCATGAAGTGTGCTATCGGTATCTGTGGCAGGTGTAATATCGGCGATCAGTATGTCTGCAAGGACGGTCCCGTCTTCTCCCTGGCAAAATTGAAAAATATGCCGGCAGAATATTAAATTTACCGCAACACTTCAGCGCTTTATAAAATCAATTGTGGATTGTAGGGCATGAAGATCTTTAACGCCAAATATTCACCCAATCCTTAGCCTCCATAATTTTCCAATAAAAGGAGGTCTCAAACTAACAAAGTGCCTTCGCGTTAAATGAATAAGCTTAGAGTTTAGAGTATTTTATTGACAAACCTGCTCCTGTCTATTAAAAAATTTTTTTGTGAAAAAATCTTGAGGTGATCTAATCTAACTCCTGGAACAAATCAGTCATACCTGGAATTCAGGCTTCAAACCCGGCTTCTGGCGGGAGTTTGAAGACATCAGAAATAACGGCGTTTAATATTTAACACTTCATAAAGGGAATAATCTCATGTTTTATGACGTTTCACTGTATATTTCTCTTTCAATATTTGGACTCGGTTTGATCTACAAAATTTCAACCTGGTTCGTCCGGAGTATCGGTATCAATTCTAATGACATTAACACTTCCACAAGGGTCCTGGCGGCCATTAAAGGCGTTTTTGGTTCAATATTAAGCGCAAAGATATTCACACTTATTAGAGTATTTATTGTTGATGTCCTCTTCCAGGCGAGGATACTAAAAGAAGACTATCTGCGCTGGGTAATGCATATGTTCATCTTTTGGGGTTTTATGCTCCTTCTCCTTATGCATGCCATGGATAGCATCATAACCGAGCCTCTATTCTCTGAATATGCCTCAACACTCAATCCCTTTATGTTTTTAAGAGATCTATTCGGACTTCTGGTTATTATAGGAATAGGCATTGCCATTTGTCGGCGCTTTATTTTAAAGGTTCCGCGTCTTAATACCAATGCCATGGATCATTATGCAATCATCATCCTGGCAATTATAATGCTCTCCGGTGTTTTTCTTGAAGGGCTAAAAATAACCTCATTTACAAAATACCAGGAGATGGTTGAAGAATACGCCGGAATAGACGATGAAGATGAGCTCAGGGCTCTGGAATCACTGTGGGTAGCAAAATTTGACGTGGTTTCCCCCAATGTGAAGGGTCCATTTGATGAGGAAATCCTTGAGCAGGGAAAAGAACTCCATGAAATGGGCTGTGCCTCGTGTCACTCCCTTCCTATATGGGCCTTTACCGGCTATGCCGTAGCTAAGATCACCAAACCTTTCGCGCTGGGCCTGGACCGGGCAAATATACACAATCTGTTCTGGTATATTCATTTCCTGGCCTGCTTTTTCGGTCTGGCCTACCTCCCCTTCAGCAAGATGTTCCATATATTTGCGAGTCCGGTAAGCCTCCTTGTCAATAGTGTGGCAGACAGGGGAAGGTCCGCTCCGGCCAATATCGCTACTATTCAGGTCATGGAGTTAGACGCATGTACACATTGTGGTACATGCAGCCTGAGGTGCTCTGTTGCGGTGGCTCTTAATAAGATCGACAATATAAATATCCTTCCATCGGAAAAAATGGTCTTCCTGAAGGCATATGCCTCCAAAAAAGATCTTGATGATGAGGGATTAAAAGCAATCCAGGAAGGTATTTATCTGTGCACAAATTGTGATCGCTGTACTGTAGTCTGTCCTTCCGGTATCAATCTCAGGGATTTGTGGTTCAGTGTGAGGGAAGAGTTCATTCGGGAAGGTCCTTCTGTGCCATTAGTGCTTTCTCCCTTCTCTTTTTACAGGGGGCTAAACCGGCAGGATCTTGACCCGGATTATTATAAAAAGCCCTTAGACGAAGCACAAAGGGTTATTGCTGAAAAATGCGAGTTAATGAACAAGCCGGATAAGGTCGTGCCTCTAACACCAATCAATAAGGAATTTAAAAACAGGATAGATATTTCTTCCCAGTCCAATACCTATTCTTACTGTTTTTCCTGTGAGAACTGTACAACGGTATGTCCGGTTGTAGAAAATTATGAAAACCCGCAGGATGCGCTTGGCCTTCTGCCACATCAGATCATGCGTTCTGTAGGTCTGGGGCTTACGGATCTTTCTATCGGTTCAAATATGTTATGGAACTGCCTCACCTGCTATCAATGCCAGGAGCATTGCCCGCAGGGAGTAAAGGTGACCGACATATTTTACGAATTAAAAAACCTTGCAATAAACGAAACTCATGCTGCGTGATATTAATTATGATAGACCTCGTTGAGCAGTTTAGTGGTTAAGCGGTTGAGGAGGTCTGAACAGGAATAAAAATGATGAAATTTGCATTATTTCTTGGATGTAACATCCCGGCCCGTGTCCAGCAATATGACATGTCGGCAAGGGCAGTATTGGACATGCTAAATGTTGATCTGGTGGATATTCGTGAATTTAATTGCTGCGGTTATCCCATGAGGAATTCGGATTTTGAGGCGTTTGTCCTCTTTTCCGCCAGGAACCTGGCCCTGGCAGAAAGGAAGGGCCTGGACATGGTAACACTTTGCAAATGCTGCTTTGGCAGCCTGAAAAAAGCAGACCACCTTATGAAGGAAGATACCTCCCTGCGCGATAAGATCAATTCCCTGCTGGCAAAAGAGGGTTTATCGTACGGCGGAAGCATTGAGGTAAAGCACTTTCTGTCCGTACTTCATAAAGACATTGGAATTTCTGCTCTAAAGGAAAAGATAACCGGGGGCTTTAAGGATCTCAAGATCGCTACTCATTATGGCTGTCATGCATTACGGCCTAGCGATATTACGCAGTTTGACAATCCTACAGCCCCTGTCCTGTTTGATCAATTAGTCGAAGTCACAGGGGCAAAAAGCATTGACTGGCCATTGAAACTTGAATGCTGTGGGGCACCACTTCTGGGAATAAATGATGATCTTTCCATGGACCTGACCCAAAAAAAGATGGTGGACGGCAAGCAATCCGGTGCGGATTATCTCTGTGTCGCATGTCCTTATTGCCAGCTACAGTTTGACACGGTCCAGGACATGATGATCTCAATTCGTGGCACGGACCATAAACTTCCCAGCATTCTATTTCCCCAACTGCTCGGGCTCGTAATGGGCATTGAGGGAAAAGCGTTAGGAATCGACATGAACCAGATAGATATCAGCGGTATTGAAGCCTTTTTATCGTAGGAGTAAAAATGTCACAGAAAAAGATTGGCTCGGTGATGGTTGTAGGTGGAGGTATTGCCGGAATGCAGGCGGCACTGGATTCGGCGGATTCCGGCTATTATGTCTATCTTGTTGAAAAATCTACCTCCATTGGTGGGGTTATGTCCCAGTTGGACAAGACATTCCCCACCAATGATTGTGCCATGTGAATTATCTCGCCTAAACTGGTCGAGGTCGGCCGGCATATCAATATCGAGTTGCTCACCCTTACAGAGATCAAGAGTATGGCCGGGGAAGAAGGAAATTTTGAGGTCCAGCTTACCCAGCAGCCGCGGTATGTTGATCTTGACAAATGTATTGCCTGTGGCATATGCGCGGAAAAATGCCCGAAAAAGGTCGTAAATGAATATGAAGCAGGACTTAACAAGCGTAAAGCAGCCTTTGTGAAATATCCCCAGGCCGTCCCGCTCAAGTACGCCCTTGATGCAGAAAATTGCATTTACTTCAAAAATGGAAAGTGCAAAGCCTGTGAAAAATTCTGCCCCGCCGATGCTATCAATTTTGATGACCAGCAAAAGGATTTTACGCTTAACGTAGGCGCCGTTATATTAGCCGGTGGCTGTGACGTGTATGATCCGGCAACCCATGACGTATATGGTTATGGGAAATCCCCTAATATAGTAACCAGTCTGGAATTTGAGCGCATTCTTTCTTCGTCAGGCCCCTATGGGGGCCACTTAGTCAGGCCATCTGATGAAAAAGAGCCCGAGAAAATTGCGTGGCTCCAGTGTATTGGGTCCAGGGATGAACACCTGGGGGGCAGAAACTATTGTTCGTCGGTTTGCTGTACGTACGCAATAAAAGAAGCAATGTTAGCCAAAGAGCACTGCAAGCATTTTTTAGATGCCGCGGTCTTTTACATGGATATTCGCACCCATGGCAAGGATTTCGAGAAATATTACAACAGGGGGAAAAACGAATCCGGTATCCGTTTCATAAAATCCAAAATTACCAATATTGTTCCTGTTGCTGATAACGGAAGGCAGCTAATCCGGTATGTTGACGAGACAGGCAGAAGGGCGGAAGAAGAATTCGATATAGTGGTCCTCTCTGTTGGTCTCAGCCCAAGCAAAGATGCCGTCGATCTTGCGAATAAACTAAATATTGATCTTGATCAATATGGTTTCGCTTCCACTACAAGCTTCGAACCCGTTAATACCTCTACTCCCGGCATTTTTGTATGCGGCGCTTTTGAAGCCCCAAAAGATATCCCTTCATCTGTGATCGAATCAAGTGCGGCAGCCGGGGTTGCCGGCAGCCGTCTTGCTGATTCCCGCTGGAGTCTGACCAAGACCAAAGAAATCCCGGAAGAGATCGATATTCGAGGGGAACCACCACGCACAGGTATATTTGTATGCAGGTGCGGAACTAATATTGCAGGCGTTGTTGATGTACCGGCTGTTGTGGAATTTGCCAGGACTTTACCGGGAGTAGTGTTTGCAGAAGAAAACATGTTTAGCTGCTCTCAAGACACCCAGGATAACATGACAAACGTCATCAAGGAAAAGCGTCTAAACCGGGTGGTGGTGGCGGCCTGTACTCCCAAAACCCATGAACCGCTCTTTCAGGAAACAGTGACAAATGCAGGAATCAACAAGTACCTGTTTGAGATGACAAATATCCGCAACCAGTGTTCATGGGTACATAGTGAAAATCCTGAGGCCGCCACGAATAAGGCAAAAGACCTGGTACGAATGGCCGTATCCAAGGTAAACCTGCTCGAACCATTGCCCGAACCGTCACTCGAGATCAACCAGTCGGCACTTGTCATCGGCGGGGGAATTTCGGGAATGGCAGCGGCAAAAACTCTGTCTGAACAGGGATACCACACCTATGTTGTTGAAAAAGAAGACAGCCTTGGAGGACAGGCGAAAAAGCTCCATGAAACCTGGCGAGGTGAGGATATCCAGGTATACCTGAAAAAGATGATTGAAGGGGTTCTCGCTGATGAAAAGATCGACGTTCTTCTTAATACAAAAATAAAGACAGTTGATGGGTTTGTCGGTAATTTTAAAACGACTGTGGAAAAAAACAGTAAAGAGGAAATCTTAGAGCATGGTGTAACGATTATCGCATCAGGCGCCTCAGAATATAAACCTGATCAGTATCTATATGGCAACGATCCACGTGTTCTGACCGGTTTGGAGCTCGATCAAAAATTCATACAGGGCGGCGCCTCTTTAAAGGACATAAAGTGCGCGGTATTTATCCAGTGTGTTGGCTCACGCACAGAGGAACGGCCTTATTGTTCAAAGGTGTGCTGTACCCATTCTATAAAAAATGCCCTGCAATTAAAAAACATCAATCCGGAAATGGACGTCTTTATCCTTTATCGTGATATGCGAAGTTACGGGTTGCGCGAAGACCTTTACCGGGAGGCACGATCAAAGGGCATCCTTTTTATCCGGTACGACTTTGATAAGGAGTTGAGTGTCATTAAGGAAAAAGAAGACCTTCATGTAACCTTTACCGACTCGGCAATTAGACGAAAAATGGAGATTCGCCCGGACCTTGTGGTTCTGGCCACTGCAATCGTTCCAGATAAGGAAAACCCACTGGCCCAGATGTTCAAAGTAACTCTAAATGACGATGGCTTCTTTATGGAGGCACACGTAAAACTCCGCCCAGTTGATTGCGCGACAGACGGGGTATTTATCTGCGGGCTGGCACATGCCCCAAAGCCCGTTGATGAATCTATATCTCAGGCCCAGGCCGCTGCAACACGTGCTGTCACCTTATTAGCCAAGAAGACAATCCACGTAAGCGGCACGGTAGCAGAGGTGAACCCCTTATTCTGCAGCAGTTGTGGTGTATGCGTGTCTATCTGTCCATATTCCGCCCCCTCTTTTATAGAGGAGGGACCATTTACCGGCAGGGCTGAGGTCAACCCTGTTCTGTGCAA
>JAUWMR010000095.1 GCA_030613055.1 Desulfobacteraceae bacterium
CCACGCCTTGGCGTGGTTGAATGTTCGGTATTGGATATTCGTTTTTCATTCGATGTTGGACGTTCGATGTTCGATGTTCGATGTTCATCTTTCAAACCAAACCCCGTATGGCATAAATGTAACCTGTGAATGTTTACAAAATAACTTAGCGCTTCTTGAGGGCTTTACCACCCTACCCCCCCCCCTTGAAAAGGAGGGAATCTTACCATCCCCCTTTTGTAAAGGGGGATTGAGGGGGATTTTTGCCTCCCCCTGGGCTTAGACTTTGACTCAACCGCCTAACCCTTGAAGGGGGACTCCGGCATTGAGAAGGAAGAACTATATATTAAACGGTGCATTGAGGATGGTAAGGAAAATATTCACGCTCATCCTTTTGTTATCGCTTTTCCTTTTATTTCCCTACCCAGGAGATCACGTGTATTCCGCTGATATAAAACAGAAAAGGGCTTCAAATCATTTGATTAATGAAAAGAGCCCATACCTTCTCCAGCACGTAGGAAACCCGGTGGACTGGTTTCCCTGGGGCGAAGAGGCTTTCAGTAAAGCCAGGAATGAGGACAAACCCATCTTCCTTTCCATTGGATATGCCACGTGCCACTGGTGTCACGTTATGGCTCACGAGTCGTTTGAAGATGAAGAGGTTGCCCGGATTCTGAATCAAAATTTTATCGCCATAAAAGTAGACCGTGAAGAACGACCGGATGTGGACCAGATCTATATGTCCGTGTGTCAGGCTATGACAGGGCGCGGGGGATGGCCCCTCTCCATTTTCATGACTGCCGAGGGCAAACCGTTTTTCGCTGGCACCTATTTCCCAAAGTCGAGCCGGATGGGAATGACCGGTTTCATGGATCTGCTAAGCCAGATCGCTTCAATCTGGCAAAACGACCGGCAGAAGATCCTTAAGCCGAGCGAAGAAATTACTCAGGCCATTAAGTCCTCCAATGAAGGTAGGCCAGGCCATGCTGTAGGCTCTGACACCTTGAAGAAGGCCTACGAACAGCTTACGAAGGCCTTTGATCCGAACTGGGGCGGATTTGGCGCTTCACCCAAATTCCCAACGCCACATAACCTCACCTTCCTTCTGAGATGGCACAAACGGAGCTTCGACCCATCAGCTCTAAAAATGGTAGAAAAGACCCTTGATGCCATGCGTAGAGGCGGCATTTTTGACCAGATCGGGCTGGGTTTTCACCGCTATTCAGTGGACAGGAAATGGCTTGTCCCCCACTTTGAGAAGATGCTTTACGATCAAGCCTTGCTAACCATGGCCTACACAGAGGCTTATCAGACGACAGGAAAGGCAAAATTTGGCCAGGCAGTGCGTGAAATACTCACCTATGTGTTGCGCGATATGACCGCCCCCAAGGGTGGTTTCTATTGTGCCGAAGATGCTGACAGCGAGGGCAAAGAAGGGTTATTCTATGTCTGGACTCCCGGGGAAGTGAAACAACATTTGGGAGATGGGTTCGGTGATCTCTTCTGCCGTTTTTACGATATCAGCGATGCCGGTAATTTTGAAGATGGCCTCAGCATTCCCCACATCCCGGTAGATCCAGAGACCTTTGCCAAGAGAGAAGGTATGGGTCTGAAAGAGCTTGAAACCGTTTTAGAAGACGCAAGACAAAAGCTTTTTATGGTCCGGGAAAAACGAATCCATCCTTTAAAGGATGACAAGATACTCACTGCATGGAATGGTCTTATGATCGCTGCCCTTGCAAAAGCCTCCCAGGCATTTGGGGATCAAGCGTATGCTGACGCAGCCCGAAAGGCGGCTGACTTTATCTTAAAAAATCTCAGGACAGCCGATGGCAGGCTGCTGCGCAGGTACAGGCAGGGAGATGCAGCATACCCGGGATACCTGGATGATTACGCTTTCCTGGTGTGGGGTTTAATCGAATTGTATGAAGCTACCTTTGACATCTCGTATCTTGAACAAGCTGTTGCCATGAACAAGGAAATGATAGATATTTTCTGGGATAAGCAAGGTGGGGGGCTTTATTTCACGGGAAAAGGCAACGAACTCCTTGTCATACAGAACAAAGAGATATACGATGGGGCCCTCCCTTCAGGCAATTCAGTTGCAGCGCTTAACTTTTTGCGCCTGGGTCGCATGACGGGAAACATCGGCTTAGAGCAAAAATATGAGCAGTTGATCCGGCCTTTTTCCGCCCAGGTTACGGAGCACCCCATAGCTCATACTCAACTACTGGCGGCCCTTGATTTTGTGGTCGGCCCGAGCAGGGAAATCGTTATTGCCGGTGACCCAACGCTTGATGGCACACAAAACATGATTAATGCCATTTATAGAAAATTTCTACCCAACAAGGTTTTACTGTTTCGACCTCAAGGATTGGGGGGTAAAAGGCTTGCCGGGTTATCCCCCTATACAGAATTCATGGCCCCGGTGAATCATAAACCCACTGTTTTCGTCTGCGAGCAATATGCCTGCAAGGCACCGATTACGGACGTGGGTCAATTGGAGGCTGCACTCAAGTAACGAAAGAAAGGAATAGATACAATGTTTGTTCTTGGATTACAGGGAAGCCCGCGTATTAAAGGAAACACCAGTATTCTCCTTTCGTCCTTTCTCGCTGAGGCAGAAAGACTTGGTGCTCAAACACAAAATCTGGATGTGGCGCGCATGAATATCTCTCCCTGCCAGGAATGTGGAACCTGTGAAAAAAAGGGGTTTTGTCCCATTGATGATGATATGCAGCAGGTCTATCCATTGCTTCGTCAAGCAGACATCATCGTAATGGCCACGCCCATTTTCTTTTACGGCCCTACGGCCCAGATGAAGGCCCTCATTGACCGGTCTCAAGCCCTGTGGTCCCTGAGATATGTATTCAGGCTCATGGATCCGGGCAGAAAGTGGCGGCAAGGGTTTCTATTATCAGTGGGGGCCACAAAGGGGAAAAATCTCTTTGAAGGCACTGTCCTTATGGCCAAATACTTCTTTGACGCGGTTGGAGCGAGTTTTGACGGAGCTCTCACATACAAACAGATTGAAGGATCAGGAGACATAAAAAAACACCCCACTGCCCTCGATGAAGTAAAAGAAAAAGCCAAGGCCCTTGTGACACCCTTTCTGAACAGAAAAAAAATACTTTTTGTCTGCGCGGAAAATACCTGCCGCAGCCAGATGGCAAGTGCCTTTGCCCGGTATCATGCTGGCGACAAGATCGATGCTGAAAGCGCAGGTAGTGCTCCGGCAAAGGAGGTCAACCCGATCATGGAAGAGGTTATGACGGAGAAGGGTATTGATATGGCATATCGCAAACCAAAATCGATTGAGGAAATTTCGCGGTCCGTAAAACCGGACTTGATCATATCCATGGGCTGTGAAGATGCGTGTCCCTTTTTCCCGGGAGTTCCTAATAATGAATGGAACTTAGAAGATCCAGCAGGAAAACCTATCTCATTCATGCGCAAGACCAGAGACGAAATCGAAAACAGGGTGAAGGACCTCATTAGAACAGGAGGAAAACAGTGTCATCTATCCGAACAGTTTCAGTGATCGGCGCCGGGGCCATGGGCGCCTTTTACGCCAGTAAATTTTTCGACCTGGACAAAAATTGCATATCTCTTCTAGCCAAAGGGAAACGCTATAACCGGCTAAAACAAAAAGGATTCATTATCAATAACAAAAGCTATCACATACCTGTGGTCAGACCGGATGACAAAATAGCACCCCCTGACCTCATTATCGTAGCCTTAAAACATCACCATCTTTCTGATGCCCTTCAGGACATTAATAACCGGGCTGGAGATGACACCTTGATATTATCTGTCATGAACGGCGTAGAAAGCGAGGAACAGATTGGGGCCGTCTGTGGGGATGACAAGGTATTGTATGCCGTCGCAGTGGGAATTGATGCAGTCAGGCAAGAAAACCGCATTATTTACTCCACACAGGGCAAGCTGATTTTTGGCGAAGCAAAGAATATCGTGCTTACCGATCGAGTAAAGCGGGTGCAATCACTTTTCGATGGAGCGGGCATTGTATATGAAACACCGGAGGATATGATTCAAAAACTTTGGTGGAAGTTCATGATTAACGTTGGGGTCAACCAGGTTTCGGCCGTTTTAGGCGCAACCTATTCAGTTTTCCAGAAGTCTCAAGAGGCAATGGAACTCATGGAATCGGCTATGAGGGAAGTAATGACCATAGCCAAGGAGGCAAATGTATATCTATCCGAAGAAGACGTAAAAAATTGGTATTCGGTACTGTCAGGTTTGTCTCCTCAGGGAAAAACATCCATGTTACAGGACATTGAGGCCAAAAGAAAGACCGAGGTGGAAATGTTTGCAGGCAAGGTTATGGAGCTGGGGAAAAGATATGGTATCTCAACACCTGTGAACCGTTTCCTTTTTAAGTTTATAAAGGTAAAAGAACAATATTTCGATAATAGATTATAATACTTGTCAGATGGCCATTTATCAAGATGAAAGATCTCAAGCGTTGGCTGCCTGAAGGGCCGGGGGCAGGCACATAATGAAGGCTTTTACTTATTCATGCACAAAGGAATTCCGTTATGTATATAATCAATTTGTTTAAGCATTGGACCCAGCAGATTTTTTCCCAGGAACGGTTCTCAGGGAGAAATATGAGGCTTTTAAATCCCTTTTGACACATGACAGGCATGTCCATAAACTGATGGCGGAACTGGAGGAGATATATCACAACCAGGTCAGGGTAGACTTTAAGGCGATCGAGGATAAATATAATGATCTGTCCCGTTATGTTTTTGCGATGCTGGATGACTTTTCAAGAATGTGCCCTTCCTGTTACCCTGATTTGAAAGATTACTTCAAGAGATTCGACTCCTATGTAAGATTCATTTTTGCGCCAGCAGAGTGTAATGCTTCTGCCCCGTTTACAATTCCATTAAATGAGATTCCTTCTGATGGCCATGCCCTGGTTGGAGGCAAGGCTTTGAACCTGTCAATAATTGAAAGAGCTCTACATCTTCCCATACCGAAGGGGTTTGTGATCAACACTAATGCTTTTTGTTATTTTATCGAATTTAATGATTTGAGAAAATCGATTGATGAAAGGTTAACCAGGCTGGACATCAACTCTACTGCCTCTTTGAATGTCGTTTCACATGAGTTAGTGGATATTATGATGAAGGCCCAAATTCCTCCTGAATTGGAAGAGGATATCATTAACGCCTATAACTCGTTTCAAAATTCAGCAGGCAGGAACATAAGGCTCGCCATGCGGAGTAGCGCTGTGGGCGAGGATACGCGGTCATCATTTGCAGGGCAGTACCGTACAATTCTTAATGTAAGGGAAGGCGGTATACTTGATGCTTACAAAGCAGTTATTGCGAGCAAATACTCGCCAAGGGCCCTCTATTACAGGATCAGCTACGGGCTTTTGGATATGGAAACTCCCATGGCGGTTATAGCACTTGAGATGATAGCTTCGGCCGTAAGCGGGGTTATTTATACTGAAGATATTGAAGGCCTTGAGTCAAAGAGCCTGGCCATTCACTCTATCTGGGGGCTTGGTGAATTATTGGTGGGAGGTGAGGTATCACCGGATATTATTAATGTGACAAAAAAGGATAAGCCCGAAATCATCCGGAAACAAACAGGGATCAAATCCAGGCAGATGGTCTTTTCACCAAAAAATTCCACGAAGATTATTCCTGTTGATGATGACAAACAGCATTTCCCCAGCCTTGATGATACCTCTGCCCTTATTCTTGCCGATTGGGGAATGAGACTCGAAAAGCATTTCAAAGAACCACAGGATATTGAGTGGTGCATGGATAATGATGACAAGCTTTTTCTTCTTCAATCAAGACCACTTCGGTCAGAAGAAGGCGGCTTGAAGCCTCTGGAATGTAAGTTTGAAGACATCGAGAATTCCGTTCTGGTATCGGGTGGTGAAATGGCCTGTTCCGGAATCGGGGCCGGAAAAGTCTTCAGGATAGAGCGCGATTCCGATCTTGAAAAACTGCCTGAAGGTGCGGTCCTGGTGGCCAGGAATGCCTCGCCCCACTATGTCACTGTTATGAATAAATTAAGCGCAGTAGTTACTGATACGGGGGGCACTGGTACCTTTGTAACTGCCTATCTGGTAAGGAAAGGGTTCAGTCTTAAGATTGCACGAAAGAAAATGAAGCACACCTGTTCGTCTCCCAAGAGTTACAAACAGTGGAAACTTTTAAAAAAATATGCCAGGAAATTTTCATAAAGCATATCCGGTGACAAAAGAGGGAGCACATCTTGACTATAGCTATAGCCAGAAGAAAAATATCCGCGACTCTTAATTTCACTGAAATGATAAAAGACCAAATAGGAGGGATTAATACTATGAGTTCTAAATTATTGGTGATTATTGCTACTGGCGAAAATGAAAAGGCGTTAACAGGTCTGATGTATGCAAGTCGGACGCTTACTGAAGGTTGGATGGATGAGGTTAAGGTCATATTTTTTGGGCCGTCTGAACGGCTTCTTGTTGAAGACGAACTGATAGCCAAGACTGCGAAGAAAATTGGTGCTGTCGAGAAACCGATCGCCTGCAAGTTCATCTCCGACCGAGACGGCATCTCTGAAAAAATAGAGGATCTTGGGCTGAAGGTAGATTATGTGGGCACGATAATATCTGATCTATTGAAAGATGGATATGTTCCAATGGTTTTTTAGCCCTGTTACTAAATGGTATTGCAAATAAGTTTTGACTTTTGCGATGATATCCAGGTATTTGAAAAAATACGTTTTTTTACTAACCGACCAAATACATTTAATAGGAGGTAAAGAATGGCTTACGAAACCGTTATTGTGGATCAAGAAGATCATTTGGGAACCATAACCCTTAATCGTCCGGAGCAACTCAACACATTCAACAACTCGCTTGCAACGGAACTGGATCAGGCTCTCAAGGAATTGGATTCTGAGCAGGACGTAAGGGTTGTCATCATTAAGGGCGCGGGGAAGGTATTTTGTGCTGGCAGCGATGTGAAGAATTTTTTCGGCAAGACCGCATTTGAGTACCGGGCCTGGGTGGAGCTCATGGAAAGTCCGCTGGGTGAGATCAGCAG
>JAUWMR010000025.1 GCA_030613055.1 Desulfobacteraceae bacterium
TCCACTGTAAGCATACTCCTTTCACCTCCGGCAAGTGGTTTTGACATGTCAAATACCTTTTACCAGAAGTCAGCTTCGGGTGGGTCAATTTTGGGTTAGCGTTTGCCCTTTAGGTGGGTCAATTTTAGGTTAGCAAAACCATCAAGATAAGCTTTATGACCATCTGTTGTAAGCTGTACCTTGTTCTTTAATCTTGATGCCAGATCCTTAATAAATACTGTAGCTGTATCAATAGTCCTATCACCAACAAACCATGAAGGAACAAGCTTAGTATCTGCATCGATAGCCGTCCAAGTCCATACATCACCATATCCAAACTGACCTTTAAATTTTTCAGGAACATTCTTTTCTTTGGCATAACAAAAAGACCAAATTTCATCACATTGAATTTTTTTAGAAGTGAGATTATGAAAAGCCTTGTCTTGATATTCAGAACATTTCTTCCCTACGTCTCTGAGAAGCTTAAGTACTGTGTTTTTTGACACGTCATTAATGCGAGAAGTTGCATTAATACCCATACCTTCTACAAGGCATCTAAGGATTTGCGCTCTCCGCTCTGTGCTTAATTTATTCATGGCACACCTCTTTTTTGATTGTTGGTTGTGACCATTATGCTTGAGCGGTTAAGCTTTGTCAAGTAAAAAATGCACCTTGTTAAAAAAAATAGATTGACAAAAATCTTTCCCTGTACTATCTTGTATAAACCAATGGAGCCGCTACCGGGAATCGAACCCGGATAAAAGACTTGACGAGGGTCTTTACTTTTCCATAAAGCTATAGCGGCTCTTTGGAGGAGACGAAGGGATTCGAACCCTTGGTAGGTGTTGCAGCACCTACATCCGATTATAAGTCGGGTCCTTTAAACCGCTCAGGCACGTCTCCTGTATCACCATTAGACTCTGTCTCATCCATATGGGGGACAGAGTCTTTATTTTCATTTTGTTTTATTTTATATCTTTTCAATTCTTTTCCTTCTTTTATAGCAATAATTTCCCCCCTATTTTCTAATGTTTTTAACCTACCATATATATCTGACTTAATAGATTTTGAGTTTGACCGGAAGCCGTTCTCTGATAATTCCTTTAATAATTGATCTCTTGTCATTTCCCCCTTATCAGTTAAGGCTAATAAAAGTGCTTGAGGCCAAGTCATATTATAATACTTATTGTTTTTGACAGTTATATCGGTAATGGGGGAAGTTTCCCCACTAGATATAACCCCTTCATTAAGCATTTCAAATGCTTCTTGCAGAACATCCCTTTTGTGTTTTGAATCTGCTAGTTCTTTTTCTAGTACCGAAATCTTATCATTATATTGGGTAAGTAAAGTTTGTAAATCCATGAGGTATCCTCCTGTTAGGATTTGTATTTTATGCTACTTATTCTAGTGATTTATTTGAATATGTCAATAGAAAAGTAGAAAGATTACTACAGGTTCTATTAAGATATTAGAAATAAAGATAGTATGGATTTACAATATATAATAAATTCAATAAGATATTGTAGCAGGAGGGATTATTAAAAAATTTATAGAATATTATTTTTTAGTATTTTCCCAACGGACTTTGGCAGCTTTACGGGCAATCTCACTTCTTTTCCTCTCGGAAAGCTTTTTAGCTCTGGCTGGTCCGCCCTTAAGACCACCAAGGCGACCAAGGGCAACAGCATGGGGGTTTTTATCGGAAGGTGTTTCCTTAATAGGATTTTTACCTGTAACCTGTTGAACTATACTATAAGCAAGTTCATTTAGGTCTTTTCTTTTTTTGATAGGTTTTTTATCAGTCATGAAATAATAGTATCATAACTGATTGATAATTTCAATATAGATTTATTTCAAAGTGAACCAGTACCTATTTCCTCGGGAAGGGGCCTTTGATGAAATGGGTTAGTTTGCCTGATTACAGCCTATTTTAAGGGCATAAGCCCCTTTTCAAGATGTCTTGGCGCCTGTTTCTTCCGGTAAGGGCTTTTCTCTGCCGGCCATTATTCCATCGATATCACTTCTGTCCAACGTCTCCTTCTCCAAAAGGGCAGTAGCCGTCTTATGGAGGATATCCAGGTTATCCTTAATAAGCTGAGAGGCCTTTTTATAGGCGCCCGTGACGATATCCCTGACCTCCTCATCAATCTTTTGGGCTGTCAACTCGCTGTAATCCCTGTGCTGGGCAATCTCCCTTCCCAGGAATATCTGTTCCTCCTTTTTGCCGAAGGTCAAAGGGCCTAAGTTCTCACTCATACCGTACTCACAGACCATCTTCCTTGCCAGATCAGATGCCTTCTCAATATCGTTCTCTGCGCCGGTTGTCTGGGTATTGAGTACAATCTCTTCTGCAGACCTGCCACCCATCAATATACGTATATTATTCTGCAAGTAATCTTTAGGGTATGTATGTTTTTCGTCTATTGGCAGTTGCTGGGTCAGGCCAAGGGACCGACCCCGTGGAATGATGGTTACCTTGTGAATGGGGTCTGTACCGGGAAGAAGCACTGCCACAAGTGCATGACCCGCCTCATGATAGGCCGTCGTCCTTTTCTCCTCATCACTGATAATCATGCTTTTCCGCTCAGTTCCCATCATGACCTTATCCTTGGCATCCTCGAAATCGATCATCTCCACTCTATCTTTTTCACGCCTGGCAGCCTTGAGGGCTGCCTCATTTACCATATTTTCCAGGTCAGCGCCGGTAAACCCCGGGGTCCCCCTGGCAAGCATGGCAATATCCACATCATCCTTCAAAACTATTTTTTTGACATGGACTCTCAGGATTCCTTCCCTGCCCTTTATGTCTGGAACAGGCACAACAACCTGTCTATCAAATCGTCCAGCTCTCAATAGAGCAGGATCAAGGACATCAGGCCTATTCGTGGCTGAGATGAGGATAACTCCCTCATTAGACTCAAAGCCGTCCATCTCCACAAGAAGCTGGTTGAGGGTCTGCTCTTTTTCATCGTGCCCTCCACCCAATCCAGCACCCCTGTGACGACCGACAGCGTCTATCTCATCCATAAATATGATACAAGGGGCATTCTTTTTGCCCTGCACAAAAAGGTCTCTGACCCTTGAAGCACCGATGCCAACAAACATCTCAACAAAATCCGATCCGCTTATGCTGAAAAAGGGGACCCCCGCCTCCCCGGCTATAGCCCTGGCCAGAAGGGTTTTCCCTGTCCCTGGGGCACCTACCAGGAGAACACCTTTGGGTATCCTTCCGCCTAATCGAGTAAATTTCTTGGGGTCACTGAGAAACTCAATAATTTCCTGTAATTCTTCCTTGGCCTCATCGATACCCGCCACGTCATCAAAAGTGACTTTGTCCTGGGCATCACTCATGAGTCTTGCCTTGCTTTTCCCGAAGGATAGCGGATTCCCTCCCCCTCCCTGCATTCGCTGCATGAAAAATATCCAGACACCTATAAGCAACAGCATGGGAACCCAGGAGAGAAAGATATGGAACCATGACGAATCATCTTCGGGTTTTGCAGATATCTTGACTTCTTTGCTCCTCAACAGTTTGATCAGTTCAGGATCTTTGGGAGCGAATGTCTTAAATGGTCCCTGGGCGGACATGCCGGATATATTGTCTCCCTGAATGGTGACCTGAGTGACACTTTGGCTCTCCACCATGCTTAAGAAATCACTGTAACTGACAGAGACGCTGCTTCCAGGCTGTTTAAATCTCTGAAAAAGCATGATCATCATAAGGCAGATCACAAGCAAAACAGCGATGTTTTTATAGTGCAGCTTCAATTTAATGTATTTTTCATTAAATTAGTATACTTTTAATTTATTCAAACGCCATGAAGAAAGGAACCATAATAGTTGCCATTATCACTGATAAAGAAAAAGAACAAAGCAGTTTAATTTATAGTTCAACCGTTTCTTTATGTGCCACCCCAAGCGCATCCCGAAGTTTTTCCAGGACGCGGGCAGACACATCAGGGTTTTCCTTCAGAAAGTCCTTGGCGTTCTCCCTGCCCTGGCCAATCCGTTCCTCGTCAAAGGAATACCAGGCCCCGCTCTTGTCGATGACTTCCTTTTGAACAGCCATGTCCAGAAGATCACCGGCTGTGGATATTCCCTCACCATACATGATATCAAATTCTGCTTCTTTGAAAGGTGGCGACACCTTGTTCTTCACCACCTTCACGCGGGTCCGACTCCCAATAACCTCCTGTCCGTCTTTGATGCTTCCAATCCTTCGGATGTCAAGTCTGATCGAGGAGTAGAACTTAAGAGCCTTTCCCCCGGGCGTAGTCTCAGGGTTCCCAAACATGACCCCGATTTTCATACGAATCTGATTGATAAAGATAACGGCCGGCATCGACTTGCTGATACTTGCAGCCAACTTCCTTAATGCCTGCGACATAAGTCTGGCCTGAAGACCCATGTGGACATCTCCCATGTCGCCTTCAATCTCTGCCCTCGGCACCAGCGCTGCCACCGAATCAATAACCACCACATCCATGGCGCCACTGCGGACCAAAACCTCGGTAATCTCCAGGGCCTGTTCACCAGTATCTGGTTGAGAAACCAGCAGATTATCGAAGTTCACACCCAGCTTTTTGGCATACATGACATCCAGGGCATGTTCAGCATCGATGAAGGCTGCAAGACCATCCCGCTTCTGTGCTTCGGCCATGATGTGAAGGGCCAGGGTGGTCTTGCCTCCGGACTCCGGCCCAAAGATTTCAGTGACCCGACCTCGCGGTATGCCCCCCACTCCCAGGGCATGGTCCAAGGCAAGTGAGCCGGTTGGGATAACAGGAACGTCCTCAATCACCCGGCCACCCAATTGCATGATGGAGCCCTTGCCGAACTGGCGCTCTATCTGGTCCATCGCCAGTTGGACCGCTTTCTGCTTGTCCACCGATATGCTACCCACAGATATTCTCCCTCATTGATAATAACAATTTTCCTACATCCTTCTGCCTTTTTCCCTTTACAGGTCAGGACATGAACCGGACAAAAATTGCATGCTGGGATAGCGAATGGACAATAAACGTTGCCCTTGAGTTGTAGGGGGTTTTCCTGGCCCAAGATAGATGGACCACCTTAATATGGAGGTCTCCCAGGTTAAGCCAGCCCCAAAGCTAATTTTCGGTTCCATATCAAGGCACAAACTAAATCTGTGTGTTTGCACTATACTCCTCAGGGCCGTATTCGTTTGATAGTCTTGAATGGCATGCTTTACAATAGAATCTGTTTGCACCTTTGTCTCTTCCACAAATTATGCACGGATTATTTGCGCTTTTCTTTTGTTCATTTCTTTCGGCTGATCGTTTTGCTCGCTCTTTTATTCTTTCATGCTGCTTTTTTTGACATTCAAGATTATCACAGCAAACTCTCCTTTTATCACCTTCAAATGTTCCTTTACAAAAGATACATGTGAAATCTTCAAAGAAAGGGCTAGTGCATCGCTTGGTCTGGCATCTACGGTAATCTCCTTGCCCTTATGCGTGATATGGATTAAGGCATAATATGTATTATTTTTCAGATCACAGACTTCTACTTTATTCACCTTGGCATCTATCAACTCCAAGATATCCTTGAGTAGATCGTGAGTCATTGGTCTGGACATTTTGATGCCCTCCAACTCGCTGGCAATGGCACTGGCTTCAAGCATCCCTATCCATATGGGTAATCTTCTTTCCCCGTCAACCTCTTTCAGAATGACAATGGGACTTTTTGTTGAAGGATCAACTGCCAATACCGATATCATCATAGGCCTTAACATGATTATGCTTCCTTACGATCTCGTTGTTCTCCTTTCATGCGCTCAATTATTTGGCTTTGCAGGGAAATGGTGGTTGTAATCTCTTCTCCTCTCTCCCAACGGATGCGCATAGTATTTCGATCGATGGAAAGGACTTCGTAAACTCCCTTCATATTTTCGTACTTCTTGCCGACTTCAAATTTCACATCAGTCATTTATGTAAACCTCCTTGCATGTCTACTCTCTTCCCTACCGCCTATAGGTCTTTAATGAATGAACGACATTTTCCACGCCTCCATAGATAAGATGGCAGGTACCTAATAGAGCCTGCCGGTGGATTGTAGGTTATCCCTCTGCTCTCTTGGTAGCTAACCTTTGTCGGGACGAAATTGAACTCCCAACAGAGTAGAGAACCCTTTTTCAGAAGCAAGGCGGGCACATTTTGAGCTGTTTTTCCATGGGGTAACCCCATAAATAGAGGTTAGATGGTTGAAGGAAAATCCTTATTTTATGCAACGACAAAAAGCCTTCCAAGTCAAGGGCAATCGACTGGTAGAATCGCCTCAGAATTAACGATTTTAGGCTAACGAAGGGAAAGGTAAGACCAAAATATGTTGGGGTCGGCTCTCCAAGCCAATAATTTCAGTATTGCCAAACCCTAATTTCTTAAAAAGTGAAGGATTGTGATGCCAGTTGTAAGAATTCAGGAAAGTTTTTGTTCCAGCATTTTTTAAATATCATAAAATCCCAAAAGGCACCAATATTCAACTGGGATAAGAAGGTCATGCGTTCAGCTTGGCACGTTAACATTGATACCAGACGGTTTTCTGACAGTTTTTCCAATCAGCTTTCGACTACCAGAGGTAACATTCACATTCGGCGAGCCTTCGTTTTCGCATGGGATGGGAAAGAAACTTGGCGGGTTTTGAATTGAAGGATGCTTGACATAGTCAATTCTTTGATTTTATTAAACTTTTATCAAGATTACAAATATAAGTCATAAGTTTTTCGGCTTTGAAATTGTAACAGAACCCAGCAAACTTTTAAATCCGCATAAACTGCATGATCCTTGCATACTGAAGTTTCTCCAAATTTTAGTATACCATACCATTTGTTGACTATTTTGCAACCTTAGAACTGAATCCCATTTGCCTTATTCTTTACTTTTCCCGTGTTCAAGTATTCTGTATAAATCTTTTCGACACAGGAAAATCAAGTATACGTCTGGTGGTGACCAAAAACCAGCCGTGATTTGGGTACAAGGTTTGCTTGCCATAGCTGATTCTCGATTTTGTAGAAATATAATAGTGTCAGACCTGCACAATTCACAAAATTATTTTCTTTTCTATTGCCTTAATGGTTTTCCTCAGTTTTTTATCTTTGAATGCGTTTATTTCGATTCTCCGCCTTGCCCTGGTTACACGCGATTTTCCAATCCGAATTGAAAGACGCTTTCCTTTAGCAGGGTTTCAGTAGCTTCCAAAAGCAACTTTATCTTAAATACATTTTTGTCATCTGTGTAGGCCTGATACCCTATATTTTTTATTCTAAACCAAATTTGATGAATTCATAAAAAGTCATTTTAAAGCCTGGATACCCGCCTACGCGGGTATGACGGCTATCATATCTACTTGATATTAAATGCTTTATTGTCATTCCCGCCTCGCATCAAGTGCGGGATAAACTACGGCGGGAATCCAGTGATTTCAGACAATTATGGACTCCCGCCCTGCCTGTCGGAGTGAAGCGTAGATCCCGCTATCGGGGCCGTCTTGCGGTCAGGTCCAAATTTCAAGTGTTTTTCATTGGGCATTGGTTATTGATAATTGGACATTGGATATTTTTGCACTCTCTCCCTTCGTGTACTTCGTGGTAAGAATCATACCCCCGAAATATTGATCTGTTACGTGAAAATCAACCCCTTTTTTTTAATTTAAGCTTTATGGGCGTATGATTGAGCTTGAAGTGCTCCCTCAACTGATTTATCAGGAAACGCTCGTAGGAGAAATGGACCATATCAGGCCGGTTTACAAACGCTACAAAGGTGGGAGGCCGGACCCGGGCCTGTGTCGCGTAAAAAAACTTCAGTCTTCCTCTGCCAGCGACCGGGGGCGGGTGTTTTTCAATCATCTTCTGTATGGCCTTGTTGACTGAGGACGTGCTGATCCTGCGCGAAAACTGATCATAGACCAGATCGATTTTATTGAAAAGCTTCATGACCCGCTCGCCTGTGAGTGCAGACAGGTTAATCCTCGGGGCAAATGAAATGAATTGCAATTGCCGGTCTATGGCATTATCAAGTTGTTTCTTTTTTTCGGCGTCACCTTTAAGCAGGTCCCATTTGTTTACGACCAGAACAACACCCCTGCCCCGTTCAAGGGCATAACCGCAAATGTGGGCGTCCTGCTCCGAAACCCCTTCGGCGGCATCTATGAGAATCGCGGCCACGTGGCAGCGATCAAGACTCTTTAAGGCCTTGATCACGGAAAATTTCTCTATTTTTTTCTTGACCTTTCCCTTTCTGCGAATGCCCGCCGTATCAATCAACAGATAATCCTTCTCGTTGTAGGAAAAAGGAGTATCCACTGCGTCACGGGTAGTTCCGGGGATTTCACTGACAACCAGCCGGTCTAATCCGAGAATCCGGTTAATAAGAGACGATTTGCCGCAGTTGGGCCTTCCGAGAACAGCCACTCGTATACGGCCTTCATCCTCTCTTTCTTTTGCAGATTCCGTAAGATTTGTGACCAGTCCCTCCATAAGTGACCTGATCCCATATCCATGGGCCGCAGAGACAGGGTAGACGGATGCAACGCCAAGCCTGTAAAAATCATGTATCAGATGGTCAAGTTCCGGGCCGTCAATCTTGTTGACCGCAAGGAGCACCTCCCTTTGGCCTCGGCGCAAGAGGCCGGCGATCTCTTCATCTCCCGGCATTATTCCCTGCCGCCCATCTACCACCAGGATCACCCTGTCGGCCTCTTCAATAGCCATTTTCACCTGATCTTTCACCTTTTTTATCAGGGGGTCCTGTCCCAATTCCTCGAATCCTCCCGTGTCAACAAGCGGCAAAGGAATCCCATCATGGTTTATTGACGCATAGAGGCGGTCCCTTGTAATGCCCGGGCGGTCATCTACCAGCGCGTTCCTGGATTTTGTGATCCGGTTGAACAGGGTGGATTTGCCCACATTGGGCCTTCCCACTATAACGATGGTTGCAGTCATGGAATAAGTCCTGATCTGGAATCTACACTACTGTTGCATAAACCCTTTAGTTGCATAAATAAAATGGTTAACATTAATAAAGAATCCACGCCCATCGAAGATCCCGCTATGCGGGGAAGGACATGTTTTAAAATCGAAATAAAAACCCCCTATCCCATATCCTAAAACAGGGGTCAAGGTGATTTCTTTGTTGCCGGCATGAACCGGGGCTTTCTTCCACTATTATATGACTTGACTAATGATATGAATGCGGATAAATTTTCTTTATTAATTAGCTCAATCCCGTAATTATACTAAATTTATACGAAATGCCTACAAAATACATCATTGTAACAGGTGGCGTCCTTTCAGGTCTGGGCAAAGGAATTGCTGCCGCCTCCATCGGCCACCTTCTTTCCTCAAGACTTAAAATCATCCCGATAAAGTGTGACGGTTATCTTAATGTGGATCCGGGCACCATGAACCCTTTTGAGCACGGAGAGGTCTTCGTATTGGATGACGGGGGCGAGGTGGATATGGATTTTGGTCATTATGAAAGGTTTTTTGGGGTGACCTGTAAATCCAAATGGAACCTGACCATGGGTAAGGTATTTGACATGGTGCGAAAAAAGGAAAGAAGAGGAGACTACTTAGGTAAAACGGTTCAGTACATACCACATGTAACGGATATGATAAAAAACCACATATTTGAAATATCCGGAGAAGAGAAGCCGGACCTCTTATTTGTGGAGATAGGAGGGACGGTGGGGGACATCGAGAACGAGCTTTTCTTGGAGTCCATGCGTCAAATGAAAGAAGATGTGGGCAGGGAAAATATTATTTATATTCATCTGACCTATGTGCCTATTCCCTATGGTGTGAGTGAACAGAAATCCAAGCCCACACAGCAAAGCGTGAACCTGCTTAAACAGCGGGGCATTTTTCCTGATATCATCATTGGCCGTTGTTCGGAGTTCCTGACAAAGGAGATTAAGGCAAAAATTTCCAATTTCTGTGATGTCCACCCTGAGGCTGTAATTACAGGGCTGGATGTGGAAGACATCTACGAAATCCCGCTCATTTTTGAGCAGGAAGGCCTACCCGAGATTATTCACAAAAAGCTCAATATCTACAGCCCCCCCGATCTCAGGAAGTGGAAAGAACTGGTAGAGAATATCAGGAATCCAAAATTTGAAATCACGGTGGCAATGTGCGGGAAGTATACAAAATTAGAGGACTCCTATGCCTCGATCATCGAGTCTTTCAACCATTGCTCAGCACATTTAGGTTGCAAGATCAACCTTGAATGGGTTGAAACAACCGATTTAAAAGACACATCTTTTCTGGATGGGGTAGATGGTGTGGTAGTGCCCGGTGGATTCGGTTCTCGGGGCACGGAAGGAAAAATCGAGGTAATCCGTCTGGCCAGGGAGAGGAATATCCCATTTCTTGGCCTTTGTTTAGGATTACAGTTGGGTGTAATTGAGTTTGCAAGAAATGTTTGCAAATTAAATGGCGCAAATTCTACTGAGATAGATCCTGATACGCCTCATGCGGTTATTGATATTCTTCCCGAACAGAGGAAGGTCAGCGAGAAAGGCGGAACCATGAGGCTCGGGGCCTATCCTGCTGTTCTGAAAGAAGGCACTTTTGTCCGTTCTCTTTACGGGACGGCAGAGGTCTCGGAGCGGCACAGACATCGGTATGAGGTGAATCCCGAATATCATTCTATACTTGTGGAGAATGGGATGGTGTTTTCCGGGACGTCACGGGACGGGAGGCTGGTAGAATTTATTGAATTGCCTGATCTGAAATATTTTGCAGCCACCCAGGCGCATCCTGAATTGAAATCACGAATGGAAAAACCCGCCCCGCTCTTCTACGGTTTTGTAAAGGCATGTCTGAGTTAACGCCCATCTTTCAACGCTTTATGGGTACTATTATATAGGATTTTGTTGACTACTCACGTACTCAGGCTGAAGGGGAGAGAGAACCGAAATAGTTCTTTTCAGGGATAAAGCAGTTACAAGTAATACAATAATAGGAACCCCATGTGTACCACGTTCAGCCCTTTACTAATCCCGCGTTCCGCGGGACCTTCAGCCTAAATAACCTGAGTAGTTACGGATTTTAAAAAAATGTCGCAGGTTATTAATTTAAAAGAAAGCCGGTTTCTCTTTGCAGTAAAAAGAGGTTTTAGAAACTGGGAGAGCCGGTTTAATGAGCATTTCGGCCCGGACACACGTTTCTCCAAAATATCTCTGAGGACACTTTCCTATCTTGCCCAGGGCAAGGACAAAGGGACTTTTCATATCTATGACCTGATAATGAATCTTCAGGGCCTGGGATCAGGATTTGAGTTTAACGAATTAAGTCCAAAAAAGAAGATGGCCGTTATTGACCAGTACCTTTTTTTGTTAGACCAGATTCGTTTTGAATGCATGAAAAGATTAGGCTGGCTTGAGAGCTATCCCGGTGAGGAATTCACGTTAGTGGAACTTATTGCAAATTTTGAAAAGCTGGCCCCGGGCCTCCAGGCAAAAATCCCTATGCTGAGCCGGAACCATCCCGGATATGAGAACTACGCGGCCATGACCACTTACGATAAAGAGGGTTTTGTAAGAAAACTGATACCAACGCTCTTAGAAGAGATGCAGGGTTACTCCACAACCTTATAGACTTTATCGTTTTCCCTGACCCTTTCCTTCACCTTCACTCCCACAAGATCGCCTGGTCTGGCTTCACTGACTATTTGATTGTCTATCTCCATACTGGTGATCTCTTCGGTAAAATCCGTGGTGTGACCCTTGTATCTTAAAACATCCCCTGCTTTTATACTGCCGTTTGTCACTTCCAGGGCAGCAACGCTGGGCTTGGCGAAAAACTTTACGATTACAGCAACCTGCTCTTCGGGCATGACTGCACCTCCTTATTAAAAATGAAAGTAACTAAGGTTAACTTATTAAATATCGCCTTTTCATGCAATTGTCAAGAAATCGTTTGTACCGCTTACGCAAAGGCGCAAAGTCGCTAAGGGATTTGCTACTCAGTCTTCAACCTAAATACCTGAGTAATTACGATGACCCATAAATATATTGTTGAACAGGCAGGATATATTTTTTATAATAATGTTATGGAAGACTACAAGAAACGACTGGCCCGGGCTTTAGCCGAGACCGGCGCGCTCTTTTTTGACCGGAATCTTGTCCTTAAGGACGGGCGCCCAACGCCTTACTTCATTAACATGGCCATGTTCAAAACCGGACGCCTGAGTCTTGAGTTAGGGTCTTTTTTTGCGGGGATGATGGTGTCTAAGGACATTGCCAGGGAAACGGATATCATTTTAGGACCGTCATATAAGGGAAGCTCCATTGCCCTGGCGGCCTCGATCTCCCTCTGGAAGGATCATGGTATTGATCTGTTCTTTGACTATGATCGAAAAGAGGCCAAGACCCATGGGGAGGCGAGCGCCTTAAAGAGCGTGTTTGTAAACCGCACCTTTTTTGACGGGTGCCGGGTATTCGTGGTGGACGATGTGGCCACGTCCATGGGCACAAAATATGATCTCCTTGAAAAGATCCGGGCCGAGGCCGAAATGCAGGATATGACCATCCATATCAAAGGCATTGGAATCGGCATTGACAGGGAACAGACCACCGCGGTGCATGATAAGGACGGAAAAATGACTCCAGGGCAAAAGGGAGAAAACACAATCCGGGATTTTGTATCAAAAAGTGGTGTTCCTGTTTACTCTGTGGCCGGAATAAAGGAGGTCATCGACTATCTTTGTAGCGAAAAAATTCCGGTGATGATTCAAGGCAAGCGTGTCCCAATCGATGAAAAGACAAAAGAAGATTTTGATGAATATCTCAGGGTATACGGGGTTGAGTAACACCTTCTATGAATATACAAGATGAAAAGAACCTTCCCTGCCTGATAAAAGAGATTTTGGGTGTCAGGGAACCGAAGCGTGTCCGTAACGGGCGGAATTCTTACAGACAGTCGAGTGTTCTTATCCCGCTTCTTAAGGATGATGGGATTCACAAGATCCTCTTTACAAAAAGGACCGATTATGTTGAACACCACAAGGGCCAGATCTCATTTCCCGGCGGTTCTGTTGATAAAGAGGACGGTTCCCTTTTGGAAACGGCCTTGAGGGAGTCCGAGGAGGAGATCGGGCTTTCGAGGGAAGATGTTGAAATCCTGGGCAGGTTAGATGACATACTGACAATGGCGTCTGACTTCATTGTGTATCCCTTTGTTGGCCTTGTTCCGTATCCTTACAATTTTATAATCAACAATATAGAGGTTGAAAGGCTCATTACTGTTCCGCTGGATGTTTTTCAATCTGAGAATACAGGGGCCAAAATATATACGGTGGAATCTGAAGGAATGGTCTTTCATACCCATGGCTTTGAATACAACGGGGACCTGATCTGGGGGGCAACCGCCAGGATGATGGAAAATTTTATCGGTATTTTAAACGACAGATTGGGCTTGCCGAACGAAAAAAAATAGGCTATATGTACAAAAAGTCGGGACGTGGCTCAGCCTGGTAGAGCACCGCGTTCGGGACGCGGGAGTCGCTGGTTCAAATCCAGTCGTCCCGACCATCCAGTATCAATAAAAAAGCCGCTTCTAATAATAGCGGCTTTTTCCTTTTCGCCTGTCCATGCGATTGTGATATATTCCCTGAGCAGCATGGCCATGGATTGAAATAGCCGACATCCGGCTATCAATTTTTTTCATTGACTCAATTGGGATGACATCGTAAAAAGTCGGATTTGACATTATCTGTCATTCCTGCGAAACCTGCCCGCCGGACGGCAGGCGGGGCAGGAATCCAGTGATTTCGAGCAATTATGGACTCCCGCTGTAGTTTATCCCGCACTTGATGCGGGGCGGGAGTGACGTGATTTTGACTTTTTACGAGTTTATCAATTGGGTATAATATAAATGTCAAACCAATAAAAAAGGGGGAATGAACTATGAAAAAATGGATCCTGATCGGCAGTGGCGCGCTCGTTGTCATTATTGTTGTTGTGGTGGTTATAGGGCTTTCCAACCTCGGCCCCATAATCAAAAATGCGGTCAACACGTATGGCCCGGAGATGACGAAGACAGAGGTTCGTCTGGGAGATGTAGATGTATCCATATTTACCGCGGAGGCCGAACTCAAGGACTTTTTTCTTGGTAATCCCAAGGGCTTCAACGCACCTCAGGCTATGAACGTGGGCTCTGTTTACGTAAATGTAGATGAGAAATCTCTGACCGGGGACACGATCATTATCGATAAGATCGAGGTGGTTCGCCCGGAATTTACCTATGAGAAGAAGCGTGGTACCGACAACTTCCAAACGATTTTAAATAACATAAAAAGGGCTACGGGCAGTAGCGAAGCTTCGAAAAAACAGGCCGGGGAAAAAGAGAAGGGAAAGAAAATCATAATAAAAGATTTTATTGTAAAGGACGGAAAGGTAAACCTGTCCATGTCAGCACTTGGTGGCAGGAGTATAAGCGCATCACTGCCGGACATTCACCTCAAGGACATTGGAAAGAAAAAGGGTGGCGCATCCCCTGCCGAGGCATTTAAGGAAATATTTGCTGCGCTACACAAAAAGATCACCTCTCCTGCTGTAACGGATACCCTGAACAAGGGGCTTAAGGCGCTCGGTTCGAGCGTAGAGTCGGTTGGGGGTGCGGCTAAGGAAGGAGCCAAGGCCGTTACGGACAAGGTAAAGGGGTTGTTCGGCAAATAACTTTCAATCCGCCAAAGGCGGACAAGCCAGCCAGAGGCAGGCAAGGGTTAATTCCCCGCAGCTTGTCGGAGCGTAACGGAGATCCCGCCTAAGCGGGGCTGCGAGGTAGTTCATTTTTGAGCGTTTTCGCGCAATTGAGGTAATGCGGCATTTGTATTCCCTTAGATCTCAATAATCCTTCCCGCGCCTCCCTCTTCATATTTGCCGGGATAAAGGGATTTTATTTCCCGCTTATACTGGGTGCAATGGGTGGGACAAATCATTTCAAGGTCTTCGATTAGATTGAATTCATTAAAACCGTGCAGGCCCCCTATGAGCGCTGTAACGCTGCCATGCGGGGCTGCCGCTTCGAGAATTTTTCCGACGCCGGGATGAGAACACCCCGCGATCACAACAGGACCGGTCTCTGTATTAATAATAAGAGACTGTTCAATGCCGCTGAGCTCTCCCGTTGAATAAATATCTTCGTGCATTTTGAGGGGAGCTTTGACCTTTATTATTTCACCCCGGCCGGCGGGTGCCGAACATGACAAAGGAATATATACCCTGCATGGGTTGATGCTTAGAAAATCGAGCAACCCGCCCATATGATCGAAATGGGAGTGGGATATGAAGACCTCATCAATCTTGCGGGGGTCTATGTCCAGTTTTATCATATTCCCGAGCAGGATACGACCATTTGCGCCGGTATCAAAGAGTATGGCCTTGCCATAGACCTCTACAAGGCAGGAAAACCCCCAGTCAGGTTTAAGGCCTGTTTGCCATACATCGTTGTCATATATGATAGTAATTTTCATTATACATGATTCATTTTTTTTGGAGGAAGGTCCAGCGCACTGAGCTTGAGTTTTATATCAAGAACAGGACTTCCGTCCATTGCGTCAAGCCCCTCCACGTAGAGGCTGGTTTCTTCTATCCTGAGCAGTTTAACGTCTTGAATCGCAATCATGGAAAGCCTGTGAGGGGTCCGTGAGGCAAAAACCCCAACATGCTTTCCGTCAATGCGCCTGTTAAACACCGTTTTTATCGATGTCACCTTGTGCAGGTAATACACAATGGTCAGAAAGGCCTCCTCATCCAGCCTATACATAAACTGCTTTTGCGACGGAAAAAGCTCGACACATGAAATGCCCCCCTGAGCGGTCGGAAGGCCGTCTAATTCATCAGGGCGCAATCCTGTTCTCACCTTGCCGATAGGATAAATCTCAACCGGTTTTGCGTCGCCGTACATACAGACGTAGCAGACAGGTCTGTCATCAATAACGCAGATCTTCCGTTTTTTAACTTCGTTACCGCATTCCGAACAAACAACACTATCATTTTTCATATGGGTTTACCTTACTGCCGTCCTCCCCGGGGGGGCAGGCAGGCATACAGGTGCAGTTGAATTTGAGAAAAAACTTCTTCAACAGGTCTCAATCATCATTTGTCAAGTTGTTCGCGAATTACCTGTATGAGCTTACGGATGTCTTCTGGTTCCAGCTTGCCGTCTTTTCTAAAGATGAGTTTTCCATGTTTATCAAAGGCCAGGACATTATTGTTATTATCGGATAGTTCCCACTTTTTCACGAGGACCTTTTTGTAGTCACGCACATAAATAGTCGTAGGATAGCGCTTCTGCTTTTCCTTCAGGGAAGATGTGATTGCAAAATTGGGCATCCATGTCGCGGCCATATTGATAATGGCGAACGATTGATATTTTTCCAGAGGAAACTTCTCTTTTTTCAATGCCTCGCTGGCGTCATTATTGAGGTCCTTTACATCAGGATCGACGTAAAACAGAGTAGAAACCTTACCCTTAAACTCTTCACTGCTCCATTCCCTCATATCCAGATGGCCTCCAAGTTTTCCTTCCAGCACAATTTTTTCAGGCTCCTGGCCCATTTCCAATCCGGCCCAGGCAGTTACGGACACAAGGCACAGCAACATCAAAAGAACTGACAAATATTTCATTTCGCACCTCCTCACAAATTTTTAAAGTCATTTCCAGTAAGACGCCATCTTACATCATTTCACAACCATATCAACCCCTCAATACCAGTTTTTGCTCAGTTACGAATCAACAAGTCAATTATTTGACATATACGTGGATTCCGGTCAAATTTTGCGTCATCCCGCATTCTGATTCCTTCCCAGATAAGTCCAATTACTTGTAATTATTATAATATTATCTGCTCATCATTTTGGCATGATTTCTGCTAAGTTAATATGGACACGAGTGTAAATAGCACCTGTACTTTTTTTGAGCAAACGAAAAGGGGTTTATTATGGGTAAAAAGCCGTTACTATTTCTTTTCCTATCCTTGGCTATCTGCTGGACAGCAAAACCTGGACATGCTTTTGAGTCCTGGAATGGAGAAGTCACCAAAAATATTAATCTAAGAAAACTCCCGGGGCTAAATGGGGAAATTATTACAGGCTTACAGAAAGGAGATAAAGTTGTCATAAAAAGCAAGCACGGGGACTGGTATAAAATTGTTCTCGAAAGAGGAATTTATGGCTGTAAAGGATGGGTGTATGGAGAATACATAAAGAAAATCGATGAAGAACAAAAAATAGAAGAAGAGTCTTTTTCAGAAAAAGGAAAAATAAAAACTCGCCTTGATGGATTGCTACAAGAGGGGCCTTCAGAAATAAAAACCGGAAAAGAGCAGCAACATAACAGGGAATCAAGTAATAAATTTCTGTCCAAGGTGAATATTCCGGTAGCCGTGGAAGGGAAAAAAGGGGAACCCTTGAAGGAAGGAATGACGAAAATCTCAGAAAAGTCATTCCCTGAGGGCCCGCAGGAGAGGGAAGAGACGAATCCCGCATTTGTTTTTCAGTATCCGGAAAAAACGCCTGACGAGGAGAGCACCTTTTTGGTCAAGGAAGCAGGAAAAGAGGAACAACTGCTTATGAATGACAAAAAAGATTTCAATAGCCCTCAAAATATAAGAATGATAATAAGCCTTTTATCCAGACTATTGCCGGTCCTCCTGTCTTGCCTTGCCCTAATATTTTCCTATAAAGCCTTTCAATTAGCAAAAGGGCCTCAGAGATGATCAATATATTCTATTTCTTTCAATTCTGAGAAACTTACCTGTAGGATTAAAAAATCGGCCTTTTGTATCTATAAAACCATCCAAGCACAGCAAAGTAAAAATTGATTGTCATTCCTGATCTTACCGGATATGATGCCTTCGTCTGTTATTTGGATCTTGATGACCTTGAGCATTAGGAGAGATTGCAATGCATCTTAAAAGAGTTGATCTTCACCCGGAAAAATACCCAACCACAGAACATTACCCTTTCAACCTGAATATCTTCCATAAGACCAAAGGTATTACATTTGATTCACCGGTGATATTTTTCGTAGGAGAAAACGGTACAGGGAAATCCACTTTACTGGAAGCCTTGACTCACAGATGCGGTATATATATATGGGGAAACGTTGAGCGAAGACGCTTCAAAGTCAACCTCTATGAGCAAAGATTGTGGGAGGCTATAGATGTTGAATGGACTAACGGTCCTGTGCGAGGGTCATTTTTTGCATCCCAGGTATTCCGGAACTTCGCTCAAATTTTAGACGAATGGGCATCAGCAGATCCTGGAGCACTTGAATATTTCGGGGGGAAATCTCTTGTAACCCAATCCCATGGCCAGTCCCTCATGTCATATTTCAAGGCCCGCTTCAAAATCAAAGGGATTTACTTTATGGACGAACCAGAGACAGCTCTTTCACCAAAAACCCAGTTGGATTTGCTAAAGTTGCTAAAGGAGATGAGCCAGGCAGGGCACGCCCAATTTATCATCGCTTCTCACTCTCCAATACTCCTGGCATGTCCCGGGGCAAAGATTTATTGCTTCGACCATGCGCCTGTAAAACAAATTGATTACGAAGACACAGAACAATTCCAGGTCTACAAAGATTTCATGGAGGACAGGAACAAATACCTGGATGGAATTTAAGAAAAATTCTGTTTGACTTAAAAGACTAAAAACATTAGCATTCAAATTTGCCAATTAATATTCATTGGGCCAGTCCCAACTGGTCAGGATTAGCGACAATCCTCCTTGACAGGGAAGTTAATAAATGAGCAACTTCCTTTTAAACTCGAGATTTCAACATTCTTCGCATCCGCTCTGCGATACTCAGGCCACCCCTTCGGGGCGGGTTGTCAGTTTCCAGCGTTCCATTTTTCTATGTTCGCAGCAGAACGTCAGGTCTCCATATCTCATTATTTTCAACGAGTTAAGCAAATTGCGAGACGTAATTACAAGGTGCTTAAGGACATCCTAATTTAAGGAGGTGAATTTAGGTTTACTGTGTTGTGGCAGTGGCTCCAAATGGGGCCAAAAGGAACCAGGAACTAACCTACAATCTATAGACAAGGAGGGGAAAATGAAGAAAGCGATGTTTTTTCTTGACCAAAAGGACATGCCGACTCACTGGTATAACATCCAGGCCGATTTGCCGGAGCCCTTACCACCGGTTTTACACCCGGGAACAGGGCAGCCGGTAACCCCCGATGACCTGGCACCTCTGTTTCCTATGGAGCTTATCATGCAGGAGGTCAGCACCGAGCGTTGGATTGAAATCCCCGAGGAGCTACAGGATATCTACTGCACCTGGAGACCAACAGTGCTGCACCGGGCATATCGGCTGGAAAAGGCCTTAGATACTCCAGCAAAGATTTTCTATAAATATGAAGGAACAAACCAGGCTGGCAGCCACAAGCCCAATACGGCTGTAGCCCAGTGCTACTATAATATGAAGGAGGGCATCAAACGCATAACCACCGAGACCGGCGCCGGGCAGTGGGGGAGCGCCCTGTCCATGGCCGGTGCGTTCTTCGATGTTGAGATCAAGGTCTATATGGTCAGGATCAGTTATGACCAAAAGCCATATCGCCGTATCGCAATGGAGGTTTGGGGGGGCAAATGTATTCCCAGCCCCAGCACGGAAACCCAGGCAGGACGAGACATGTTAGAGAAATGGCCCGATTGTCCCGGCAGCCTGGGGCTCGCTATAAGTGAGGCAGTTGAGGAATGCGTAGGTCGTGATGATACCCACTACTCACTGGGCAGTGTGCTCAACCATGTCCTCCTTCACCAGACCATCATAGGGCAGGAAACCATGAAGCAGATGGAGATGGCAGATGCCTATCCTGATATTATTGTAGGTAACGTAGGCGGAGGCTCCAACTACGCCGGCCAATTCCTGCCCTGGATCAGGGATAAAATCAGCGGAAAAAAGCCGGATCTGCGTATCATATGCGTCGAGCCCGAAAGTTGCCCTACCATGACCAGGGGGCTATATGCCTATGATTTTGGTGATACAGTGGGGCTGACGCCCCTGCTCAAAATGCATACCCTGGGACACACCTTTATCCCGCCCCCGGTTCACGCCGGAGGCTTGCGTTATCATGGGATGGCACCAATAATAAGCCATCTCCTTGAACTGGGACTGGTTGAAGCAGTAGCCCAGCACCAGACTGGCACCTTTGAGGCCGGAATACAATTTGCCCGCACTGAGGGAATTATTACCGGCCCTGAGCCATGCCACAACGTAAAGGTAGCTATTGATGAAGCCCTTAAGTGTAAAGAATCCGGCGAAGCAAAAACAATCCTGATAGCCCATAGTGGACATGGGCACTTCGACCTGTCCGCATATGATAAGTTCATGTCAGGCCAACTGGTGGATTATGCTTTTCCCGAGGAAGACATAAAGAAGGCGCAGGCTGACCTGCCAAAGGTTCCAGGGGCCTAAGACCTGCCCGGATCACCGAAAACAGTTAAAGTGCACTGGTGGTCTGGTTCTTTAACGGCGCACTCGCAGCCTTCATTCCTTCAATGCTGCGGGTGTGCCGCCCTTACTATGGGAGGTGAACATATTGATAGAGCAGTACGACGACAAAACGATTAGGTGTCCCAGGGTGGGCGGTGACGTCAATTTTATGTACTGCCGCTCCGAGAACAAAATGTTTCCCTGTGGATGGATAGTCGGTTGCTGGCAGGAGCGGATGGATATTAACAAGTTTCTGGAAGACCACTACTCCAATAATGAGCGCGACCGAATATTTGTCCCGCCAAGGCCTAAAGTTGAAAGCTTGGTGAACTTGATTGAACAGGCCAAAAAGAGGACAAAAGAAGAGACATGATGCGAGAAGAGATTTTTTTAGGAAACGGGGCCGTTGCCTTAGGGCTTGTTGAGGCCGGCTGCCAGGTGGTGACCTCTTATCCGGGCACGCCCAGTTCCGAGATCCTGCCCGAGGTGGTTCGTCTGGTCAAATCGGAAGGTCTCGACACCTATGTTGAATGGTCCACCAATGAGAAGGTGGCCCTTGATAATGCATATGCCGCGGCTATTTCCGGGAAAAGGGCGGCCTGCTGCATGAAACAGGTAGGGCTAAACGTGGCTGCCGATTCCCTCATGAGCGCCGCTTATATCGGCACGACCGGGGCCCTTGTGATTGTTTCCTGTGATGATCCGGGTCCCCATTCGTCCCAGACCGAGCAGGACACCCGTCTCATGGCCCGTCTTGCAAAGGTCCCCGTGCTGGATCCCTCCAATCCGCAGGAAGCGCGGGAAATGGCCAAATTGGCCTTTGACCTTTCAGAGGAATTCAAGATCCCGGTCATCCTCAGGCCGGCCATCAGGGTATGTCACGCGCGACAGAATCTCACATATGGCCCGCTCAAAAGCAGTGACAAAAAGGCATCCTTTAAAAAGGATCCCGGCAGGTGGGCGGCAACACCACGGTTCCGTTTCATCCTCCACGGCGAATTGAATGAAAAATTAAGGAAAATTGCACGCAGATTCGAAACCCTGGCGGCATATAACTTTCACGATCTTGAGCCCGGGAAAAAATATCCGTTAGGCATCATTGCAGGAGGCGTCCCTTACTCTGTAATGCGGGATATCCTGACAGAAGAAGACAGAAAGGACATTCCCCTGCTCAAGATCGGCACCCCGTATCCTTTTCCCGAAGGCCTGGCCCTCGAGTTCATGGCAGCATGCGAAAAGGTGATGGTTATTGAGGAAACCGATACGGTGATCGAGTACTTCTTAAGAGACAGGGAAAAAGTCCTGGGTCGTCTCTCAGGCCATGTCCCTTCTGAAGGTGAGTTAGTGCCGCAAGTAATTTACGGTCTGGTCAGTAACGTGCTCAAAGAACTCGATTTAAAACCTCTTACGGGCGATGGAGACCAGGAGGCATTTGAACTGGTGAAGGGCCTGGACCTGCCGATCCGCAGACCCACCCTCTGCGCGGGTTGCCCGCACAGGGCCTCGTTTTTTGCCATTCGCAAGGGCAGGGCAAAGGCAATATTCACCTCTGATATCGGCTGTTACACCCTGGGCCTTAATCTGGGTGGCGTTGATACCTGCTTGGACATGGGCGCTGCAATAACCATGGCATCCGGCTTTTACCATGCCTTTGCCCAGGATCATGTTGAGCAGCCTATTGTGGCAACCATAGGAGATTCCACCTTTTTTCATTCCGGCACCGCGGGGTTGTTGAATGCGGTGTACAATAAATCACGGTTTATACTGGTGATCCTGGACAATGAGATAACGGCCATGACCGGCATGCAGCCGACACCGGGTATAGGCATAAGGGCGGACGGAAGCAAGGGAAATGCCATTTCACTGGAAAGGGTGGTTGCCGGCTGCGGGGTTGACTTCATCGAGGTGGTTGATCCCTATGACATCAAGTCCATGTCAGGGATATTAAAAAAGGCTACCAAATACGTGAAGGACCCTGCAGGAGGCGTTGCAGTTATTATCGCGCGGCACCCATGTGTTATTGCTAACAGGAAAGAGGCAATTCCCGAGCCAATAAAGGTAACGGTGACAGAAGATTGTGTGGAATGTAGTTTCTGCCTTGACCGGTTTGAATGCCCCGCCCTGTATAAGGACGAGGAACTGGGACATACGGCTGTCAACGAGATCCTGTGCACCGGCTGCGGTGTCTGCCTGGAAATCTGCCCCAAAGGGGCGATTGTGGAGGCGTAAATTTAATAACGTTATAGGTCGTTGTAATTTAGATTGCTTCGTCGTCACGCCTTGGCGTGACTCCTCGCAATGACATTGAGATGCTGATTTTGTCATTGCGATCTCCGCATAGCGGGATAAACTCCGCGAAGCAATCTCAAAAAAGGAAATTCCTAAACAATCAAGTTGCGAGTTATGAGGCAGGATGTTTTGAGGCTTTTAACCCGCAACGCGGAACACGCATCAGTTAAGAGAAAAAATCCATGGAGACAGTGAATTTCGTTTTAGGTGGATTGGGTGGCCAGGGAATCTTGTTCATGACCAAGGTGCTGGCTCAGGCTGCAATGAAAAAAGGATTGAGGGCCATGGGGGCAGAGACTCATGGCATGGCCCAGAGGGGAGGGTCGGTCATTTCCCACCTCAGGCTCGGGGATGTGGAAAGCAGCCTGGTGAGGACCGGCTCGGCCCGTTTTTTGCTGGCCCTGGAAGAAAACGAGGCATATCGTAATATCCCCTTTCTTATCAGGGGCGGGAGCATATATGCCAATGCCAAAAAAGACCATTTTCCCAGGCCCGAAGTGAAACCTTACCTGGACAAAAAGGGAATTATCTACCGCTCCGTGCCGGCCGAGGAGATAGCCATGAGCCTGGGAACCCCCATGTCTTCAAACTTGGCCCTGCTCGGTTTTTTCTCCGCTTTCAGGGAAGGGCCGCTTACCTATGAAGAACTCAGGGAGACTATAGATCAGGTAAGCCCCGACCGCTTTAAGGAAATGAATTTCAAAGTCTTTGATACAGGTTATAAAGAGGGATCAAAAGAAAGGTCATAAGACAGGCAAACCATGACCCAGGCTGGGGAAAGTGTAGCGGGCATTGTCCTTGCCGCAGGGGAGTCAACCCGGATGGGTAGGCCAAAGCAATTGCTTCCAGCGGGAGGGGGAACGCTCCTTGAGCGCATACTCGATGAAGCACTGAGGTCTGATCTGGACGAGGTAGTCCTGGTTTTAGGCCATCAATCTGAAGAGATTCGAGCCGTACTGGGACAAGTACTTCAGCACCAGAAACTTAAGCTCATCGAAAACCGGCAGTATAAGCAGGGTATAAGTTCTTCCATTATAGTCGGATTGTCGGCAGTTGAGATGAGTCATAATCATGTAATGATCCTCCTGGCCGACATGCCCTTTGTCGATACAAATCTTATCAATCTCCTCATCAGGCGATATTTAAATTCCGGCCTGCCCCTTGGGGCTATTAAAATCAAATCAAATCGATCCCATCCAGTCATCATCTGCAGCGAGCTATACCATGAACTTCATAAGATAAGAGGCGACGTGGGGGCCAGGGGTCTGTTTGATAAATACGTCGACAGGGTCTGTCTTGTTGAGCCGGAAGGTCTCTATGATAACAGGGATATTGACAGGCCAGAGGATTATATTCGATATAAGAAGTGCCTGGATAAGAGATGAGTCTATTGGCCGGGGGGTTCATCCCGGTCGATCTCCGGATCTTTCTTTTCCAAAGTGATTATCCATCCTGCTATCTCACCATTAATTCTGAAGGCCGAAACAATCATTCGAATTTCTCCATACTCTGTGGCTACAGTAAGTGTGATCTTTCGTAATTCCTGGTCAAGGATGACTTTTTTAAGCGAACCGATCAATTTTGTTTTCTCACTCTTTGGAAATATATCAGTAATATGACGGTTTAATAACTTCTCAAGAGGTTTGTTCATTATACCAAGGGACTGTGAGTTGGCACTTAAGATCCTGACATCTTTGTCAACGACAATGATTCCTATCCCGACACTTTCAATGATTGATTTTTCAAAATTCAGGCTGCTAATCAATTCACCTGTTAATTCCCTGGGAGCGAGTTCAGCCTGTTCAAGAATATTATCGCCTGTTGGAGGGGGGAAAGGCTGGTTTTCCACCCTGTCTAAAAAATCGTTTATCTTAACACCCATTTCCTCCATCGGGCCTTTTGAAATATAATAGTCTGCTCCAATACTATTAATCCCGTCCATTTGCTCGACAAAGGCGCCTGACATGGCAATAATCGGAAAAGGAGATTCGGAAAATTTATTGCGGGTATATTCTATGACCTGTTTCCCGTCTATTTTGGGCATTATAATATCCAGGAAAAGGTAATCAACGGGTCCCTCCTCTAATTTTAATATGGCCTCCTTGCCGTCATATGCCTTAACAATCTCATATCCCCGTTTCTCAAGTAATTCCGTCATAAATTCTACAAAGAAAAAATCATTATCCACTACTAAAGCTTTCTTAGACATTTGATTTCCCTATTTAATTAATACAAACCCTGCGAATTTCATCAATATCGGTCAATCCCTGGAGAACTTTTTCAATTCCATCCTGTTTTAACGTAGTCATGCCGTCTTTCGATGCCTGTGTAAAGAGTTCTTCGGAAGTTGCCTGGTTTTTTATCATTTTTTTCAGTTGTGGCGTTCCTTCCATTAATTCGTGTATCCCCATACGTCCCTTATAGCCGGTTCCTGAACATATCTCACAACCTTTAGGGCGGTAAAGGGAAACCTTGGATGTAAATCCCATTCGTAAGGCCTTAAAGCTTTCTTTTCCATACACTTTAACAAGGTCTTCAAATTCCTCCTCAGACGGATGGTATTTTTCGCGGCAGTTAGTACATAACCTCCTGACCAGCCGCTGGGCAAGGACACCCAAAAATGCATCAGAGAAATTGAGAGGGTTCAATCCCATATCCAGCAGCCTGGTTACAGTCTCAGGGGCGCTGTTTGTATGAAGTGTGGAAAAAACGAGATGACCTGTCAGCGAGGCCTCAATTCCCGTGGAAGCGGTTTCATAATCCCGCATCTCTCCTATCATAATGACATCAGGATCGAGCCTTAAGAAGGAGCGCATAACCCTGGCAAAATCAAGCCCGATCTTGGATTTTACTTCAACCTGTCTCAATCCGGGCTGGGATATTTCCACAGGATCCTCCGCGGTCCATATTTTAACGCCCGGCTTATTGATATTACCAAGGGCAGCGTGCAGGGTCGTGGTTTTGCCTGAACCGGTAGGTCCCACAACAAGTACCAGCCCATAGGGCAGGGAAATAATCTTCTTCATTACTGCCATGTTGCGTTCAGCCAACCCCATTTCATCGAGATTCATGGCCCCGGCCTTGGCCAAAATCCTCAATACTGCATCCTCGAACCCGCCTGTTGTTGGCATGGTGGCCAGTCTTAGCTCAAAGCCCGGGATACCCTTGCGTTTAAATTTGATTTTTCCGTCCTGGGGCAGTCGTCTTTCAGCAATGTCAAGCCCTGCCATGATCTTAATCCTTGAAACCAATGCCCTTGCCATGGAAAGGGGAACATGAATATATTCCTGGCAGACACCATCCATTCGGAAGCGAATTTCAGTCTTTCTGGATATTGGTGAAGGCTCTATATGGATATCGGATACATTATTTCGGTAGGCAGTTACGAGAAACTGATCGACGAGCCTCACTACCTGGCTGGATGATTCATCAAGGGTATCTATTTCCTCTTCAATGTCTATTTCTTCTTCCTCCTCAAAAGAGACATCTGGAATCATGTCGAGCCTTTCAACCATATCTTCAATCGGCTCTTCCGTCTTTGTCTGAAAAAAAAGCATGATGAATTGATCGATGTCCTCTTTGATCCCAACGGAGTAAATAATTTTACTGGTCTTAACAAGCCCCCTGATCTGGCCGGTTTTTCTCAGGTCCTTAGGGTCGTCAATAAGTATCTCAACGCCACCTTTTCCCCATTTCATGGGGACCCAGACATCGTGAAGCAAAAAGGACCTTTTTATACTGCTCACAAGCTCAACAGGAACAGGAAATTTTGGATCAAACTCTCTAAAAGGACAGCCATAAAACAACGAGAGAGATTTTCCCACATCTTTTTTGTTCACTTTGAAATTGTCAATCAGGACAGACTCGACGCTTTTACCACTTTTTTTTGAAATGGATAGAGCCTTTTGCAACTGGTCAGAGGTTATTGTCTTCTTGTTAAGGAGGTAATCATATCGTGAACCGGAAGAGACACTGGATGCTAACTGGTTGAGCTTATCTCTGAACTCACTGTTTCCGGGATCAATGTCTGAAGCGGTTTCATATAGATCAAACGCCAGGCTTTTAAAGCCCTTCTTTTCTATTTCCATGCCAAGCAGGAATTTGATTTGGGCCGTTTCCTTGTCGCTCAAATCATGCTTTTTGACAGTGGCTTCTAGATGCTTTATGACTTCATAGGGCGCGTGTATCTCCAAATGGCATTCGACAAGTTCAGGCACTATTTTCGTGACAGGACAGTCAGAGTGTAACAACTCCTCATACTTGCTAACGGCATCCTGAAAAAGGCCGAGTTCTTTAAGGGCCGAGGCGGCCTCCAGGGTTTCATTTATGCCTTCCGGAATTATGAGAGCCTTTTTAAGAATTGAAATTTCTTTTGAGGATATTTTTTCAGATCGCTTTTTTTTGTTATTTTTTATCTCGCTCTTTAACATCTGGACCTTGCTGTTTAATGTCTTCATTTTGTGAGGTTCAGATTCAGAGAGAGTCAACGAAATCTCCTCGTAGATATCCAGAGACTCCTTGAGTAATCCCATAGCATGATAGGCATCTGCCTCTCTTATTTTAGACTCTAAATCCATAGCTTTTCAATAATGTATCTGATTATACTAATGAAATCAACATGAAACTTCAAAAGAGCCCTCTTTTGTCAAATACAGGGATATCGGAGCAATGTAATAATGAATATCGAGCAATTCGTTAACAGATTTTTTTGTAATAGTTTAGCTCTTTTAAAAAAGAGATCCCCACGTACCATTCCTGTTTTCAAAGGGCTAAAGTGTTACGTTTTTTTTTAAACGAGTGTGTGACAAATACCGGATACTACCGGTGCCTCGCTCAGGTCAATTCATAGACCTTATTTCCAACAAGGGATTCGATTTCAGTGATGAGTTCGCTACACGGAAGCACATTGAAGCTTCTGTGCGCGGAAATAATCAGTTCCTTTCCATTAGACATATTCACTTTGAAGAGGATTTTGCAATTCCCTGGATATTTGTATGTGGCAATTTTCAAGTTCTCTAACAACTCCTTTGATATTTTTTCCTCATCGAGCTTGAGTTCGATGGCCTTTACAGCGCTTTGTCTGATGGAATCCAGAGTGACTATTTCCTGGGCAATAATCTTGGCAGAGCTTTCACTGATTTCCGCGCTACCTGTGATGAGCAAAGGTTCCTCGCTTTTAAGTAGGGGGGATGTCCGTGTGAAAACGTCGGGGAATATGACTACTTCAGTAGAGCCGGTTAGATCTTCAACATTGAGAATGGCCATTTTATCGCCACGCCTTGTTCTTTTCATTTTAAAATCTTCTACAACAGCGGCAATTTTGACCGGACTTTTATCCTTCCGGCCTGGAAGGTCTTCAATTGAACAGGTAGTAAATCGCTTTATCTCCCCACCAAACCTGGCTAAGGGATGCCCTGTAATATAGAACCCGAGGGCTTCTTTTTCCCTTCTCAACCTTTCCTTTTCCTCCCATTCGTCAATATCAGGGAGATCCAGAAGTCCGCCGTTTTCCCCGCTGTTAAAGCTCAGAGAACCGAACATATTTAGCTGGTTCGGATCGTGGTTAATGCCGCAGAATTTTATAACATCATCAAGGACTGCAAAGAGACTTGATCTGTAGATCCCCGTAAAATCAAACGCCCCGCAAAGGATCAGACCTTCAAGGACCCGGCGGTTGACTTTGGTCCCTTCCACCCTTTTGCAAAACTCGAACAGATCACAAAATGGCCCTTTTTTTTCTCGTTCTTCAATAACAGACTCCACTGCCTTTAACCCAACGTTTTTGATGGCGGCGAGGCCGAAGCGGATTTTCTTCTCGACCACAGAAAAATCGGCCTGGCTTTCATTCACGTCAGGCGGAAGTATCTCAATCCCCATGCCCTTGCACTCGGCAATATTCTTGATTGTTTTGTCCTGGTTCCCCATGTCCTGTGTCAGAAGGGCTGCCATAAATTGCACTGGATAATGGGTCTTCAGATAGGCAGTCTGATAGGCAATCATTGCGTAGGCTGCGGAATGCGACTTGTTAAAGCCATATCCTCCAAATTTTTCTATCAGCATGAAAAGTTTTTTTGCGGTTTTTGGTTCAACCCCATTTTCTTTTGCGCCGTCAATAAACCGGGCATTGTGTTTTGCCATAACCTCCGGTTTTTTCTTTCCAATAGCCTTTCTGAGTTCATCTGCCTCGGCCAGGGAATAATTCGCGAGGAGCTGGGCAATTTTCATGACCTGTTCCTGGTATAATATTACCCCATAAGTTTCCTTTAAAATGGGCTCGAGCTGGGAAACAAAATATCTTATCTTGACCTTTCCATGTTTTCCATCAACAAATTCGTTGACCATATTGCTGCCTAAAGGCCCTGGCCTGTAAAGGGCCACTAAGGCAATCATGTCCTCAAAAACCTCCGGTTTCAGCCTTCTCAAGAGGTCTTTCATCCCTGAGCTTTCTAACTGGAATACACCGGTCGTTTTTCCTTCACTTACGAGGTGATATGTCGCTTCATCATTTAAAGGAATCTTGTCAATGTTTAGCTTTTGACCTGTGGTCTCTTCAATAATCCTGAGCGCCTGCTTAATAACCGTAAGGGTCTTCAACCCTAAGAAATCAAATTTGATGAGACCCAGTTGTTCGATCCTGTCCATGGTGAACTGGGTCATGATTTCATCTCGACTCCCTTTAAAGAGAGGCAGGTATTCAACAAGCGGCCTGTCAGAGATGACCACACCTGATGCATGAGTGGATGCATGTCTGGTAAGACCCTCAAGGGCCCTGGATATTGACAGGAGTTTTTTTGCCGGCCCTTCCCCTTCTTCCAGTTGTCTCAGCTCCGGTTCTTCTCTGATGGCTCTTTCCAGGCTGATATTGGGGCCTTCAGGGACCAGTTTGGCAATACGATCAACCTCCCCAAGCGGTATATTGAGGGTTCGGCCCACGTCTCTTATGACGGCCCTGGCCTTCATGGTGCCGAATGTAATGATCTGGCTCACATTATCCCTGCCGTACTTTTCGGCTACATACTGGATTACTTCATCCCTGCCGTTGATACAGAAATCAATGTCAATGTCGGGCATGCTTATTCGCTGTGGGTTCAGAAATCTCTCGAAAAGAAGGCCATATTTTATCGGGTCGATAGTTGTAATATCCAGGCAGTAGGCCACAAGTGAGCCTGCGACCGATCCACGGCCGGGTCCTACAGGGATATCGCGACTGCGGGCATGGGCAATGAAATCGGCGACGATCAAAAAGTATCCTGAAAATCCCATCTCATGAATGGTCTTAAGCTCAAAATCGAGCCTGTCTTTGTATTCTCTGACTACCTCTGCCGCTAAAGTCCCGTTTCTTTCTTCTTTTTCGCTCAATCTCCTATCGAGCCCGCTCAGCGCAGCTTCCGTCAATATATCATCCAGGCTCCTGTTCCCCGGGACATTAAACACAGGATATTTATAATGACCGAATTCCATCTTATAGTTGCAGCGACCGGCAACCTGAACGGTATTATCAAGGGCATCTTCAAACCCGGAAAGAGCCTGCTCCATTTCGGAACGGGATTTAAAATAGAATTCGTTCGTGGAAAACCTGAGCCGTTTTTCATCTTCAATGGTTTTGCCTGTCTGAATACAGAGAAGCACATCATGTGCCTCCGCGTCTTCACGGTTCAGATAATGACAGTCGTTTGTAGCCACCAGGGGAATTGAAAGGTCCTTTGATATTTCTTTAAGAGCGGTATTCACGCTTATCTGGTCAGGCAGGTTGTTTGCCTGCACTTCAAGGTAAAACCGGTCGTCGTCGAAAATAGCAGCCAGTTCTCTGGCCTTGTCCCTGGCAGTTTCCATGCGCCCGGTCCTGATATAATATGGAACAATACCCTTAAGACAGGCCGAAAGTGCGATAAGACCGCTGTTGTACTTTCTCAGGAGGTCCATATCTATCCGGGGATGGTAATAGAAACCTTCAAGATGACCTAATGTGACCAGTTTGCTCAGATTCATGTATCCGTCGTCGTTCATCACCAAAAGGATCAGGTGGTATGCATTAGGGCTTCCATCAGATGATGGAGACCGGTCGCGCCTGTCACCTGGTGCCATGTATATTTCACATCCAATGATCGGTTTGACCCCTGCCTTTTCAGCCTGCCTGTGAAATTGTGGGACCCCGAACATATTGCCATGGTCTGTGATGGCAACGGCATCTAAGCCGAGTCTTTTTGATTTATCGAGCATTTGATCAATGCGGATAGCCCCGTCTAAGAGGCTGTATTCGGTGTGGACATGAAGGTGTACAAACGGTGAATTGTTATCGGTCACTTTTTTCTCGGTTCGATGTCTTTCATTTCTCTACAATTGCTTTATCTGTTGTAACATAACAGGAGAATATGATACGTTATGTAGTAAAGATCATCAAGAGAGATTTTTTTTGTTTAATTAATTTGTTGCGCCATTGAATGGTTAAATAAAAAAAATACTATCAATATCAGCCCGTTAAATCTAACGATGACGGCTTATAAATAAGTTGAGGAAAATACGAATGACCGCGAGACAGGATAGGGCGCTGGAAAACAGTATTGAAAAGCTCAAAAACCAAACCCGGATACTGAGGGAAAAGTTGGCCGCTCTCAGGAAGGAGAATAAATCGCTCCAAAATACATTAGAGGCCACTCAAAGACTTCTCAACAAAATTCCAGGGAGTGTTGTTCTTATCCAGGATGGCAAAATCATTTACACAAATGAAATTCTCTTGATGCAATTGGGATATTCCAAAGAAGAAATGATCGGAAAAGATTTTATTAAGATCATTCATCCGCGCTCAAGGGAATTCGTATTGAATATTTATGAGAGAAAAATTTCCGGAAAATCGGCCCCCGATGAATACGAGACCTATCTGGCCGCAAAAAACGGCGAGACCCTGTGTTGTGAGGTCAGGGTAAATAAGATCCGGCATAAGGGCCGGTCCGCCTTCCTGTTCAATATAATCGGACTGGATGACAAGAAGCGAAAAGAAAAGCAACAGTCCCAGTCTCATAAGAGAAAAACCCTGGCGCGTATGGCCTCAGGGTTGAGTCGAGAATTTGAGGATTGCCTGAAGATTGTTGATGAACAATTTCTAAATATTAAAGCTATTGAATATGCTAAAAATTCAGGCCATATTGAATCGTTAAAAAGGCTTGAGACTGCCATCGGAAAAGGGTATTCCATCGTTCGCCAGTTAGACAGCCTGGCTGACTTTGAAAGGCAAAGACCGGGTGCCGTCCTTTTCGACCTGAGAAAAGCCGTTAAAGATGCCGTTGCACTGGCTCGGCAGAACTGGAAAGAGCAACCTGAGGATCCAGGAGACAGGACACAGCTCAAGACATATCTGAGGACAATCTCGCCCGTGGAAGGACACCCGGAAGAGATAAGGGATGCCATTGTGAGCATTATCCTGAATGCCGTAGACGCGCTGCCCGCAGGGGGTGAGATCTATTTGACTATGGAGGAGAACGCAGGTTTCGCCCACATTTACCTTCAGGATAACGGGGAAGGTATTGACGGGGAGATACAGGACAAAATATTCGACCCTTTCTTTACTACCAAAGGGGGCCTTCGTCCGGGTCTGGGTTTGAGCCTGGCCCTGGCCGTAATTACCCGGCATGGAGGAGAAATTGAATTCGTGACTTTGGAGGGTCAGGGAGCTACATGTTCAATAAAGCTCCCACTTGCCCGGAAAACACATTTGTCTAAGGTCAAGGGATCCAGGAACAGGATAAACAATTCACGTATCTTAATCATTACTGAGGAAGGTGTGGTTAAGGATATACTTGCCCCGTTGTTTGTGAGTAAAGGTGGCAAGGTAACAGTTGTTTCTACAGCCGGAAAAGGTCTCAAGGTGTTGAGAAAACACAAATTTGATCTTGCTATTGCCGACCTGAATACACCAGCCATAGAACCAATAAAAATAATTCCGAAAATTAAAAAAACAAACCAGTCTTTGCCTCTCGCGCTTGTGAATGCAGAAAAAGGAGGAAAGTCATCCCATGCTTTTGAAAAAATGGGGGCAGACCTGATAATCAGCAAACCTCTGGATATGGACAGGGTTGTGTCTCTTGTGTCCGGGTTATTGGCCAGAAATAGCAGTTCGCCAACCTGATGGTCTGTCTCCTGACGGAGCGGTTTTTTTCGTAATCAGCGTGTTTTATGCTATGCAAAAGACGCTGGTAAATTCTCCCAGCAATCAGCTATGCATGTGGAATAATGAAGTCCGTGGAAAATTTCAAAGCCCCCTTAGCTGAAAGGATGAGACCTGAAAAATTCGAGGACATAGTAGGCCAGGAACACCTTATCGGTCCAGGCTCCCTCCTTTCCAGGGCCCTGAACAGCGGTCGCGTATTTTCGGTAATTTTTTGGGGACCTCCCGGCTCAGGCAAAACAACTTTAGCCAGGCTGATGGGTGAACACATCGGGCTTCCCTTTCATGCATTTTCCGCGGTCACCTCCGGCATTAAGGAACTGAGAAACGTTATTGAAGAGGCAAAAAGGTCAAAAGCCAGCCTTGGTAAGCCTGCTATCCTTTTTGTTGATGAGATACACCGGTTTAATAAGGCCCAGCAGGATGCCTTCCTGCCACACGTTGAAAGCGGCCTTATCGTTCTGATGGGGGCGACAACGCAAAATCCTTCCTTTGAGGTTATCCCGCCGCTTCTTTCAAGGACCAGGGTAATGGTTCTTAACCCGTTAGGAAAAGAGGATTTAAGGACCATTTTACTCCGGGCTTTAAGGGATGAGAAGCACGGGTTAGGGAAACTGGATATTGAAATAATACCAGAGGCAATAGAACTCCTGCTTGAACTATCCGGAGGGGATGCCAGGGTAGCCCTGAATAATCTTGAAGCAGCGGTTTTTTATACGCTGGACAGCGGGGAAGAGGCACAACTCAGGATAGATCTGAAAATCATTGAAAAGGCCTTGAGCAGGAAGGCCCTTGCCTATGACAAGGACGGGGAGGAGCACTACAATCAGATATCGGCATTTCACAAGAGCCTGAGGGGTAGTGATGCCCAGGCTTCCGTCTACTGGCTTTACAGGATGCTGGAAGCCGGAGAGGACCCGCTTTTTATTTCCCGGAGGATGATACGGTTTGCCACCGAGGATGTAGGTCTGGCTGATCCAAACGCCTTACAGATAGCGCTTAACGCTTTCGAATCCTGGCAAAAGGTTGGGCCGCCGGAAGCTGGACTTGCCTTAGCGCAGGCAGCCGTATATCTGGCCGCTGCACCCAAGAGCAACGCCCTTTACCTGACGGAAAAGGCCGTTAAAAAAGAAATCGAATCATCCGGCGCGCAGCCCGTTCCATTGCACATAAGGAATGCACCTACCGCCTTAATGAAAAAGTTAGGCTACAGCCGTGGGTATCTCTATCCCCATAATTATCCCGGTGGCCGGGTTGAACAGGAATACCTGCCGAAGGACATCAAAAGCCGCGTTTTTTACAGGCCCACCGACCGGGGCTTTGAGAGGGAGATCCAAAAAAGAATGGGAAAGAGGAAAAAGCAATAGGGCAAATTTGTTTTATCTTAAAGAGCTGTGTCTTGTGGGAGTGAATTTTTTCTAATTTTCGCTCAGTCGATTTACAGGGGAGGAGACCAGCGGCTGGTAACGCCGTCATAAGACCAGCAATCCTGAAGCGCCCTTCTGGAAGCATATTGGGGATTTTCAGTCCACAGGAGCATCTGCTTGTGGGCCTCGTTCAATTGTTTGAACTTTTCAGTATCTCCACCCATATCGGGATGGTGCAGCTTGGCCATTCTTTTATACGAGGCCTTTATTTTGACCACATGCTCGTCAGAGGACAGGTCTTTCCTGTCAAGCTCAAGGATTTTCAGACTCTCCTTCTCATGTTTAGTGAGCCGCAGGCTGGCTTTTCTGTCAGGTTTGATGTTTTTAGGATTGATGCTTTCTTTATGGTTTTTTTCTAACAGAGAAAGGGACGCAAAGCTTTTTGAGGTGTTATTATCCACCATCTGATACCATTCTCTTCCCGCCTGCAGGATAAGATTTTTCAGATCTTCCGCGGGCTTGTTCCCGAACGTTCTTTTGCAAATAAACCTGGAAATAACTTTTGACCATACCGGTAGCACGTCGAGTATCACATGATTGCGGGTAAAGGAAAAGGCGGCATATCTTGCATTAAAGGTTCTGAGCAGCCCCTTTGAAAGAGAAAGGACCCAATTGATTTGCTGTCGACACTGCCTGGAGCAATACCGCCTGCCCGGTTTTATCCGATCCGTTCCGCAAGAAAGGCATTTTAACTGTTTGGCAGGAGTTGTGTAGCGGACAACTCCATTTTCGGATAGCTGTTCTGCTGAAGTCTTCATGAATTTTATCCATCTGCCGGTAGTATTTCTGAACAAGCGGAAGTTCATGCTCGATGCCGCATGGAATCGCTTGGATGACAATATATCCTTAAATGAGCAAATAATCAATAACTAATAAAGAATCCACGCCCATCGAAGATCCCGCTATGCGGGGAAGGACATGGTTTTAAAATCGAAATAACCTTCCCTTGAGCTTTTTTGCGGGGGTTTAAATGTATTAGTTTAGCTCTTTGAAAACAGGAATGGTACATGGGGATCTCTTTTTTAAAAGCCGCATATGCTTATATCATTACATGGCACGGCAGTTAGGCCCTGAAATTCAAGCAACGGACAGCCCCATGTAGAAATCTTCATGATTAAGATCGCCATCCCTGCCTTCTCCGAGCCAATGGTCAAAGCCCAGGGGGCGTGTTGCTGGCATTAGGTGAATTTGTGATGCGGCTTTTAAAAAAGAGATCCCCACGTACCCCCAGACAATGAATGATTTTTTCAAAAAGCTAAAATGATACGTTTAAATTACCTTTCTAAGAATGCCTGATTGTATGAATCGCAGCAGTTTTGTATCAAAGGATTTCGTGAGTGTAGATTTTAATACGATATAGAATCCGCAGGCAATGATGATCGGAAAGAAGAAATACTTGATAATGATAAGGCAGGTGTATTCAATTAGTATCCGCGTCAGCTTCAAGGACAGTTCTTTAACAAATGCGCCAGCCGACCGAATAGAATCCCTGACTTTTTTTAAGGAAATATCTTTCTTAAAAGACTCCCAGTCGCTGAGTATATTGTTAAGCTGGCCATCCAGATCCCTTTCAATATGCTTAACAAAAAAATCGCATGAATGAAAAGATATAATGGTAGTGATCGGAATAAAGAAGGCAAGGGTTAATCCCTCGCAGATTGTCGGAGCGTAACGGAGATCCCGCCTGAGCGGGGCTGCGAGGCAGTTCATTCGTGGAATTAAAACTAAAATATCCTGAAATAATCGAATAATCAAGCATGAGGGCACTATGATTCCTCGGGAGTAAAGGAGACCACGTAATCGATCCTGGAGCTATTCGTAAATATCATGGCTAACCTGTCTACTCCAAGGGCAATACCTGCTGTTTCGGGCATATGTTCAAGTGAATTTAAAAATCTTTCAGGCATTGGATACACCTGCCTGCCTGAATTTTGTCTCTGATGTTGATCCCTTTCAAACCTTGCTCTTTGCTCTTCCGGATCTGTCAATTCGGAAAACCCGTTGGCCAATTCCAGACCCCCGATATAAATCTCAAATCTCTCGGCAAATTCAGGATTTTCAGGTTTCAATCTGGCAAGTGCCGCTAATGAGGCAGGATAGTCATAAAGAAATGTAGGTCTGTTTATGCCTAAATGCGGTTCAATATCTCCCACCATTACATCGTCAAAACATCCCTTCTCAACGGCCTTTTCAAGTGTGAAGGATGTATAACGAGCAAAGGCGTCGCTTACGGTAATTCTTTCCCATGGGGGTTTTAGGATGATATCCATGTCCCTGTAACGGATATTTTCTCCCATTTCAAGACTGCGTGATACCCATATAAAGAGCCTCTCACACTCCTTCATAAGGCCATTATAATCGGTCCCTGTTTGATACCATTCAAGAAGGGTAAACTCAGGAAGGTGAAGAGTGCCACGTTCTCCCCGGCGGAAGCACTTACTTATCTGAAACATTTTAGGATAACCCGCACTCAATAACCGCTTCATGCATATTTCGGGAGACGTCTGCAGGTAAAGATCGCCGGCGCAGATAGCATCTATATGAGTTTCGGGAACCGGTGAGGGAATGAGTTGTGGAGTTTCGACCTCCAGATAGCCCCTGTTAACGAAGAACAGCCTGATAGCCTGCACCATCCGGGCACGCAGCAGCAGATGCTGCCTCCGGCCGGACAACCGGCGTTGCTCATCCGGAAAGGATTTATTCTTTGACCCGGGTGACATATTCCCCGGTTCGTGTGTCTATGGTTATCCTGCTGCCCTCCTCAACAAATGGAGGGACGCGGAGGACGTAACCGGTTTCGATGGTTACTGGCTTTGTGTCTCCGGTAACGGAATCGCCCTTTGCCCATGGGTCCGCTTTTGTAACTGTTAACCCTACAAAGTTTGGCAGGATTATATCGATTGCCTTGCCCTCAAAAAGGAGGATTTTCACCTCAAGATTATCAGTTAAAAAATTATTTGACTCGCCGGCCTGTTCAGTAGTCAGGAATGTCTGTTCATAATTCTCCACGTCCATGAAGCAGACTTCGTTTTCCTGGGAATAAAGGTACTGCATCCTGCGCTCTTCCAAATTGGCCGTTTGAAATGTATCGCCCGAACGGTAGGTCCTGTCAATAATAACCCCTGTTATCATGTTTTTCAGTTTGCAGCGGTAAAGGGATTGGCCTTTTCCGGGTTTAGAAAACTGAAATTCCGTAATGACATACGGTTCGTTATCAATCTGGACCTTCAAGCCCTTCCTCAAGTCACTTGCGTTATACATATTACCCGTCCTTTTTCCGTAACAATTTAGTTCTTTTCAAGAGGTTTATATTATAAAAGGCTATAAGCAAATTTTTCAAAAACATTCCTGCTGAACTTCCCTGATTCAACATCTTGTTTAATCAGATTTAAACATCTTAATGGATCCATTGCATTCCTGTATGGCCTGTCGTCATTTGTAAGCGCTTCATAGCAATCAACAAAGCCTATTACTTGAGCTACTTCTGATATACGGGTTGTTCCATTTGGATAACCACTTCCATCCATTTTTTCGTGATGCTGCAAAGCCGAGAGTGAAATCTCTTTATTACCAAAGTTACACTTGTTTAAAATATTATAGCCCAGGGTTGTATGTCGCTTAATTTCTTTAAATTCTTCATCAGTTAGTCTTCTTGGAGCCGCCAGTAGTTTAGTATCTATTTTTGTTTTTCCAACATCATGCAGCAGTGCGCTTAACCCCAAGACTTTTTTTTCAGCCAGAGAACAATTAATATGGAAAGCATAATTAAGAACAAGGGCCATCACATTAATTGAATGCATTACTGTTGAATAATCTTTATCTGATACACTCAGCAAATTTTTTATTACATCAGACTCTTTAGTATATTCTCTTACCAGGATATTTATTGTTTCTGAAACACCTTCAAGACTCCCGCTTCTTGGTTCTGCCAGTGTTTCCTGGACGATGTTTACAAGTGTCTCTTTTATTTTTTCAGGGTTTTTAGAGCGAACATCTTCCTTTAGCTGGTTGTTAAATACTTTTTGGACTTCCTGAATCCCCCTGATTTTATCCTCCTGTTTTATGTACAACTTGTCAGGGAGCAGCCCTTTTTCAATCCGAATTTCTTCTATAGTTTTTCCAGAAGGCTTGTACAACATAAGTTTTATCCCTCTGGCTTGATAATAAAGAGGAATGTTTTTATAAAATTTCAAACGAGTTTTTTTTGCCTGAATATATCCCCGCATCATTTTTATCCTTGTATTTTTAATCTCTTTGGGTCTAATTCCCCGAAGCTTGCTTCGTCATTCCCGCGGAAGCGGGAATCCACAGTAATAGACTCCTGCTTTCGCAGGAGTGACATTATAGATACGCCATAGCTTGCTGCGGGGAGGTTCATTCCGCAGGTGGACCTGACTGGAGTGAAAGCCATGATTCAGTACCCGGTGCAGCATTTGAGGCTGTGGCGATATCCGATGTCATAAGGAATATCCGACACGTTCTGGCGTCTGCCTTGTTCACATTTTTGAGTGGAATATATACTATGGTCAATGCAGCAATCCAAAAAGGCATCGTGACAACCCTCAATACATTCCGCTTTTTCTTGTTTCACTTTGTCGTTATTTCCTGCATACTTCTGGCTGCACCATGTTTTACAATCCGATAGGCAGTCTCCATAGGCCGTGTTGTTAAACGAAAAAAATAATATGAAAATAACACTGATTATGAGCGGGTACAACCTGAGATTATTGCAATGTAGTAACCATAATGAATCATTGCGATATTTCATGGTCTCCTCCTTATGCCCAAATTTCGTCTGTCATAAATTGCTGAGTTGATAGAACTTCCTTTTTTGTGTGGGGAGTATAGTTGAATTGGCCTTATGCGTCAAGGATAGTACCCTGCTCAGGATGTTGTGGCCGCTGTTTTATTCCCAAACAAAGAAAAGCCCGGAAAGAGTCTTCATTCTTGACAAAGAGGCATTACGTTGCGAAAAATGGAAAATATGTGGAAAATGAAGAACCCGCTCTCAATTTTTTATAGAAATAAGCAAACTCATCGCAAGGCACAAGGCTTTTGGAGGTAGAAGTCGTATGGAAACTCAAGAGGCACTAATGGCATTTTCGCAAAGCGAAAAGATCAAATCCGGGCTTATCTGGGTCTCCCAGGCACTTGAATTGCTCAGGGGCCTTTCCGGGCCGGAAAGACAGGGTGGAGAAAAGGTGATCAAGGCTATAATTGGCATGATTGTCCAGGATGTCCGGCTTGCCGGAAATCTGACTGGCGACAGTCTCTGGAAAGATATTGAAAGGCAGATTGATCAAGCGATAGTCATGATCAATTCAGGGGTGGGCCCCGATTCAGTGACGCATCTCACCCAGGCCTTAAGTCAGGTTACGACCATAGGGCATCGGTCCATGGCATTTTTAAAGGAGAAAGGACTCCTTTAGCCCTCATGATAAGAAAAGACATCAAGACCGTATCTGCTCAATAAATCAGGGCAACGACTCCTGGATTCCCGCCTTCGCGGGAATCCATAAAAAGCCTGCCCCCGCGAAGTCGTAGGGTGGCTTCGTCAGGGATTTACCTCAACTTATTGAGCAGATACTCAAGACCCTTATACACTGTGAGTAGTTACGGGCTTTTCAGGAGTTTCTGGTGAAATTAGGGCAGAAGGGGGTCAATGCTGGCCAATAAATGGAAAGTCCATAAAAACTTGATTTATGCCTCTCTTCAAACTACTATAATAGCCGAATTAACTGAAATAAAATACGTTTTTTGTGTATGTGAGGAGACTTATTGTGCAGGTCCTGATTTTGTATTTTTCAAAGGGAGGCAATACCAGAAAGCTAGCCCAGGCCATTGCAAAGGGCGTTGAAGATGTAAAGGGTGTGAGCGCTGTCTTGAAAAAGACCTCTGAAGTCACAAAGGATGATTTCTTGGAGTCAGATGGTGTCATTGCAGGTTCTCCGGTCTATTTCGGTGTCATGGCAGCGGAACTGAAAAAGGTTTTCGACGATTTTGTGGGCGTGCGAAAAAAGATGGAGGGCAAGGTTGGGGCAGCCTTTGCCACATCAGGGGACCCCACGGGCGGTAAGGAAACCACCATGATGTCTATTATCCAGGCCATGTTGATTTACGGCATGGTTATAATCGGAGATCCAATGTCCGCTACCGGTCACTTCGGAGTGGCCTGCGTTGGGGCGCCGGACAGCAAAACTGAAGAAAATGCCATGAAATTAGGCATAAGGGTAGCAGAACTGGCGCAAAAAATAAAATAACAAGGACGAGGTTTGCAGGCATTGGATCAGGATATACTGAAAGATCTTCTGAGCAGATTAAAGAAAGGTGAGATCACCGTTGAAGCGACCCTTGAAAGGCTGAAGACTCTGCCCTTTGAAAACTTAGGGTTTGCCCAGATTGACCACCACAGGAGCTTGAGGAGAGGTCTCTCAGAGGTTGTTTTTGGTGAAGGCAAAGAGATGTCGGAAATCGTAACGATCATGGAACGGATGATCGGACAGGAAGAAAATATTCTTGTGACGCGTCTTTCAGCAGAGAAAGCTAAAGCGGTCCTGAGCAGATTTCCAGAAAGCATCTACTATAAAAAAGCAAGGATGCTGACTTTGATCAAGAATCCTGTGAAAATTAACGGCAGAGGAAAAATCCTTGTGATGACTGCGGGGACATCCGATATTCCCGTGGCAGAGGAGGCCGCAATAACCGCCAGTTTCATGGGAAATGAGGTGGATACAATTTATGATGTGGGTATTGCTGGGTTGCACAGGATTTTGAGTTACAGGAAAAAGATCATGGGGGCCTCTGTGCTTGTGGTTGTGGCCGGAATGGAAGGGGCGCTTCCGAGTGTTGTGGGCGGACTGGTTGACAGGCCGGTGATCGCGGTACCGACAAGCGTGGGTTACGGGGCCAGTTATCTTGGTATTGCCGCGCTTTTGGGTATGCTCAATTCCTGTGCCGCCGGAGTGACCGTTGTGAATATCGACAACGGCTTTGGCGCGGGCTATGCCGCCAGTGTTATCAATAGGAAATGACGATTGAGGGACCATATTCCGGTTCCGTTCTTTGAAATGACTCTGACAGGATGAGTTTAGGTTTTATTAACCCTGAATATCGTGCTAATCCTGTCAAAAAAATCTTTTAAAGCCCTTGAAATGTTACATTATTTACAATTTTGCCGGATTTCCAGAACACGCTTTTTCAAAGCTGAGAGTTTATCTTTCCGGGAATCATCCCAGCATGGAAGCAGTGTGTTGTTGTGAAAAAGGGGCTCTGAGACAAGATCATATTGGGAATGATTTACTGCCTTTTTCCAAAGGCGCGTGTGTGGAATGGGAGAATATTCGGAAAGAAAGGGCAAAGCACCTGTCCCCGCTACGAAATTGATGGTATCAAACACAGAATCTACGGATTGCCCCGGCAAACCGATCAGGATATAGGCCCCGATTTGATTGCTTGTAAAACCGGCCTTAAGGAGGTTGTTTACTGCCCGCTCAAAGTCGCCTTCAGCGATCTTATTGTCCAGATCGCGATGAATGGAAAAGTCAGAGGTCTCCAGCCCGAGACGTATGGTAATAAATCCGGTCTGTTTAAGGAGCATAGCTATTTCCAGTGTGATTTCTTTTACATGCAGGGCATTAGGCGTATGAAATCTGAGGTCCAGGCCAAGCCGCGCAAGTCGTTCAAGAAGCACCACAAGATGGGTATCACAATCTATCAGAAGGGCATCATCGTAAAACGCAAAGTCGCGGATGCCGAAATCTTTGTGCCAGTAAATAATCTCCTCTAAGATTTCTTCAGGGTCTCTCCGGACAAGTTCAGGTTGCAGGAAATGGCTGGCACAATATCCGCATCGGTAAGGACAACCTGTTGAAGTGAGAATGCAGATATAGTCATTTTTGGTCAACAGATCAAAGCCGGGATAGAGCGCTTTGCCGGAATAAGGAAGTTGTGCCGGAGCCGTGATGTTATAGTGAGCAAGAATTTTCAGGATGGACACAGGGTTGTTTTCGGCCACAACATGGTCCGCCCCAAGATTTTCCAGGGCATGCTCATGACAGAGACGGGTATAAATACCGCCTGATATGATTGGTACACCCGGATGAATCTTTTTGGCCAGATTGATGACCTCCTTGACACCCGGATACCAGTAAGTCATGAGTGAGGTTACAAGAATCGCTGCCGGTTTTTGGACACTTTCTAACTCTTCTACTAAGACCTTTCGAGAAAGACCATACCGGCTGTATGGCCTTGGGATATCCTTCAGGGGCGGGGGCAAGAGGACCTTTTTGCGCCAGTATTTTCCAGTGCCATATGAGCGTCTAACAGGCGTTTTCATGGATGGAGAGGAAATCATTTTTGGGTGATGTACGTCTAAACAATCAATCAGATGGATGTTGAAGCCGGAGTGCCTGAGATAACCTGCAAGATAGAGGAGCCCGAGTGGCTTGGACCAGAGGTCATAGGCCGCGAAATCGTAAATCCAGGGATTAATGAGGATAAGTGTAGGAGGCATTTGACAGCGAAATCCTTTAACGCTGGGAAGCGAAGCAAATATTTATTAAAAACTGTGAAGGGCTGCTGCACATGAGAGCTGTTGTTCAGAGGGTAAAAGAGTCAAAAGTAGAAGTCAAGAGCGAGACCATTGGTGCCATTGGCACGGGATTGCTGATTTTTTTAGGTGTGGGGGAGGACGATTCTGGAAAAGACTGTGAATACCTGGCAAACAAGATCGTACATCTGAGGATTTTTCCTGATGAAAAAGACCTTATGAACCTGTCCCTAATTGATGTAGGCGGGGCAGCCCTTGTGGTTTCTCAATTTACATTGTGGGGTGACTGCCGGAAAGGACGAAGGCCCTCTTTTGTCAAAGCTGCCCGGCCAGAACATGCAAAGCATCTTTATGAGCATTTCGTACGGCTCTTAAAAAAAAATGGTATACATGTGGAAACCGGCCAATTCCAGGAGATGATGGATGTCTTTCTAATCAATGACGGCCCTGTCACATTGATGCTTGATAGCCGTAAAATTTTTTAATTATAGTAAAGAATCCACGCCCATCGAAGATCCCGCTATGCGGGGAAGGACATGGTTTTAAAAACGAAATAAGGGGGACGGGCCAAATGAAACAGGTGCTGCACATACTTTATCAGCCTTATAAGTGGCTTATATTTGTCCCCTGTGTCGTGTTATCCACCCTTTTTTTTGGTTCTCTGACAGTATTTCTGGTTTTTGTTACAAATCCAAAAATAGCGAGTTTCATAGGCGGGGCGACATGGGCAAGACTGAACAGTTACCTGACGCCAATGTTCGTTAAGGTTGTTGGCAGGGAAAATGTTGACAAGAAGCAATCTTATGTCATTATCTGTAATCACCAGAGCCTGTATGACATATTTGTGCTTTACGGCTGGTTGGGAGTGGATTTCAGATGGATTCTAAAACAGGAATTGAGAAAAATTCCAGGGCTTGGAATCGGATGTGAAAAAATTGGGCACATATTTATTGACAGGTCCGATACAAAGGCGGCGCTGGCTTCAATAAATGCGGCCAAGAAACAGATCGTAGACGGCACATCGGTTTTATTTTTCCCGGAAGGTTCAAGAAGCAAAAACGGTGAATTAGGCAAATTCAAAAAAGGCGCATTTAGGATGGCCATTGATCTTAATATTTCTGTGTTACCGGTTACGATTATTGGCACAAGATATATTTTGCCGTCCAAAACGATTGATCTTTTCCCTGGGACGGTCAAGATGATTATTCATAGACCGATTGATATTGCAGGATATAATGATGACAATATCCGGGAGCTGATGGAAAAGGCGAGGTCGGTAATTCAATCGGGGCTTATTAGCCCAAAAGAATAAAAGGTTTTTGAGAATACCGCAAAATTTGTTATTCTACTCAAGGAGACGGATATATCAGTCCATTTCCAGTTCTTTTTCCAGCGTTTTTATTCGGCTTATTATATTCTTTTGCTCTTTTGGATCTGCCTGTCCATTTTTCAGGCGTAGTTTTAGACTGAGGAGTTCCATTGATTTACGGTGGTCCTGGCAGTTGACTTTCATTACGGCTAAACCTCAAATTAGGGATCCATCTAACTTTATTCAGCATTGAAAAACAGCTAAACCCCATTTCCTATAAACAAAAACCAGATCATCTGTCTATAAAAAAAAGATCCCCATGTCCTGCCCGCAGTACGGCAGGCGGGCCCTACATGCTATAATTGATTTTTTCAGAGAGCTAAACTATTACAAGGCAATTAATTACCACGAAGGTCACGAAGAACACGAAGAACTATATTTGAACGGGGAACGCCCCTTTTTGTGCTTTTCGTGGAAAAAATTAAACTCTGGAATATTGAGCTGTCACACTTTTTATGCTTAACTTAAGAAACCGCGGAACAAGGAGATTAAAATGAAAATACTTATGGTTTACCCGAATTATCCTGATACCTTCTGGAGTTTTAAATATGCCCTGAAATTTATTTCAAAAAAGGCAACTCACCCGCCATTGGGACTGTTGACAGTGGCGGCAATGCTTCCAAAGGAATGGGAGAAAAAAATTGTAGACTTGAATGTGACCATACTGAAGGATAAAGATCTTGAGTGGGCTGATCTTGTTTTTCTCAGTGCCATGTCTGTCCAGAAAGTATCAGTAAAGGAAGTAATCAACAGATGCAAAAACATAGGTGTCAGGATTGTGGCTGGTGGCCCGCTTTTCACAACCGGATATGAAGAATTTAATGACGTGGATCATTTTGTCCTTAATGAGGCCGAAGTCACACTTCCACCTTTTTTGGAAGATTTGAAAAATGGGTTCGCAAAACACATTTATACATCGAAAGAATCGCCAGACATTGAAAACACACCGGTTCCACTCTGGGAAATTCTCAACATGAAAAAATATGCCTCTATGAATATGCAGTATTCCAGGGGGTGCCCTTTCGATTGCGAGTTTTGTGATATCTCGGTGCTTTACGGGCATAAAGTGCGCACAAAGAGTAAAGACCAGATATTAGCCGAATTAGACTCTCTACTTTCCCAGGGCTGGAGGGGCAATGTATTTTTTGTCGATGATAACTTCATCGGCAACAGGAAAAAGTTGAAAAATGAAGTTCTGCCCGCGATTATTGAATGGATGGAAACAAAAAGACATCCTTTTGCCTTTAATACTGAAGCATCCATAAATCTCTCTGATGATATAGAACTTATGCAACTCATGGTCAGGGCCGGGTTTGAGTCGGTATTTGTCGGCATTGAGACAGTGAACGAGGAAAGCTTAGCGGAATGTAGTAAGATTCAGAACAGAAATCGTGATCTTATTGCCTGCGTAAAAAAAATCCAGAGGTGCGGCTTACAGGTGCAGGGTGGATTTATTGTGGGTTTTGATAATGATAACCCTCCGGTTTTTGAAAGGCTCAGTGCCTTTATTCAGGAAAGCGGGATTGTCACGGCCATGGTTGGTTTATTGAATGCTCCATGCGGGACCAGACTATACCAGCGTCTTGTAAAGGAGGGCAGGATATTGAAGGATATTACTGGTGACAATACTGATTTTTCAATCAACTTTATCCCAAAGATGGATTATGATGTGCTCATCAATGGTTACAAAAAAATTATCAGCGGGATCTATTCCCCAAAACCTTACTATGAGCGGGTCAGGAAGTTTCTAAAAGAATACAGGCCGTTAAAAAAGAAGGTGTTTCGCTTCCGGATCAGCGATTCCCGGGCGCTTGTTAAATCCATATTGTTTTTGGGTATAATAGGAAAAGAAAGGCTACATTATTGGAAACTCTTTTTCTGGACCATGTTGAGACGTCCGCGGCTTTTCCCGCTGGCAATGACCCTTGCGATTTATGGCGCGCATTTTCGAAGGGTCTTCGAAACTTGCTTGTGATATGGTAACTACTTAGGTGGATAGACTGAAGGCTGAAGACTGTTAGATCACTTCAGTCCCGCCTGCCGTCGGGCGGGCAGGCTTCGGTCTTCAGCCTAACGACCTGCTAATCAGCTAAGTTTGTCGAAGAGTGCGGGGTTCTTGCGCAACCAGGATTTATCTCTGCTTGAACCAAAGGAGTTACCCCAACTTTTTGAGCAGATACGCTAAATTTGCAAAAAAAGGATATTGACGATGGATATGCGGTCACTACTGAACATGGGCCTCGGTAACGTGTTTGCCCCCAAAGATATTTCGAGATGGAAAAGCGAGGAAGAAGCCATGGGCAATTCGGATGAAGATAATGGGCAATTGGAACCTTATTTAGACAACAGGCCGATAGAACCGGAAGGAAAAAAACTTAACCGACCGAGTATTATTAAGTGGGCACTGTTCCTTTTGTTTGTTGTCTACCTCTTGATTTCCTATTATCATGCCCCGATTCTCACTTATCTTGGGGGCTATCTGATTGTGGAACATCCCCTGAAAAAGGCCGATCTCATTGTGTGCCTGTCGGGCAGCCCGGTTGAGCGAGGCCTTGGGGCTGCCGGGCTTTACAAAAAAGGCATGGCACCACGGATTTTCGTGAGCAGAGAACCCCTTCCTGATGGAAACGAGGTATTAAAAAGAAAAGGGATACATTATCCGGAGACAAGGGGCCTTTTGCTTATGATACTTAAGGGTCTCGGGGTACCGAGATCTGCCTGCCACACCAGTGACAGTATAGCCAGAAGCACAATCGAGGAGGCTATGGTGGTCAGGGAATACGCAAAAAAGAGAGGATATCGTTCTTTAATCATTGTCACATCGCCGATACATACCAGACGCGCCTGGTTGTGTTACAGGCAGGTATTCGGAAGGGATAAAGTCAAAATTATAATGGCTCCTACACGGTATTCTAATTTCAGGACAAATGACTGGTGGAAGACAAGGCGGTATGTTAAGGCGGTGATCATCGAGTATCAGAAATTACTCTACTATTATATAAAATATTTTTAACAAACATTATTTGGTCTTCATGGTGTAACACCCGTCCCAGTCCGGCCTTGGCGGGTTTTCCTTCAGATCCTTACAGCGTTCCACATATACATTGGCGGCGTATATATCATTATCCAGCTTCCAGACTCCTTTGAAGAGCTTGATTGCATCATCCCACTTCTGCTGTTTGTATAACTGAATACCTCTTTGAAAATAGAAGATGGCCTTATCACATGTTTCGGAGACACGGGTATAAGCATGTAACTGGTAGATATTCACAGGCTGGGTTTTGCCCTTTACACGAACACTGTCTACTTCCATGCATACGAAATCATTCTTTACCCTCTCGTAGGTATATTCGCTTATGAGGATATTTGTCTTATAGTTTTTATTCGCGCCTTCCAGGCGTGACCCGAGATTTACCGCATCTCCCATTACCGTATAATCGAATCTCTGGTCAGAACCCATATTTCCCACCATCATCATGCCCGTATTGATACCGATCCCTATATCCATCGGTTTTTTCCCCTCGAGAATCCATTTTTCGTTCAGCTTTTTGAGAGCTGTCATCATATCAAGGGCTGAATGGCAGGCCTTTGCCGGGTGGTCCGGCTGGTCAAGGGGAGCGCCATAGATTGCCATTATGGCATCCCCCATGTACTTATCGAGCGTGCCGTCGTATTTAAAGACAACATCCGTCATCACGGTCAGGTATTCATTTAAGAGCCGCACAAGGTCTTCAGGGCTGAGGCCTTCTGAAATGGTTGTAAAGCCTCTGATATCCGAAAAAAGAACGCTGAGGTCCTTTTTATCCCCCCCTAACTTCAGTCGATCCGGATATTTGAGCATTTCATTGACTACCGAGCTGGACACATAGTAGCTAAAGGCCCCTCTTATTTTCTTGCGTTCCCGCTCTTCGGTAAAATAATGATAGACCGTTAATGTGGTGTAAGTAAGTACAAGGGCGAGTATGGGATAGACAATATTTAACCAGATCCCGAAACCTACGAAAAGCCAGTCGGCAATTATTATTTGAGTAATGAAAAGACCGAAAGCAAAAAGTATTCCCTTTATGGCGCTCAAACGGGGAAGCAACAATCCGGTCAATACGCCTAAGAAAATGACTGCAAGAAGGTCATATATCGCAGTCCATTTAGGTTTGCTTAGAAAGTTTTTCCTAAGGATGTTGTCCGCGACCGTGGCGTGGATCTCTAATCCGGGGTAATTTGTGCTAAAAGGGGTAATCCGCAGGTCATAGAGGCCAACGGCCGTCGCGCCCACGATAACGATTTTATCCTTAAATGTTCCCGCTGGAAGATTTCCCTTAAGTATATCCGTTATCGAGAAGTGTGGAAAGGTCTTGGGGGGGCCTAAGAAGTTGAGGAGCATTTGACCTTGCTCATCAGTCGGCAGGAATCGTTCTCCCATCTGTATCCCTTCTACACCGTAAGGGGCAACCTTGACCATTAGTTGTGGCCGATCCAGATAGTTCCAGGCACATTGCAGGGCCAGGGGAGGAAAGATATCTTCGCCGGACTGAATGATAAGAGGCATCCATCTTACAACGCCGTCTTGATCAGGCAACATGTTAAAAAAACCGGAAAAATCAGTCTGATTGGTAAGTATTTCAAGGTTGCCTTCAGGCGCATAGGCCGTAATAAAAGGAGCCTGGCTGATATTTTTGTCTTCATAAATAATTAAACGATATTTTGAAGTGCCGATTCGTTTGACCTGCTTGTCTATTTCCTCCCCGGCAATCCGGTAATCAAGTTGTGACTCGCTCAGGTGAAAGAAGTATCCAAGGACTACAGTGGCCTTGGAATTCTTGATAGCGTTCGCAAGGGCCAGATCATTATCAGCTTCTATCTTGCTTTTTTGTATAAAATCATCAAGACTTCTGTTTACTATCTTCAAGGTGGAGATTTTGTTGTCGAGTTGATTGACGAATTTCAGGTATGTGTTTTTATCCGGCTCTAAAAATCCGATATCAAAACCTATTACCTTAGCCCCGTCCCTGGATAACTTATCCACAAGGGCGGCAATCTTGGATCTTGGCCAGGGCCAGCGGCCTTCCTCGTCGAGACTCTTTTCATCAATTACTGCCATGACGACCGACTGGGAGGCCTTGTGCTGCCCCCGTGACAGGAACCGCAGGTCGTAGGTCTTTAATTCAATCAGGTCCAGGAGCGGAACCCCAATCAGAAACAGTAAAACCGCAAGAAGGGTGGTGCAGAATGTGAGAGTAACCGTATTTATGGGGAAAATTGACTTAAAGGATATTTTCATTTTTATTGATCCGGCGCAAATTACGAGATTTGATAGGAATTTTTGATATTATCTTATATTAGAAGACCGTATCAAAGTCAAGCTGGCAAAAGGTAAAGGGGATATTTTGGTTGACAGGCAATTAGGGCGTTGTTAGCTTTTTTAAACAAACGAAAGCATATTTTTCTTATTCTATTTATTACTATTCAGGCATCTCTTTTTTTTGACAGGATAACAGGATAAACAGGGATCTATTTTTTGTTAAGTCACAAACAAGCCCTTATTGTAATAATCCTGTAAATCAAATAAAATATCCTGGTAATATACCTTAGAGATAAACTCTGAATAAGGAATTTAATATAATCTCTTTGCGCCTTTCTTAAATATGAAATGAATATTTAAAATAACTACCGATCAATGGGGAGAGCGGGTTAAATCAGATTATAATAGAAGGGTTTAACCCAAGCAATTACACATAAAGCAAGGAACGGTCTATCAGGATATCTTAAGGATTTACAGGAATTCAAAAAAATCAAGTTAATCTATGCCTGCCCCGCGGAACGCGGGGTTATCCTGTCTAATAAATACCTGTGTAGTTATTCCTATTTTAGAAATTTTGTTGCTGAAAAATGATATATATACTCGATATAGCCGGTTCAGACTCATCCGGCGGTGCAGGTATCCAGGCAGATATAAAGACCGTCGCAAGCCTCCAGACCCATTGCCTGATTGCGGTTACTGCCGTCACCGCCCAGAATTCCCTTGGTGTTAATTCTGTTCATAAGGTTCCGGCCCGGCATATTTCCAGACAGATTGAGACGATCCTGGATGATTTGATACCTGATGCGGTGAAGATTGGGATGTTGTATTCAGCGGCAGCGGTTAAACAAGTGGCCGGATTGCTCAGGAAGCATAGGCTGCCGCATGTTGTGATGGACCCTGTCTTTAGAGCTTCCACAGGGATGAGATTGCTGGAACCGGGAGCGGGCTCTGTTCTGAAAGAGGAGTTGCTTCCACTTGCGCATGTGGTTACACCGAATCTTGACGAGGCGCAAATCCTTGCAGGCAGAAAGGTCCGGGACATAAAGGAGATGGTCGAGGCTGCAAAGGTGATAAAGGCAATAGGCCCTGATGTGGTAATTACAGGAGGACATATGGAGGGCGAATGTGTGGATATCCTTTATGATGGAAAAAACATCCATCAATTTCGTGGCTCAAGGATTGACACAAGGAATACTCACGGGAGCGGATGCGTTTTTTCAACAGCCCTGGCCGTGTTCTTAGCTAAGGGAAAAAGTCTTGTTAAAGCCACAAATCTGGCCCATGATTATACAAGACGTGCTATAATGGACGGGTACGCATGCGGCAGGGGTGCTGGACCGGTTAATTCTGGATGGGGGTTTAAAAAATAGTAAAGCATCCACGCCCAGAGGACGTGGCCTTGATTTACCCCTGGAAGGGGTTAAAGCGCTATGAAGAAAAAAGTGCCTAAAATGCCTAAAGTTTGAAGTGCCTAAAGTTGTGGTACGCCTTCGGCGTGCTATTTATAAAACAACGTCTCAGGGGTTTGTTCCCTTTTGTCGGCTAATTGGTGTCATAGAGTAATCTTTTTTAAAATAGCAGAATTCATTAACTTTAGGCATTTTAGGCACTTTAGATCACTTTAGGCACTTATGACTATTATAAGCAGACTCGATTGGCTCTGACCATGCTCAAAGGACATGGTTTTAAAATCAAAATAAATATATGACAAGGCTGGTTGTTATACGAAAGGCATGAAATGACCCAATTATCAAACGCAAGAGCCGGTGTAATCACGCCGGAAATGAGAACAGTCGCTGGAAAAGAGCAGGTGGATGTTGCTCTGCTCATGGAACAGATTGCAAATGGAAGGGTTGTAATCCCTGCAAACGGCAGGCATGATCGGCTAATCCCCTGCGGTATTGGCGAGGGGCTTTTTGTAAAAGTAAATGCAAATATTGGCACCTCATCTGACAGGGCTATACTTGAAGATGAACTGGAAAAGCTCAGGGTTTCCATCGGGGCCGGAGCTGACGCGGTGATGGACCTATCAACCGGTGGTGATATTGATGCCTGCCGGAGGGCTATTTTGGAGGAAGCGACCGTTCCGATCGGTACGGTTCCTGTTTATCAGGCCGTTATAGAAACCGTTGAAGAAACAGGGGCGTTGATTCACCTAACAGTTGACAAGATTTTTAAGGTGATCGAAAGACAGGCAGAGGATGGAGTAGATTTCATAACAGTTCACTGCGGCCTGACGAGGTCGGCCCTTGAGATGTTGAGAAAGCAGGGGAGGGTTACGGATATTGTGAGCAGGGGAGGGGCTTTCCTGACCACGTGGATGCTGCATCATGACAGGGAAAATCCGCTTTATGAAAACTACGACAGGCTTCTGTCCATCGCCAAAAAATACGATATAACCCTTAGCCTGGGAGACGGATTAAGACCCGGCTGCATAGCCGACGCAACGGACCGCGCCCAAATCCATGAACTAATGACGCTCGGACATCTTACCCAATTGGCCTGGGATGAAGATGTTCAGGTAATGATTGAGGGACCTGGACACGTGCCGCTGGACCAGATTGAAGCAAATGTCATACTCCAGAAAAAACTCTGCCATCATGCGCCTTTCTATGTCCTGGGTCCCCTGGTCACTGATATTGCAGCCGGCTATGATCATGTGGCCTGCGCCATAGGAGGGGCCTTAGCAGGTGCGGCCGGCGCTGATTTTTTATGCTATGTGACGCCCTCGGAGCACCTCTGCCTGCCGGATGTCAGTGATGTGAGAGAAGGTGTCGTGGTTACCAGGATCGCGGCCCATGCAGCAGATATCGCCAGAGGACACAAACTGGCCCTGGCCCGGGACAGGCAGATGTCCCTGGCACGAAAGAACCTGGACTGGGAAACCCAGATAAAACTGGCGATTGATCCTGAAAAGGCGAAAAGATACAGAGAACAGAATCCACCTGCCGAGAATGACGTCTGCACAATGTGCGGTAAGTACTGTGCTATTAAACAGGTGCAGGAGTATTTTCGGGAATAAAACTTGAAAAAAAGCACGGGCAGGCCGCGCCCCTATCTAATTACGGGGTAGAATATTTCTGATTATCCTTAATCGTTCAAGAAGAGAACCTCTTGTAGAACCCCGGCCCAGGTACAGATCAGTGAAAACCACGCGATTTATCTTTTGAATTCTATTGCCCTTACCGGCCGGACCGCGGTATGCCCAGGTCGCATGCATGACATATGGCCTATTATAGGCCATTCCCAAAAAAAGCATGATATGACCCCTTAGATACAAAACGGAAATCCCGCCAACGGCTTTATGGGACAGAATCTCAAGCTTTTCCCTTTCTGAGCTGTTCTCATCAAATTCTCCTATCAGGCGACCTACCTGAGCCTGATCAAAGGAGTTCCTTGGGAAAAATATCCCGGTAGTAGCAAAAACTTCCTGGATGAACCGTGAGCAATCCTGCTCACCATACATACCTCCCCAGCCATAAGGTTCATTTAGCAATTCAAATGCCTGCTGAATGATATTTCGTGCGGTAAATTTATGATACCCTTCATGCACCATTTCTCTTCTCACATAGGCTGTTTTTTGTGCATAAGTCCCATCCGGTTTTCGAGAGGGAATAATAACCTGCACCGCTTTTGAATCCATTTCATGAAATGGCAACCTTACACCCATCCTCACATATTCATAATATTGTGTTAACGAGGAATCGAGATAAACCCCCGCCTTAGGCCGGGTAACTACCACAAATAATGAGTAATTCGTCAAACGCTTCAGCTCTTTTAAACTGCACAAGGCAACCTTTTCCACTTCCACCCAACCGGAACTCAGCGGACCAATGACATAATACCACTTCCTGTCCGTGCTTTGGTGCAGGATCGCCAGAGGCGTGCCCAGATCAAGGGCACTATTTTGTAATTCGTCAAAATCAGTATCATCAGGTTCAGCAAATAGACCATCCTCTGTTGGAAAAACGCGCTGGTCGGCATAGCGGACAATAAAGCCATACCTCAGTCGTATTTCGGAAGGGATTACATCGAGGGCCATCCGATTCCTTATTTTTTGATAAAAGCTGAGGCTGGCTCTTTTCCCATTACTCAGATAAAGCCGCTTTTTACACGAACGATTCAGTTTTTTCTCCAGATATGAAATTAACTCCTTACCTGAATACAGGGGATCAAGCCCGGAGATGACCTTTTTTGTTTCAAGACCATGTTCAATGTGAGAATTTATTTTCTTGATCTGTGCAGGGTTGAGTATGACTTTGTCAGGAAAAGGATGGCGGCTAATCCAGAAACCGGGGCTTTTCATCTGGCGTTCTGTCCCCGGAAGAAGTGTTGGAGCGGCATAGCGTGGTCTTTCCTTAACACCGCATCCGGAAAATACCAGTAGGAATGAGAATATTAGAAAGGTCCTGAGAAACAGCGACCCTGTGGAGTTGCTTTCGGAATCCATTGTTTTTCCAATGATCCGGAACAAAGCCCGTCGCCTCCAGACATTCGAGGGGGCTTTTAGCAGGATCAGGGTTTGCCCGTCTTTAGCAACTAATAGTTTTTACCTAATTCCACTGACCTCTTGCACGCAGCCCCAACCGCGTCTTTTGTCATTTCTTCAAGGCCCATATTATTAAATACAGATAGACCGGCAGCAGTTGTGCCGCCCGGAGATGTTACCATTTCTCTCAGCCGGGTCAGGGAATGATCGGACTCCTTTGCCAGATAAGCTGCGCCCAAAAAGGTCTGAATAACCAGTTCAAGTGATGTCTCGGGTTTGAGTCCCTCAGCCGTGCCAGCGTCCACCATACATTCCATCATTCTGAAGATATACCCGGGCCCGCTCCCTGACAATGCGGTAACCGCATCCATCATGTCTTCCTGAACTTCCACCGTATCACCTACAGCGCCAAAAATCTTTTTTGCGATATTCATGTGTCCAAGTGTTACCAGATCCCCTCCGGCTAAGGCACTTATCCCTTTTTGAACAAGCGCGGGCGTATTCGGCATCACACGAATAAGGGGGATATCCCTGTCAATAACGGAATGGATCATCTTGAGGGGGATCCCCGCGGCAATAGAGATTATCAGATGATCTTCCCTGATCTTATCAGACACTTCTTCTAAGATCTCTTTAATGTTTTGTGGCTTAACGCAGAGTATCACAACCGAGCTTTCGGCCACCATCTCGGCATTGGAAGCGTAACATTGAAGGCCGAATTGCTCAGAAATACTTTTTAATGCCTCTTTCCTGTTGTCAGAAGCCAGCAGTTGGTCAGAGCTATAAAGCCCGCTTTGAATGAGTCCCTTGATCAGGGCGGTAGCCATATTGCCCGCTCCTATAAAACCTGTCTTTTCGGATTTTGTATTCATTGAATCTCCTTTCCGCATCGATTCGTTTCTCCAAAGAACCGATCACCCCCCACCTCATTTTTCACTCACAAGCATCTTTACTATTCTGTCCCCTTGCTGAATGGAATTTATAATCTCCTGATCACCGACAACCTTGCCGAAAACCGTGTGCATGCCATCTAAGTGCGGCTGCGGTGAATGCGTAATGAAAAACTGACTCCCATTCGTGTTCGGCCCTGAGTTTGCCATCGAGATCACCCCTGTCTCATGCCTTATCGGATTCTCATTAAGTTCGTCCTCAAACCGGTAACCGGGTCCTCCTCTCCCCGTACCCGTAGGGTCCCCTCCCTGGATCATAAAATCGCTTATCACCCGATGGAAAGTAGTGCCGTCGTAGAACTCTTCCTGGACCAGGAAAACGAAGTTATTGACGGTTTTGGGCGCATTTTCAGGATAGAGTTCCAACTCGATATCGCCCCTGCTGGTTTCAATTGTTGCCCGATACGTTTTCTTCAGGTCAATTCGCATTGCCGGCGGCTTATCCCATTGCTTCTCGGTCATTTTCCATTCCTCCTCTTGATTTATCCTATTTGCCGTTTTTGGATCGGGCTGTGAAACGCGGGACTGTTTTTTGCCGTTTGCCACACAGGCCCAGTTACTAAACTACCTGATGGAATATCGGCCGCTTCCAACACCTTTTCGAATTCATCATAAAGGCTGTATCCCATTTCCGAAAGGTATTCATCTGTAGTCATTTTTCCTTTCATTTCACTGTGAGAAACCTCGCCCCGTGGGTGTCGCCCTTTACCAATGGGCCGAACGAAGGTTTAACCGGCGGTGGGTAAGTACCGAGGCGAACCCATACCCATTCTATACTAAACTGTAAAACTAAAGGGCGACCCAGTTCCCCTAACGCCAAAAATGAGCAGACACAAAAGCCAGCTTAATATTTGGATTTAAGAAAAAATCGGCTCGGCTTTTGTGGTCGGCTCAATTTTTTTGTTGGCGTTTAATGCCTTGGTTGCTTTTGAAGCTGTGCACCATGCCATACCGCAATTATCCAAACAATATCGCCTTTGATTTTATAAAAAAAACGGTATGGCGATATAATCACCTCCCGGTAGGGAAGTTCTGGAAATTCTGGTATGATTCTTCCAGACTCAGGAAAGTCCTCAAGCCTTCGCAAAACTGTTTCGGAATGCTCTCGAAAACTGGTTGCTGCAGAAGGTTTATCCCGCCGAATATATGCGAGAGCAGACAGAAACTGGGATCTGGCAGAAGGCGTAAAGCGGACTTTCACGATGGTTCCTGGGATAGGATTAAATCGGCTTCAGCAAGAACAGTATCAAGATCATAACCCTCTCCTATTTCTATTTCCTTATCTCCCTTAGCCAAAAGCCGAAGGAGCTCTTTATCGTGTTCAGATTTTTCATACGCCTCGACACCGATTATGACGGCAGCTGCCCGACCTCTTTGTGTAATGATAATGGGTTCCTTGTTGTCTCGTAATTTTTTCAGGACCTTGGCAGCGTCCTGCCTCAAATCGCTTATCGGAAGGATATTCATAAGTTTTCCCATTGTGTACCTCCTATTGTATTTTTACATGTACCACCAATTGAGGTATAAAGCAAGCGTTTACTTGAATAATGACATGATATAGGTACGCCAACGAGTTTGTCGAAAAACTACTTCTAAAGTTATGATTCTTCTGGCAACAAAATGAACTGTTAAAAAACAGCGATTCAGATTGATAATCGTTGCTGAGGAAATCCAATAGACTGAAATAGTTGCAATTGAGTACAGATATTATA
>JAUWMR010000053.1 GCA_030613055.1 Desulfobacteraceae bacterium
GTGCAGAGTCGGCCAAATGCCTCATTCATGTATTCGAATGACTTGTAATAGTCCAGGTCTGCCGCGGCGTAAAACGCCTTTTTGCTAAGCTGCAAGGCAACAGGGCTCTTTTTGGCCAGTTTTGCCGCCCAATTTCGTGTCTCGGTTTCCAGGTCGCCCGCAGGGACAACCCGGTTCACAAGTCCCATTGCCAGCGCATCCTCCGCCTGTATGAGTTCCCCAAAAAAAAGCAGCTCCAGGGCTCGTTTTCTTCCCACAGACCGTGTCACCGGCACAACAGGCCCTATACAATTAAGCCCCACGTTAATAGCAGTCAGTCCAAGTCGAGCGTCATCCGCGACAACGGCCAAATCCGCCGCTGCCACAAGGCCCGCGCCGTTTGCTGCCGCCACGCCGTGTACCTGGGCTATAACCGGCTTGCTCATCCTGCTGATCGCAACGAGCGGATTTTCCATGAGCTCCACCCAGGCCCTGTACTCAAATGCGGTCTTGCCGACAAAATTCTTCACATCGATGCCCGCACAAAATACCTTGCCCGCGCCCTTAATGATGACAACCCTTACGTCCTGCTCAGAATCCAATTCCTTGAGAGCCTGATCCAGTTCCATTGCAAGCGAGTTGTTGAATGTGTTGAGTTGCTCCGGACGATTAAGGGTTATGGTTCCCAAATGATCTTCTTGATCCACAATAACGGTTTCGTAAGCCATTCTTTACCTCCTTTTAAATATATTTGGTCGCCTAACAAAAAAGGTGTCTTTTCAATAAATTGTAAGAGGGGTCTCGTAAAAAGTCATTTCAGTTGTCATTGCGAGGAGCGAAGCGACGAAGCAATCTCCTGATTTCAAGCTGTTACAGCCAATGAGATTGCTTCGCGGAGTTTGTTCCCGCCCCATAGGGGCGGGAGCTCGCAATGACGTACTTTTCGACTTTCAAATAACTTAACTCTAGCCTTTTGATATAAATGATAAATTAGCGCACCTTCGGTGCGGACTTATAGCGCAGAGCTTTAGTCCCGCTTTAGCGGGACCATTATGAGGCAGGGCTGAAGCCCTGCACTACGTTTGAAAAAAAGGAAATTCCATATACTATCAAGTTGTTTTAGGTTTACAGTGCCGCGAGGCGGCATCACATAGCTTTTTATGGGTTCATCAAGTCTAAATTCATTAAGTTTTATCATTAGTATGCGAAGTTATCAAGATTGATGGGCTGTTCCAAATCAGGTTTCGTGATTTACACATAAATTGTTTTGGCATTAGCGTCCTAAGTTATTCTGTATTCGTAACCACTCGAAACACGAAACCGAAATAGCAAGGGCGCACAAAATGCCCGAGATACCAGCGTTGGCCGCGTTTGTATTATTTGCTGGCATTTGAGAGCCTAACAACCAACGCTATGGTCATAGCAATCAACATAAGCCAAATAAATATGATAACAATTGCTGCCATCCAGTTCACAGGCTTTTTTTGACTCATCACTTCTTTAGACCGGCTCCTGCAGTCCGCCATAACTTCCTCGGGGATCATCTTCAACGCAACAACAACTCCAAGAGGTAACAAGATGAGGTCATCAAGGTATCCTAAAACAGGAATGAAATCAGGTATCAGATCTATCGGGCTGAACGCGTATCCAACCACGAGAGCGACAAATGCCTTGGCGTACCAAGGGACTCTGGGATCCCTATAAGCGAGATATAGCGCGTAGATCTCGATCTTAATATGTCTGGTCTTTTGCTTCCATCTCTCAATAGTCCGAAGTTCGTTCAATATAGCCACCTTCGATACAGCAGATTTAAACAAAGCCGGTTATTTAGACCGCCTAAAAACGAAGTTCCCCGGTCATTCAGGCCCTTTCTCTTCGATCGCCGGGTCCACATGGACAATGACCCGGTCGAGATCTTCGATTTCTTCAGCCAGACAACTTTCCACTGCCTTGGCGATTCTATGGCCCTCGGAAACGGTCAATTGGCCATCCACTACAATATGGGTTTCCATTTGGTACATCCCCCCAGAGGTTCGGACCCTGAGATCATGCGTATCCAGCACCCCTTCCACGCTCCGGGTGCAGTCGCTGATCTTGTCCAGGATTTCCGGTGGAGGAGAGGTGTCGGTAAATTCACGCAGGCTATCCCTAAGGATTTCCAGACCGACTTTTACGATAAAGAAGGATACCAAAACGGCGGCGAAAGAGTCCAGTATATATAAAGAAGGGTTGATAAGCGCCCCCGCGACACCCATAAAAACAGCTACAGAGGAAAGGGAATCCGAGCGGTGATGCCATGCATTGGCTATAATCAGTTGGCTTTTAATACGCCGCCCGATGTGTACCGTGTAATGATACAGAGCCTCTTTTAAGGCTATAGAGACGCCAGCCCCAATCAGCGCCAGATTAGTGGGGTGGTATTCAGTATGACGGTAGATATTCAAGGTAGCCTCAATCCCCAGATATAAAGCCGTGGCAATCAGGGCCATCCCCACCATGGCAGATGCCAAAGTCTCGATCCGGCCATGACCAAAAGGGTGTTCCTCATCCGGAGCCTTTCGGCCAACCCTGAGACCGATCAATACTATGGCGTCAGTGAAAAGATCGGAAACGGAGTGGACCGCGTCCGCAATGAGGGCCTGGCTATTTCCGAATATCCCTGCAAAGAACTTTAGCAGAATCAATAAGACATTAACCAGGGCTCCAACCAGCGTAACCGATCTGCCAGCCCTGGCTGACGTTGTCTTTGAATCAGGCGTAAGTTTTTCCAATTGGGGCAACCTTTCTATTTCCTTTATTTATTAGACCGTCAGCTTATCTGATTTCAAAACGTAAGCAGTGGCAATACCCACAGCAAAGCCTACAGCAAGATTGGAGGCAAGTGTGATTCCCAAAATCACCAAAGCCACAAACAGATCCTTTCGCTCCCTTATATCAATCACGGTCAGCGCGAGCTGACTTCCAGCAAAAAGGAGTAACACGCCCAGGATAGACATTGGGAGCAGATTAACTACTGAAAGAGCATGGTTTCCCAGGAAAGTTGCCAGCGCGACAAAAATCAATCCAATGATAAGATTGGACCCGACTGTACGTGCCCCAAACCGGTAATGAGCAGCCAATCCTCCAGCGCCATGGCAGACCGGCATGCCGCCAAGCAAAAAGCTTAAGAAATTGGCCAGGGCCATGCTGATACACGTGCTCCGATAGGTAATTTTCCTTGAATCCTCGCCAAAGTACTCCCGCGAAAGATCAGTGTAGGCAATAACGGCATTACCGACTGTCATGGGGATCTGCGGGAGCACCAGGGCGAACAGGGCAAAGGTGAAATCGGCGCTTGTAGGCAATCCAAAAGGCAAGATTTTGGGCAGGTTGATGCCAATCTTCAATTTATCGAGACCTTCATGTGTACCAAGGACCAATCCGACGGCAATGCCGCCTAACACGACTATGAGACCTGCAGGGGTCTTTTTGTTCTCTAACAAAAGGAGTGTCAAAATGCCCCCGACTACACCAATCATTATACCAACTGGAATAGGCCCTAAACTCTGGAGCGTAAGATAGGGTTCGGCCGTCTCGCGGAGTAGTTGAAACTTCGAAGTGCCAATCATGAATTTGACACCTTCAGCCATCAGTAAGGTGCCTGTGGAAAGTTGAACGCCTCTGACGACCGCCTTCGGAGTGTACCTTCCAATGACCGTGATAGCGCCGGTTGCACCTAAGATCACAAGCATTATCCCCATCAGAGCCCCTGAGGCCAAAATCTGGGATGGACTCATTGCCGTTGCGATTGCATAGGCCGCAATGACCTTCATGGGTTGGACCGGAACCGTGACACCGTAATAAATTCCCGAAAGGATGTAGTAAAGACCGATAGAGAAAAACAGGCCTGAAGGATTCAGGCCACTAATAAGAATCATCCCTATAGCCAAAGGGAGAAGGGTCCCCAGGTCGCCCAGCGATCCAGAAAACTCCATTCGATCAAACTTATAACGAATACTCATGTCTTCATACACTTGTGATGATTTGCGGTGTCAGTCAAAACGCTCTAAAGAGGTATGTAAATAAGGGGGTCGCGTTGACACTTTTAACAAAAGGTCTGTGAGGGGAAGTGTGACAATCCTACCCAAACCATAAAAAATCCTGTTGAATTATCGTCAAAAAACCTTTTCAAAAACATCATGATAAGTCTTTAGTACCTTTTCTCCAAAGCACACAAAAACCACCTTTTCAGGATTTTCATTTGTTTCCAGGAATTTCCCGGTCTCGGTCATGGCAATCTCTGTGGCTCTATCTAACGGAAATCTGTATGCCCCTGTACTGATGGACGGGAAGGCGATTGATTTTACACCCACCTCCGCGGCGGCCTTGAGGCTGTTTCTGTAACAGCCCGCTAATAGATTTTCTTCATTCTTATGTCCCCCGGCCCAGACGGGTCCCACCGTATGTATTACCCATTTGGCGGGCAACTTATAACCCTTGCTTACCCTGGCTTCACCCGTGGGACAACCCCCGATCTTTCGTGTCTCCTCCAGGAGCTCAGGACCTGCCGCCCTGTGGATTGCACCGTCCACTCCACCACCCCCTAAAAGAGATGTGTTGGCCGCATTGACAATAGCATCCACCTTTTGTTTTGTGATGTCCCCTTCTATTATCTTTAGCCGTTCTTTCATAAGATGACCTCTCTGTTCTTGACCCTTTCCCTAAGCCACTCATACCATTCTTCAAGACCCTCACCAGTTTTGCATGATACCTGGAATATTCTCAGTTCCGGATTAATCTTTAATGAATCCTCTCTTATCCTATCCAGACTGCAATCTATGTAAGGCAAGAGGTCGATTTTGTTTATCAGCAGTACTTTTGATTCGCGGAACATGAGCGGATACTTGGATGGCTTATCATCACCTTCCGTGACACTTAGTATCATGGCCTTAAAATCCTCTCCAACCTTGAACTCCGCAGGACAAACCAGGTTCCCAACATTCTCCACAATAAGAAGATCCATCTTCTCAAAGTCAAATTCTTCAAAGGTATCCCTTATCATATTACCGTCCAAGTGACATGCTCCCCCTGTATTTATCTGTACAGCGGGCACTCCTTTTTTGGCTATTCTTTCCGCGTCCTGTGAGGATTGGATATCTCCTTCAATGATTCCGATATCTACGTCGTCTTTGAGTGCGTCAATGGTCTTTTCAAGAAGACTGGTCTTGCCTGCCCCGGGTGAACTCATGAGGTTAATCACTAACAATCCGTGTTCTGTAAATAAATCTCTATTTTGCTGTGCAATACGATCATTTGCTTCTAATATGTTTCTGACAACCGAGACTTTCATACTGAACCTCCTGATTCTTTAACCTTGTAATTATGATGAACCCGCAAAAAATCTTTATCTGCTTTTTTTGTCATTCCCGCCCCGCATCAAGTGCGGGATAAACTACAGCGGGAATCCAGTGATTTCACCTATTTGGATATAACACCAAATACCTTTTCTTGAAATGCATAATTTCAGTCTACTTCTATTTCCACAATGGCCAGGTCCTGGCCGGAAATGGTCTTAATGTTCGTGTCCCCACAGGAGGGACAGGCAAATACATAGTCTTTGATTTCAAACTCGCTTTCACACGTATTGCAATACCCTTTAAGGGGGATAACATCCATCATCAATCTGGCGCCTTCCATTTCAGTCCCTTTGGTGATTACCTCAAAGCAAAAAGAGAGGGAGTCAGGTACAATGGCCGCCATCTGACCGATATTCAGGCGCACGGATCTGAGGGTTTTGGCATCACATTTTCGCATCTCTTCCCTGACAATCTCGATCATGCTCATTGCTATTGACATCTCATGCATATAGAAAAACCAATGTGACTACTCACGTAGTCAGGCTGAAGGTGTTTAGACTGAAGGTAGAAGGTATTAGGACTGAGGTGAAAGGACTAAGGATTGAGAAAAAAATTAGCCCCCGCCTGTCGGAGTGAAGCGTAGATCCCGCTATCGGGGCAGGACGGCGGGCAGGCTTAGTCCTCAGTCCTCAGCACTTAGTCCTTATCTGTGATTCAGCCCTTTACTAATCCCGCGTTCCGCGGGACCTTCAGCCTAAATAACCTGGGTAGTTACCTTCCAGATTCTGAAATACTATTCTTAAATGTGTACACTTTCAAGCCGAAAAAAACGGCAGCCAAAACATATTTTATGATTTGAAAAAGGATTCGTCCAGAAATAATATGGGGATGTGATGGCTGTATATGATCTCCCTGGAATGCCTGCATACCGAAAGGTAAAAAGCTGCATGTAAATCGCTCACGGCATCTTGTGGCATTTGCCACACATTACCGGTCCGCTTGTTTTTCCTCTTGATAACCGTTTCTCGTGGCAGCCCTTGCACCGTATATGAAAAGCCTTCATAAGAGGAACAGGGTTTTCCATGGATTCAACCTTGCCATGGCACCCGGAGCAACTCTGGCCATCTTCTCCTATGTTGTTTTCATTTTCGTCATATTCATGATGGCAACGGTTACAGTCAATGATTTCCGAATGCCTTTCATGATTTAGTCGAACGAGGGGCCTTTGGTGCGGCCCTATCTCTTCATGATGGAGTAAAAACTTGTCTTCTTGAGAAAATGCAAAAGAAAGTGATAAACAAAGACAAATTAATATTAGCGTAAATGTTTTAAACTTCATAAGCCGTCTCCAAAAATCTGTTTTTCAGTTTATGCACTGCTACTAAAAAGCTGAAATAGGGGGAATTTTAGGATCGATAATTACCCCCCTTTAAAACTTAGTTGTTGTTTTGGTGACGTGACCGTGGAAACCTGGCATCGGGCGCGTAAAGTAACCTGCTGGGCATTTTCTCCGAGATGAGGCTTTTCAAGTATTGGAGCTTTCTTGGGATCTTTGATAGTATAAGAGCCCATAACAATGAGATCCACGTTCTCCTTTCGGGCAAATCTCAAGATCTCCACCCAGGGGAGTCCCCCTCTGACCACAATTCTTACATTCTCTGGTTCTTCCGCCTCAATGCGACTGAAATAATATTCTTTAAGCACACCCTTAAGTTTATCGTAGGCTTCCTCAGAACCCCACACCTCCCCATCCTCAGTAATAAACTGCCCCGAATAGCGGTTTCGCGATTCAAGAACATGGATAATGATCAATTCGGCTTGGGATCTCTCCACTAAATCCAAAGCAGAAGCAAAGGCATAGTCAGAACTGGCATAAAGATCTGCACAAAACATTATCTTCTTGTACATGCTTTCCTCCTTAGAGCTTGCTAAAAAATAAGCTGGCATTTTAGTGCCCGGATTCATGCAAGCCCATAATCCCGGTCTTTGGCCTATTCGGGTTTCAAATGATCAGGGATTATCATCTGTTCGCAAATTATTTCCTTTAATGAAGACACCTTAACCCCGAGATCATATTCCTCGTTAAGGTCTGTAATTTGATCAAAACAGTTGTGGCAAGGGGTAATGACTATCTTTGCCCCGGTAGCCTTTATCTGCTCAGCCTTGATCTTACCAGAGACCATTCGACGGCTCTTGAACTCAGATCCCATTGGGATGAACCCCCCTCCCCCACCGCAGCAGTGATTGTGCTCTCTGTTCGGACTCATATCCCTAAAATCCTTTGCAAGATACTCGATAATTTTTCGCCCCTCCTCCCAGAGCCCCCCATTTCTGGATACGTTACAGGGGTCCTGATATGTGACCGGTTCTTCAATCCTTTTGTCCGGATCAATACTAATACGACCATCACGGAGATACTGATATAAAAGCTGGACCGAATGAACTATCTCAATAGGGGGTTTACCGTCCGGGTACCCAGCCAGATAGGGTCCCTCAAAGGCAGCTGACCGGTAGGCATGGCCGCATTCCGTAATCAGAATTTTTTCTGCCCCCAGCTCCAGGGCTTTATCATACATACGCCTGACCACTTCACCGGCCAAAGCCCGGTCCCCGGCAAACATGGGCAGATTTGTGCAATCCCACCCGGAGCTGGGCATAGTCCAATCTTCACCCGCCACTGTGAAGATCTGCGCGGCCATGCCCAAGTCTTGAGGGTAATACACCGGTTCTCGAGGGTTGACTGTATACATATATTTGGCTCCTGGCCTATCAATGGGAATCGTTATGCCTTTGATTTCATCTTCGAATTCCTCTGCCATCCACTCACAGGTCTCAATGAAATCCTCTTTAGACGTACCCATCTGGTTGCCCGTCTCCCGATAGTTGGTCAGGGTTCGGGCAAGTCCTTCAGGAAAAACACCCTGGGACCAGCAAACAGTCCTTGCCGTGGAAATCATGGTGGCAATATCAATACCAAAAGGACAATACATGGAGCAACGCTTACAGGTCGTGCACTCTCCCCACAGGATGTCATAACATTTTTTCAGAAACTCTCGGTCCACATTCCCCTTTTTCTTGTACATCTCCCCCAGGGTTGTCTTGAATTTATAGGCAGGGCTAACTTTAGGGTCCTTATCCTTTGCCAGGTAAAAAAAACAGCTCTCCGCGCATAACCCGCAACTCGCGCAGATGTTCAGCCAGGTCCGAACGCGGGCCCCATTATTCACATCCAGTATCTGTTTTATCTTTTCAACATTCACCGGTTGTTCAGATATATGATTTGAGTTTTCAGGCATTTAACGCTCCTTTCATTTTACCATGCCCTTGCTTTCCGGCGCCCGCCCATTTCAAACCCGATAAAGGCCCTGGTAAAGAAAAAAAGGATTACATGGCCAAGCTTACTGAACGGGATGACAATAAGCAGGATTTCGGCCGAGAAGATGTGGAGAATCAGCACGATTTCATAAGGACCCCATTGATGATAGGCCAGAAATCCTGTGAGAAAAGGGAGTAATGTCAGAACAAGGAGAAAATAATCCCAGAAACTGGTAAGGATTCGTACCTCAGGGCGGGCCAAACGCCGTATAAACAAAAAAACGACCGTGCCCATAAACACGACGGTCAAAACATCTGCCCATTTATCAGGCATTGACCAAAGACTTATTCCAAATGCTTCATCCCACAGGACATTGTGAGCACACAAAAATATGGGAACACCTAAAAGGCATATATGAAAAACATAAAAAACCAGCCCAAAAACCGGCTGATTTCGCATTGATGCACTTCCCAGCGGGATAAGCCAATGCCCTATGGAACGAAGACCCCAGCTCAGACTCATGTGATTATAAAACACCTTATCCTTTTCCCGGCTTAGGGCAAAAAGATAGGTTAACCTAAGGATCAATCCCCCGATAAAAACAATAAAGGCGATCCAGAGCCCTGGACCTGTCAAAATTTCGTAAAATTTATACATACCGTTTGGAATCCTCCCTATAGTGCCATGGCTATTTTTTTTCTGGACTTTCCACATAATAATATATATACATAATAATGTCAATACATCAAAATGTGCAAGAAGAATATTTTAATCATAGATAACCCATGGGAATCTTTCCATTAAAATATAAAGATACAACTTAGAAGGCACCACATTGATGATTTATCCGGTACAAAATATGATTTTTTTGTGCTTTCATATAAGATCAGCTGGTTATGATAATATTGCTTTGCCATGGGCGGAGGGCGTTTGGTAATGGATTACACAGGCCAACAGATCACGAGCAGCAGGTCCGGCCTTGGGGAAGAGAAACCAACAGATGGGCTGATGATTCCGGCTAATAACAGCAAGGCAATTGATGGCCTGGGGTTCAGAAACATCATCGATCTTCTGCCATGCTACCTTTCCATCCAGGACCGGTCCATGCATATCCTTTTTGCCAATCAAAACTTCAAGGACGATTTCGGTGAAGGTATTGGTAAGCTGTGCCATAAGGTATATAAGGGAAGCCCGGAAAGATGCGAATTCTGCCCGGTACAAAAGACCTTTAAGGACAGGAAGGTACACATCAGTGAGGAGACGGTCCAGTTGTCCACGGGCGAGGTGGCGGATATGATCGTTTACTCATCCCCCATACTCAACGCCTCAGGCAATGTGGCTGCCGTTATTGAGATGTCTACCAACATCACAAAAGTCAAGGAGATGCAGAAGGAGTTGAAAATATTGGGCCAATCCATTGCAATCCTATCTCATGACATCAAGAACATCTTAGAAGGCCTCCATGGGGGTGCCTATGTGGTGGATGAAGGGATAAAGGATGGGGACATGGAACTCGCTGCCAAAGGCCTGGACATTGTCAAAAGGAATATCACTGAAATTTCGAGTATGGCCCAGAACATTCTGTATTCATCAAAGAAAAGAGATCTCAAATACCGGGAGGTGTCTCCCAATGAAATGGTCAGGGATTTGGTGGATTTGTTTCAGGAAAAGGCCAATGCCATGGACATACAGCTCAAACATGAAACAAACCATGCCCCACCCCTTGTTAGTTTAGATCCTATGAGTATTCGCAGGATGTTAGAAAACTTTATATGGAATGCTCTGGATGCGTGTAAGAAGGACAAAGAGAAGGATTTTCATGCCGTGGTAGTGAGAGCAGACTTGCATGATAAATTTCATTTCAAATTTGAAGTAGAAGACAATGGCGTTGGTATGGATGAAGAAACCAAGGCAAGTATATTCGATGAATTTTACTCCACCAAGGGGGGCCATGGAACGGGTTTGGGGCTTTTGATAGTGGACAAGATTGTCAAAGAACACGGTGGAAAGGTGGAGGTCCTTACAACGCCTGGCAGAGGGACCACTTTCAGGACCATATTTAGAATAAATTAGTTGTTCAATGTATAACTGTCCAAATCTTCTAATAATATAATGCGGAGGGTATCATGAAAAATCCTTCAAAAATTATCATTATCGATGACAATCCTGACTTTCGCTTTACAATGGAAATCTTTTTAAAACGGAATGGCTTTGAGACCCTGACTGCCGAAGATGGTCAAAACGGGATGGATATGATTGAAAAAGAGCGTCCTGACCTTATTCTGCTGGATGTCATGATGGAGAGTATCTACTCTGGTTTTGACGTCTGCAAATCAGTTCAGTCGAATCCCGACATTAAGGATATTCCAATAATAGGTATATCCGGTATGGGTGCTGAATTAGGCGTCAGTCCTGACAAAAAGGGAGATGATGACTATTTCAGAGTTGATGAATTCTTTGAGAAGCCTGTAGACAAGGAGAAGCTTCTGGCCAGAATCAAAGAGCTTTTGGTAGAGGGCCTTGTCAGAAAAGGCAAGGCTGTTCGGATCCACGATAGGGTTTACATTAAGAAGTGAGCAGGTTTTAACTACTTTACCTGTGACAGATAAAATTTTCCGATTTCCATTTTGATACTTTAACCTTCTAATAAGAGAGGCAAGTCTTGCATCATACGACTGAAAAAAAACAGGCTGGCAATGAATTGCGCGAATACTCAATCGGTGAAGTATCTAAAAAGGTTGATCTCTCCCAGAAGACAATCCGGGATTATGAAAAAATGGGGCTGATCAAGCCCATGAGGCTTCTCCGAACAAACAACAGGATCTTTTCAGATTTTGAGATAGAACAGATACGACAAATCTCCCGGCTGATCCATAACGAAGGCTTTACTTTGCCCTGCATTCGCCGTCTGCTTCAACTGGCTCCATGCTGGAATATTTTTGATTGTGAGGTGAAAGAGAGGTGCCCCGCGTATGAATACCCTAACAAGCCCTGCTATGAAGTCAGGAAGGTAAGGGGAACCCTTTGTGGAGGCGCCTGTGAGAATTGTTCTATTTATATCAACCGTTCCACGAAAAAACAAAAGGTTCTGGAAGGCCCCCGGCAGATCGCAAATTAGCATTCACTCCATAATAACAAAAACCTCCCGTTCGTTTCTTTACGCAACGGGAGGGTTTAAGACTACAAACCAAAAAGGATGTATCGGGTCTCCAGAATATCCAGTGATCATGTTCTAAGAAAGGTTTTTATAAGCTTAACCCAGTTTTTTTCTTCAAGTTCTTCAAAAAGGTCTTCGGCTGAAACACCGCCGTCAGCAGCGATCCTTAAGTCCTCATGGACCATTGAAAAGAGTCTTTCCTTTTCTTCATTCATATATTTCTCGGCTTCTTCGCCATAATACAGCCCTTTCAGGTTTTTTCTCAGTTTGGTTGGTTCAACAATGAACAACCATCCCCCTTCATACGGGGATTCGTTTATCAGTTCGGGATGGTCCAAGAGTTTATCGTTAATATGGGCTATGATGCCATCAATTGGGGAGAGGACCTGAGCCACTTCACCATTACGCCTGACTCGAAACCCCACCTCACCCTGCTTCATTTCATGGCCAATATTAGGGGTTTCAATCCTGCTGAGCCTTCCCAAAAGCTTTTGCGCAAAATCATCCAACCCCACCCTGACACGGCCGCCATATTCAGGTCTGGCCCATGTGTGGCCTTCGTGGTAATAAATATCTTCAGCCAGATCGAAACCTGCTACCTGACTCAGGGCGTGCACAGGAAGTGCCTCGGCCTGCAAGCGGACCTGCATCATCTGGTCAAAGGAGCAATTGCCACACTCATAGGTATTGGGGCATATCTTACGTCCCACCTCACCTGTAATCATATAACGACATTTGCGCTGAAAAGCGGGCAATTGCATCATTTTGTCCACCCATGTTGCAGTGAACTTGAATTTATCAGGCGCCATTTCAACAGCGGCAATACTCGAGGCTGCTTCTTTCTGGCGGGAAACCTTTAATTGCATCCCGTGGTCATATACGCAGGTGGAGCAGTCATAGTTGTTATCACAGAGTTTATAGGAAACGACTCCGGCCTCCATCCATACACATTTCTTCTTCCCGGGCGGAACAATCCTCATAGATTCTCTTACAACACTGCTTTCCATTTTTATTCCCTCCTCTGATATTTGAAAAAAATTATTATTTCCGTTTTGACATTTATAATCAGCAAAGACCGTGCCAATGGCTCCCAATATCCTGAAAAGTCCTTTAACTTATTGATTTTATTTGGGATTAAACATTAAGGCGGGTTTGGAGAAACATTTCATATAACTACACTACCTGCCAAAATTTTAGGCAAATAGGTTAGGGAACGAATAAATTCGAAGATAACCTGTTAATTATTCTATTAATTTTACTATTGTCAAAAAAAACGACAGGTGCCGAAAAAGTCGGCATTCAAGTGAGGTAGTTTTAAAATGTTTCCCGCTTACAGCGGGATTCAAGATCAAGGAAGGCGAAAATTTTAACCACCCCGCTTAAATACAGCGGGACAGGCATCCATACATTGAGTATTTCGAGGATTAAAATTTGAGCCTGATGTCCCGCCAAGGGGCGGGAGGCAAAAGGGGACGTTTTGAAATTGGCTCAAGTATGAGCACTAATGAGGCATTTATCGAGGTACCACCTAAAAAGTTCAAAGCAGGTAGGACAATAGTCTGATCGCTTAAAATCCGTATCTTCAATCCGGGTGGAAGAGTACATAACACAACGCCGATCTCGGCAGTGGGTTAGACCGAGGCTGTGCCCCAGTTCATGCAATACAGTTTTTTCCACGCGCGCCATCAAAAGATCGGGATCTGGCGGCAGATTGTAGAATTGTGGACGAAGCCGATGTATCGAGATAACGGCGCATTGACCTTCTATCTGCGCCAATCCAAATACAAATTTAAGGATTGGCACATACAGGTCCACATGTGTAACCGCTATGAATCTTAAGGTATCTTGGGGGCAGCATTTTATCAGATGTTTTAGGATCAGTTTTGAATCGTATTGGCCCCGCCGTTCATCGTAAGCATATTTGGGCTTTTCCATTCTTGGAGAAATCTTGCACATAAGACCGTGGCGTTTCTCAATACACTTTGCGATGCGGCCAAGTATATCCTCCTCAACAACACCAATGGGGCAGATAGTGATGCAATTTGACAAATCGATTTAATCCTGCCCCCTTGTGATTTGATATTTTTCTATTTTATTGTAGAGGGTCTGCCGATCGATATCCAGTTCGCGGGCTGCCCGACTGATATTCCAATCACTTTCGTCGAGAATTCTTTCAATATGCAATTTTTCCATCATTTTTAATGACTTGGAAGACGTATAAAGTTCCATTTCTTTTCGGGAAAATGGGAGATCCTCCGGTACAATTTCCTTGCTCAAACCAATCACAAGCGCCCTTTCAATGACATTTTCCAATTCCCTCACATTTCCCGGCCAGTTATAAACCATTAATAGCTTCAGGGCGGAAGGGGCTATCTTCACAACTTCTTTATTCATTTCCAGACAACTCTTCTCGATAAATGCCTTTACAAGTAGAGGGATATCCTCCTTTCGGTCTCTTAAAGGGGGGACATGGATAGAGATCACATTCAGGCGATAGTATAGATCCTCACGAAATCGGTTTTCTTTAATAGCCTTTTGTAAGTCACGATTGGTAGCTGCCAGGATCCGAACATCAACCCTGACGACCTTCTCACTCCCCAGACGGATGAGTTCCTTTTGCTGTAAGATCCTCAAAAGATCGATCTGCGTTTTCAGGCTGATGTCTCCTATTTCATCAAGGAAAAGGGTGCCTTCATTGGCCATCTCAAAACGGCCCTTCTTTGAATTTTCCGCACCGGTAAAGGCCCCTTTTTCATAACCGAAAAGTTCGCTTTCCAACAGGGAATCGGGTAATGCCCCGCAACTTACCGCAATAAATGGCATATAACAGCGGTTGCTGTTTCCGTGTATGGCCTGGGCGATCAGTTCTTTCCCTGTGCCGCTTTCACCGGTAATGAGCACCGTGGAATCGGTCGGAGCCACACGGGAAATCAAATTAAAGACCTCCTGCATAGCATCACTTTTCCCGATAATTTCATCATACTGGTGTCTTTCCGCCAGTTCCCTACGCAGCAGGATATTCTCAAGGACCAGTTCCTTGTGTGCTACAATTTTTTTGATCTGCATCTCTATCTCGTCCGGGTCAAAAGGTTTGACCAGATAATCAAAGGCGCCTTCTTTCATGGCCTGAACCGCTGTATCTATGGAACCATAGGCCGTCATCATGAGTATCTCAGTCTCCGGAATCACTTTCTTAAGCCTGCTCATGGTTTCCAGACCATCCATTCCCGGCATTTTGAGATCCAACAAAATTATGTCCCAGCTTGTATCCCGGGCCATGGAAATGGCATCCTCCCCGCTTGCTGCCAGGTCAACCTCATAGTCATCCTCCATCAACCAGTCTTTAAGAGATTCTCGCATGGCCGCTTCGTCATCAACGACAAGAATACGAGGCCTTTTTGTCATCATCCATCCCTCCGTGGCTTATAATCTTGATACACTTGTAAACACGTACAGAGAAACATTTGGGAGATCTAATCTTTGAAGCTATAGACATACTTTTTTGTCCTTCAGATAATAAGTGCTATATTTAAAGATCACCCTTTATCCAACCGTGGGCAGCCGAACATTGAAAGCGCTTCCCTCATCAAGCTTACTTTCAACTTCTATGGACCCATTGTGCCTGCTGATAATTCCGTGAACCACTGAAAGGCCAAGTCCAACTCCCCTGCCCTCTTCCTTGGTGGTGAAAAACGGCTCAAAAATACTCTTCAAGTCTTCCTCGGAAATGCCGCAGCCTGTATCGGAAATAACGGTTTCCACAAAACCATCGCTTTTGGAATGCCTGGCTATCACGGTCAGAGTGCCCCCGTTTGACATGGCCTCTGAGGCGTTGCTCAAGAGGTTCAGCATGGCCTGCTGAATGTGCTTGGAACTACATTTAATTTTTGGCAAATTCGGTTCAATTTCCTTCACCAGTTGGATATTTTTCATTTCCAAGTCGTGAGAAATAAGGACCAGTGTCTTTTCAATAAGTTCTTCGACACTGCTGGTTTCCATGGTGATTTTAGGCTGACGAGAAAAAGCCAGAAGGCTTTTCACGATTTCTCCGCACCTGGCTGTCTCTGATTCCATGATTGATAAATATCGAGAAATGTCTCCAAGTCTTTCTTGAGTGAATCGACCCCGTGTCATGAGCTTTATCATTAACCTGATATAGGTGAGAACCGCAGCAAGTGGATTATTGATCTCATGGGCAACAGTAGCGGCCAATTTGCCTAATGAAGCCAGCTTTTCTGTCCGAATGACCTGCTCTTGGGCCTCTTTGAGATCCTGGTACGCCTTCTTAAGATTCTCATACAGATTTGCATTATCAACAGCCAATCCTATTTGATTGCCGATAGCCGTTAAAAAATCCACATAATCGGCTGAAAACTTGAAAGTAGAATAGCTTGACACCACCATTACCCCTACTGGTTGCCCTTTGGAGACAAGTGGTATGTAAGCAGTGGAGTGAAGTCCCTCCTTTACCCTGAAATCAGCGTAAGGATCTTCGGATGCCTCTATATTGTCAACTACCTTTGTTTCGCAGGCAAGAATGGTCTGACCCAGGAATCCCGCCCCCACTTCACGGCTTCTTATATGGCTCTTTGAAATAAATTCGGCTGAAAGCCCCTTATGAGCTGCCAGATTGAGAACGTTTCTCTTCACGTCCAGGAGATAGATTCTGACGCTGTCTGACTCGAGGAATTCTCGAATTTTATCAATGGTGCTGTTAAGCACTTCATTCAGATCCAGACTGCTGCTTATCGTCATGGAGATGGCATTCAGGATGGCAAGCCTGGTGTTTCTCGTCTCGATCTGGTTCTGTGCTTTCTTTCTTTTTGTGATGTCCCTTATGATGGTCACATAGCCGGTAATCCGTCCTATTAGGTCTAAAATCACATTCGATGTTATCAGTGCGTCAAATGATCTGCCCCTCCCCACAAGGCGTGCTTCAAACTCTGTGACTAAGCCCTCTCCAAGAACCTTCTTCTGAAATTTGTAGAGCTCTTCAGGATCTTCAAAGAGCTCCATGATCGATGTCAGAGCCAATAAATTATCTTTGGTTCTATAACCAAGTATTTCCACTCCAGCCTGGTTTATCTCCATGATCTTGCCATTTGAATCAGTAAGTATAAGCGCGTCGCGGGAACGCTCAAATATGGTTCGATATTTCTCTTCGGATTTTTGCAGGTGGTTTAGACGCGCATCAATTATTTTCTCCAGGTTCCCTTTTACATTTTTTAGTTCTTTTTGAAGACGTTTCTTTTCCGTGATGTCAGTTGCCGCTTCCAGGACATAAACAATCTTCCCTCGATCATCCTTTACCGGCGTTGATTTAACGAGCATTTGCGCAATCCTGCCATCCTTCATCACAATTGCCTCTTCGTTCTCGTGAACCTGGCCATCTTGAAAGGATTTTTCCACCAAACAATCCTCACATTTATCATCTCTGTTTTTCCAAGTCTTGTAGCAAAAACCCCCAGAATGCGCGCCCAATTTATTGATGAAAAGGTCGTTGGCCATAATGATCTGATAGTTTCTGTTGATGCCGATCACATAATCTGTGACACTCTGGAGGAGAGCTTGATAACCGGTATCTTCCTGTAATAGTTCTTTAGTTTTCATTGTTCTATATTGTTCCTGTCAGATTAATGTGGGCAGTAGCAGGATTAAATAAAGTTGAGATCATTACAACAAAAAAATCGACTATTAAGCAGATTGAGATTGGAAATATTTCTTGACAGAAAAACGCCTTTTTAAGTATAGAGTAATATGTTGTTTTTTCAAGTATTTTGTCAATTAGGAGGCAAAAATTATCTGCTTATATATATAAGGAGTCAACAATGAAAGAAAAAACGGCCAGCAATATCCAGGGATCTGTTATGGTTGTTGGCGGTGGCATCGCAGGTATGCAGGCGGCCTTGGATTTGGCAGATTCTGGCTTTTATGTTCACCTCGTGGAAAAATCTCCGGCCATTGGCGGGGTCATGGCCCAATTGGACAAGACTTTCCCCACCAATGACTGTGCCATGTGAATTATCTCTCCTAAACTGGTCGAGGTCGGCCGGCACATCAATATCGAGCTCCATACCTGTTCAACTGTCGGAAAAATCAACGGAGAGCAGGGAAATTTTGCAGTATCCCTCCAAATAACCCCGCGTTACATAGATCTTGACTCATGCACAGCATGTGGCGATTGCGCGGAGGTATGCCCTGTTGCATTGCCGAATGAATACGATCAGGGCTTGAATGATAGGAAGGCCGCTTACAAACCTTACGCCCAGGCTATTCCAGGCAGCTTCGCCATAGGGAAACTCGACACAGCACCATGCACTATGGCCTGCCCGGCTAACCTGAATGTACAGGGTTATGTGCAGATGGTAAAGCAGGGAAAATACAGGGAAGCCATCGAAATCATCATGCGGGATCTGCCATTGCCAGGCATCCTCGGCCGTGTCTGCCCTCATCCCTGTGAAAAAAGTTGCCGGCGTCTTGAAGTGGATGAGGCTATTGCAATAAGGGAACTGAAAAGGGTTGCGGCCGATCATGTAAAACTCAGTGAAATCCCCGTACCTGAAATAATCCCGAAAGAAGAAAAAGTTGCCATCATAGGCTCCGGCCCGGCAGGTCTTACAGCTGCATATTTTCTTGCCCTGAACGGATATCACGTAAGTGTCTACGAAGCCATGCCAGAAACAGGCGGGATGATGCGTTATGGCATCCCCGAACACAGATTGCCGCGGTCTGTCCTGGACGCGGAAATCGAAAATCTCAAACGTTACGGGATAGAGATCCATACAAATACGGCCATTGGCAAGGATCTTACGATTGAGGAGCTTCAAAAACATGGTGCCAAGGCGATTTTCTTAGCCGCCGGTGCCTGGAAGGGCCTGATGCTTGGAATACCAGGTGAAGAGCACTCCGAAGGTTTCTCCCATGTCGTCACTTTTATGAGAGAAGTTCAACTGGGGCGTCGGAAAAAACTGGAAGGCAAGGTTGTTGTTTTTGGAGTAGGCCATTCCGGTATGGACACCACCCAGGTGGCATTTCGATTGGGCGCTGACAGCGTCACTATGATAGATCCTTTTTCTGTGGCAGAAATGCCGGCTGCTGCTGAAGAAAAAAAGGAGGTTGAAAGAGAGGGAGCAAAGATCCATTTTCAGGTAGCCCCCCAAAGAATTGTAATTGAAAACGGCAAGGTGACTGGCGTCGAATGTTCCCGCACTCGTCTGACTGAACCCGATACCACAGGCAGGCGAAAATTTATTCCTATTGAGGGTTCAGAGTTTTTCATTGAAGCAGATCATGTTATCTCTTCCGTAGGACAGGAACCGGATCTTGATTTCTTAGGGGATGATTTTTCAGGTCTGGAAGTTTCAAAATGGAACTTCCTTGTAGTAAATCCCGAGACACTACAGACCAATAAGCCGGGAATCTTCGCCGGCGGTGATGTGATTACGGGTTCAGCAACTGTTATTGAGGCGGTTGAGGCCGGAAAAAGGGCAGCTAAGTACATGGCCAAATACTTGCGAGGTGAAGAACTGCCCACAGAATGGCAAGAGGAGCCGCCAGTAGGAACCAACTGGGTGGAAATTCCGGATGATGCTCCTGTAAAGAAGAGGCTGGAGATTCCAACCTTACCTGTTGAGAAAAGGCTTTCAGGATTTGAAGAAATTTCTCTTCCTGTTGATGAGGAGTTGGCCAGGAAAGAGGCAGCACGCTGCCTCAACTGCGGTGGATGTTGTGAATGTTACCAGTGCATAGAAGCCTGTCAGGCCCATGCCATTACATTTGAGACACACGCCCAACAGGAAAAAAGTGTATCTATCGAAGTGGGTTCCGTGATATTGGCCCCGGGTTTTAGTGCCTTTGATCCTGGCAGATATGATACTTATCAGTATTCTGCATATCCTAATGTTGTGACCAGTATGGAGTTTGAGCGTATTTTAAGCGCCACAGGACCTTATCAAGGCCATGTCCAGAGGCCGTCGGATAAAAGGGAACCAAGGAATATTGCGTGGCTCCAGTGCGTTGGCTCCAGGGACATAAATAAATGTGACCACGGGTATTGTTCATCGGTTTGCTGCATGTATGCCATAAAAGAGGCAGTTGTAGCCAAGGAACACGCTGGCTCCGACCTTGACTGCGCCATCTTTTTCATGGACATGCGGACCTATGGAAAAGATTTCGAAACATATTATAACCGGGCCAGGGAAGAGCAAGGGGTCAGATTTGTTCGTTCACGGATTCACTCTATTGAAGAGGACCCAAAAACCCATGATCTGGTGCTCAAATATGTTGAGGAGAACGGGGATATTCAAGAAGAGATATTTGACATGGTCGTGCTGTCAGTAGGCATGGAAACACCTGAAGCGCTTATTAACACTGCCGATCAACTTGAGATCAAATTAGACAAGGACAATTTTGTTCAAACCGCTGCCTTCAACCCCATCCAGACCTCCCGGGAAGGTATTTACGTATGCGGAGGCTTTCAGGAACCGAAAGATATCCCCTATTCGGTCATGGAGGCCAGTGCCGCCGCCTGTGAAGCCAAGGCAGACTTATCGGAGGCTCGGGGCACACTTGTCAAGGAAAAGACCTACCCGCAAGAAAAGGACGTTTCTTCAGAAGAACCTCGAATCGGCGTTTTTGTCTGTAACTGCGGCACTAATATCGGTGGAATCGTAGACGTGCCGAAAGTTGGTGAATACGCACGCACACTCCCGGGTGTTATTTATGTAGAGGAGAATCTTTTTACCTGTTCCCAGGATACCCAGGAAAAAATGAAAGAGGCCATTGAACGAGAGAGCTTGAATCGGGTAGTTGTCGCGGCCTGCACCCCCAGAACCCATGAACCCCTTTTCCAGGAAACCCTGAAAGATGCGGGCCTGAACAAATACTTATTCGAGATGGCTAACATTCGAAATCAGTGTTCCTGGGTCCATAGCAAAGAAAAAGAGGAAGCTACCCAAAAGGCGCAGGATCTGGTGCGCATGGCAGTTGCCAGGGCCCAGTTGATACAGCCTTTACCACAACCGACCATTCCAGTAAATGACAAAGCCCTCGTAATCGGTGGCGGCATCACCGGTATTACCGCGGCCCTTGGCCTGGCTGACCAGGGCTTTCATACATATTTGATCGAGCAGTCTGCTGAATTAGGTGGAAATGCCCTGAAACTGATTGACACCTGGCGTGGAGATGAAATTCCTGGCAGGCTGAAAGATCTGATCCGTCAAGTCCAGGACCATCCTTTGATAGACGTGTTTGCCGAATCCACTGTCAAAGAGGCTTCCGGATTTATTGGAAACTTCGAAACAACTATTTCATCGAACGGCACTGATCGTACTATTAAACACGGCGCAGTGATAGTGGCCGTGGGCGCTGAGGAGTACAAGCCCACGGAATATCGTTATGGCGAGGATAAAAGGGTTTTAACCAACCTGGATCTGGATACGGCCATCAGCAGTAATGACAAGAGTGTAACGGGGGCAAAGACTGTTGTCTTTATCCAGTGTGTTGGGTCACGAGAATCGGAGAGGCCATACTGCTCGAAGGTCTGCTGCACTCATTCGATCAAATCGGCTTTAAGGCTGAAAAAAATGAACCCGGAAGTGGACATATTTATCCTCTATCGGGATATTCGCACCTATGGCCAGCGAGAAGAGCTTTATAGAGAAGCAAGGAGCCGGGGTGTTGTTTTTATCCGATATAGCATGGAACAAAAGCCACAGGTTGAGAAAAGCGGCCAGGAAATCTCAGTTATAGCCAAAGACCTTATTCTGGGCAGGAATATTATTATCAGTCCTGACATTGTGGTATTGGCGTCCGCAATTGTGCCGCGTGACAATGTGACCCTGGCACAGATGTATAAACTGTCCTTGAATGAAGATGGTTTTTTCATGGAGGCCCACGCGAAACTCAGGCCTGTTGAATTCGCCTCTGAGGGAATCTTTCTGGCAGGTATGGCCCATTTTCCCAAGCCAATTGAAGAAAGCATTGCACAGGCCAAAGCGGCGGCTTCCAGGGCATCTGTCGTGCTCTCCAAGGAAAACCTCATGGTTGAGGGTGTTGTTTCAAACGTAAATGAAATAATGTGCCGGGGCTGCGGCACCTGCGAGGAAACCTGCCCATACGGCGCCATTGCTCTCGTAGAACGTGACGACGGCAAGACAGTGGCCCACGTTCAGGAGGCCCTCTGCAAGGGATGTGGATCCTGCGCTGTGGCCTGCCCGACGGGAGCGGCCTCCATTTTCCATTACGACGACCAGGAGGTATTGACCATGGTGGAGGCGGCGTTGGAAGGATAAAAATTGGTTAAGTGGTCGAATGGTCGAGTGGTTAATTAGTGATTATTTGAAGCATCAGCTTGGCATCTTGCAGGCACTGCCTCACGGCTTGTTTTCTTTAAGACCATAAACCGCTTTTAAACTTATTTGACCATTCAACGACTCAACAACTTAACTAACTCCGGGGGAGTTTGCTCAATGACTGATAAATTTAATCCAAAAATCGTTACATTTGCCTGTAACTGGTGCGCGTATTCAGCTGCTGATCTGGCAGGCGTTAGCCGTTTTCAGTATCCGCCGAATTTGCGGATCATACGGGTGATGTGTTCTGGCCGGGTCAACTCCAATTTTATTCTCAAGGCATTTCAAATGGGTGCTGACGGTGTGCTGGTGGCAGGGTGACACATAGGCGACTGCCATTACCTGGATGGTAATGTAAAGGCCGAAAAGATGTTCAAATCGACCCAGGAACTGGTCAAGATTCTTGGCATCGACCTCGTGCGGCTTCGCCTTGAATGGATCTCATCGGCAGAAGGCACGCGGTTTGCAGAGGTCGCAAGAGAATTTACTGAGAAGGTCAAGTCCCTGGGACCATCCACCTTGAAACAAGCGGCCTGAATGGCGGTCGCAAGTAAGGGACTCTGAAGAATATAATTATCCTAAAAATTTTGTGAGGCCTTGGCATGACTGCTATAGCTGAATTGATAGACACCACACAGACCTATTACTGCCTTGACTGCGGCGTATGCACCGGGAGTTGCCCTGTTGCCAGGGTGTTTCCGGATTTTTCGCCCAGGCAGATTATTGAACGATCGCTCTATGAACTGGAAGAGCCTTCTGACAGTACCATATGGAGCTGTCTAACCTGTGCACAGTGCAGTGTCCGGTGCCCTGCCAATATTGATTTCCCGGAATTCGTGCGTCTTTTGCGAGACGAGGCCCATGCCCAGGGCTTCGATGGAATCCCTGCACATAATGGTATGCTTCAGACTATTACGGCAATCCAGACCAAGGATATTAAACAGGAACGTACCTTCTGGATTGAAGATGGAAAAACAAAGGACAGAGGCGAGGTCTTCTATTTTGTTGGGTGCAGGCCTTATTTTGACGTCGTTTTTAGGGATATTGATGCCGGTTCAATTAAGGGAGCACAGAACGTGCGGAAAATCCTGAACGTCTGTGGTGTAGAGCCGGTGGTCAGCAATAACGAGAGGTGTTGCGGGCATGACGCACTCTGGAACGGAGATGAGGAGAAGTTCAGACAATTGGCCCGATTGAACCTGGAACTAATCCTCTCTTCAGGTGCCAAACAGGTTGTTTTTAGCTGCCCCGAGGGTTATTACACATTCAAAAATCTTTATCCCAAGTATTTCGGAGATCTGGGTTTTGAGCCGGTATATATCCTCGATTTTTTAGAAGAAAAAATTAGAGATGGGACTATCCAATTTAAAGAATCTCGCGATGTAGTGACCTATCATGACCCGTGCAGATTGGGCCGATTAGCGGGTATTTATGACGCGCCCCGCAGGCTTATCGAAGCTATACCTGGTATTAGTTTGGTTGAAATGCCCCGTTCCAGGGAAAACAGTGTCTGCTGCGGCACTACGGGATGGATGAATTGTTCCAGTTGTTCCAAGGAGATACAGGTACAACGTCTCATGGAAGCCGGTAGTACGGGCGCGGGGACCCTTGTGACGGCCTGTCCAAAATGCCAGATCCATTTCCGGTGTGCCAAAGCGGCCTTTGATCTGAAAATAAAGATCACGGACCTTTACGATATGTTAGTCGATCACTTGACATAGCCTTAAACATAGTCTTTTTGATAAACAGGTTTTGCTTGTTATTCCCATTAAAAGACTGACCAGGAATAGGCGGAGGAAATAGGTTGTGAATAAAGACATTTTGGTTATTGGAGCAGGCATTGCCGGGATGCAGGCATCCCTTGATCTTGCCGATATGGGGTTTAAGGTCCATCTGGTTGAAAAATTGCCCAGTATTGGCGGCAAGATGGCCCAATTAGATAAGACTTTTCCTACCAATGACTGTGCCATCTGAATTCTCTCGCCCAAGATGCTGGATGTCGGTCGACATCCCAACATTGAGCTTCTCGCTTACAGCGAGGTCGAGAAGGTAGAAGGCCAGGCCGTGGATTTTAAGGTCACTGTTCGCAGGAAGGCACGCTATGTTGAGGAAGACAAGTGCACGGGCTGTGGCGCCTGCGCTGAAAAGTGCCCCACGGCTGTTCCTGACGCATTTAACGAAGGGCTGGGAACGCGCAAGGCAATTTATAACTACTTTGCCCAGGGCATACCTTCTACTCATACCATTGATGCCGATTATTGCCGCCAGTTAAACGGAAAAAAATGCGGCATCTGCGAAAAGACCTGCCAGGCTGACGCCATCAATTTTGACCAGGAAGACAGGATCATCCAATTGGATGTGGGAGCCATTATCGTAGCCGCTGGCTACGATGTCTTTGATCCTTCACTGATTCCGGAATATCGGTACAAGGAAATTTCCAATGTTGTTACCGCCATTGAGTTCGAGAGGTTCTTGAGTGCCAGCGGGCCCACTGGCGGGCATCTTGATAGGCCATCAGACCGCGCTGTTCAGGCCGAGATCGCGGGGCTTGAGAAAAGAGTAAATAAATCACAGCGGGCCCTCGAGAAGTTCGAAAAGAAATATGAAGAAGGATCCGGTGAATTCTATAAGAAGTATGAGGCCGGACAATATAAAGACGACGAAGATTACAAGAAATGGGCCGACAAATATGCGGGTCATCCGGCCATTGTTGAAACTCTCAGTACCCTGAAAAGGAAGGTCGAGACCTTTACCGTGGCGAAAAGGCTTGCCTTTATTCAGTGTGTCGGCTCCAGGGATTTCCGGTTCTATCCGTTCTGCTCTGGTTATTGCTGTATGCACTCTATCAAGGAGGCCATTATTGCCAACGAACACGAACCGGAGACCCAATCCACCATCTTTGGTATGGATATCCGAGCAGTGGGCAAAGGATTTGAAGAATACAAAGTACGGGGCGGCAATAAGTCAGGAATCAGCTATATGCGCGGACGAGTTGCAGAGATCACTGAGGGACCTGACAATAACCCGGTTGTGACCTATGAAAACACCCATGAGAGGAAAGTCGAAAGCCAGGAATTCGACATGGTGATCCTGGCCACAGCATGTGCGCCGACCAAAGGAATATTTGAGTTGGCCAAGATCCTCGGGATCGAACTGAATAAATACAACTTCGTAAAAACCAGCCCTCAATCTCCTGTTGATAGCACTGTCCCTGGTATTTTCGTCTGCGGCTGCGCAGGATCACCCATGGATGTTCCGGAATCTGTGGCCCAGGCCTCAAGCGCGGCTGAGCGTGCCGCTGAAATGGTCTTTCAATCTCAATCAGAAAAGGAGAAAGCCGTTGCCTGACATGAAAGATGAAGACATCAGAATAGGAGTATTCATCTGCCATTGCGGGTCCAATATTGCAGGATACCTGGATATGGAAGAACTCTCCGAATATGCGGAAAAACTGCCACACGTGACTTTTGTACAGAGGAACCTCTATTCCTGTTCAGAGGCTGGCATTAGTGAGATAAAAAAAGGCATCATGGAGCACGATCTTAATCGCGTGATAGTTGCTTCCTGCACACCGAGGACCCATGAACCCCTCTTTCGGAGTTCCTGTGCTGAGGCAGGGCTGAACCCTTACCTTTTTGAAATGGTCAACATCCGGGATCAGTGTTCCTGGGTGCACATGAAGGAGAGGGAGGACGGCACTGACAAGGCAAAGGATCAGATTCGTATGGGTGTGGCCAAGGCCGCCCTGCTGGAACCCCAAGAGCCCATTATGTCCGATGTTCAAATCAGGGCTCTGGTTATAGGGGGAGGGATAAGCGGGATGACGGCAGCGCTTTCCCTCGCAAATCGCGGGTATGAAGTGGTTCTGGTTGAAAAAGAAAAAAACCTTGGCGGGATGCTGAATCAGATTTACAAACTGGCCCCAACCATGACGGATGCAAGTGCCCTGGCTGAAGAAAAAATCCGGGCAGTGACCGGGCATCCAAATATCACTCTCTTTACCGGTTCAAAAGTCAATGCTGCCCAAGGCTTCATCGGCAAATACCAGATTGATATCGAAACCGAATCAGGTATCAAAAAGATTGACTTCGGCGTTATTCTTATAGCCACAGGCGCAAGTGTTTATACGCCTGAAGGTCTTTACGGTTACGATGGACAGAGGATCATAACCCAGCTTGAGATGGAAAGACTTCTCAAAAAAGGGTTAGATCAGGGAATCAAAAACATAGTCATGATACAGTGCGTGGGAAGCCGCAATGAAGACAGGCCGTATTGTTCGAGGATCTGCTGCCAGACGGCAGTCAAGAACGCCATGCTGATAAAAAACCAAATCCCTGAGGCAAAGATTTCCATACTCTACCGTGACATGCAGATGTATGGCGTTGAAAATGAGGAGTTGTTCCGGGATTCCAAGGCCAAAGGGATCAGGTACATAAACTACGATTCCGTGCAACCCCCTGAAGTGGAATCAGACAAGGTTCGCGTTTATCATGCCTTACTTGGACGCGAAATGTTATTACCCGCAGACCTTGTTGTATTGTCAACACCTCTAATTGCACATGAAGATGCAGTTGAGATATCTCAGCTCCTCAGAATCTCGATTGATGAAAACGGCTTTTTCCTTGAAGGCCACGTCAAGTTAAGACCGCTGGATTTTGCCACCGATGGAATATTCCTATGCGGCAGTGCTCATTATCCGGCTAATATTCGAGAAGCGGTAGCACAGGGCCTTGGCGCGGCTTCTCGGGCCTCGATCCCCTTATCTCAGGGTTCCGTAGTTGTTGAGCCGATTATCTCTGTTTTAGCCAATGAAGATGCCTGTATAGCGTGTGGCCTTTGCGTTGCACTTTGTCCCTATGGGGCTCTCGAAATCCAGAAAACAGAAAAAGGGGAAAAAGTTCATGTGATAGACGTTGCCTGTAAGGGATGTGGTTGTTGTGCCGCTGCATGTCCGCAAAAGGCCCTTGACATAACTCACTTCCGTGACAGACAGATTTTTGCAGTTATTGAAGCAGGGGGCGCTGAGGCTCAGTAATAAACAAAACAGGAGAGGGATAATGAGCAAGCAATTTAAACCGAAAATATTGACATTTTTGTGTAATTGGTGCGCCTACGCAGCCGCTGATTCAGCAGGGGTATCCCGTCTCCAATATCCCCCTACGACCCGCGTAATTCGAACCATGTGTTCGGCGCGAGTTGATCCGGTTTTTGTGGTGAAAGGCCTGAAAAGCGGATTTGACAGTGTATTTGTCGGGGGGTGACATATAGGGGACTGTCATTACCAGGATGGTAATATTCATACCGCTAATAGAATGGAAATAGTCGAGCAGCTTCTGGATATTTCAGGCATAGGTCGTAATCGAATGCAGCTTCGCTGGGTCAGTTCGGCCGAAGGACCACTGTTTGCAGACTACATAACTCAATTCAGTGATCAGACTAAAGAGTTGGGTCCTTTTGATCTCAAGAAGTTCATGCTTCCATTAGCAGCAGTTGAACGGACCCTGATGTCCTCTCGGATCCGTTGGTTAATTGGGATAACGAGGGAGCTTACTGACTTTGAAAATGTGTATCACGAAAAACTTGAAGAAGAGGATTATAAAAGGTTACTTCAACAAGCCACAGAAGAAGAATATCATAAAGCGATGATTGTGGAGGTGCTCAGGGAGGGCCCGCTATCCGTGAAGGAAATGGCCGAAAAAATCAGATTACCTGTCTATACGATTTCATTACGTTTAAATGAACTGGAAAGACACGGACAGGCAGGATTAAGCGGTTACGACGGAGGCACACCCAAATTTATCGGTTTGGCTGCATAGGATTTTCGTAACTGATAAGTTCGCAGGAGGCAAAATATTTGACAGGATAGATGTGATATAAACCCAGCTTTGTCGAATAGCAAGTGCCTAATCCCGCCACGGCGGGACTAAAGTTAATGAATTCTGCTATTTAAAAACAATTACTCTATGACACCAATTAGCCGACAAAAGGGTGCAAACCCCTGAGGCGTTGTTTTATAAAATAGCACGCCGAAGGCGTACCACAACTTTAGGCACTTTAAACTTTAGGCATTTTAGGCACTTTTTTCTTCATAGCGCTTTAACCCCTTCCAGGGGCAAATCAAGGACACGTCCTCCCCCGCATAGCGGGATCTTCGATGGGCCTGGTTCTTTATTTAGAAGAACCAAAAGTTGAGAGTTAAGGAATTGCCATGGCAAAAAAGAAAGAGAAACAAAAAACAGGAAGCGTGATGGTGGTCGGGGCCGGTATCGCCGGTATGCAGGCATCCCTGGATCTGGCAACTGCAGGATACTACGTCCATCTGGTTGATAGATCTCCGAGCATCGGGGGCATAATGGCACAGTTGGACAAGACCTTTCCAACAAATGATTGTGCCATGTGAGTTATCTCACCCAAACTGGTCGAGGTCGGCCGGCATCTGAATATCAATATCATTACCAACTCAGAGGTTGAATCCCTTGAAGGAGAGGCCGGACATTTTCTTGCAACCCTGAGGAATGATCCGCGTTATATTGATCCTGAAAAATGTACGGGGTGCGGGCAGTGCAGTCAGGCCTGCCCCATAAGAGGTATAAATGAATACGACTGCGGGCTTAACCTGAAGGATGCCACTTCCATCCAGTATGCTCAAGCCATACCCCTTGCCTATACCATCGATCGAGACCTGTGCATCGGTTGCGGGCTTTGTGAAAAGATCTGTCTTGCCGAAGCCATCCGTTATGATGACAAACCCAGAAAAACGGCATTGGAAATAGGTGCCGTCATCCTGACCGTTGGGAGTGAAGTGTACGATCCGAGCGGGCTGGATATTTACGGCTATTCCCAATCCCCGAATGTAGTCACCAGCATGGAATTTGAGCGCATTTTAAGTGCCTCCGGTCCATACATGGGGCACCTGATGCGTCCTTACGACAGGGAAGAACCTAAAAAGATAGCATGGTTGCAATGCGTGGGCTCACGGGACACCCATGAGAACAGCAACCCGTATTGTTCTGCCGTCTGCTGCATGTACGCCGTAAAGGAAGCGGTTATTGCCATGGAGCACGCCCGTGGAGACTTAGATGCGGCAATTTTTTACATGGACATGCGCACCTACGGCAAGGATTTTGAGGAATATTATAACCGAGCCAGGGAAGATCATGGTGTTCGCTTTATTCGTTCGCGCGTTCACACTATTGATCCAATAGAAGATGGTGATCTCAGAATCCGCTATACGGATGGTGCAGGCGAACTGAAGGAGGAAGTCTTTAACCTCGTGGTCCTTTCCGTTGGGTTCCAGGTGGGAAAGAGCACCATGGAACTGGGCGAACGACTGGGAATCGAGCTGAACAAAAACAACTTTGCTAAGACAAATAGCTTTTTGCCGGTAGCAACCAATAAGCCGGGAGTTTACGTCTGCGGCACCATACAGGGACCCAAGGATATTCCCCAGTCAGTGATGGAATCTTCAGCAGCGGCCGCTGCATCCAGCATGCTGCTCAGCGAAAGCCGATGGACCCGGACCAAAAAAAGGGAAATACCCGCACAAAAAAACGTGATTGGTGAGCAGCCCCGCATCGGTGTGTTTGTTTGCCAGTGCGGCATCAACATTGCCGGCGTTGTTAATGTGCCCGAGGTAAGGGATTACGCCGGGACTCTTCCGTATGTAGTCTATGTGGAAGATAACATGTACACCTGCTCCCAGGACACACAGGTAAAAATGGCTGAAGTGATAAAGGAGCAGGGAATAAACCGGGTAGTGGTGGCCGCATGTACTCCAAAGACCCATGAACCCCTTTTCCAGGAGACCTTACAGGACGCGAGTTTAAACAAGTATCTGTTCGAGATGACCAATATCCGCAACCAGGATTCATGGGTCCATCCAAATGAGCCCGAGGCCGCCACAGAAAAGGCCAAAGACTTAGTCAGGATGGCCGTTTCCAAGGCGGCCTTGCTGGAGGCACTTCCGGAAATTGAACTGGAACTCAACCCTGTCACCCTGGTGATAGGGGGCGGTGTTGCGGGTATGGTGTCTGCAAAAAACCTGGCAGATCAGGGATACGAGGTGCATCTGTTGGAACAATCCGGGGAATTGGGAGGCCAGGCCAGATTCCTTCACAAGACATGGAAAGGAGAAGACATCCAGTCTTATGTAAGAGACCTTATTGATGATGTTGGAAGGCATCCCCACATACACACCCACCTGTCCACAGAACTTGCAGATGTTGAAGGATTTGTTGGCAACTTTAAAGCCCTGTTAAAAGACACGCAGGGCCGGGAAATTCCCCTTGAGCATGGCGTTGCCATTATTGCAACCGGGGGCCACGAATATAAACCCAAGGAGTACCTTTTTGGGGACGACCCGCGTGTGCTAACGCACCATGAACTGGATGAGCGTTTTATCCATGATGATCCTTCGCTGAAAAAATTAAAATCAGTAGCGTTTATCCAGTGTGTAGGCTCCAGGGAACCGGATCGTCCATATTGCAGTCGCGTTTGCTGTACTCACACTGTGGGAAGCGCCCTGGAATTAAAACGAATTAATCCCGATATTGACGTATATGTGATGTATCGTGATATTCGGACCTATGGGGAACGGGAAGACCTGTTTACACAGGCACGAAAACAAGGCGTTATCTTTTTTCGATATGATCTGGAAAACAAACCAAAGATTAAGGCAGGAAGTAATGCCCTCGAAATCGAAATAAAAGATCCGATCTTAAACAGAACTATTACCATACAGGCAGACCTGCTTACCCTGGCGACCGCCATCGAACCATCAGAAAGTCAAAAAATTGCTGAATTCTTCAAGCTTCCGGTTAATAAAGACGGATTTTACATCGAAGCGCATCCAAAGCTGAGGCCCGTGGATTTTGCAATTGATGGTGTATTTCTTTGCGGGATGTCTCATTATCCAAAGTCGATAGATGAAAGCATTGCCCAGGCCCTTGCGGCGGCATCACGTGCCTCAGGGCTCATCGCAACAGGTAAAGTATTTGCAAGCGGCACGGTAGCAGAGGTGAACCCCTTATTCTGCAGCAGTTGTGGTGTATGCGTGTCTATCTGTCCATATTCCGCCCCCTCTTTTATAGAGGAGGGACCATTTACCGGCAGGGCTGAGGTCAACCCTGTTCTGTGCAA
>JAUWMR010000033.1 GCA_030613055.1 Desulfobacteraceae bacterium
GATCATGCAGGGGACACCTGAATGTTAAAGAGATTCAGCCTCTATGGCTTTCTGAAAAACCAGCAATATTACGATTATTTTTTGATTCTCGCCTTCAGGCAGATGGGGCTTTCCTATTTTATGATCGGGATGATAATTGCATTCCGCGAGATCATGGTCAACATCATGGAAATACCCAGCGGTGCAATCGCTGATCTCTGGGGCCGGCGAAAATCAATGATATTCAGCTTTGCAGCCTATATCATAAGTTTTGCCATGTTCGGCCTAACGGGAATTGCGGCATTAGAGGGAAAACTCGCACAACATACCCTTATACCTCTACTATTTTCGGCGATGTTTTTTTTCGCCATCGGCGACGCGTTTCGGACCGGTACCCACAAGGCAATGATCTTCACATGGCTGAGAATACAGGGACGAACCGAAGAACGGACAAAGGTATACGGATACACCCGCTCCTGGAGTAAAACCGGTTCGGCGGTATCGGTAATCCTGGCATGTTTCTTTGTTTATTTGACGAGCAATTTTATATATGTCTTTTTCTTTTCAATTATCCCATACATATTTAATATCATTAACTTTATAGGCTACCCTAAGGAGCTCGACGGCCAAACAGAGGGTAAAACCTCTGTCCTTGAAGTAGCCAGGCATCTCAAGGAAACACTGACGTACTCAATGAAGCAGGCGGGTCTTAGAAGACTTATGTTAGAGTCCATGGGCTTTGAGGGTTTTTTTAAGGCGTCTAAGGATTACCTCCAGCCTATCCTGAAGGCTGCGGCAGTACCATTAACGGCATATTTGTTTTCAGGCATCCAGTTCACTGATGAACAGAAGTCGGTAGTCCTTATAGGGCCGGTTTTTTTTGTGCTCTTTATTCTTTCTGCAGTCGCCAGCCGCAATGCCCATCGATTGGTCCCTGGGCCAGGACAGGAGGACAGTACGGCACGATCGCTCTGGGGCATGAGCGTTGTTATCTTTCTTATGCTTCTCCCGGCTATGTACTTCGGAGCCCACTGGGTCATAATAGCAGGGTTTGTGATGCTCTATGTCATGCAAAACCTCTGGAGGCCGGTCCTGATCAGCCGTTTCGATGCACACAGTGACGAGGCCAGGGGTGCGACCGTTCTGTCAATCGAGTCCCAGGCAAAGAGTTCCTCCACCATGCTTATAGCGCCTGCGTTGGGGCTGGTGATTGACCTTGTGAGGGATCACGGTATCGGTGCGAGCGAGTTCTGGCCGGTAGGTATCTTTGGCGCTGTGATTGCTCTCGGGTTTTTCCTGACGGCCAGGAACAAGGCGCAAATAGATGAACTCCCTGACCGGCCTGAATGATTTTTTTACAATTCTTTGATAATGGCATGTGCTTTGGGGCCGCAGTTAAAAACAAGGTCAAATGCGGAAAGATTAGAGATAAAAGGCCCCCAGAGTTGAGGGTAAACCGGAGGGCGGGGCGTGAAGAACTTAAGTTCAATGCCTGCCTCTTGAAAAGCCTGTTTGTCGAGATACTTTTTAGCCCCGGCTTGAGCTAAAAAGTGAGAAGCACCTAATTCCTTACATATCTCCACGGAAAGCCGCGGCTCTTGCGTCTCAATGCCTAATTCCGAAAGTAAAAGCAACCTGGTTGTAATCTGCATACACTCCATAAGGTGCCGTATAATTCGTATGTTTAGTTCTATGAGGTTTTCAAATTTAGCAGAAAAGACCTCTTCTAAAAAAGCAAGATGATCCTCAAAAAATGGGGCCTTTGCATAGGCGGTCTTCAAACTCAAAAGGTGTTTTCTTGCCCTGCCGCCTTCATGGCAGATACTGACCTCATTGATTTTTTGAAGACCAAGGCCCTTTTTCCACACCGGTATGGTCATCCAAAGGGTCCCTTGATCATTTTTGAATCGATTCCTGGTCAACCAGGTTGTGCCCTGAGGGAATTGGACCGCATCCATCAGGACAAGGATGTCAGAACGGAGGGCCTTTACGAAAAAGCCGGGGAAAGGCGCAAAATAAGGTTGGTAAGCAGATACAATCATAGTTTTAATCCGCCAAAGGCGGGATTAGGCACTTTTTTCTTCATAGCGCTTTAACTCCTTCCAGGGGCAAATCAAGTCCACGTCCTCCCCCGCATAGCGGGATTTTCGATGGGCGTGGATTCTTTATTCTTTTTATCCTATCAGGAACTTGAACAGATACTATTCGCGGACAAGTTTAATTATCCCCCGTGAAGTGTATTCCGCCACGTCGGCCAAACCGTCAGGCGGCATAAAGGTTAAGGCGTTGGCGGAAAAAAGACAGGTGGCAGATGCCGGAAACTCATCATCCGGAAGATAGAAGATATAACAGAGCGCGATTTTTGGAAGAGGATGCAGGACGAAAGAAAAATCCCCCGTGATATCCGGTGGGCCATCCTGACCGGTGTAAACCCTTCTGATATTTTTCAGTTGTTCCATTATCATAAGGACATAAGTTAAAAGCACTTTTTCGCTGTTGGCGCTGAAGGCTGTGTGATATGGCATGCTGTCAGGGAAGTCTTTGAATGATCTAAGGGGCTCAAGCTTCAGGGGCGCGGGACTGGCATGGACGGCATAGAGAGAAATTAGAATCCCCCTCGGATCGTAAACAGGTTTGCCTGACAGGCTGAGCATTTCGGGGCTCAGACGGCAATCCTCACCAAAGGCCCTGAAATAATAAGTGTCCCCCTTTTTTTCGGCTCCCAATGATTTTTCCACGTCACCTGACAATTGTGAGAAGAATGTGGAAAGATTATCATGAATAATTTTTTCATAATTTGTTCTCACAAAAAATATCGCCTCGTTATGGCCTTCATATTCCCTGCCAACTGCCATTTTCTAAGGATACGGGTTTGACCGATTTTTTGCAATACAATACCAGAGAGATCCTCCCAATTTTAGTTGCCGATTCCATCTTGAGGTGATAAATATACGTCTCGTAAATTCTAAAAACTATTAAAAGTAAAGACCGAGGAGTGCTAAGGATGTGGAATCGAATAAGCCTGCGCGCCAGGATTTATTCAATTTTGGCTTCATTAGTGTTGATCACCTTATCAGCCGGTATTATTATGGTGTGGTATACCTATCGCATGGAAGGGCTTTTTAATTATGTGATTGAGAAACACGTTGCAGCCTTTCAGGTAGCGGAAGCCCTGGAAAACGCCCTTGTAAATCAGAAAGGATTCGTTTCTTATTATTTTTTAGACGGTAATCCGGAGTGGTTGAGACAATTGGGAGAGTACCGCCAGGTCTTTAAAGGACGGCTTAATGAGGCGTGTTCCCTTATTAACACCGAACAACAAAAGGAAGTAATTAATCGTATTGAAAGCGAATATTCCCGGTATTCAGCTTCAAGAGACCGGGTGATCGCATACTACAAATCAGGAGAGAGGGAGGCTGGTGCAAAGCTCCATCAGGAAGTGCGTGATCGTTTTTTTAAAACACTTGAACTTTGTGACGATTACAAAAAAATCTACACTGAACGCATCATGCTGGCCAGGGAAAGAAGCCATTTCAGGGCCAGAAATCTAAGGATAATAGCGGTTACGGCTATAATAGGTGTTTTTTTCCTGGCCTCTCTTTTGACGCTTATCTTGATAACGTATATTTTGACTCCCATCCGGAAGCTGGCCCTGGAGACGGATCCGAAAGGTGGAGTTCGCAAATCCCCAAACGAAGTCAAAGCGCTCAGCAAGAGTGTTCGCGGCCTGATTGAAGATGTTGATCAGACCTATTTTGAACTTGAAAAAAGCCGCGAAACACTTTTACAGGCGGAAAAAATGGCATTGGTGGGAAAATTAGCCGCAGGTATGGCCCACAGTATTCGTAATCCTCTTACCTCTGTAAAAATGCGTCTTTTTTCATTAGGAAGGACCCTTGATCTGTCTGATTACCAGAAAGACGACTTTGAAGTGATCTCCGATGAGATTCGTCACGTGGATAAAATTGTTGAAAATTTCCTTGAGTTTTCGCGACCCCCTAAGCTCAAGATGCAGAGAATGAGTTCCTCAGATGTAGTGGATCTGGTTATTCAATTGTTACAGCACCGCCTTAAATATTATGATGTGGACGTGAAAGTTCATCGCGGACACACACTTCCGGAGATTCAGGGCGATCCCGAGCAGTTAAAGGAGGTGCTGGTTAATCTTATAATGAATGCGTGTGAGGCCATGGAGGGTGGTGGCGCAATAGACATTTATGAGGAACAAAGTCTTGTGGAGCCTTTGGGCCAGGCAATAGTAATTCGTGTGGCCGATGATGGGCCGGGGATCAGGAAATCTATCCAGGCCAAAATCTTTCAGCCCTTTTTTACTACCAAGGAAGAGGGTACGGGTCTGGGTCTGAGTATCGCCGCCCGTATAGTGGACAATCACGGGGGGCGGCTGGATCTCACATCCAAAGAGGGAGAGGGAAGCACGTTCATCATAGCCCTCCCTGTTAAGGGGATAGAGCCTTGAGTACTATCTTGATCATTGATGACGACGACCAGTTGAGGAAAAGCTTTGATAAGCTACTGATCGAGGAAGGCTATATTGTCGAAAGCGCACCTTCCGGTGAAGTGGGACTCAATATTGTCCGGGATAAAGTGCCTGATGTGGTTATCCTTGATATGCGTTTGCCAGGAATGAACGGGTTTGAGGCGTTTCAGGCCATGCATAAAATCGAGCCAAAGCTTCCTGTAATTATAATGACCGCTTACGGTACCACGGAAACGGCAATAGAGGCCACCAAAATGGGTGCCTTTGATTATGTTCTCAAGCCCTTTGAAATCCCTGACATGTTAGGTGTGATTGGGCAAGCGTTAGAGGCGGGCCGCTTTATGAGATCGCCCGTGGCCATGAATGCCATTCCTGATGAAACCTCCAGCGAGGCAATCATTGGCCGGAGCAAAGCCATGCAGGATGTTTACAAGGAGATCGGTCGGGTGTCGCCTACCGATGCCACGGCCCTTATCCGGGGCGAGACAGGGACCGGCAAGGAACTTGTTGCCCGTGCCATATATCAACACAGCCTCAGGGCAGATAAGCCGTTTCTTGTCATTAATTGCGTGGCAATTCCGGAGAATTTACTTGAAAGCGAGTTGTTTGGATACGAAAAAGGGGCCTTTACCGGGGCGTCTCATCGCCGTGTGGGGAAGATTGAACAGGCCAGCGGGGGGACTGTTTTTTTAGATGAGATCGGTGATATGCCCTCCAGTATCCAGGCAAAGATTTTGAGGTTGCTCCAGGAAAAGAGCATTGAGCGTTTAGGGGGCAGAGAAACCATCCCCGTAGACGTGCGAATTATTGCCGCCACTAACCGTAACCTGGAGGAGGCCCTCGCCAGAGGCCGATTCCGTGAAGACCTGTATTATCGTCTTAAGGTTGTTACAATCCGGCTTCCTCCGCTTTGCAACAGGACAGATGATATTCCTCTCCTTACGGTATATTTTCTTGGCAGGTATGCGGCAGAAATGGGCGTGGATAATCCAGGGGTTTCAGAGGAGGCAATGGGAATACTGAAGGATTATTCATGGCCGGGTAATGTCCGCGAGCTTGCTAATACCATACAGAAGATATTGATTTTCAACCGTGGCGCGCCTATACGCCCTGAGAACATTTTCCAGGCCATTAGTGGTAAAGGCATTAGCAAACTGGAGGGGGCCGAAGGCGGTGAGGAGATGATCCTCAAATGGATGCGAAAGACTTTAGCCTCTGAGACGAAGGAAAACATGTTCGATTTCTGCATGGACAGATTCGCAGGCATGATTGTCAGCGAAGCTTTGAAACTTACTGGTGGAAACCGGTCCCAGGCAGCCAAACTCCTTGGCCTGTCAAGGCCCACGCTTCATTCCAAGATTGAGAAATATAATCTAAAGATAGAGACATCCGTTAAAAGAGATTGATTTTACAAATTGTAAAAAAATCCGACATCAAAACGGTTCAAATATGCTGGCCCCTAACCTTGCCTTTTTAAAATAATATCTGTTGTATCAAACACTTCCGCTACATTTCCCGTTTATCTCCCATCTTGGCACACGGGTTGCTCTAATAAAATACGTAGTAACAGTTTAGCTCTTTAAAAAAATCGATCACGCATTGTAAGGACATGGGGGATCTCTTTTTTAAAAGCCGCATATGCTTACATCATTACATGGCACGATTATGTCGGATTATTGCGATATCTGGATTTGGATCATCACAGCCTTCCATAGTGAGGATGCAGATTGAACCCTTTCATGAGAGCTTTAATAGATAGACTGGCAGCAAAGGGAATGGAACTCGACGACGTTGCTTCATTTATCGGGAGTCTGGCGAACAACATATCGTTTGATTCTCATATTACCATTGAGGAAGCAAACAGGCGCTTACGCGCTTCAGGTTGGGCCGGCATCGAGCTTGATGAACACACCTTCCAATTAGCTGTTTCATGTTTTGAAGTTGAGGGTTTGACGGGATCCAAACAGGACAGCGGGGCGGACACAGAAAAATATATTGATTAAACCTGAACTACAGTAATTGAGGGGGAGAATTTTAGACGGGGTAATCCCCGGATAAAACCTTTAGCCATAAGGAGGTATCACCATGTTAGCCAAAAATTGGATGAGCAAGACGGTTATTACTGTGGATGTCAACGACTCCATGCACGATGCCATGAAGTTGTTGAAAGAGCATAACATCCGTATGCTCCCGGTCATGAAGGATGGTGAACTCGTCGGTATCGTTACGGACCGGGACATAAAAAGGGCCTCTGCCTCTGATGCTACCGCATTAGAGATCCATGAACTTACTTTTTTGATGTTGAAGATTAAGGTTATTAGTATCATGAACAAAAACCCTGTCACGGTTCGTTTCGATCATACTGTGGAAGAGACGGCAGAGATCCTTTTGAGTAACAAGATATCCGGGGTCCCTGTAGTCGACGACAAAGGTCTGGTCGTGGGAACAATTACCCAGACCGATCTTTTCAGGGCCTTGATTTCCCTGACTGGTGTCGGAAAAAGGGGCATTCAGTTTGCCTTTCAATTGGAGGACCGTCCGGGGTCAATTAAAGATGTCTGCGACATTATCCGAAAATACGGCGGTCGATTGGTAAGCATTCTCAGCACCTACGAAGGAGTTCCTGATGGGTATCGCAAGGTCTATATCCGAAACTACGGCATAGATCGCACAAAACTCCAGCAACTTAAAGATGAGTTTAAGGAAGATGTCACCATGCTTTATATGGTAGATCACGTTGAAAACAAAAGAGAGATATATTAGCTGAGGATGTTGGGTGGTAAAAAAATTTACAATCCTGATAGCGGACCGCAATCGCCACGTTAGAGAGTTTTTAAAGCGAGAGATGATAGCAGAGGGCTACCAGGTCAGGTTAGGGAGTAGTAGTCAGGAGGTATTGAAATGGGCATTCCATCATGAGCCTCTTGATCTTTTGATTCTGGACCCGGACTTGCTTGACGCGGAAGATGCAGCCCTCTTTGAGAAGCTCAATGATCGAATTCCCACTCTGCCGGTGGTTGTGCATTCATTTGGCTCAGATTACTCCAGTCATCCGGGTTTGGCAGATGCTGCCGCCTTTGTCGAGAAAACGGGTAATAGCGTGGAACGTCTCAAGCAGGTAGTATCTGAGGTGTTGCGGCAGTCCACTTTTAACAGCGCCGGTGCACCGGATGAGAAAAAAAGTCATTAAAAGAACCCTGATACGGGGCAAAATTTCCAAATCTAGAGATAGTCAAATAGTTGAGTGGTTAAGTGGTTGAGTTGGAAAATTATTGTTTTAATTTCAATAAGTTACAAATACCAACATGGCAAATGTCTCCCGTCACGGAGGGAAAAAAACAAATATGCCCGTGAATTTAACCACTTAACTACTCAACTATTCGACCACTTAACGAGGTCTGAAATCAGTATAATTTATTATCATTTGTTAAGAAGAAACAGGATGTTGACCGCAATTTTTGTAACTAATCAATATGTTGGGGCAACTAATATCCAATGTCCAATGACCAACAACCAATATCCATCGAAAACTTGAGAATTATTTATTTTTTCCTCCATCACGCCAGCAATGGTCCAGGCCAGTGGGATCATTCCCCATCAATTCACAAGCTCCAGTCATAAAATATCCACACACAAGGATAGATATATTTAGTTTTTTGCCATGAAATCCAGCAGTTGATTGGCGTTATGCAACCGTTTCGAGAAATCTGATAAAAGGCTTGCATTAAGGTCAGTCTATAAGGTAAAAGACGTAGTAAATCAAAGCAATTGCAATGATTCTGCTGTTTTCAAATACATTTCCCAGACTATAGGGACATGCATGTCAGAAAGGAGGGTTTTTTTTGATGAGCCATGAAATTGAACATGGTGCGGGGGGCGGTGGTATCCTGTCAAATAAGACATTATGGATCTGCATCGGGCTAAGTATTTTTATCCTGGTCGGGTTTATTTTGCCCACGCCGCAGAGTGTGCTTGATACTGTGGAAAAATACGGGTTTGCCAATAAGCTCATTGAATGGGAAGTAGCGCATGACGCGACTGAAGCGGCCCGTAAGACAATGATCGTACTTGGCATTATTCCCATGGCGGTCATCTTTTTTGCGACAGAGGCAATACCCATCGGATTGACGGGTATCCTTATGCCGATTCTTGCCTACTTTCTCCACCTTCTTCCCCGCGGCATGATCGGTAAGACATTTGCAGGTGACGCTCCCATGTTCCTGTTAGGGGTCCTGGCCATGGGTGTAGCTGTTGTGGATGTGGGATTGCATAAACGGCTGGCCACATGGCTTCTGGGTTGGACCAGGGGGTTTTTTGTACCTATCTTCGTTTTATGTATCAGTATGTCGGTTTTGGGTTCTTTTATATCTGCCCATGCCATGTGTGCCTTTATGACGCCTGTAATGATGGCGGTTTATTATGGGGCAGTAGAAGCCAGAAGTAGCGGCGGGGAGATTAAGCATGACCCGGCCCTGGCAAAATTTCTACTGTTCGCCCTTTGCTATGCGTTGAATGTAGGAGGCATTGGATCGCCCGCGGCCGGTGGTCGTAATGTCATTATGATGGGGTTCTGGAATGAGTATAATATCCCGATGGACTTTTTTACATGGATGAAGTACGGGTTCCCCATGGTACCTATCTTAGGACTTATTGTAGCAATATATATGATTGTCATGTTTGGAAGGAAGATTAAGACAAAGGATCTTACTCCCGGCCTGAAAGCCATCAAGGAGGAGACCCGGAATATGGGCAAGATGTCCTATGCGGAATATGTTACCTTCGGGATGCTGCTGCTGATTTTGTTTCTCTGGATAACGGGCGGAGAAGAGCTCGGATTAGGCGGCCCCGCTCTTTTGGCGCTCTTGATCCCGGTTCTTTTCAAAACAACTGACTGGAGAAAAATCCTGGGAGGAATATCCTGGGACGCGTGGTTTATGTACTGTGGTGCTTTGACCTTAGGTGCCCTGCTCAAGGAGAGCGGCGCGGCTCTCTGGCTGGCGCAGAGCTTTCTGAAGATTCTTGGAACTGTGGGTATTAGTCAGGGCTTCGGGCTATGGGTTGGGCTTTCCGGTCTGTCCGGTTTGATGACCAATTTTATGTCTGATGCAGGTACCACAGCCCTTCTCGGGCCGATTGCGATTCCTATGGGGATAATGACGGGCGTTCCAGGTGAGCCCTGGGCCGTAGGTCTTGCCGTGGCCTTTGCCACGTCTTTTGCTCATTTTCTTATAGTTGGCACACCCAATAATGCCATTGTTTACGGCCTGGGCATCTATCCGGATACAGGTGAGAGGGCGATTCACCCCCTCGATTTTCTGAAGTACGGCTTTATACTTTTTCTCATTTCCATGATTGTGCTCTGGTTTATCGGGTTCCTTGTGATCTTTAACATTGTGGGATTTCCCGAGGGAATTTTAGAGACGGCCAGGGGTGTACTTGAAAGTGGCGTCTAATAACCGGAGTTGTACCGTATGAAAAAATACCCGGATATGCCAGCTTATATATGGGGCTGTCCGTTGCTTGAATTTCAGGTCCTAACTGCCGTTCCATGTAATGAGATGAGTGTAACCTTTTTGCGTGCATTCTCTCTCACCTGCCTACCGGCAGGCAGGTAGCGTAGCGCAGGGCTTTAGCCCTGCATCAAAATGGCAGAGCTAAAGCTCTGCGCTACAAAAAAAGGTTACACTCAAATGAGATCGCTTTATGCGGCTTTTAAAAAAGAGATCCCCATGTCCCATTCCTGTTTTCAAAGGGCTAAAGTGTTACAATAGTTAAAAAAGGAGGAAAATTTGCCATGAAGACGCCGTTGGTAATGTTAGTCGATGATGAAGTCCCTTTTGTAGAAACCATGGTCAAACGTCTGGAAAAAAGAAAGCTGACGGTTCTTACCGCCTTTACGGGTAATGAAGCCCTGGAAAAGCTTGGAAAGCATAGAAATACCGATGTTGTTATCCTGGATGTCAAAATGCCTGGTATGGACGGGATTGAAACACTTATGGAAATTAAAAAGGCATTTCCTTTGATCGAGGTTATTATGCTGACCGGCCATGCTACGGTAGAGTCGGCTATCGAGGGTATGAAGTTAGGCGCGTATGATTACCTGATGAAACCCTGCGACATGGAGCAACTCATGGCTAAAGTGGATGAGGCCACAAGGAAAAGAAAGGACCACGAAGAAAAAATTAAGGAAGCCCGGGTCAGGGAAGCACTGTCAGAACACGGCCTGGAATAGTATACTGATTTTTTACGTATATTGAATAGATAAACGCGGATATCACCCTGTAGTGCTAATTATGGACAAGAGTAAAGAGACAAGAACCGCAGATTACCCTGCATTTTTTAAAAAAAGGTTTTTTACCGTTATTATTTTTTCCATCACACCCATGATATTGGTCAGTGGGATTATTCTGTACCAGTTTAAAATGTCCTACCATGAAAAAGTCCACGCCCATCTCGCGGAGTTAGTCCTGAAACACAAGCAGAATGTCGATAGTTTTTTAGCGGAGAAGCTCGGTGACATCCGTGTCCTGGCCAGGACCTTTGGCTTTGAAGAACTGAGTGATGAATCCTTTTTGCGGGATAGATTGGAGACTCTTCAGAGAGGATACGGCCCTGTTTTTGTGGATTTAGGAGTAATCAACTCACAAGGGCTTCAAGTAGCCTACGCCGGACCCTTTAAATTAGGAAATGTTCTCTATTCAACCGCAAGCTGGTTTGAAAACGCCATGAAGAACGAGTATGTTATAAGTGACGTTTTTTTGGGGCTCCGCGGGCTTCCTCACTTTATTGTAACAGTAAGAGATAATTGGAAGGGGGAATCCTGGGTAATTAGGGCCACTATCGACTTTGTGGCATTCAATAATCTTGTAGGGAACATCCGCGTCGGAGAAACAGGATTTGCCTTTATCCTTAACAGGGAAGGAGAGTTACAGACTAAACCGCTTTTTGACGTCATTCCGGACAAAGGGCCGTATTTAGAATTCATGAAAACCAAACTGAAGGAAAAGGATGACGTCCAGATTGTGGAAAGGAGGGATGAGTTCGGAAATAAGAATATCTATGTAGCTGCGTTTCTGAAGGGGGGGGACTGGCTTTTAGTATACCAGCAGAGAGCTTCGGATGCCTTTTCGGATTTCCGAAGGGCACTAAAAATAGCCTTTGCCATTATCATATTAGGTGGCATTGCAATTGTGAATATGGCTTATGTCTTTTCCACAAGGATGGCCGGTCATGTGGCCAGGATGGAAAAAGAAAAGAAGATGATGGATGAACAGATGATTGAAACCGGTAAACTCGCATCAGTGGGGGAATTAGCCGCCGGCATAGCCCATGAAATCAATAATCCGGTTGCCATTATGGTTGAAGAAGCAGGCTGGATCGAGGATTTGTTGGAGGAGGAGGATTTTAAGGAAGGAGAGAATCTGGATGAATTCCAAAGGGCATTGAAACAGATTCGTACCCAGGGAAAACGCTGCAAGGACATAACCTTTAAATTACTGAGCTTTGCCAGGAAGACCGATTCGAGGATCCAGGAAGTAGATATTAATGACATGCTTGAGGAATTAGTGGCAATCTCGGCCCAGAGGGCGAAATATAGCAACGTGACTATTAATTCAAATTTTCAAAATGATTTGCCCTTCATAAGGGTGTCCCAGTCGGAATTACAGCAGGTCTTTCTCAATTTGATCAATAACTCCCTGGATGCCATGGAAAAGACAGGAGGCACCATCGACATAGCGAGCAAAGTGGAAGGTGATTTTATTGTAGTAGGAGTGGCTGACACAGGCCCAGGCATTCCCAAGGCAAACCTGAACCGAATATTTGATCCATTTTTTACCACCAAGCAGGTGGGAAAGGGCACCGGGTTGGGGCTATCTATCTGTTATGGTATTATGAAAAAACTGGGAGGAGAGATAGAGGTTCGAAGCACTATGGATGTTGGGACTACATTCCGTGTCTTCATCCCTCTGACCGAGGAGTAAGAGAGGGAGAAAGATCATGTCAAAAACCGATGTCGATGGTACTGATCGGATTAAATTGCTTTTAGTGGATGATGAAATTGGTTATGTGAATGTCCTTTCCAATAGAATGGCCAAGAGAAATATTGATGTAACAAAGAGTCTTAGCGGTACCGAGGGCATACAGGCGCTCCGTAAGCAGGAGTTTGATGTGGCTATTTTGGATCTCAAGATGGAAGATATGAATGGCATTGAGGTTCTTAAGATCTTTAAAAAAATGGATCCGGATTTGCCTGTTATTATGCTGACAGGTCACGGTTCCGAGCAGGCGGCTAAAGAAGGAATTGAATGCGGGGCGTTTGACTATCTTATGAAGCCATGTGAATTAGAGGATCTAATTGAAAAGATCAGGGAAGCAGTGCGTTCCGGGAGGTGATGGGGGTGGATGAGTTTCGTATTCTACTCGTCGATGACGAGGTGGAGTTTTTAGAAACGCTTGTTAAGCGCCTGAAAAAACGTGAAATGAATGTCAGCGCTGTCAAAAGCGGCGAAGAAGCCCTTATATGGTTGGATCACGATCCTGTGGATGTTGTGGTACTGGATGTGCGAATGCCTGGAATGGATGGCATTCAGACGCTCAGAGAGATTAAGCGGCGCTATCCGTTGATAGAGGTGATCATGTTAACGGGTCATGCGAGCTTTGAGGTAGCCGTTGAAGGGATGGAGCTTGGGGCCTTTGACTATTTGATGAAACCAATAAATATCGATGATCTCATATACAAGGCACAGGATGCGAATAAGAAGAAGGCGATACAGAGAGAAAAAGTAAGATACATAGAGGAACTTAAATCAGAAGAATAAGAATTTTATAATGATAGGGGGTAAATTTTTTACAGAAAAAAATAAATGTAAAAAGGAGCTGTATTGAAATGAATTTTTTTAGACAGTGGGGCGAATTTATGATGATGGGCGCAAGGGCCCATGCGAGGTGGGAAATTAACATTTCAAATACCATTCTTGGCGACAGGAAGAGGCTGATCATACTCGGTTTGCTTACGATTCCTGTTATTTTTGGAGGTATAGCATTCGCTGAACAGATTGGTGGAGCACTTCCTGAGCTATTAGGGGGTAAAAAGGCTTACAGCCCTGCCTTTTATTCGACAGGCATTTTTATCGTATCCATATTAATCGGACTTGGTGCCGGTCTGATCACAGGATGTATCGGTGCCGGCGGCGGTTTTGTTATTGCCCCTGCCCTGATGAGTGCGGGCATCAAAGGTATATTAGCGGTTGGAACAGACCTCTTCCATATCTTTGCAAAGGCCATCATGGGAAGTGTGATACACAGAAAGCTGGGAAATGTTTCTGTGCCTTTAGCCGCGGTCTTTTTGATCGGTGCCATCATAGGAGCGACAATGGGCGGTGTGATCAACCGCGTGCTTTATGAAATCAATCCTGTGTTGAGTGATGCCTTTATCACGACTATATATTCCCTTATGTTGGGTTTTTTGGGGACCTATGCCATGCTCGATTTTCTCAGGGCAAGGAAGTCGGAAGTAGAGGTTGCTGCCCCTCATGGCGGGGGTGATACCCTTGAAGATGAAGAATATCAGCCGGTTGAGGATGTTCATGGCGGAAAGATAGAAGGGGCGGATATGGGAAATCTGCCGAAAAAGCTTCAGTCCATGAAGATTCCCCCTATGGTCAAATTCGATTATGATTTTGTTCCTGGTGGACGGAGTATTTCGTGGGTGTTTCTGGTACTTAGTGGCGCGCTTGTCGGGCTCGCGGCCGGTATTATGGGGGTTGGGGGCGGTTTTCTGACCTTCCCAATATTTGTTTATATGTTAGGCGTGTCCTCGATGACCACGGTGGGAACAGATATATTCCAGATTATTTTCACAGCGGGCTACGCAGCTATAAGCCAGTATGCAATCTATGGTTTTATTTTCTATACATTAGCCATGGGCATGCTTTTGGGATCTCTGGTCGGGATCCAGATTGGCGCTATGGTCACCAAGGTAGTGCCTGGAATCACCATCCGTGGCTTTTACGCCATGGCTGTATTAGCCGGTTTTGTCAACCGGATTTTTGCCCTGCCTGCAAAGTTAGGACAAATGGATGTAATCCCCATATCCAAACAGGCGGGTGCTGTCTTAGAGTACATAGGAGTGTGGGCATTTTTTATTGTTATAGGCGGATTCGGAATCTGGGTTATCGGTACATTCCTCAAAAATATCAAGGTTCTTAAGGGAGAGGAGGGGATAGTATGATTGCGCATAAAAAAGAATTTTATGGTGGCGCTGGAATGTTATTGGCCTTTGTGGTCGTGCTGATCATCTTGTTTTCGCCTGTTTTAAAAGGGCAAAACGTCCTGCAATACTTGGACTCCCTATATAATTCCATATCAAAGGGCTCAGCCTATTATATCCCAAAGGTCAAGGGAGAAACCGACAAGTTCATTGATAAGGAAGTAAGCGCAACCCTGACCATGGCGGATATTGGCCAGGCACAACAAACAGCTTTGCTTTTTAAGAAAAGTGGCGCCAGAACGGCCGTAACAGGTTCCCAGTTGAAGGTAACCGGTAACCTGGGCAAAGTCCTGGCCAACTGTCTTGATGATGCTGATGCCATGTATCACAATGATGGGAAGAAGGTTTCAGATAAATACGGATATAATGAGAGACAGGCGCTTTTTAACTGGTGGAAGGCATTTAAGGAGATGAATAAGGCCCTGAAAAATCAGAAAAAGTTCAAAGAGGCCAAGGTTGTTTCCCTGGTTGTGAAGAAGGCCGTGGAGTCATCTTATAACTATTACGAAATTGAGCCTCAAAAAATAACTGAGCGTTTGGGTATTGTCATATTTTCATTAATCTTTTATGTGGTTTACACACTGTGGTATGGCTTTGCCATTATGTTCATGTTTGAGGGATGGGGGCTTAGGCTTGGACATTGATTGATTGAAGATTGAAGATTGGCGATTGAAGATTGGGTATTGAGAACAACATATCGAAAATAATCAATCAAAAATCGAAGATATTTCCTTTTAAAAGGCCAAAGGCAAACTGCTTTCTCCGTGCCTTTGGCCTTTTTTGATACAGTCCGTTTTTCTACTAATCCGTGAAGATCTTTTTATTTAGTGATGTTATGGGCCTGATTTCAAATATCATAAAAAATCTTTTACAGAAGCGGGAAGTTAGGAAACCGTTGAACGTAGAAGAACTCCGCACTGATTTCAGAGCGCGTTACCACCAGTTCAAGCTGCTTTTGAATGCCAATAACAAGGCATTAGAGATCATGGCAGAGATGGAGGATGCTCTTAGGGGGACATGGCCTTTTGGTATGTCTTTTGTACGGTCCAGGAGCACAAGTGTTTCAACAAATGTCTTCCAGATCGTCAAACATTTAAACGAACTGAGCCCCGGAAAGTATAAAGCGCTTTATGAGCGATTTAGAGAAATCCAAAAGGAAATAAACCCATTCGTTTATCCCAGGACCGCGAAAAAAGAAGGCCCGTTAGTCCTTTCACTCAAGGATGTGGACAGGGATCTGGCGGATCAGGTGGGCAGCAAGATCGCAAATATCGGGGAGATTAGAAACCGAATTCATCTTAAAGTTCCTGACGGGTTTGTTATCACATCACAGGCATACCAGCAGTTTATGGAACTGAACGACCTCCAGGCGGAAATAGACCAGCGTATTCAGGCGACTGACGTGGATAGGGTGGATAAGCTTTACCAGCTCAGCGTCGATATTCAGCAATTGATCATCCGGTCGCCGGTTCCAGAAGATCTTAAAGCCGATATTCTGGAAAACTACAGGCTCCTGGAATCTGTAAATGGCAAAGGACCCACTCTTGCCATGCGCAGCAGCGCATTAGGCGAGGATACGGCAGGAACGTCTTTTGCAGGTCAGTATCGGTCAGAACTCAATGTGAGCGAAGAAAATATATTTGATTCTTACAAAGAGATCCTGGCCAGCAAATACGGCCTGCCAGCAATGACATACCGCCTGAACAGGGGTATTCGAGATGAAGACGTTGCTATGTGTGTCGGGTGTCTGTGCATGGTTGATGCGATTTCGGGCGGCGTGCTTTATTCAAGAAATCCCATGAGAATCAGGGATGAAACAATCGTTATCAATTCAGTGTGGGGCCTCCCTAAATCTGTTGTTGACGGCAGTACGACCCCGGATCTCTTTGTCATCTCAAGGGATGATCCCATGATGATTCTCCGAAAGGAGGTGCCTGTCAAAGAGCAAAAATTTGTGTGCTATCCCGATGAAGGTGTTTGTCGTGTGGATATGGCCGGGGAGGAAAGCAGTAAGGCCTCTTTGACCGATGAACAGGCCTTAGAACTTGCACAATTAGCGGTGCAGGTGGAAGAGCACTACGGCGTGCAGCAGGATATCGAGTGGGCCTTAGATCCGGATAACAACATTGTTTTTCTTCAATGTCGACCCCTTAGGCAGACGGATATACAAGGGTTCCAGGATACTGAATCCGTTCGGCCTGAGGAAGCGGATTCCGTCATTCTCAGGGGAGGGGTAACGGCCAGTCCGGGTGTGGCCGCCGGTCCCGTCTTCATTGTCAAAAAAGACATGGATATCCTTCAATTTCCCGAAGGAGGCGTTCTGGTTACTGCCCAATCCCTGCCCCGCTGGGCCACGCTCCTGAATCGAGCGGCCGCAGTGGTTACGGAACAGGGAAGTATTGCGGGACATCTTGGTAATGTGGCGAGAGAGTTCGGGGTGCCTGCACTTTTTGGCCTGAAAGAGGCCATAGATCAATTAGAGAACGGGCAAGTGGTCACTGTTGACGCTGACGGCCTCAGTATCTATGAGGGTCGTATCGATGATCTTTTAAAAAGGGAGGAGAAACCTAAGAATCTCATGGAAGGGAGTCCTGTTTTTGAGGCATTGCATGGGGCTTCCCGGCTTATCATCCCTTTGAATCTTTTAGATCCCAATGCACCCGAATTCAGACCTGATAATTGCAAAACATTCCATGACATTACTCGTTTTTGTCACGAAAAATCCGTTCATGAGATGTTTAGCTTTGGGAAAGAGCATCGTTTCCCTGAGCGTTCCAGCAAGCAATTGCTATGTAAAGTGCCAATGCAGTGGTGGGTCCTGAATTTAGATGATGGGTTTTATGAGGAGGTAGAGAGTAAATATGTAAACCTGGAAAATATCGCCTCTATTCCCATGTTAGCCCTTTGGGAGGGGATTACTGCCGTCCCCTGGGAAGGCCCGCCGCCGGTAGACGGAAAGGGATTCATGTCGGTCATGTTCCAGGCAACCGCAAATACGGCATTAGTCCCAGGCGTGCGTTCACAATATGCCGATCGAAATTATTTTATGATTTCCAAAAATTATTGCAGCCTGAGTTCCAGGCTTGGGTTTCACTTTTCCACCGTAGAGACCCTGGTGAGTGATAGATCGAGTGAAAATTATATAAGTTTCCAGTTCAAGGGCGGGGCAGCAGATTATCAAAGGAAGAGAAAAAGGATCGTTTTTGTAATGGAATTATTAGAGGATTATGATTTCAGGGTAGACGTGAAGGAAGACAGCCTGATCGCACGGTTAGAGGATCGGGAAGAGGGGTTCATGAAAGAACGTCTGAAAATCTTAGGTTACCTGACCATGCATACAAGGCAGCTTGACATGATTATGGCTAACAATTCCAAAGTGCGTTACTACCGGTCAAAAATTAAAAAAGATATTCAAAACATGATTGATTCCCAGCAGGGTTAAAATAAATCCGGATAGTCTCCGCATTGTCAATAATTGATTTTGGGCAACACTTTAGCTTTTTGGAAAAAGAGATCCCCGCGACCCTTCCAGTCTTGTATTAAAAAGTTAAAGTATTAAGATTTAGGAAAAGAATAAGGCGAAAATATTTTTTATGGCACTTTGTGAAATAATGTACTATATGTTTTTCTCAACAGGTTGAAAATTTAAGTGAAATTGTATTGCGGATTGTGGCGATAACACGTTAAATCGTGAGTAAGGAGGGGAAATGTTTTTCAAATCGACTTGGTTTCAGCTTTGTCTTGCATTTGCACTTGGGATTATTGTTCTGCTCTTGCCCAGACCGGAAGGAACGAAGTTTAAGATAACAGGTGATGGCGGTCAGGAATTCTTCCAGCATATCAGCCAGCACTTCTCCCTGGTTTCTACCGAAAAAGAAAAGGCCGGAGCGTATATTGTTGAGGCAAAAAACCCCGGTAAAAAGGAATCAACTGCAGCATTTTTAGCAGACAAAGCAGCAGAATTGGGGATAGCTGGAGTGGGAGTGGGTTATGTGGATGGCCTCTCACCAAAGGCAAAGAGATTTTTAGCTGTCTTAGTGGTACTGATTTTTCTCTTTGTGGCAGAACCTATTCCTCTTGAGATTACGGCAATCTGCATTGCCGTGTTTTTGGTCCTTATGGGAGTTAGTGATGTTAAAACGGCCTGGGCCCCTTATATGCACCCTGTGGTTGTTTTTATCATGTGCTGCCTGATCTTTGCCATATCTCTGGAAAAGGCAGGGCTTACCAAGCGGCTTGGATATTTTATTATCAAGAAAGCCGGAAACAGCGTTGTGCGCTTTACCTTTGTTATATCCATGGGGCTCGGCATCTCTTCCGCCTTCATGCACGATGCGGCAGCAACCGCCATAGGCATTGTTACCATGCTCCCGTTAATGAGGGCCGTGGGCATTGATCCTCACACCAACACCGCCAAATTCATGATGCTATCATTACCCTTTGCCTGTTCCTGCGGTGGTATGGGATCGCTTGTGGGTGGTGGTCGGTGTATGGTAGCCGCGGCCTTCCTCAAGGAGTTTACAGGTATTGAAATTACCTTTTTTGAATGGATAAAGTATGCCATGCCGGCAGCAATCCTGACAGTGCCGGCGGCCGTTTTGATTGTCTATCTTGTATTCCGGCCTGACCCGAAGTTTAAGCTACCTGAGTTTGACGAGGATATCGGCCCCTGGAGTCCCCTGGAAAAAAAGACCCTGATTATTATTGGTCTTTCGTTTCTATTATGGCTGACAAAGGGGTTCCATGGTATGCATTACTCGGTAACCGGAATGTTGGGCGTGGCCGGCCTGATACTTTTTGGCATCCTGAAATGGGAGGATATCCACGAAAACCTTGAGTGGGGAACGGCCCTTTTTATCTTTGGCGGGGGCATTTCCCTGGGTCTCGCAATGGGCTACTCGGGTGCTGCTACTTATTTTGCCAACCTGTTTTTCCCTTATATTCAGGGTGGGGGCTGGCTCCTTCTGTTTGCAGGTGTTGGCCTTTTCGGGGCACTTGTAACTAATGCCATGGCCAATGTGGCTGCCGCGGCCCTGATTTTGCCCATCGTGATTCCAATGGCCCAGTTGGAAGGTGTGGACCCCACTGTACTTGCCCTGTGCCTCGGGACAGCTACTTCCTTTGCCATGCTTTTGGTGATCGGTTGCCCGCCAAACGCCATTGCTTATAGCTACAGGTATTTTAAGGCGTCTGATATTACAAAAGTTGGCCTTATTGCTACCCCTGTCCTGTTAGGAATTTTAATACTGGTTGCGGCTGTATGGTGGAAGATTTTAGGGCTGGTGTGATGTCGATTTTGGATTTTAGATTTTGACAGTCTCGTAAAAAGTCAAATTTACCGTCACTCCCGCGAAGGCGGGAGTCCAAAACTGCCTGAAATGACTGGATTCCCGCCTCCGCGGGAATGACAAAAAAAGAAAGATAAATACTTTTTATGAGTTTATCAGATTGCGGATTGCGGATTGTGGAATTATAAAAATGTAATAAGTAACCTGGATCAAGGAATGTGTTATTCATGGAAGGTATAAGACTTCTTCTTGTTGACGATGAAGAAGAATTCCGGCGGACAATCGCAAAACGCATGACATTAAGGGGTATTTCCCCGGAACAGGCAGGGACAGGGGAAGAGTGCCTGTCCGTTCTTGAGAAGAAGCCTGTGGATGTAGTGGTATTGGACGTTAAAATGCCCGGCATGAGCGGGATTGAGGCCCTTTATCATATCAAGGAAAAATATCCGAAAACTGAGGTTATACTTTTGACCGGCCATGCAGCAACACAGGATGGCGTTGAAGGCATCAAAGCGGGAGCCTTTGATTATCTCAGCAAGCCGATTGAACTTGATCATCTGTTAGGCAAGATCAAACAGGCATACGACAAGATCAGGCGGGAGGAAGAAAAACTCAGAGAGGCAGAATTCAGGGAAAAGATGGAGCAGCAGATGATCGCTACGGAGAGGCTGGCCTCCCTGGGGACCTTAGCTGCCGGTGTGGCTCATGAAATCAATAATCCCCTGGCTATTATCAAAGAATCGGCCGGATGGATGAAGCTTATCCTTAATAAAGAAGAATTCGCGGAAATACCCCGCAAACAGGATTTTGATATGGCCCTGGACAAGATTGAAAAGGGCGTTGAAAGGGCCAAGAGAATCACGCTTAAGCTTTTGGGTTTTGCAAGAAAAGGCGATTCTGTATTGGCTGAGGTAGACCTGAAAGAATTAGCTGGTGAGGCCATTCAGTTAGTAGGCAGGGAAGCGGCAAATAGGGAAATTGAAATTGTCCGGAAAATGGATGTTCCGGAAAACACCATATGGAGTGATCCCTATCAGTTAAGACAGGTCTTGCTTAATCTCATCACAAACGCGATTCATGCTACAGAGTCCGGGGGGGAAATCACTATTAAACTCGAAGTGACAGGTGAGAACGTGGCCCTCATTGTGCAGGACACAGGACAGGGCATTCCCAAAGAAAATCTGGAAAAGATTTTCGAGCCTTTTTTTAGCACCAAATCACCCGGTGAAGGTACAGGTCTCGGGCTATTTGTTACAAGGGGCATTGTCGAGAAATTAGGGGGGACAATAGAGGTCGAGAGCCAGCTTGGTAACGGTACCAGCTTTTGTATTAAACTCCCGAAATATCTTGAGGTAAAAGAAGATTTAGAAGGAAATCATCATGCCGATTTGTTAGACAAAATTGTTAAGATGGGTTAACTGTTAATAACACCTGTAAAACTCCGGGGGAGAGAAGCGTCATGATAAAAATACCAACCAGGGTACTGTTAGTGGACGATGAGAAAGATTTCGTGGAGATGCTTTCATTAAGATTAAAAGAGATGGGAGAAAAAGTAACACTTGCCTACAACGGCCAGGAGTGCCTCGAAATCTTAGAAAAAGAGAATATCGATGTCGTGATATTAGACATCAAGATGCCGGGTATGGATGGCATCGAAACCTTGACGGAAATAAAAAAGAGGTTCCCTATAGTTGAAGTTATCATGCTGACAGGACATGGGACAACAGAGACGGCTGTTGAAGGGATGAAATTAGGCGCTTTTGATTATCTTATGAAGCCCGCGGATTTTGATGATTTGACGGTCAAAATGGAAGGTGCCAGAAAGAGGAAGGATGAGCAGGAGGAGCGCATCAGGAAGGCGGAGGCTACTTTTCTATTACGAAAAAGCGGTAATATTTGAAAGAATTTTTTTAATCCGGAAAAAGGTGGTGTGATTTGCTATGAAAAGCTCGGCTTACGCAAATCTCCAAAGAAAGATTATTACTGTTACATTGCTGGTTTCCTTTGCGCCACTTATCATACTTGGCGTGACCATGTATTACCAGGTTGCGCTAATGTGCAAGGACAAGACCGAAGAACATATAAAATATCGCGCCAGGGCCCAGGCACAGGCTATTGATCTGTTTTTAAAAGAGCGTACCGCGATCCTCAGCGCAATGGCCGATACCCATAGTTTTAATGATATGATCGATGAGAAAAATCTTTCCCGCGTATTTGAGGTCATGAATTTGAGGGCAGGTGCCTTTGTTGACTTAGGTGTCATAGACAGCGCGGGCCAGCATTTAGCCTACGTGGGACCTTATGATCTCAGTGGGCTGAATTATTATCAGGAGAGCTGGTTTGGCGAAGTTATGAGCAAGGGGGTCTACATAAGCGATGTGTATATGGGATTTCGGCAGTTACCCCATTTCATTATTGCTGTTCGCTGCTGGGAAGGCCAGCGTAGCTGGATTCTGAGGGCGACTATTGATCCGAATATCTTCGGGGCAATCGTCCTGTCTGCACAGATTGGAAAAACAGGAGACGCCTACCTTGTAAACAAGGCCGGCATTTACCAGACCCATCCACGGTTTAGCGGCAAGATCCTGACAGAATTTAATTTAGATACTAAGATGTTTAGAGGAGGGACAACAGTTATAGAAGCGAGAGGCAGTCTTGGTAATAGACTCCTGTATGCGGGAAGCTGGTCGAATAACAATAAGTGGCTTCTTGTAATCAGCCAGGAACCGGCCGAGTATATGAGAAGGCTGTTTGCATTGCGGAATACCGAAATTGCGATCATTATCTTTGGTATTTTTGCTATTATCATGACAACTATTTTCACAACCCGTCTTGCGGTCAATCATTTAAGAGATTCTGATGCCAAGATGAACGAACTCAATGCACAGCTTATTCAATCAGACAAGCTGGCAGCATTGGGCAAAATGGCAACAGGTGTGGCCCACGAGATAAATAATCCGTTGAACATTATTATACAAAAGACCGGATGGATGGAAGACCTCCTGGCCGAAGAGGAGTTTCAGAACAGTGAAAATTATGGAGAATACAAGAAGTCCATTGAAAAAATAGAATATCATGTGGAACGTGCCCGAAAGGTTGTCCACAATATGTTAGGCTATGCGCGGAAAATGGAACCTCATCTCGAGGATGTGGACCTGAACAGGACGATCAACCGGACCATTGATATGTTAGAGAATTATGCAAGAGATAATAACATCGATATCCAGACTGATCTGAGTCCGGATATCCCGATTATCGCCAGCGATGAGGCCCAGCTCCAGCAGGTTTTTATGAACCTTATATCCAATAGTATTGATGCCATAGGTAAAGATGGTCTAATTCAGGTAAAAAGTTACAGGATTAAGGAAAATATAACTGTAAGCATAACAGACGACGGCCCGGGGATTCCGCGGGACCAGCAGAAAAAGGTCTTTGATCCCTTCTTTACCACAAAACAGACAGGCAAGGGCACCGGTCTTGGATTGTGGATTTGTTATAGCATAATCGAAAAATTGGGAGGGTCTTTAAGTTTTAGAAGTAAGGTAGGAGAAGGCACCACCTTTACTATCAGCATCCCACTTATAGTACCGGAGAAGAAATGAACTTTGAACCGATCTCTTAAAATTTAAAAATCTAAAATCATGGAGGTTTACATGGAATTCTTCAACGTTTTAGTGGTGGATGACGAGGAAGATTTTGTAGAGACCTTGGTCAATCGTCTAAATAAAAGAAAAGTGCCCGCAACAGGGGTTTTGAGTGGCGAAGAAGCCATTGAATTGATGAAAGAAAGGGAATTTGATGTGGTTATTTTAGACGTCAAAATGCCCGGGGGCATGGACGGTATTGAGACCTTAAGGGAGATTAAGAAGGTTCAACCTCTTGCCGAGGTCCTTTTACTTACCGGGCATGCTTCCGTGGAGACCAGTATCGAAGGCATGAAGTTAGGGGCCTTTGATTACGTCTTGAAACCGATTAAACTGGAAGACCTTTTTCCAAAGCTGGCCGAGGCATTTGAAAGAAAAGATGCCCATGATTCGAAGATTCGAGGCGCCAAAATCAAGAAGTTGCTCCGATACTGGTAAAAATTTCGCAATGGATACAAGTTTGATAAACCCGCATAAAGTCTCCAAGGCCGTCACTCCCGCCCCGCCTGTCGGAGTGAGGCGTAGATCCCGCTATCGGGGCCGCCCGGCGGGCAGGTCCGGAGGGCAGGTTTCGCCTGCCTGTGCAGGGATGGCAGACAGGCGGGTATGACAGCTCTCATATCTGCTTGATATTAAATGCTTTAGTGTCATTCCGGCCCTGCATCAATTTGATAATTATTACATAAGCATGAACTCTGCGTAGCGCAGGGCTTTAGCCCTGCTTAGTCCATGGCATGGCTGAAGCCATGCGCTACATCTGTCAGGCATGGCTGAAGCCGTGCGCTACATCTGTCAGGCAGGGCTGAAGCCGTGGGCTACTTTATTGTCATTCCCGCCCTGCCTGCCGTATTGCGGGCAGGTTCGGCAGGCGGGCCTTATAATTCGTGATCGATTTTTTCAAAGAGCTAAAATGATACCCCATGCCTTGTTTTACAATCTGTAAAAAATATTGACATATTGTTACCGCCGACAGGCGATACCGCAACGCTTGTCTTTTGGAAATCAGCTTTATTTTTGAATAGTTAGCTAAGGCTTCCGCCATCCTCATTTTTGGCATACCTATTGCCTGTATTATTCTTCATTCATCCATACATAAAGCAACTACTCAGGTTATTTAGGGCGAAGCTTGACTATGTGAGTAGTCACATGAAATCTAAGGAGGAAAATATGGTCCATCACGCAACAGTTGATGCACAGCATAAGTTGAGTTTCTGGGCAAATAAACCTGGTTACAAGCCTGTTTTATTATTAATGGCGGCGATTGTCTTTACCGGGCTGGTTGTTATTCCACCTCCACAGAGCATGATTGATCTGGCGGGAAAGATCAGTCCTGCCGGGTACAAACTGCCAACCGGGTGCAAGACTATTACCGACAGTATCAATAATAAGCACCACCCTGCCGCCTTTGAGGCGGCGAAAAAGGCCGATAAAAAGGCCCTCGCAAAGGCTAAACCTCTATTTACGGACAGAGACGCGGCCCAGTTGGCTAAGATTATGCTTGGCATATTCTTTTTAGTTGTTTTTTTATGGGCAACCGAGGCCCTGCCCCTTGGAGCAACCGATATCCTGGCGGGAGTGATGTTGTACCTTTTCTGCATCCTTCCTGTGAATGAGATCTCCCAGGCATATATGAAGGATGCCGTATTTTTTATCTTCGGCATTTTAGCGGTGGCAGTGGGCGTTGCCAAGACTGGACTCGATAAGCGGATTGGACTGATACTGCTAAGCCGTATAAAAAATGCAAAGGCATTTGCATTTATCTTTATTCCGGTATTGGGAATGTCGGCAAGTTTTCTGTCTGAACATGCCCTTGTGGCGCTCCTGATTCCGGTTCTTATGGGTATATACAAGGTTACATGCAGGATGCACGGGGTTGAAAAGGACAGGGCCTTAGCCGTCTTTCTCCTGTTAGGAGTATGTTTTGCCGCAAATCACGGCGGCCCGGGCTCTCCTGCGGCCGGTGGACGAAACGCCATCATGGTGGGATATCTTATGGAATATGGTATGCCCATCTCCTTTTTAGACTGGATGAAATACGGCATGCCGTTTGTCCCCTTAATGGGCGTGGTCATAGGCGCTTATATGTATATTCGCCTGAAGCCCAAGTTTAAGGTCCAGGATGTCAACCCGAGTGAAGTTGTCAAGGCAGAAGTCGCCAGGATGCCCAAGTTTGGAGGAAAAGAGGCCATGATGGCAGTTATCCTGGTCGTACTGGTCGCTGCATGGATTATTCTGAGCGAACATTACGGATTGGGAGGACCCACGCTTTACGCGGTTATGGCCATGTTTCTCTGCCGTATTATCACATGGGATGATATCCAGGAGGGTGTGGCATTGGATGTGGTGGGATTATACGCTGCCGCCTGCGCCATGGGCCTTGGCCTGAAATTCACAGGCGGAGCGCTCTGGTTAGCCAATACCTTTGTGGCGATGCTTCCCGATTTTATTGCCCACGGAGATAGCCTGGCCATAGGGATCAGCGTGCTTACCGGGACCATGACCAATTTTATGAGTGACGGGGCGACAGTTGCGGCCCTTGGGCCTATTGTCCTGCCCATGGCCGAGCTTGCCAATGTCCATGTGTGGAAACTGGGCCTGGCCTGTGCCTTTTCCTCTTCTTTTGCAAACTTTTTGGTTGTTGGGACCCCGAACAATGCTATTGCCTTTGGCATGGGCAAGGATCCCGAGACAGGGGAAAGGCTGTTGAGCGTCTTTGATTTTGTGAAGTATGGATTACCTGTAACCATCCTTGCATGGCTTGTACTGTGGTTCTGGGCAATATTAGGGTACTGGCGATTCCTTGACTGGCCAGCGCTGGGGTGATTTTATTATGAAAACATCACTTTATTCAAATCTCCAGAGAAATATTATTGCCGTCACCCTGCTGGTGTCCCTTGCCCCGCTTATTCTTCTTGGCGTAACCATGTATTATCAGTTTTCCAGGACCTGCAGGGATAAGATCGAAGAGCAGATAAGATATAGAGCCGGGGCGCAGGCAGAGGCCGTGGACCTGTTTTTAAAGGAACGCACGGCCATTCTTGGGGCAATGGCTGCCAGTCACAGCCTTAGTGAAATGATCCTGGGAAAGAATCTTTCCAGGGTATTTGAGGTCATGAATCAATGGGCAGGGGCATTTGTGGATTTGGGAGTCATAGATAATGCCGGTCAACATCTGGCCTACGTGGGGCCTTATGATTTAAAGGGGCTTAATTACTATCAGCAGCCCTGGTTTGCCGAGGTTATGAGCAAGGGCATATACATCAGTGATGTATATACGGGCTTTCGGCAGTTGCCCCATTTCATTATTGCCGTTCGACGCCAGGAAGGCCAGAACAGCTGGATCCTGAGGGCAACCATTGACCCGGACATCTTCGGGGGAATAGTGCGATCCGCCCAGATTGGAAAGACAGGAGATGCCTACCTCATCAACAGGGACGGTTTTTTTCAAACCAATCCACGGTTCGACGGACGTATATTAGCCGAATCAAAGCTTAATACGAGGCTGTTTGGTGGCAGGACAACGGTTATTGAGCAGGAAAATAGACACGGCAGGAAACTCCTTTATGCCGGAAGCTGGCTCAAAAATGACAAATGGCTGCTTGTTATCAGCCAGGATCCGCATGAGCAAATGAGCGGTCTATTTATGGCCCGGAACGTGGAAATCGTGATCATTATTTCCGGGATCCTCGCAATCATCCTGGCAACCATATTTACAACCCGTCTGACAGTCAGCCGGTTAAGACAGTCAGACTCGAGGATGAATGAACTCAACGCGGAACTGATCCAGTCGGACAAATTGGCTGCCATAGGCAAAATGGCGGCAGGTGTGGCCCATGAAATCAACAACCCATTAGCTGTCATTCTACAGAAAACCGGATGGATGGAAGATCTCCTGTATGATGAGAATTTTCAAAACGCCAAAAGCCTTGAAGAATATAAGGAGTCCATTAAAATCATAGAGGAATATGTAGAGCGCGCGCGAAAGGTCGTGCATAATATGCTTGGCTATGCGCGCAAGATGGAGCCTCATTTAGAGGATGTGGATGTGAATGGAACTATCAATCAGACCATCGACATGTTAGAGAATTACGCAAGAACCAATAGTATTGATATTCAAACAGAACTGGATCCGGATCTCCCGATTATTGCCGGAAACGAGGCCCAGCTCCAGCAGGTTTTTATGAACCTGATATCAAATGCTATTGACGCAATCGGCAAAAACGGCCTGATTAAGGTGAAAAGCGGCCGTACGGGCTCAGACATAGCAGTCAGCATAATAGACGATGGCCCTGGCATACCCCGGGATCAGCAGAAAAAGGTCTTTGACCCGTTTTTTACGACAAAGGAGGCAGGCAAGGGCACGGGCCTCGGGTTGTGGGTCATTTATGAAATAATAAAAAGCATGGGGGGCTCTATTACCATAAAAAGCGAGGTGGAAAAAGGCACTACTTTTGTGGTAAACATTCCCATAGTAGTTCCGGAGAAAAAATGAACTTTGAACCGATCTCTTAAGATTTAAAAATTTAAAATAATGGAGGTTTTTATGGATTATTTTAGAGTTCTAATTGTGGATGACGAGAAACCCTTTGTAGATACTTTGGTTAATCGATTCAACAAGAGAAATATAGATACGACAGGGGTCCTCAGTGGTGAGGAGGCATTGGAATTGATGAAGGAAAAACTCTTTGACGTGGTTATCCTTGACATAAAAATGCCCGGGGGAATGGATGGGATCGAGACTCTGAGAGAGATCAAGAAGGTTCAACCCCTTTCCGAGATTATACTCCTTACAGGACACGGGTCGGTTGAGACAAGTATTGAAGGGATGAAATTGGGCGCCTTTGATTACGTTTTAAAACCTGTGAAATTAGAAGATCTTCTCGTAAAGATGGCTGAAGCCTTTGAAAAAAAGGACGCCCATGACCAGAAGATCCGGAGCGCTAAGATAAGGGAATTGATCCGCTTTCCGGGACGGGTGCTTGAGCAGGAAAAAGAGGAAAAATAGGATTTTATAATTTGTTTTTGTTTTTGGGTGTCAGAGCCATGAAAGAACATCGCTATGCGGGTTTGAGAAGAAGTATCCTGGGCAGTATGATCCTGGTGCCGCTCGTTCCCTTTATTCTTATTCTGGGTATCGGTTATTATTATTTTACAACGTCCATACAGACCAGCACCATCGCGAGCATGAAACGAATCGTTGGCGATCATCGCCAGATGATCGAATCGTTTTTAACGGAACGCAAGGCAAATCTTGAGTATATTCTCTATTCCTACAGTTTTGATGAATTAGCTGAACCCCAGAAGCTCTATGATATATTCTGCCAGTTACAAAAAGAATCTAATGCATTTTTGGATCTTGGCCTGTTTAATGAAGAAGGCATCCATGTGAATTACCAGGGACCCTACAAATTGGCTGGCAGGGATTATGGGAAAGAAGACTGGTTTAAGGAAGTCATGAAGGAGGGTCATTATATCAGCGATATTTTCTTAGGCTACCGGCGCATACCTCATTTTGTTATTGCCACTAAAAGAGAAGAGGCAGGGAGAAAATGGATAATCAGGGCCACAATCGATACATACATGTTCAATGATCTGGTCAAAAAGGTCCGAATCGGCAGAACCGGCGAGGCATATATCCTCAATAAGGATGGCGTATTCCAGACAGAGAGGCGATCTGGCGGAAATCTAATGGAAATAGATCCTGAAAAAGTCAGATACCCATCATCTCAGAGCGGAATTATAAACTTCATTCATAAAGATGAAAGGGGTGAGACGTATTGCTATACTACGACCTGGCTTAAGGATAAGGACTGGCTCCTTGTTGTCAGGCAAGAAAAGGCGGATGCATTCAAGGCATTCCGATCTGCCGCCTACCTGATTATCCTTATCAGTTTAATCGGTGGCGGAGTTATTATCGGCCTCGCGTTTTATATGACGGATCGAATTATCAGGCGGATGAAAAGAATAGACATTGAAAAAGAGCAATTGGGCGATCAGCTCATCAGGGCGAGCAGGTTAGCGGAGATTGGGGAAATGGCAACAGGTATTGCCCATGAAATCAACAATCCCCTCCAGATCATGAATAGCGAACATGGGCTTATAGAGGTTCTCCTTTCTGATCTGAAGGAGCATGGAGATCTAAAGGAATCGGAAGATTTGAAAGAACTCGAGGATTCCATTGACCAAATAAAGATTCAAATTGGCCGTTGTTCAAAAATTACGCACGCTGTTCTTAAGTTCGGCAGGCAAAGCGATGTCGTTTCTACGGATATCGACCTTGGTGGTTTTATCCCCGAGGTTATCGGTCTGGTTGAAAATAAGGCAAGCGTCGAAGGGATCACCGTAAAACAGGATATATCGGAAGACACGCCCTTGATCCAGGGTGATCCGGGACAACTGCAGCAGGTATTGATTAATCTTTTTAATAATGCAATTGATGCGATTGTTGAAAGGCACGGTTCTGAGGGGGGCGAACTGGTTATTGCAAGTCATATTGGGGAAGATGGGAAGGTTGAAATCTCTGTAAAAGATAATGGGGGCGGTATCAGTCCTGATAATTTGAAAAAAGTTTTTCAACCTTTTTTTACAACAAAACCGGTGGGGAAGGGAACGGGATTGGGGCTTTCCGTCTGTTACGGCATTATAGACCACATGGGCGGTATCATGGAGGTCAGCAGTCAAAAAGGCGTTGGAACTACCTTTTTTATACGTCTCCCGGTTGCGACTTAGAGTTTAAACACTTAACTACTCAACTACTCAACCATTTGAACAGGTTATAGGGGGCAAAGCATGGAAAAAATGAAGATGATGCTTGTAGATGATGAAGAAAGATTTCTTTCTACTACCAAAAAGTTGCTTTTGAAAAAGGGATACGATGTCCTCACGGCTGTGAGTGGGTCAGAGGCATTGGAAAAATTGAGAACCCATAATATCCACGTTGTGATATTAGACGTTAAAATGCCCGGAATGGATGGCATTGAAACACTAAAAGCAATTAAAAAGCTTTTTCCTATGGTCGAGGTCATAATGCTGACCGGGCACGCCACGGCAGAGTCTGCCGTTCAGGGTTTAAAGTCAGGGGCCACGGATTATCTTATGAAACCCACGGATGTAAACGACCTTATTGAAAAGGCAGAAGAGGCGTTCGATAAAAGGCAGAGGCTGGAAGAAAAGATCCGCGTGGCCCAGACCCGGAGCTTTATGAAGTCCCCGAGACAAATCATCAGAGACACTGAGTAACCTTGATCTGGAGTAACACTTTAGACCTTTGAAAACAGTACCGAGACATGGGGGTCTCTTTTTTAAAAGCCGCATAAAACGATCTTATTTGAGAGCAACCTTTTTTTGTAGCGCAGAGCTTTAGTCCCGCTTTAGCGGGACCATTTTGATGCAGGGCTAAAGCCCTGCGCTACGCTACCTGCCTGCCGGTAGGCAGGTGAGAGAGAATGCACGCAAAAAGGTTACACTCATCTCATTTTATGGAATGCTCATCAGGTTTCCCGAAAAGACAAGTGATAGATAACCAGAAGAAAAAGTGAGGTTTGAAAAATGGCTAAACCTGAAAAAAAGGCCACTGGATATGACAAATATGTGGACTGGAAGCTCTTTGTTATACCTGTCGTTTTATTCTTTGCTGTCCTGATCCTTCCTACGCCTTACGGTATGAAGGACGTGGGTACCGAAGTCAGGGTAGGTCCAAAGGCCGTTGTAAATCTTATAACAAAGGAGCTGTTTAATATAAAGAGCTCAGATGTGGGTCAATGGGAGCTTCTAACCGCCCAGATGATGGAAAGAAACATGAGGATGGGGGCGCTTTCCAAAGACCGGTTTCTTAAAAGAGAACTAAAATGGTGCAAAAAATACAAAATCCAGGCAGATGACGAAAATCTGAAGAGGGCCCGCAAATACGTCGAGGAAAATATCAGCGATAAGGCATTCCTTGAAATCATGGAAAAATCCATGAAACTCAGAAAGGACGGGCTTAAGTACGAGGATCTTTCTCCCAGGGACAAAAAAGCCGCCGATAAAGGTGCCTGGCATATCAAGGTTGCGATAGCAATGATGGTCTTTGTCGTTTTCTGCTTTATGACGGAATGTATTCCGCTTCCGGGTGTCGCCTTTTGTATCGGTCTCATTCTTGTGTTCACCGGCGTTGTTACAAGGAAACAGGTGGCCATGCTCTACTGGAGCGACGCGTGCTGGTTTATTATGGGAAGTCTAATGTTTGCGGCCGCCTTTGTGAAAACCGGAGTTGATAAGAGGATGTGCCTTGCAATGTTTAAAAAATTGGCCGTGCCCAATATTAAATGGGTAACTCTTGTCTTTTTTATCATTATTGCTCCTCTCGCGGCCTTTATCTCCGACCATGCATTGGCTGCCATGTTCCTTCCCATAGGGATGCTTCTCTATCAAAACAGCCTGACGGATGAGGTTCCCGAGGACAAAGAATTAGCCAAGATGCTCATGATAGCGATTGCCATGGCCTGTAACATAGGAGGCCCCGGGGCACCCTCTGGTGGGGCGAGAAACGTGATAATGATGACCTACTTAAATGACATGTTCGGTTTTGATATCGGCTATTTTCAATGGGTCACCTATTGTTTCCCGTTTATCATTTTCATGATTCCTGCGACGTGGTTTGTGGTAAACTGGCGCTTTAAGCCCAAAATTACTTCCCTTGCCCCTGCCATGAATCATCTTCAAAGAGAGATAGGGAAGATGGGGGGCTGGAACAGACAGCAGATATCGGCGCTTATTATTTTCTTTGTCATGGTGTTTGGCTGGTTCACGGAAAAGGTCTTCTATAATATGGGTATTTATCCCGTTCGTCTCGGGATTGGCGTAATAGCAGTTGGAGGCGCAATGGCCTATCTCCTGGCCGGCGTTGTCAACTGGAGAGACTACCAGGAAAAGGTGGACTGGGGTGTGGTCTGGCTATATGCCGGCGCCATAATATTTGGCCGCACCCTGGACAGCACCGGGGCTGCCTACTGGCTGGCAAGATCGGTCATTGATGTTCTCGGGCCCCTTGGAATGGATTCAGGGCTCCCTCTTTTGGCGACTTCAAACGGTCTTACTGCCGTGTTGACCAATCTTATGGCCGATGGCCCCGCGGCAGCGGCCGTGGGCCCCATCGCCCTGAACATGGCAGGCCTTGTTCATCCTGGCACCACTTATCTGCCCTTTATGGCCATGGCCACAGCAATATCATCTTCCTTTGCATATTGTTTGATTATAGGAACACCTCCGAACGCCATTGTTTATGCAAGCGGCTACCTTGAGCCAAAGGATTATCTCAGGGTTGGGATACCCATGTGGTTTATCGCGAACGTACTTATTGTTTTGCTTACGGCGGTCTACTGGAGTTTCAGGGGGTTTGGCGGGTTGCCCGGATTTTAGGTTAGTGAAAACCGTAAAAATCCGCAATGCAGAATCAAATATAGGCCAGAGGCTGAACCATGAAGAACAGTGATCAGGAAATAGTCATAAATCCGAAGAAGACCTTTTTTCACTCAAAAGGGGTTACCTATTTTAACAAAAAAACAGAGCGGGCCTTTTTTTTCATACTGACAATAGCGATGCTTTTATGGGGAATTTTTGAAAAAATTGGTTTTTAGCAAGGAATATCAATGACAGAGTCCATTACACTAACAAATAATGACAGGTTAACCATTGGGTCATACTTTCAGGCTTTGACAAGGATATTAGGCTCACCCGCTCAGTTTTTTGGTGAATTCCCCGGGGAAGTTGGTTTTCGACAACCTTTTGGGTTTCTAATTGTATCCGGTCTCTTTTATACCGGGGCGAGTCTCACCTGCATCCATGAGAGCCCCGTTATCATGGCCGGGATACTCTTAGTGAATGCCATAGCCATGCCTTTTATCTTAGCGGGCATCAGTTATATGGTCATGACCATGAGCATCGGCAAACGGGTGACGTTTGCAAGGCTCTTTGCAGTGTATGCCTTTGCCACGGGGGTCACCCTGCTCGCGTCCTGGATCCCTCTGTTTATCTGGCTCACCGAGCCATGGAAATGGTTGCTCATCGGCATCGGCATGGTCAAAGGATGTGGATTGAATGGGAAGCAAGCAATTCTGATTATCGGGGTTTCCATATTCATCGTAGTTTTGTTCTTCTGGTCTCTCGCGCCAGTGGTTACTTACATAAAAGGGTTTTAAGAAATGAAAGTAAATAATTATACCTCGAAATATTGAATTGTTACAGAGGAGGCATATAGAATGAATGATATAATAAAAGTTCTTATGGTGGATGATGAAGATCAATTTCGCGCTACCACAAAGAAGATTCTCAATAGAAGGGGATTCGAGACCATCCTGGCCGGCAGTGGTGAAGAGGCCATCGAGAAACTCAAAGAAAGTCCTGATGTTGTCATTCTGGATATTAAAATGCCCGGAATGGACGGCCATCAGGCGTTAAGAGAGATCAAGGGCAGGTCTCCCGATCTCCCGGTAATCATGTTAACCGGACACGGGGCCATGCCCTCCGCACGGGAGGCCCTCGATGAAGGCGCGTTTGATTATCTTTCAAAACCCTGTGATATGGATCTTTTGGCTTCCAAAATCACGGAGGCCTACCGGCACGGGAAACAGGAGGGGCCTCCTGAGGAGAAAAGCGTCCAGGATGTGATGATCCCTATTGAGGAGTATACTACACTAAAGGGGGAAACAACCATTGAAGAGGCCATTAAAAAGCTTAATGAATCTTTTGGTTTAAAGTTATCCACCAGCAGGATTATGGAAACAGGGCATCGCTCCATCCTCGTATTCGACGACAGAGACAGGGTGAAGGGAATTCTGGCCATTACAGACCTGCTTGAAGCGATCATGCCCGCATATCTTTCCGCGCCAAAGCCCTCTATGGCAGACAGTATCCAATACTCTCCAATGTTCTGGAAAGGCATGTTTACGCGAGAGGTCAAAGGGTTAGCCAGAAAGAAGGTCAGGGATATCATGTCCCCGGCACCACTGAATATTGATGGAGATGCAAATCTTATGGAAGCCGCTGGTATGATGGTGGAAAACAGGGTCAGACGGTTGGCAGTTGTCAGATCAGGAGAAGTGGCAGGTGTGATTCGTGAGCAGGACCTGTTCTTTGAGATGGAGAAAATATTGAGAGAATAGGAGAAAGTTCGCCTCAAATAATTACTTCCAGAATTTGACCTACCACCGAGACCATGTCTTGAAATCTCAGGCTGCGGCCTGATATTCCAGGACGTGGCCTAACCCCTTAATCTGGATTAAAATGAAATTTTCAGGAATAAGAAAAAGCATCTTTATTATTGTGTGCGCAACTGCCGTTATTTTTTTAGCGGCAGGTGGTGTGTTAGGCCTGTGGTCTGCCGGTGAAATGAAAGAGCTTGTGGTAGAGCAATTCAACGAGCAACAATTAGTCATTGCCCGCAATGTCTCCAGCTTGATTGAACGGGAATTGAGCTTTTTAAAAAAAGAGATCCTTTTGCTGAAGGGAGATATATCTGCAAAGCCGTATAACCCTGATAAACAGTACCAATATGTCCAGAAAAGTTTTTCCCGTGTCCTTGAAAGCGGCGTCTGGAGGATTGAAATAGTCGATCTGAAGGGTAGAAAGACGTGCATTTATATGCCGCATAAACAGCAGTATGAACAGGAAATGTTGGAAACACGCCTGCAGGACCTGGCCTCTTTCAAGGTTCTTGACGATAACAGTGTCTGGATCTCCAAGCCACAGATCAAGGCTTCCGGAATAGGCCTGATATTGGCCATGCCTCTGACTAATGACTCCCAAAGGATTCTTGTCTTTGATGTCAAGGTCTCCTGGTTTTTAGTCCCTATCATAAGAAATATCCGTTCTGGTAAGACAGGCTATGCCTGGCTGATTGACGAAAAGGGGACTTTTCTTTCTCATCCAAGGGCCGATTTTGTCGGAAAGAGCGCCTTTAAGGCCCGGCACGAGAAATATTCCAGTGTCTCCTACGGAAGAATTAATTTTATCCAGAAAGAGAAGATGCTAAAAAATCAGGCGGGAACGGGATGGTATTATTCATTCTGGCATCGAGGGATTACAGGGAAGATTAAAAAGTTGATAGCCTACTGCCCTGTCAACATTTCTGAGAATCCGCCTCAAAAATGGTCGGTGGCCGTGGTGGCGCCTGTGTCCGAAATAGAAGAATCTGTTCACAGGGGATATTTGATGAATTTCCTGATGCAGGGACTGGTCATTATGGTCATCCTTTTGGGGGCGTCTTCAATTGTATTTTTTGAACTGCGATGGACTCGAATCCTTGAAAAAAAGGTGGACAAAAGAACAGATGCACTGAAAAAATCGGAAGAGAAATATCGCTCCCTGGTGGAGAGTGCCGAGGACTTTATCTTTACGGTCGATTCGGAAGGTAATTTTCAATCCGTGAACAGCTTTACGGCTAATTTTTTCGGAGCTTCTCCGGACGAACTCATCGGTAGGGGTCTTTCAAGCATTTTCCCTGAGAAGGTGGCTGAAGAACAATTAAAATACGTCAGGCTGGTCTACAGACTGGGAAAAAGCACGCGCGATGAATTTGAGCTGAAAATTGGAGAACATGAGACCTGGATCAGCGCCAACTTTATGCCGATGAAAGATCAGGAAGGAATAGTTACAGGTGTCCTGTGTATTGCCCGGGATGTTACTGAAAACAAGAATCTGGAAAAACAGTTGATCAATGCGGAGAAACTGGCCTCCATGGGGACACTTGCAGCGGGTGTTGCCCATGAAATTAATAACCCCTTAGGTGTCATGCTCGGTTTCTGTGATCTTTTGCTTAGAAAGACTGAAAAAGGGACTCAGGATTTTGAAGATTTGAAGACAATTGAAAGACAGGGCCTCCATTGCAAACAGGTGGTGGAAAACCTGCTTAGCTTTGCGCGGCTTGGTGAGGGGGACTCTGAATATTGTGATCTTAACCGGTGTCTTAGGGATATAATCAATGTTGTGAAGCACACCTTGGAGATGGAACATATTGAACTGGATCTCAGGTTGGCGGAAACTATCCCAATGGTTCAAGGTGACTCGCGTCAGTTACAACAGGTCTTTATAAACCTTATCAACAACGCTATCGCAGCCATGAAAGACGGTGGTATATTAGCGGTTCATACATACATCGAAAGGTTTAGCCGGAAGGCCGTTATTCGATTTCAGGATAACGGCATTGGAATAAGACAGGAAGAAATGGACCATATCTTTGAACCGTTTTTTACTACAAAGCCGGAAGGAGAGGGGACCGGTCTTGGTTTATTTGTGAGTTATGGTATTATCACCAAGTACGGGGGCTCCATTAAGTGTGTCAGCAATACGGTCGCTTCACCTGATAAGCAGGGTGGAACAACTTTTACTGTAAAGCTGCTCACCAAAATGTAGTGTCATGTCATCTACGTAATGCCGTAAAGATGGACGTCATTCCCGCGGAAGCGGGAATCCAGAAGCGCTGAAGTAGCCAAAAATACTGGGTTCCCGCCTGCCATAGCTCATATCAGACCGTTTAATCTTATTTTAGGGTTTAATTCCCTTCGGCTTGCCGCGAGTCGTCATTCCGGCGAAAGCCGGAATCTAGAAATCTAAACTGGATGCCGGTCGCAGATCCCGTGATCAGCGGGGATCAGGTCCGGCATGACATCTGATACCCCGCTGCTCTGCGGCGGGGTAGTCCTACACAGGCCGCCTGGCCTCCGGCTCCGCTTCCAGCCCGTAGGGCCTACAGGCCGGAGGGTAGAGCCTACGCCTCGGAGAGCCATTACCGGGAATCATCAGGTTTATCTGCAAACAGAAATTCAAAAGATGCTGGAAGGCGCAGGGCGAATAAGGATACAATTAGGGTAAAGAACGGGCACGGGGAATTTGTGCGTTATGCTTTTAACATTTTTCCATGAACCTTGTGTAATTATTCAAATGGTGTATATTATTACTTTTATCATCTTATACAGCTTAGAGAATGATTTTTCAAGCTTTTTTTGCAACTTCCATTGATATTTTTTCGCCATCATGCAATTTATTAAGGAGTTATACAGAAAACTATATACTAACTGGTTATGGCCTCAAAATATGAATAATAGATTCGTCTATAATTATCCAATTGATCAATGCGATATCCTCGATAAAGGTAAAGGGGAAGCATTTCGAAAAATGCGAATGAAATGGATCGAGTGGCTGCATGGTGAAGATCCTCACTCGATATCCCGGCAGATATCCTCAATTCTTTGGGATTATGCACTATTTTTAACTGTCAATGAGTTAAGAAGGATTGCAGATACAGAGCCTGAAAAAGAAGTGGGTTTCAACGAGCCGGTTATTCGCCTATTTAATGCTGGTTTCGCCACAACCCAAGCAGTAGCGATAAGACGGCTCATTGAAAAACCAAAAAGAGATCCAAAATGGGCTGTTATTTCGCTAAGGCGAGTTCTAAATGAAATTGAACAAAATTTGGATCTGATGACTCGCGAGAACCATGTTTGCTATGATGGCCTACCTTATGATTACGATTTAGTGTACCAGAAGTGGCAAACTTCCCGACCTGTAGGAGAGCATTCGGGCACTTATCCGATTTATGGGCCTTATGGTTTCTCAATGTCTGAAAGTGTTCATAAAAATTTCGATATGTTGGCGCAAATACATCCGAAAAAGCGATCAAGAAAAGATCGGATAAAAATTGAAGTTCTGGAGCATTTAGAATCTGAAATTAAAAAATGCGAAAATATTAAGAAGTATGTTGACAAATTCATCGCCCATGCTGCCGCTCCCGAAACAAGAACATCCTTTTCGGAGGAAGAGAAAGGCATAACTTTAGAACGTTTGGAAACATGTCATAAGACTATCTATCAAGTTGCTTCTTTTATCTCTGGACGACTCCTTTGGGAATCCAATCTTGGAGGATTACCTGTTCCCCAATACGAACATCTCAAAAACCTTGATAAGAGATGGACAACTCCAAAAAATATGAAGAAGGCCCATAAAAAATGGAATGAATATGAAAAGGTAGTCTTAAAGTGGGATTCAACTTCACTTTGGCCTCCTGGTTTTAGGATGGATTGGGAAAATGCGCCATAACCAGCGGCTTCACTAGGACCGGGCTTAACTCGCTGCGCTCGTTCGCCAGCCTCTCACCCGTGTCGTTATGTGTGGAATAAATATCTCCATACAATAGGGATCACCCTGGCGGATAGACAACCAAGGATGAAATAAACTATGAGATTAGAATAATGAAGACTATCGCAATTGAGATTCTGACCAGTCCTGCTTTCCCTCTCACAACATTGTTGCTCGGCTTTTTAGTAGGTCATCGCCTGAGCATAGGCCGAGATAAAAGACAGGAGTTTAACAATGCAGCCTCTCTCTTTCGGGATGCTTTTCTCCCTGAAATCACTTTCCTGAAACACAATGCCAACATCGGAAGCCTTGGAAGTAGCAGCGACCTTGGTGAATGTTTGCAGTTCGGATACATTCACCGCCACTTGAAAGCCTTGGAGGTATTCAAACCCTACTTGTCTCCCAAAAATAGGATAGGCATTGATAGGGCATGGAAAGAGTATTGTTGTCATCCCGATAACCCAAATATTCTTTTTTTTGAGAAGTATTCTTGGAAAGTTGCTAACAAGGGAAGAGATTACGAAAAACAGCTTAAAGTTATAGCCCTTGATCGTGTTGAAAAGATACTTGGATTTGCTAAACCAAAATGAAAGCATAATAAAAACCTCATAACCAGCGGGTGAACTTGACGGCTAAAAACGCCGCAAGTTACCCTTGGCGTTCACGGCGGCTTCGCCGCCGTGAATCGCGGTGCTGACTGCGTCCAGCCCCTTGTCCCGGCGCTACGCGCCAGAACAAGGGGCTGGACCGGACACCGTGAACTGTACAATCAAGCTGCTCTTGCTTGCACAGCCCACGGAGCCGGTCAGCACCGCGATTACCATAAGGAGAGACATCCATGAATTTTATGAATAAGATTTTCGGTTATAGATGGAGTCTTTACATCGTAAAAAATGGGAAAGAACTTGTATATGCTTTGCATGATAACGATTGGTTTAGAATAATTATTTCTATACACAAATATTTTGAAAAAGGTTTGAAACCAGTTCATCCGTGGAGTCTTCATCTTAATTTCAACAAAAAGCATAAAAATTTTATCCTTCTTCCAGAACATTTCACTTCAGAAGATAATAACTATTATACAGATTTGTTTATACAAGAACTCAATAAAATTGATCCAAAATGGAAAACCTCTGGACGCAACTCCAAAGTGGAGCCAATATTTGTTGAAGCAGCAACTAAAAAAGAAATTAAAATTAGTCATGTACCAACTGGAGGTTTTAGTTCATTGATAGGAGCTGATGGTGATACAAGTAAGTTTTATGAACACATGGACGCTCTAATGAACCAGAAAGATAAAGAACCAACATTTTATGATATCATGGATGATGTTTTTGGAAAACCAGCGAGTCAATAATATTGGAAATAGCACTATACAAAATCATTGTGGCCTAGATGTGACTCTGTTTATTAGACAGTCTGCAACGGGAAAAATATTATGGATATCTCTAAATTAATTTTCTATTCTATCATATTAGGCGCTGTTATATTTCTACCCTCATTTGCCCTTTCAGGCTCATCTCAAAAGGAAAGTGCAAAATACTTTAGCTTGTCTATAACAGCAAATAATCAGGCGACTATCCTCCAAAACGGCAATGGCTCACTTTCTGAAATAATGAAATATAGAAAGCAAGCCTATGATTACTCAAATATGGTAAAAATAGATGATCTCAACAAAAGGTTACCAGGATTAGGTTATAAATATTTTTCGCTTTTCAACGCTGGATTAAATCTTCAAATTGAGGGCTATTTGGCCGAGGATAATGATAAACTGATAAGGGGACAACTATTAGTTTCTCGATGGGGACAATGGTTCATGGAGCATATTGATGAAATAAGGAAAAAATAGCCATATTCCAATTTTGCATCGTTCTCTTTCTTCGAATAAACGATAGGAAGGTCCTTTGGCAATAATAGGGAACATTCACCGTTTTTTTTTAGAAGTGTTAGGTTAAGCTGCTAACATCAGCTTTGAGGAGGATGCTCATTTCGCTGCGCTTCATTCGCACCTCTCAAGCTGGGCGTTATTTGCTCAACTGAAATGTATCGATAATAAATAATGATTGGGGGAGGAATCATGGATAAATATACACAAATTGTTTTAACAATAATAGCCGTTTGCCTTATTGCAATTGTGATAAAACTTTGGGAAACTGCTCCCGCATATAGCGGTTTTTTGGATAAAGGTTCTACAATTGGCGATTTGATGGATCTACGGAAATTGAAAGGTAAGGCAAGAGAAAAAGAAAGGATAAAATTTATTAGAAACATACCTCTAGTTAGGGTTCATGGAAGTGTTGATGTTGAAGTCGAAAATACTGTAGATATTTCTGGGTCTGTGGACTGTAACTAACAAATATATTTAAAGATGAAAATTACATTCACCACTTAGGCGGCCAAAGAGGAATTTTTAACTATTATCCAAGGCTGGTAAGGTACTGTCAATTTTTTTGTGTAAATTTATTATCTGTTAATTTCCTGAAGAAAGGTAGATTTTTTCGTACTTTTCCTATAGGGCTTGTCCGCCAATGGACTTCCATCTTCAGGCTAATGAAAGCCAGTAAGGGGGTCAATAAGGGGGTCAAATCTTTGATTGACTTACCTGTAGTAATCTGCTAGATTTACAAATCATGTCCAGACCACTTAGGATAGAATTCCCAGATGCATGGTATCATGTTATGAATCGTGCCAGGCTTGGGCAGGAGGCCTTTCCCGCCAGGGATGATTATTTAGGCTTTATTGATCTTCTCATGGATGCATCTGAAATGTTCAACATGCGGGTTGCGGCTTATTGCCTGATTGCCAACCATTATCACCTTCTAATTCAAACCCCCGATGCCAATCTTTCCAGGTGTATGAGGCATATTAATGGAATATACACACAGCGATATAATGCAAGAAACGGGTGTGATGGTACATTATTCAGGGGAAGATACAAAGCCATTCTTGTTGATGAAGACTCGTA
>JAUWMR010000056.1 GCA_030613055.1 Desulfobacteraceae bacterium
GTTATCTCGAATTGAGCAGGCTTTATCCCAGAGGGTACAAGGGGTCAAGGATTCAAGGGTTCGAGTGATCCTCCACAGAACAGGCGGATAAAAATGCTAAAGAATTTCAAAGAGTTGAAAGTATGGCAAAAGTCATACGAACTCTGTTTAGAGATATATGGAATAACAGCAAAATTTCCAAAAGAAGAAAGACAACCATGGATTACATTAGGATGCTTTACATATCTTATGGTTCTGTTTGAGAATTGGAAACACAGTTATTATTAGCAGGGGATTTTGACTTAATTGCAAAAGGTGAATCGGGTACACCAGACAAAGACATAGCGGAAATCGAATGAATGTTGAAAGCGCTGATAAAGTCTCTATAAAACAAACCCTTGAATCCTTGACCCCTTGAATCCTTGGACCCTCTTCTCCAACTAAATTGGAGAATAACCTTAATTTTTAAGGAATACAGATATGTCTTTTCTTGAAACAATCAAAACTTGGTTTAGCGAACATGCCTATATTAGCGATGTATTAACCATTATAGGAATGCTTCTGTTAGGTTACATCGCTTATCTGATAACCAGCCGTTATGTTTTACGTATATTTAAAAAAATTGCAAAAAAAACCAAGACAAAATTTGACGACGCTATAATTGAAAGCCGCACTCTAAACCGCCTTGCTTATATTGTTCCAATTTTAGTTATTTATAATCTATCATTTTTATTTCCCGAGATAGGACAAATAATTATTCGTTTATGCCATGTTTTGCTGGTATGGATTTTTATAATTACAATTGCCGCGTTACTAACAGGGCTGAATAAATACTACGAAACCCTGGCAATAGCTAAAGAACGTCCGATCAAAGGATATATGGAAATTTCAAAAATTATTATATACGTTCTTGGTTCCATCTTTATGATCGGCTTGCTTACGGGACAGTCGCCCTGGGTCTTAATGAGCGGAATCGGCGCATTAACTGCGGTAACCATGCTGATTTTCCGCGATACTATCTTGTCGTTTGTAGCCGGAATCCAGATCACATCTTACGGACTTGTGCATGTCGGCGACTGGATTTCGATGCCTCAATACGGCGCGGACGGTGACGTGATCGATATTGCCCTGCACACGGTAAAAATACAAAACTGGGATAAAACGATAACGATGATACCGACCCATAAATTGACGCAAGATTCTTTCAAAAATTGGCAGGGCATGACTCAAAGCGGGGGACGCAGAATTAAGCGCGCCGTTTATATCGATGTTAACAGCATTAAATTTTGCGATGATGAGATGATCAACCGCTTTAAAAAGATTCAGCTTATTACCGATTATGTAGACCGTAAAAAAGAAGAACTAAAAAAGTACAATCTTGAAAATAACATAGATGAAAGCGTTTTAGTCAATGGACGGCGTATGACCAATATCGGCACGTTCCGCGCTTATATTGAAGCCTTTATAAAAAATCACCCAAAGGTTAATCATAACTTAACCTCAATGGTACGGCAGCTGCCGCCCGACCCTGACGGATTACCTATTGAGATATATGTTTTCACAAATGATATTGTGTGGCAGAATTATGAAGCTATTCAAGCCGATATATTTGATCATATTTTAGCGATTGTGCCTGAATTTGGATTACGGATATTCCAGAATCCCAGTGGAAAAGATTTTAGCAGAATTATAGAAAAATAATTTCTGTTGTTTTAAATATTGACAAACTCGTAAAAAGTCAGAAAGGACCAGTTTTCGTCATTCCCGCGAAGGCGGGAATCCAGTAAAATCAACCGCTTCTGGACTCCCGCCTTCGCGGGAGTGACGGCCTTGGAGACTTTTTACGAGACCATCAATATTGTATTTATCATATTCCTGTTTGGTTTCTCGATAAAGGCAATCATAGAGGGAGATATCGATTTCCGCGTAAATTTTCACGTCCCGATTTTACTCTTCCAAAAATTTCTGGATATCAGGATGTTTTGACATGACCTTAATGAACTGCCCGGTTCGGCGATCCAGCCGGTTCTTCAGGATACCGGCCACCTCCTGCATGATAAGATACCCCATTTCATGATCTTGATCCAGGAACTTCAGGAATTTTTCTCCGGTAATGGACAACACCTCACAGGGCTCGGTGCAGAGGGCATAGTTGGTGTGGGATTGCCCGGGAAGCAATGCAGACCAACCAAAAGAATAACCTGTTTTGATGGAGCCTAAAGAGATAATGATATCCTTTGAGACCTCCACCTCAAGCAGCATTTTTCCTTTCTTAAGCATATAAAAATGATCGGCTTTATCACCTTCTTGAAATACCATATCCCTTTCATTGAATTGTTTAAGTTCTAATATGGGAGGTATTTTTTCAAGCATTTTATCTGTCAGGTTATGCAAAAGATTTATTTTTCTCAAGTCTTCTATGGAAACCATGGGGATCTCCTTTTATCCGCCCCGATATATCGGGGCTCGCTCCAAATTCTTTACCACGATGTATTTTTTAAGTCCCGCTGCTGGCGGGACGTTTTATAAAATCGTGAAACGATTTTATTTTTGTATCAAACCAGTAGATAGACCAATACAAGAAAAATAGTCGCCCAAGCCGCATTGATCCCCACCGGTGATGTGCCTGTCTCTATGGCCATACGGAGAAAGGTCTTTTTTTGGTCCAGTTTTTCTCCTGCCTTGCCACTTATCACCCAGGCTGGCACCATGGCCAAGAGAGCAGCCCTTACAGGTCCGTCTCTTGAGATCCTGCCGAGATAACCGGCCAGACCGCCAACAAATACCTTCTCTGAAACACTGTTAAGGCCGTTCAGGATTTTATCCATAATATAGTAAAAAAGACGACCCCCCTTGCGGTAGAACCAGTCCGTATCAAGATTAACTGCTCTCAGTTCAGCCGGATAATACCCTGAGAGAATAAGTAGACAGAAGGCCAGTGCGCCAAACATCAGCAACTGCAACTGGCCTACTACATGAGCGCCTGTGTAAGGCACATAATCAACCGGATAAGGAAGGATATTATACAAAGGGGCTGGAAATACGGCAATAGCAATGCAAAAAAAGGCGGCAATCCCCATGGCAAGGAGCATGTTAAGGGGGGGTTCTTTTGTCCTTATGCCGGAGTCTTCACTAAAGAATGTGAAGAAAGGGACCTTGATGCCTGCATGGTGAAAGACGCCTGCCGAGGCAAATTGCAAAATGAGCCATATGATAGTCATCTTGCCATAGGCAGCCGCACTGATAATCATGGATTTGCTCACGAAGCCGCTGAAAAGCGGAAATGCAGAGATTGATGCCGCGCCTATCATGCAGAATAGACATGTAAGCGGCATGGTCTTGTACAGGCCGCCCAGGTCCGTGCATCTTATTTTCCCGGTCATATATAGAACAGAGCCCGTGGACATGAAAAGGAGGGCCTTGTATAGGATATGACAGAAGGCATGGGAAACAGTGCCATTTATTGCTAATTGCGTTCCAATCCCAATGCCGCACATCATGAAACCGACCTGGTTAATCAGGCTGTAACTGAGTACTCGCCTTATGTCATTTTCAAGCACCGCATAAAAAATGGGTATGGCTGTCATGATTGCCCCCAGCCATATCAGAAGCTCGGTGCCCGGAAATGTCCTTACCATCAGATACACCGCGCTCTTGGTTGTAAGAGCGCTCATAAATACCGCACCAGTAACAGTAGCCTCGGGATAGGCATCCTGGAGCCACGGATGTAGGGGTGGAATAGCAGCATTCAGGGCAATGCCAATGAAAATAAGATATGAGCCTGTTCCGCTTAATCCTATATAACTGAATTCAGCAGTGCCCGAATTTTGTATATAGATTACTATGCCTGCCAGAAGGCACAGACCTCCGAAGACGTGAACAAGGATGTACCTGAAGGCCGCGGCTTGCGACTGTTTTGTCCTGCGAGCCAGGATAAGGAATGTTGAACTGATCGCCAGTAGCTCCCAGAATATATAAAGAGAGATAAAATCTCCTGCAAAAGTGACACCCAGTGCGCCCCCGGCGTAAAGCAACGCTGACACGTGCTGCAGGTCGTCTTCTACTTTCAGGGCAAAAAGGATCCCTATAAATGATATTATCGTGAAAATATACCCAAAGACCATACTGAGTCTGTCAACCCTGCCGAAAATGATGTTGTAATCCAGGAAATTGAGAGTCCAGTAGTTTCCTTCCGGCATCTTGACAAGGGTTGCAAATGCAATGACAGGAAGGAGCAGCATAAATGCGGATTTTAGCTTTCCCTTTATCAAAGGGACAAAAAGGGCTCCGATAATAAATATTGCTGCTGGTGGCATAAAGTTAGTCATAATAGTCTTCATCCCTCTTAACAAATATGCGCAATATCTTTGCTATGAAAATGAGGAGTACACAGGAGAGGAATCCGTACACTGCAAAGAAATTAATAGCACCTTCCCACGGGAACTCGGCGTGTTTATGGATAAAAAAATCGAGGACAAGAAGCACCAGAAGGGATGCATAAAAAAAACCCAGAAACCTTTTTACATTTTTCGGTTTGTCAAAAATCTTCAGCTCTTTTTTCATAAGTTGCATCCTATGCTCAGGTTATATAAAAGGCCATAAGAAGATGGCGCCAAGATATAAGACGGCCACAACGACGGTAATATGAAAAATTGTCCTGTATCCTGGTACAGGCTCATGAGAAAGCACCATTTTTTCTTCATTCATCAGTCTACCCTCCTAACATACTTTTGACTGCCATATTGGCTAATCCAAAAAATGGCTGTGGATAAAAAAACAGGATTATAGAGGCTGCTGCGGTCACAGCAAGAGGGACCACACACCATACCGGAGCCTCCTCAATCTTTTTTTCAAAGAGGGACTCTTCCTTTGTACAAAAAAAGGCCTTGTAAACAATGGGTAAAAAATAAGCGGCATTTAACAAAGAGCTTCCGAGAAGAACAACCAGCATGGGCCATTGATCTGCCTGGAGTGTCCCAAGCACAAGATTCCATTTGCTTATGAAACCACCGCACGGCGGAAGCCCGATCACGCTCAAAGCTCCGATGAAAAAGGCGACCATGGTAACAGGCATTCTTTTCCCGATACCCACCATTTCGCTGATGTTCTTTTTCCCCGTAGCCACAAAAATGGCGCCTGCACAGAAAAATAGTGTGATCTTGCCAAAGGCGTGCATGGCAATATGGGTCATGCCGCCTGCCATGCCTTTAGGAGAGAGAAGTGCAACACCAAGTATAATATATGAGAGCTGACTAATGGTTGAAAAGGCGAGTCGCCTCTTAAGGCCATCCTGGGAAAGAGCAATAAGCGATGCTACTATGATGGTAAAAGAGGCAATGTAACAGACGACTATGCCCAGATTAAGGGAGGCCAAAAGATTAATCCCGTAAACACCAGTCAGGATACGAATAATGCTAAAAACCCCGACCTTTACTACAGCCACAGCGTGAAGGAGGGCACTTACTGGAGTTGGGGCAACCATGGCAGCGGGAAGCCACGAATGAACCGGCATAATAGCTGATTTGGCAAATCCGAAGATGAACATGAGCAAAAGGATAAGCATCAAAGTCTTTGATCCGGTCCCCGCCAGGAAGCCTTGGTTGGAAAACTCCAGTGTTCCTGCCAGGTTGTAAGATATAAGCATAGCCGGTAACACAAATGCAATAGACCCTCCCGCGATGTAAAGGAGGTATTTTCGGCCTGAGCTGCGGGCCTCTTCGTCCTGATGATGTACGACCAGGGGATAGGTGGCAAAAGACAGCATCTCATAAAACAGGAAAAGGGTCAGGAGATTTGCTGAAAAGGCAACACCGATGGTTGCTGAAAGACACAAGGCAAAGAAGCAGAAATACCTGGTCTGGCTGTGTTCCTTTAGGCCTCTCATATAGCCAATTGAGTACACAGATGTGATGATCCACAGGGAAGAAGACACGAGCGCAAAAAGCATACCCAGTGCGTCAACACGGAACTTGATTGCTATGCCAGGGATTACCTCAGCAACTGTGCATACGATCTCGTTCCCGTGCAGGATGGTGGGAAGCATAGATATGACGATTAGAAATTTTGCAATTGCCGCCACAAAAGTCCATCCCTCGCGTACATTCGGTCTTGTGCTCGAAATCAGGATGGGTACGACCAACAAGGAGACCAGGACAGCAAGCAGGGGTTTTATTGATGTAATGACTTCCATTACAGGATACCTTTCGGTATGGCAAATTGAATGATGTGAGTAACAATATCACTGGTATAAACTCCGACTATTACCAGTCCGACAGCGACAATCAAAAGGGGAATCAGCATGGTGAGTGGCGCCTCCTTTATACATTCAGGTTGGGAGGTATGTGCATGATCATTGCCAAAAGGCTCATAAAAGGCTATCTCAATAATCCTGAAAAACAGGATCACATTGATGAGACTGCTGAACAGAAGCGCCACCACAAAACCGTATTGACCAGCAGAAATGCCCCCTGAAATCAGGTACCACTTACTGAAAAAACCGCAGGTAGGGGGCACTCCAATAATAGAGAGCGCCGCAACCACAAAGGCCCCCATGGTGAAAGGCATTGTTCGAAAAAGTCCTTTCAAATCCTCAAATTTATGTCCCTTGACTTTGTACACGATATTACTCACAACTAAAAATGCACACAGGGTCATGAGGGCATCATTTACGATATGAAGAATTGCACCTGTCATCCCATCACGGTTTCCAAGCCAAAAGCCGCCGACCATATAACCAACTTCCGCAACAATCACGTAAGTAAGCATTTTTTTCAAATTGCGTTGGGCCAGCGCAAGGATGGCTCCCATCACAATGGCAATGCAGGCAAGCCAGACAATTGAGTGGCTTATTACCAGAGTGTCAAAGGCATACTTTGGAGTAAAAACCGTTAAAACGAGGCGGATCATCACATAGATCATCACCTTGGTTACCAGGGGGGCGATCAGGCTGCTCGCAGCAGAGGGGGCGTATGTATAGGCGTTGGGCAGCCATGCGTGCAGGGGGAAGAAGGCCATCTTGAGCCACACACCCACCATACAGATGATAAGGGCGGCCAGCACGGCCTTGGACTGGTAAAGGTTGGGCAGTATCCCTGCAATGTCCACCATATTCAATGATCCGGTGACTATATAGAGATACCCGACGCCCAATAGATAAAAACAGGCCCCTATGGTGCCCATGTATAAATAATTGAGAGATGAGAGAGGGGCCCGGTCCTCGCCCATAGCAAGAAGACCGTAGCCGGTGAGGGCCGCTATTTCAAGCAGAACATAGAGGTTGAATGCATCTCCGGTTACCACGATACCGAGAAGCCCTGTTACCATCAGGACATATAATGTATAGAATGGCCCAATTTTCTCCGGGAATTCCTGTTCGACACTCTTTTTTGCTGCAATCAAATTGAAGAGGGCAACAAACGAAACCACGTTCAGGATCAGTCCATTGAGATGATCCACATAATAAGCAATGCCAAAAGGCGGGTCCCATCCCCCAAGACGATAAAGGACAACCCCCTCATCCAGGACCCTGAGCAGCAGGCCTACGCTTGAGAGAGCAGCCACACTGAGGGCCGCCACTGCTATGGGAAAACATAACTTCTTGTTTACCCATCCGGCTATACTGATAAGAAGGGCTGAAAGCAGTGGGACAATGACAAGTAATGCGGGATATTGTTGACTCATTTCTCTCTTATCTGTGCTAGGATTTCATCTTCTTCCAGGGTGTTATACCGGTTATAGACCCTTATGGCCAGGGCCAGGGCCACACCAAGGGTAGCTACTGCCACCACGATAGCGGTCAGCATAAGTACATGAGGCAAAGGATTGATATAATCCACGGCATGAACCATGTGAGAGGCGGCCCCATGACCATGGCCGTTATGGGCGTGTTCTAATATGGGAATGGTTGCCCCTCTTTTTGCGCCGATAGAGACGTAAAACAGGATGATGGCCGTTTGAAAGATATTCATGCCCACGATCTTCTTGACCAGATTATTTTTTGCGATCATGGCATAGAGACCGATCATCATAAGTGTGATGTAAATCCAGTAATTATAGTTTGCTATGATAGTTGAAACTAAATCTGACATAAGAGAACCTGAATTTAAGTGATCTAAAGTGTCTAAAGTGAACTATAGTGACTAAAGTTGTAATACTCAATGTGTAGGGGGATTGTTTCCCGGAAAACATTGGTTTCAATATAAGATCATTCTACATATAGTCGTAGGTTGGGGTTTTTAAACCCGCCGTTGGCGGGAGCCGCCCGATGTCACCCTATTCGTCTTTATTGATTGGGCAGATTCTTTTAGTTTAACTGTATTTGTATAATGTGCTTTTCAATCATCAATCCGCCAGAATAACGGCGGATAAATCATCAATCAACAATCGTCAATTCCTACAGCCCTTCATCATATTTTCCACCCGAAGAAACATTAGAATAGATCCAGATCATGGCAGACATCACGGCCAGGCCCACTCCGATTTCAACAATAAGGATACCATGGGAGCGCGCTGTAACAGGATCAGTGTAAAGGATGGATGCCAGGGCGCCGTAATCTAAGAAATTAAGCCCCAACAACAGGCACAAAGCGCCTGCGCCCGCATATATAAGGACTCCGGTGGTGCAAAGGAGGGCGGTTGTTTTTTCACGCATGCGACCAAGGGCCGTTCTCATATCATGGGAGATCGCCAGCAGGATAATGCTGGCACCTAAGATGACCCCGCCCTGAAATCCTCCTCCAGGACTGTGGTGTCCGTGGGCAATAACATAGAGCCCGAAAAGCTGGATAAAAGGGACAAGCAGCCGGGCTACGGTCTTGACGATTAGATAGTGAGGTGTCCACATGGCATCGATTCTTTCGAATTCATCAAGATCCTGTCTTACCTTTCCGCTATTTTTTACCCGGATGGTCATGCCTGTCAGGGTATGGCGATAAAATATCTCTTCCGGCTCTTTTCTTTTAAAGGTCCTCAGTATAAAAAAACAGGCCACCCCTGCCGCAAAGATAACCGTGGTCTCGAACATGGTATCAAAACCTCGATAATCGGCCAGCACCGCAGTAACGATATTGGGCACTGAGGTCTCCTCCATGGTTTTTTCAATATAGTGGGGGGATAAATAGGTGCTTGCAGGTGATCCCGGGTCTGCCCAGGGGGGGAAGTCAACGGTAGCGTATATGAGCAGTATGCCCGTCAGGACCGCAATGATCAATCCGATAATTTTCAATCTTTGGTCCTCCTTGAAGTACGAAAGACTGCCGCTACAAAAAAGACTGTGCTCACACCGGCCCCCACCGAGGCCTCGGTAAAGGCAACATCCACCGCCCCCATAATGGACCACAAAAGGCACATCATGAAGCTGTAAGACCCGAATAATATGGCGGCCCCAAGGAGATCCTTGATTGTTATTGCGCCTATGGCGGCTATTACTACTAAGGTCAGGATAGCCAGATCCAGTTGCCAGATCATTAGGTTATCTCCTTTTATCTCCTTTTTTCCATGGCCTGAGACCTGCCCTTACCCCCGCATCCACAATAGCGTGGATGGCTGTCGGGCTGGCCATAAAGACAAATACTACGATTAATATTAACTTAAGACTGGTCAGCAGATTGCCCATGGAAAAATGGTGTAGATTGAACAGGGCCAGGCCTATCATTATAAAGAGGGACCCCATGGTGTCCAGTTTGCCTGCCGGGTGGAGGCGGGAATAGAAATCGGGAAACCGGAGGAGGCCCACAGTGCCACCAGTGAAAAAGATCAGGCCGCATATTATTAATAAGATTACAATGATGTCCATCTATGTGCCTCGAAGTTTATCAGTTTATTGAAATTAAAACTGTTTTGTGTATAAAACCTTATCCCCAACAATATCATTTGGTTAGCCGGTTCGCCAGTTTAGCCCGTTGGCCGGTTGATAAAAAACCGGTGAACCGATTATGGCATTTCATCATGCAGACCTCTTCGTTTCTGGAAATATTTTGAGGCCGCCAGCACAGCAATGAAGTTTAGCAGCCCATAGGCAAGGGCAATATCCACGAACATATCCACTCGACCGTAAATAAGACCGATCAGGATGAGCAGCACTACCGTTTTGCTTCCAACGGCGTTAGTGCCTATCAGGCGGTCCAGTACTGTGGGCCCAAAGACAGCTCGATATAGAGAGAGCAACATTAAAAAGCTTAAAAATAAACCGCAATATATAAATATCTGGCCCATCATTCTTCTCCAAATGCCCTGGCTATCCGTTCTTCCATCTCTCCAGGCAGTCCTTCTCCTGAATGCCTGTCAATGGCATGAACACTGAATTGCCCATCTGTGGAGATATCCACCGTGATGGTTCCGGGAGTGAGAGTAATGGAGTTGGCAAATGTTACCAGTGCGAGGTCACTTTTGAGTTTGGTCTTGAATTTGATGATCTCTGGATCAATAAGTTCCATCATCCTCGGATGAAATGTCAGATACATCAGATGTAGATTGGCTATGAAGATCTGGTAAAGAAGCCAGGGCATATACCGTACAAATCGTATCCATGTTCCCAGCAATCCCTTAACTCTCGGTGAGTCAAACAGGAGGTCTCCGGAAAAATAGGCAACTATTGCGCAGGAAATGATCCCCAGACACAGATGAAATCCGTCAAATTTGCCGGATAGAAGTATCCAGGTGACAAACATGATAATAAATGTGATCAGGAAAGGGTAGATGGGCCTCTTACGCGGAGTATGTTCAGATGATGGATCCAATGTGTGTTTATGTTGGTCAGGAGCCGCGTTTTTTTGCATTCCTCAACACCTTTACTCAATGTCCCTTCAGAAATGGCCCTTTTCGTATTTCTGAATTGGACATCACTTAGTGCCTCTTTCTTGGTTTGTGGGTGGGCACTGCTTAGGTAAGCGCTTTTATGACGCGTACAGGCGATGGCTGCATGCCATAGAGAATTCCAGATTTTGGCTATAAATATTTGCTTCTCCATTGCTTTGTCAAGGGTTTTCTACTATAAATCTCACTTCAGCAGGGAGTATGTTGCATTTCTTAATTAACATCAACAAGTTAGAAAGTGTATCAGCACAACTTCCAAATGAATATGAGTTACATTCAACACTTTTAACTTGATAATTCCCCGCAGCTTGCTGCGAGGAATTATCAAGTTAAAGGAGGCCTTCACGTCCGTTTTGATAATCTCAAGGCAATTTGGAGCCGGCGAATTAATACCTTTTGCTTTGTGTGTGGATTGTTTGTTTTAGAGGGGCTTTCTCGGCTTCTATTTTTTGTTTTTCGCTATTGCCTACCTGGCAACTATTTCTCAGTCAGGTGGAAATTCCCAATTTTGGAAGGATAAATGCCTGTAAAAGAAACCAGGCCACGATAATAAATATTGGAATCCAGATATTCATGCGGTTCTCCCTTTCCACTGTACCTGTCTGCTTCAAACTGTTGCCCTATTTATTTAATACCCGCAAAATGTGTTAGCTCTGCCAGAGATATGTCTAATACGGCACCCGGCCATATACATAATCATCCTGCTCAGGAAAAACCGCCTGATGGAGAACAGGACGATGCGCCAGCAAGACTACCTAAACCCTGACCCGAATTAGAAGAGCCGGACGAAAAGGTTGACAGCAGTTTTTCTGATTTCTCTCCCCCACATGAAGGGCAGGTTACTTGATCTTCATCATCACTGCGAAGGCACAGATATTCAAAAACATTTCCACATTTTTTGCACTTGAATTCATAAATAGGCATTTTTTCTCCTGTGAATACAGGGGACGATCAACCATCCCTTTTTTCTTTATAGAGCCAATTTAACCGAAAAGGTTACCACTTTTTGAAAAAGGGCTGATCAAGCGACGTACATCAGGCAATTTGCAAGGGCCCTTCGAGGACTTTTACATGATATCCAGTTTCCGTTAAGGTTGACAGTCTCGTAAAAAGCCAGAAAGGACCCGTTTTCGTCATTCCCGCGTAGGCGGGAATCCAGTAAAATCAAGTGCTTCTGGACTCCCGCCTACGCGGGAGTGACGGCCTTGGAGACTTTTTACGAGACCATTAAGGTTGACATATCCTGAAATTCAAAGGAATATTATCATAAATCAATCTGTTTGGTCAATGAGACAATGAAAAAAAAGCTTCCCGCATCCGGGATTTCCACAGTCCTATACCACCGGCATAGCCAACATAGCCAGTGGTTTACCCATGAATAAAATCGCGCATTAAATCAGGGATTCAATAGGCCGGGCAAGAACAGGCTTAATGCAGGCCAATATGTAATAAAGGCCAGGCTTAAAAGCAGCAGCAGCAGAAAGGGCAGGGTCGCTTTGTATAACTGTACCACAGGCCGGTCAAACCTGGAGCTTGCAATAAAAAGGTTGAGCCCAACCGGCGGTGTGTTGTAACCGATCCCCAGGTTGGCAAGAAAGATCACCCCCAAGTGGACGGGATCAATTCCAAACCGGGAGGCAAGGGGAATGATCAAGGGAACCACGACCAGAATGGCACTGAATATATCCATCGTGCAGCCGACAAGAATCAGAAAAAAATTCAGTACGAGCAGGAATGCGATCTTGTTTTCTACCATCCCTTCCATGAGGCTTAGGATCTTCATGGGGATAAAGGCGTCCACCAGAAAGTTAGTAAAGCCCAATGCAGCCCCAAGGATGATCATGATACCTCCGACCATCTTAGTGCTTTCCTTCATGATTCGCGGCAGGTCTCTTGTCAGGCTCAGCTCGCGAAAAATAAAAATCTTAACAAAAAGGACATAAACAACCGTAAGGGCCGCCGCTTCAGTGGCAGTGCTGATACCGGAGTAGATGCCGGCGATAATGAAAAAAGGAATAGGAAGCTCCCATGCTGCCCCTCTTAAGGCAGAGATAAACTCGGGTGCTGAAAAGGAGGGTTTTTCAAGTTTCCATTTTTTACCCATATATACTGAATAGAGACACGGAATGCCCACCATGAGGATGCCTGGCAAAAGACCGGCCATAAAGAGCTTTTCAATACTTGTACCTGAAACAAACCCGTATAGTATGATTGGAAGGCTGGGCGGAAAATGGAGACCTAAACTGCCGGATGTCGTCATCAGACCAAGGGAAAAATTTTCTTCATACTTCTCAGATATAAGCGCTGGAAAAAGTAATCCGCCGAGTGCGATAATGGTAATCCCGGTTGCTCCGGTAATGGCGGTAAAAAAGGCGCAGGATACCAGGGCGACAACTCCGAGACCCCCGGGAAGCCATCCGAAGAGGCTTCTTGAAAACCGGACCAGACGTTTGGATGTGCCGCCCTCAGCCATCAGGTAGCCTGCAAATGTAAAAAGGGGAATAGCTAATAATACGGGGGAATTGGCCAGCCGAAAGATCTCAATGGGAATGGCGGCAAAATTTACCTGGCCAGTGTGAAGGCCCAGCATCGCCGCCGCCAGGATGCCTATAAAAAGAGGCAGGCCTAAGATAGTCAGGACAATGAGCAGTATAACCATTGTCAGGATCATTTTTTAGATCCCCTGATAATTTCAAGGCCCTGATCGATAGCCCGGAGCAGGAAACGAAAAAGGATCATGGCAAACCCAGCCGGAAGGATCACCTGGCCTATCCAGGAGGGAAGATGAAGAAACATGCTTCCGCCGAAGGTCATTTCCATTTTGATATAGTCAGTGCAGGTTTTGAGCATTATGGCGGAAATAAATACACATACAAGCGACAGGATGAGTTCGCGGACAGGGAGCCATTTTGGAGGAAGGATGGCGGATAGGAGATCAATCTTGATGTGTTTGTTTTCCTGGGTCAGAAGGGAGGCACCTAAAAATGTCAACCACAGCACAAGGAGTCTGACAAACGGTTCGGACCAGTCCAGTTGTCCCATCAGTGTATTGGCCCACTTAAAGTGTCCGTGAGTATACAGTCCCCTGAGCAAGACCTGGATAAAGGTAAATACGACCATAATCGAGAGGAAGGCGACAATCAGCCATCCTTCAAGCCTGGCAAGGGTTCTTTCGGCAAGTTTTAGAATTTTCATAGTATTGTCGGGTTTGACACTTGAAATTTGAAACAGGAAACTTGGGCGGGTGAATACTTGGAGTATCCAGTTTCAAGTTTCCAGTTTCGGGAACGAAACGACATTTTAATGCGGTCTTTTGAGTATCTCATAGACGCTGTCAAGGACATCTTTTGGATAAATTTTACCAGTCAGCTTTCGGGCTACCTGGCCGTGGATGCTGTAGAACTGCTCCAGGGCATCCCCTGATGGGGCGGGAATTATTTTGATGCCGCAGTTTTTTATCACCTCGACAGCTTTTTTGTTCTGTTTTCTTAGAATTAGCGTGAGATCATTCATTGACCTGTTAAAAGTCCCGACAAGCAACCCGGACAGATTATCAGGCAATTTATTTAAGTATTTTAAAGAGATAAGGGCCGCACCGGTGGAATGAACGAACGGCAGGGCCGTCATGTAGTTCATGGAGGAATGCCACTGGAGGGCGAGGGCACCTAAGGGAGGCGCGTAAACAGTGTCGATCATACCAGTGTTTATGGCAGTAGTGACATCAGTAATGGCAAGCGGGATTGGATTGACCCCCATAGCTGAAAACGTCTCCTTGGCTATGGGATCTCCTGACCACGTCCATACCTTAAGCCCTGAAAAATCATTGACGCTGCGGATCGGTTTTTTTGAAAAAAGATGCACATTGCCCACCTCTGCCCAGCCTAAGAGCTCAAAACCTTTTTTTCTGAATGCTCTGGAAAAAAAATCGCGCAGCTTCCTGTGAACCAGGTCTATTTCTTTATTATTTCGAAACAGAAAGGGGAGATCGAGGACCCTGACCATGGGAAGTATCTGACCGAACCCCACACCGGAAAATGCTGTACTGTGTATCTGTCCGATCCTGATTTTTTTCAGGACGTCAAGCTCGTCTCCTGCAATCCCGCCAGCATAAATCCTGAACCCGAGCTGTCCGCTGCTTTTTTTCCTGATATCTTTATCAATTGTTCTTAGATGTTTTATCCATGTAGAACCTTCCGGAGGTACAGTGGCAAATTTTATGGAATACCTGGGGCTTGCAGCAGCATTTCCGGTCCAGCACAGGCAGAGACACAGCCATATTCCAAGAAGAAAAAAAATCAGTATTCCTGTTTTCGATTTAAACATGTGCCCTCCTAAAAAAACAATTCTTCTGACATCTCCATCAGTCGTACTGATTTCTGTTTCATAACCGCATTGATAAGGCAGGTCTCTTTCAGTTCATCGGCCCGGGCCATGTCAATTTCTGAAATCAGCTTAACAAAAAGCGATTTATCCTGTTTTCGTACTGCGTAGTACCTTGCAAAATAATAATGTGCCAGCAGGAATTTTCCGTGCGTCAAATGTATTGCCTTTTCAAAATATTCTTTTGCCTTTTCAGCGTCACCACCTAAGATAACGGGCCTCGCGGAAAGAATCGATCCCATCAGGACATAAGGAGCACCATAGAAATAGTCAGGTCTCATTTCCACGACCCGCTTGAGACAGGCCTCGGCTATACTTATCTGTGCTACGGCCGCAGGTTTGTCTAAGTTTAGGATGATCCATGCATTCCACGACAGGGCGCTCCAGAACAGGGGGGCAGCATCCTTCTCACTCAGTGATAGTAGTATGTTCCGAATTTCTTCTTTTTTCAAGCGTGGCAGGTCAAAAAGAGCCTTGCCCCGGCAAACAGCCTTTAGGCCATATTCCCTTGCACGAAGGTAGAGTTGCGATGCCCTTTTGGGATCATTTTCCTCAACAAACAGCATGGCGTATCCGGCAAAACCCATACAGAGGGACGTTAAAAGCTGTTTATTATGAGGATCATTTTTTAAAAGCCCCTCCATAAGCTTAAGACTTGCGGGAAATGATCGTTTTGCCAAATCCGTGTCGCATTCTTCAAAAAATGCCTGACTCATATTTGAAATGAGTAATGGAGAAAAGCGGAAAGCAAGTTTTACACATCCGGGCAAAAACGAAATTGCAAAAAAAATGACAAGCAATTTCCATATGGATTTCTTCATGATACCCTCAAAAACCGATAAATGGGTCATCTTTTTTTGGTGGGGTTTTAAGGCACTTCTTTGCCAGAAATTGTGCCCCGGACCCGTTTTCCATATCCAATATTTGTCTGTAATATTTTATTGCTTTTTCCCTGTTACCCTCAAGGTCATAACTCATTCCTATTTTTATCAAGGGCCACGCAATCATCGCTGGATCATTCTCCGGATCAGTTCTCTTCAGGATTACATTAAGCCTTGATCTGGCCAGGCGATAATGCCCATGGAAGAGGTCATAGACCGTGTCAAGATATAATGCCCGCTTGCCCCACCTTGCTGCTTCCATTATGGAAGGCGCAAGAAGACTCTTCTCACGTAAACGAAGGACGCATTCTCTGTATTCAGTCTCCATGCCGAGCCTTATATAGCTTACCCCTCGCAGTATCTCATAGCAGGAGCTTCGTTCGTACTTTTTGGCAAGCTCATCGGCTAAGTGTAACGCTTTTAAAAAATCCCTTTCAAGAAAAAGATAGATGTGAAGGAGCATGCTTTTGGCTTCTGTTGCCGAATAAGTCGCTTCCCTGGCAGCAAGATTAAGTTTTCTCAGGCCTTCCTGCTTATTCCCCTGGTGTAAGAGGAGGTATGTCAAAAACTTTAGAACACCGGAGAGATGCGCTGTGTAGTAGTCAAAAGTGCCCAGGCCCAGGAGCACGTCTTTGTTGTTTGGGTCCATTTTTTGACAGGTCTTTAAGGCGTCAATCGCATCACTGGCTAATAAAAATGAAGAAAACCATTTGCCTCTCATTAATTCAAAACGCCCCTTAAAGCCCAGAGCTCCTCCTAAATACAGGTAGTCATAACTATCAGCAGCATTGCTCTTAATACGACTTTGGGCTACCTGGATCGTCCAGTCAATCCGCTCCTTGTATTCATCCACGGTCTCGGGAGACCAGAAACCTGCGGCCATCCGTGACCATGTAACCATGGCTAAATAAAAATAGCCATAAGGTCTTTCGGGAGAATCGCTGATAACCTTTTGAAAAAGTATCTCGGCATCGTTGAATCGTTCATCGTATAAAAGATCGATTCCCGCTAAAATATCCTTGTTAACCAGATGCCTGCCTAAATCGGCCGGCCCCGTTTGCTTAAGTGCCTGGGCGTTTGACTCTGTGACTGTATTTATAAAAAACACAAGAACTGATATTACAAAAATGCTCAACAGGAATTTCTTGTTCAGGAGACGCTGTTTCATCAGAGAACCATTGAATTGATATCAAATCAGCGATAACGCGCCAGTTTTGACATAAAATTCCAATCTAATAAATAACACAGGGTTGAATATATTTTTATTGATAATATATTGTTGAAAATTACACCATACACCCTGCTTAAGCAAGCAACAATGATTGTGTTTAAAAAAATGGCAGATAAAACGATGTTAAGCTAAAGATTTTGTTGATTTTTTTTGATGTGTATAGTAGAAGATTAGAATCAATTTGACTGAAAAATTTTAGGAGCGAAATGAAATGAAAATATTAATTTTAGGCAGTACAGGAATGCTTGGAAGTGAGTGTGGAAATGTACTTGGTCAAGATCATGAGATCGTAGCGCCGGATAAAAAACAGTTAGACATTATCAGCTGGGACGGGGTGATTGAAAATCTCCAGGAACTCTCTCCAGACGTGATCGTTAATTGCGCGGGCTTTACTAATGTGGATGCTTGTGAAACGGAAGATTTTTTAGTGCGGAAAATAAATGTCGAAGGTCCGAGGAACCTGGCACAGGGTTCTGCGAGGTTTGAGTGCAAATTGCTTCATATTTCCAGTGATTATATTTTTGACGGGCTGAAGTTGGTTCCTCAGCCATATTTTGAGGATGACGCTTCAAACCCTTTGTCCGCATATGGAAAGAGTAAAGCGGAGAGTGAGGTTGCAGTTCGGGAGAACTCACCAAACTACATTATCGCACGCTCCGGATGGCTGTATGGCATTAACGGGAACAATTTCATCAAATCTATTATTTCACACGCGATCCAGAAAAAACATAAAGTTATAAGGGTTGTGGAAGATCAATTCGGAGCACCTACCTGGGTGTATCGACTTGCCTTACAGATCAAGGAACTTTTGCTTGCCGATGGAAGGGGAACATACCACGCCACGGCAGAGGGGTACTGCAGCCGGTTTGAATGCGCAGAATATGTCTTAGGCAAGCTGGGAATAAAGTCATCCATTGAACCCTGCAAAATGGAAGATATTAAGGGTTCGGCTAAGAGACCGGCAAATTGTCTCCTTGAGAACAGACTTCTGAAAAAACAGGGTATTAATGTTATGCAAAACTGGAAAAATGACCTGGATATTTTTCTTGATAAATTTGGGAAAGAATATATCAAAGAAGCGAAGATGGAAAAACCTTGAAAATCACATCGAAATGAGATCATGAAACTCTTAATCTCTATATTGGGACTGGCATATGCCATTTGCCCTTATGACCTGTTTCCTGATTTTTTTGTAGGTATAGGATGGATAGATGACCTTCTAATTTTGGGCCTGATATGGTGGTTTTTCTACAGAGGGAAGGGGCTCAGTTTCAAAGGCTATAATGAAAAAAGGGCAGGGTTTTTTTCCCGGGCGGGCAGGGAAGAATTCTCCGGAGGAAAGGGAAATAACAGCGGATTCGGCTTCAAAGACAAGGGCTCACAAAAAGATCCCTATACGATTTTGGGTGTCCGAAGAGATGCCACTCCGGAAGAGATAAGGCAGGCCTACAGAAGACTCGCCAACCAGTATCATCCTGATAAAGTCCTTCACTTAGGCGATGAATTCAGAGAACTGGCCGAAATACGCTTCAAAGAAATACAGAAGGCATACCAGGATTTGAATGTTAATTAATCCTGTCAAAAATGTATCTTTGAAAGACTTGAATTGTTATACAAATCGTCAATTGGCAATAGGAGCAGGCCATGAATATCTATCTGATGCAACATGGAAAGCCGGTCTCAAAACAGGAAAATCCAGAAAAACCCTTGTCCGCTCAAGGACGCGCGGATATGGAACGGATGGGTGCTTTTCTTAAAAGATCAGGGGTCATTGTAGATGGAATCTTCCACAGCGGGAAGACCAGGGCCAGACAAACAGCAGAGATCATAAGTGCCATGCTGCTTCCGGGAAAGGAACCGGAAGAGAAAAAGGGCCTTGCCCCATTAGACGATGCGAAGCTCATCTTTAATGAAATCTTGCAATTGCAGGGTGACTTCATGATCGTCGGCCATCTGCCCCATCTTGCTAAGCTGACATCCCTTCTTATCACCGGAAGCGAATCCAATTCGGTCGTTAGTTTTCAACAAGGCGGGGTGGTATGTTGTAAACCCGATGAAGAGACAAAGGAATGGCATATCGCGTGGATGCTTGTGCCTGAAATTATTCAGCATTGATTAATGATAGGAGGACTCTTGCATGCGTGAGCTTTTTTCAATGTGGCAGAATACGCGAATGATCGTTCTTACCGCCATCAGTGCCTCGGCATATGTTGCGGTACTGCTCCCGTTTAAAGGATTTGTAATTATCCCTGGTTTGACCGAAGTGCGCCCGGGAGCGGCAATTCCGATAGTTTTGAGCTTCCTGTTTGGCCCTGCCGCAGCGTGGGGAACCGGTTTCGGGAACATCATAGCGGATGCGTTAGGCGGGATGTTAGGCCCGGGGAGCTTTTTTGGTTTTATCGGGAATTTTTTTTATGGCTATCTCCCTTATGCTCTCTGGCGGACCTTTATGGGAGATAATAACCCTGTTCAATCGGGAATGAAAGGATGGCTGCTTTTTGGGATTATTTTGATCACAAGCTGCCTTGTAATTGGCTCCATTATCGGGTGGGGAGTTGATTTACTCAGACTTGTTCCTTTCGGAGCCCTTGGTCCAATAATAGCCGTGAACAATTTTATTGCCTCTGCAGCTATTTCCACCGTTTTGCTGGCCCTGCTTTATGGACGCGTGCACATGTGGGGACTATTGTATTTCCAGATTCTCGGTGAGCGGAATGCCAAATCCATGCCGTTTGTCCGGAAAGCAGCCAGGATCGGCGCGATACTCTGCATTGCCGGTGCTTTTATCGCCTTTATTGCAGGGACAATGATAAGCTGCAAGTCCTTAGGGGCCGGCTATGGAACTGCCGCTTTTGCAAGTGATGCCAAGGGGACAATGGCAGTCGCAGGCGGAATGGCTCCCGGCCTATTGCTCATCCTCTTAGGTGCAATCCTCCTCTAAGTTCTTATGACCACGAACCTCCTTTCGCTAAAAAATGTTTCATTCGCATATGGTGGCAGTGAAAGGCTTGCCATAAATAATGTGAATTTTTCAATCGCGCAGGGGGAGTTTGTCGGCATCGCCGGTGCCAGTGGTGCAGGAAAATCCACACTTATAAGATGTGCATCAGGAATTACACCCCAATTTTTCAAAGGCCGCTTTTCCGGTCAGGTCAGGGTAAATGCCAGGCCAATAACAGGGAAGCGTGTCGCCGAACTTGCCGGTATAATCGGCACGGTTTTTCAGGACTTCGAAGCCCAGCTTTTTTCGACAAACGTGCGCCGTGAGCTTGCCTTTGGCATGGAGAATCTCTGTGTGAACAGAAAAATCATGCATCAACGAATCAATAAGATTGCGCAATTGATCGGTCTGTCAGGTTTAATGGAACGTGAACCCCAGAGCCTTTCAGGCGGACAGAAACAACGGCTTGCGCTTGCGAGTGTATTGTGTCTTAACCCGGCCCTGCTTTTGTGTGATGAACCAACAACCGACTTAGATCCTGTCGCAAAAAACATGCTGTTAGACATTTTGGATGACCTGGCTGGTTCCGGAAACAGTGTGGGCCTTGTAACACATGATACTGAAAGGTTGATCCGTGCTGACCGCATTGTTCTAATGCGAGACGGATCTATTGTTGCGAACGGAAAGGCAACGGAGATCTTGTCGGACCCACAATTTTGCATTGACAATGGCCTATTTGCGCCACAGATGTTCTCACTGTTTTCCTTGCTGGGTCTAAAGGATAGGCCCCTGTCTGTTGATGAAGCAAAAGAGGTTCTCGACAGGGAGGGTTTTGTTGCAAAAGCAAGTCCCTCACGAACTGATATAACCATGCCATCAGGAGATCCGCTGATAACCGTCGAAGATGTCCACTTTTACTATACGCCGGATTCACCTGTTCTAAATGGCGTATCCCTTGAAATAGAACAGGGCGACTTTGTTTGCCTGCTTGGCCAGAACGGGTCCGGAAAAACAACTCTAATAAAAACCTTTAACGCCTTTTTGCATCCGGTTTCAGGGCGTGTTTTTTTCAAGGGAATTCCGGTTGAAAAAATTGGACCGTCAAAGATGGGGCAAAAAATAGGCTTTGTGTTTCAAAACCCTGATCAAATGCTTTTTGCCGCAAATGTATTCGAGGAAGTGGCCTTTGGTCTCCGCAACTACGGTATGCCTGAAAAAGAAATTCCACAAAAGGTAGCAGCAGCACTAAAAGCTGTCGGGCTTAACGGGACAGAAGATATAGACCCCTTCATAATGGTGAAAGGAGACCGTCAGAAACTTGCCGTTGCATGCGTACTGGCCTGTGAACCTGAAGTGCTCATATTAGATGAACCAACAACCGGTCTGGACGCCAACGAGCAGGTTGACATGATGGAGCTTTTGGTCAACCTGAACAGTCTCGGTCATACAATTGTCATCATCACGCATTCGGTTCAGATTGCTGCAAGTTACGCCCGCAGGATTTTCATTCTGGATTCGGGTAAGATAATCGGTGAGGGCACAACCCGTGAAATATTAGGCAAATCAGATCTGCTTTCCCGTGCAAACCTGATTGCTCCGCCTTGTGTTCGATTGGGGTGTATGTACGGTCTTTCGGTTCTCAGTGTCTCTGAGCTGGCAGAGGCATTTAAATAAAGAATCCACGCCCATCGAAGATCCCGCTATGCGGGGGAGGACATGGTTTTACAATCGAAATAAAGTGTTAATAAAAAAAGGAGGTTCCATGAGCCTGACATTTTATTATCCAAGCGGCGGGTTCTTTGAACGGGTCCATCCGGTTTCAAAGCTAATCTGCCTGATGGCCTCCTTTGTGCCGCCTTTTTTAGGAAACGAACCACTTGAGGTGTTTCCCTATTTCTCGTTTTTACTTCTTGCTGCTTTTTTTGCCCAGGCAGGGGCAAACCTTCGCCGTGTCTATAAACTGATGATTATCCTGTTTGTTATGAGCATAGTGCTCTGGGCATTTTTTTATAGGGGAAAATCCGCGCTCTTTACCGTTGGCCGTATCGTGATCATGAAAGAAAGCCTGTTGTACGGAGTAACAACCGGCATCCGGCTAAATTGTTTTATTTTGTCGGCGATCATTTTCCTGACAAGTACGCCCATTGAAGACTTTACATACGGGCTATCAAAACTGGGAATGCCCTTTGCAGCGAGCTTTGCCCTGACGCTTTCCTTCCGGCTGACACCGCTGTTTATGGAGACAGGACAGGCAATAGTTATGGCCCAAAAAGCACGCGGCCTGGACCTTGATTCAGGTGGTATTATCAAACGGATAAGGCATTATGTGCCCATTATTGTGCCGGTACTTGTAAGCGGTCTCCGCCGAGCCGATCAATTAGCCGTGGCCTTAGAGTCAAGGGGGTTCGGAAAAACAAAAAAACGCTCAGCAATATCTGAGTTTCCAATAACATGGAGAGACTATGTCTTGATTTCATTTATTTTAGTAATATGCTTTGTAATGGGAGCACATCACTTCTCGTAATGGCAGGTTAAACCTGCTCCAGTCCTTCTAATATCTTATCCATATTCCAAATTCACTGCTAAATCTTCTAAAGTTTTTCCAAAATCTACCGACATTAGAAATAAGGGGAAAAATGCATACACGATTTCAAAATCTGTCGGTCATGGATATTTCGGAGATATGTGGTGTGGCAAGGAGCACAGTATCATACTGGATTGCAAAAAAGTCCCTGCAGGCCAATCGTTCAGGGAACAGGTATTTAGTATCGGTTGATGACCTGGTTTTTTTCCTTAAATCCGAGCATAAACGCTTACCTCAAGCTTTGCATGAATTAGCAGGCGGCGGTATTAATCCTCAACAATTCAAACCACTCAAGCGATGTTGGGAGTATTGGGCAAGCCATTCTTATGGAAACAGGTGTCAAAATTGTTGTGTATTCGAATATCAAATAAACGAATGCTTTACTGTGAGGGAAAACCGAAATCTCCAATGCCGAATAGAATGCCACGAGTGCCAGTACTTTTGTGAATATTATGGACCACGTGTGGCATTCATCCATCAGATAGACAAACCGGCAGCTATATACAAAAACCTTTATTTCTGGTCAGGGAATTATGCCTGGGCCGAATTATGCGGCGTGAAAGTAGAAAACCTCATTGGAGCAGGAATAGAAGAATTATTTCATCCTGATTCTTTAAAAATAATCATTAGTTACGACAAAAGACGTATTCAGGGTGATCCTGCTGTTCCAGATAGATTCAGTGTATTTCTCAACCACAAAGTTGAAGGGAAGATAGAGGTCTATCTAAGCGTAAGCCCTTTGATAAGACCGGCAGGTACGTGGTTGACCGTAGCAGAAGATTTAAGAGCAGGGAAAACAAGTAATAGCTCATAAATCCCCGCGCGCGCGGGAATGAAATATAATGTAGATTTAAAAACCATTCCAAGCTCCATAAATCCCCGCGCGCGCGGGAATGAAGAAACCGGTCCCCATGTAGGCGGGGATCCAGAAATATTGTATGCAAAGGCATTTACCCCGATCTAATAAGCAGATACAAAAATAACAAGTAAAGGAGCAAAAAAATGCAGATTTCAAGAAGAAAATTTTTTCAGGGTATGGGCGCTGTAATCGGGGCTGCAGGTCTTCACAGTTTTATGAAGATCGACATGGCCCATGGAGTTGAAAGGAAACCTGTTAGTGCGGGCAAGGTCGGTATCGAATGGTTAGGACACGGCAGTTTTCTGTTTACGTCGTGCAAAGGGAAAAGGATCCTTCTTGATCCATGGACCAGTACAAATCCAAAATGTCCCGGTATTTACAGGAAAAAGGGCGGCTTCGAAACGGTAGATCTGGTCCTATGGACCCATGGCCATGTGGACCACTTCATGCTGCCGGACGCCAGGGCACTCATTGCTGATTACAGGCCAAAGATCGTGGCCCCCTGGGAGCTAAGCTTTTTCATCAAGGCCGAGATCCCCGGGGCAAATTGTCAGACCTTTGTCCTTGGCAATAAGGGCGCAACTGCCGACTTCGACGGGATTAAGGTCACCATGGTGGAGGCATTCCACTCTGCTGGAGCCCAGTTAACCGGATTTGAGGGAACCAACCGTTTCGTTGGAGAGGCAGTGGGCTATATTATTGAATTTGAGAATGGTCTCAAGATCTACCACTCAGGGGATACTTCCCTGATGGGAGATATGAAAACCATTATCGGAGATTTTTACAGGCCCGACATCGTCATTCTGCCCATTGGCGGAGTATTCACCATGGGGCCGGATGAGGCGGCCTTTGCCTGCAAACTCATACGCCCAAAGATAGTAATACCCGAGCACTTTGGAACGTTTCCGGTCCTTGTTCAGTCAACCGATCGTTTTAAAAGACAGATGCAAAAACAGGCACCTCAAGTCAAAGTGCTGGAAGTGAAGCCGGGTGTGAAAGTTGAAGTGTAATGAATTAAGTGAACTAAAGTGAGCTAAAACTGATGCACTCGTACAAAGTAAAAATCACGTCACTCCCGCCCCGCATCAAGTGCGGGATAAACTACAGCGGGAGTCCATAATTGCTTAAAATCACTGGATTCCTGCTTTCGCAGGAATGACAGATAATGTCAAATCCGACTTTTTACGAGTTTATCAAGTTTCATATATGCAGTTACAGAGTTTCCAATAAGGTACATTACATCCATGAAAGACAAAGAGCAAAATAAGGATTTCCATATCAGGATATCAATCCTCCATAAGCTGATGTTTCATGTGGCAATGCTGGTATTCATAGCCGTGGGTATAAGCACTTATTTGGCCGTAAAAGAGGAATCCAGGGTCTTGACCGAAGGACTGATTCATACAGCCAAACACATGGCCAAGCATATTGCCTCAAGCACAGAAAGCGCCTTCTGGTCCTTGAACTGGATCTTTGTGGAAAAGCTACTTCAGAAAAATCGAGAGTGTAACTATCATGAAGTGGTTTTCACCAAGGTGGTCAAGCCTGACGGAGAGGTCTATCTGGCTAATGATAAGGTTTATTATGGAGACATAATCGATTCCTCCCTCCTCTTTGGTCAGGAAACGTTGCTGGATAACTACTCATTTTCTGAAGAACAAGAGAATGGGATGTTACTGGTCCACCCCGTCAACATAGGGAAGGAAAGGTGGTATGTGTTTTTAGGGCTTTCCCTCGAGCCTGTCAGAGAAGCCATAAAGGCATTGATTATCCGCAATACGGCATGGGGTATCGCCATCCTTTTTTTTGCAATCATAGGTTCCTTTTTCCTGTCCAAATCTATTTCAGGCCCACTGATAAAGCTTGCTAATTCCGCAAAATTCATTTCAGCCGGTCATTTGGATCAAGACGTGACGATTAAATCCGGAGACGAAGTGGGACTTTTAGCCCATGCGTTTAAAGAAATGCTGGAAAAGATAAAGGCTGCAAGGGCAGAATTGGAAACATCGGAAAAGAGATACCGGACCCTTGTGACAACCGCTTCAAAAGCTGGCGTAGGTATTGTCGTTATACAGAACGAAGGAAAGCAAAAAGGGCTTTTCAAATATGTGAACCAGGGAGCCGCTGATCTATCGGGTTATTCCAGGGAAGAACTTCTCAAAATGGATATAAGGGAGATTATCCTTCCTGATAATCGCGAAGAGATCTGGAAAATGTATTCAGAAAACATTCCTGAAAATAAATTGCGCACAACCTATCAATTCTGTGGTGTCAATAAAAAAGGCGAAAAACTCCCGATCGAGATCTGTACCGGAGTTACGGAATTTGACGGTAAAAAAGCCCTTGTCTGTTATGTTAAGGATATTACCGAAAAAATAAGGGCAGATGAGCAACTCAAAAACTACAGCCACAATCTTGAAAAAATGGTCCAGGAGAGGACTGACGAGTTGAAGAATGCCTTAGTCGAGCTTCAAAATACCCAGTCCCAGCTCATACAATCAGAAAAGCTGGCATCCATTGGTCAATTAGCAGCAGGTGTTGCCCATGAGATCAACAATCCTGTCGGGTTTGTCAAAAGCAATTTAGGGACAATAGCCGAATACCGAGAAGATTTGATTAAAGTAATAGAGCAGTACAGCGTTCTTGAGGAGGCCCTGCACAGTGAACAAGACAACTGCGGAACGGGAGTCATCAGGGATACCCTCGAAAATATCCGGAATGTAAAAAATGAGGTTGACCTTAACTTCGTACTTGATGATTACAGGAATGTTATAGAGGAGTCCCTTGAGGGAATGGAGAGGGTTGCAAAGATCGTTGCCGACCTTAAGGACTTTGCCCACGTGGACAAGGCAGAATTCGAATATGCAGATATAAACAATGGAATAGAAAGTACCCTGAATATCGTATGGAATGAACTCAAGTATAAGGCGGAAATAACCAAAGACCTTGGTAATATTCCATTAATCAAATGCTACCCACAGCGCCTGAACCAGGTCTTTATGAATATTTTAGTTAATGCAGCCCATGCAATTGAGAAAAAGGGAGAGATCAGGATCGCTACAAGGGCCGATGACGGTCGTGTTGAGATCAGGATCAGCGACACGGGCTGCGGCATACCTCCTGAAGTCCTTTCGAAGATATATGACCCGTTTTTTACGACCAAGGACGTGGGTAAGGGAACGGGCCTGGGGCTGAACGTGGCCTACAATATAATTGAGAAGCATCAGGGGACCATTGATGTTGAAACCGAGGTGGGGAAAGGTACAACCTTTATTATCCGTTTGCAGACAGCGCCGGATATAGTTGAGTCGTTGAGTCGTTAATTGGTTCAGTGGGTAATCATTTTACCAGTAAGCACCAACGCGACTCTCTAACCTGATTGTTTATGAATGTACTTATTATTCATTTTAGGCATTTAACCTGGACCGATATTCCACAAGAGAGTGGTTAAAGGAAAAACGGGCAAACGATAAAAACAAGGAGTCCTTATACATTACCATCTCTTTAATTTAAAACTGCATAGGCCTGGAAAGAGTATAATGGCGGCACGATGGCTGTTTAATTGACTCTCGATAATAGAACAAAAAGCATAGAAATTTTAAGGAGATAAGATGAAAATGAAAAGAGAAGAGAAGATTGTGGGAAGGATGAGATATGGCGTAGTGATTGTTTTACTTTTCGCGCTTGTGTGTATTTTTACAATAATGAACTGCAGCAAAGGCATAGAGGAGAAAAAAGAACTTCTGATTTATTGCGGCATTACGATGATAAAGCCGATGTTTCATATCGCAAGAATCATTGAGGAACAGGAAAATTGCAGGATAATTATCACCAAAGGTGGGTCTGGAAATCTTCTCAAATCGATTAAGATCAACAAGGTTGGGGATCTATATCTGCCGGGCTTTGACAGCTATATTAAGACCTGCCTTCAGGAGGATATCGTTGCTGATACCGTGTTTGTCGGATACAATAAGGCAGCATTAATGGTCCAGAAGGGCAACCCTAAAGGGATTACTGCGGATCTTTCTAACCTCACAAGTAAAAAATATTCTATAGTAATTGGGAATCCTGATAGCGGGAGTATCGGTCGGGAGACCAAAAAAATACTCGAAAAGAGAGGTATTTTTCAGGAGGTAGCGGTTAATGTCCTCAAAATGACAACAGATTCAAAAGAACTGGTTCGAGTACTTAAAGACAAGGAAGCAGATATTGTTATTAACTGGTATGCAACTTCTACCTGGGCTGAAAATGTCTCTTGTGTCGATGTGCTTGGTATCTCCGAGAAATATGCCAGAAAGAAAAAACTTGTCATTGGGCTTCTCAGGACTTCCAAATATCCAGAGATCGCACGCAAGTTTATGGAATATGCCGCATCTGAGCAAGGACAGGAGTTGTTCAGGAAATACGGACTGTATGATGTGAAATGATGCTCGAAAAGGGATTTTAGATGAAGGATTTAATTAAAGAGCCGGTTCAGCAAAAGCTCTTCCTGCTTATACTCATTTTTATGATAGCCTTTGCTGTGATCATATCGACAGAAGGATATCTGCGCCATCTTACATCGCAGTATGTCTCATCTATTAATAATCAACGTTCCCGCAGTACCCTGGGAAAAATCATTATCAATAGGTTGATTCAGATAGAAAAGGACTTCTATAAACTCGCTGGAGAGATCAATCTCAGGGATATGCACATTGTTGAGAAACGTATATTTTCATCCATCAGCAATATCGAAATCATACTTGGTACCCTGCAAAACGGAGGGGAATATACAAATGTGATGGCTGCCAATTTGGAGGGTATTAATGAAATCAAAGAGGCAGTCTCGTTTGCAGTAGATAAAGGACAGGGCTATAATCTAGAGGTTATCGACCTGACGCCCAAGATTCTGGATATCAGAAAAAATACGTTCGATCTTATTGAAAATAAAAAGGAGAGTTTAAGTGCCTCGAACGAAAAGGAACGTTTAAGTGCTGAAAATAGTTTCATTATAATGCTGAAACAGGTGGATACGTTGCTACAGCGTGGCCAGGAAAATTCAACCAGAATATTCTATGATACGAATCAAGAAATTCAGCGCCTTGAACAACAGTTTAAACAATCGACCCAATTTTTTGCTATAGTCCGAATTTCTATAATAGCCGCTGTCTGCATTATAAGTTTTGCTGTATTTTTCATCATAAATCGACGGATAAGAGATATTGTCAAAGAGCGCCAGCGAGTGGGGGAGGAACTGCAAAAATCGCATGATGAACTGGAGTCACGAGTAGAGGAACGTACCGCTGAACTGGCTGGATTAAACAAGAATCTCAAAGACGAAATTGAAGAGCGTAAGCAGGCAGAAGAAAAAATTAAACACCTGAACCAGGTACTTCGTGCTATTCGAAATGTAAACCAACTCATTTCCACAGAAAAAGATAGTGATAGGCTCCTTAAAGGTGTTTGTAACAATCTCATTCAAACTCGTAGTTATTATAACACCTGGATCGTCCTGCTTGATGAGTCCGGAGGGCTCGTGAATACCGCTGAATCCGGTCTGGGCAAGGATTTCTTGCCGATGATCGATTATTTGAAGAGTGGGGAGTTGACTGATTGCGGGCAGAGGGCGCTCTCACGACCGGGCGTTGTGGTAACCAAAGATCCGTTATCCACCACCTGCACTGATTGTCCATTAGCGAAAAAGTACAATCACACGGGGGCATTTACCGTACGTTTGGAATACGATGGAAAGGTCTACGGTCTGTTTTCTGCATCCATCCCCAGAGATTTCATCTCAGACAAGGAAGAGCAAACCTTGTTCAAAGAGGTAGCTGATGATGTCGTTTTTGCCCTCCACAGTTTAGAACTGGACGAGGAGCGCAAGCAAGCCGAGGAGGCGCTTAAAAAATCTCACGATGAATTAGATCAAGCATTGTCAGAATTAAAAAGTACACAGACACAACTTCTCCAATCTGAAAAAATGGCCTCCGTTGGGCAGTTAGCCGCAGGTGTGGCCCATGAAATCAATAACCCTACGGGTTTTGTAAGTAGTAACCTGAAAACACTCACGGATTACCAGGATGATATCATAATGCTCATAAAGCAATACAGGAAGCTA
>JAUWMR010000021.1 GCA_030613055.1 Desulfobacteraceae bacterium
TTCGTATGACTTTTGCCATACTTTCAACTCTTTGAAATTCTTTAGCATTTTTATCCGCCTGTTCTGTGGAGGATCACTCGAACCCTTGAATCCTTGACCCCTTGTACCCTCTGGGATAAAGCCTGCTCAATTCGAGATAACCCATCCATTTTGCCTTAATTAACTGCAACTAATCGGGAGATAATCCCAAAAAATTAACTAAAATTAGTTGTTTAGTCAAGAAAAACAGAACGCTTTTTGAGCGAATCCCCCTGTCCCCATATTGTGTCTGCCAATCCAGGTTAATTCCTTGACAAAGTGACGCATTAAAAATAATCTCGTTGCCTTTAACATCCGAAATATTTCAGAAATTCCTGAAAACTTGTACCAGGAGAACCTATCCATGACCGTCACAAAAGAACATCTCACAAATTCTATTTACGAGCAATCTGGTTGCTCTAAAAATAAATCAATCCAACTGGTTGAATCTATATTGGAAATCATGAAAGAGACCCTTGAAAACGGTGAAGATGTTATGATATCCAGATTTGGGAAATTCTGTGTTAAGGACAAGAGTGAGAGGAGGGGAAGAAACCCAGCTACGGGGGGGGATATGATGTTGGGGGCGAAACGGATTGTGATCTTTAGGTGTTCGGGGGTGTTGAGGGAGAAGATAAATAAGTGAGCGATAAGTCGACAGAACAACCCAATAATAATTGGGGGCCACTCGGGATAATTTCTGTTTTGATCGGTGTTGTAAGTTGGTTTATAGGGGGAATGCTTTCTTTAGGCATAGGAATGGTCGCTGTCGCTCTTGGATTTATTGGCAACAAGAAGCATCAAAAATTGTCTCTAACAGGAATGATATTTGGCGCGTTCTCTGTGCTTTTTGTAAACCTGATGAACCTTGGGATCGTCCCGATTCCCTCTTCCCTCGAATCTGACAAATCACATATCATTAATTCAATTAATGCGTCCATTCGGGCGTTTGAAGTCCTGAAAAACAAAAAGCTCAAAGATCAAGAGAGAGAAAAATTAATAAGTCACTGCGGAGATGCGCTTCAAGAGGCAGGGATGGTAAATATTGTAGAGATTGAGAGGCAGGTCCCTGGATTTAGATCTCATTATAAAGACGAATTTATGAAGGGAATGGAATCGCTCATTGAAGGTTATGAGAATTCTGATTTCTCAAAAAAAATTAAAGGTGGTCTATTGTTAGATAAGTGGGCAATATGGAATAGAGAAAACAATAAGAGCCTGGGAAAGATCAAAGAGCCAGCACCATCCTTAGTTGCCTTTATAGGAGGAGTAATAATCCGTTGATGATAACAAAATGAAATCGAACTCCCGATATCAATCCGGGTCTTTTTTCATGGATTCAAGCACGCCGACCATTTGCGGGTTATTAGTGGTTGCCGGCTGAGTTTCGGTCTTCCGCTCAACGTCGATCTGTTTGTCTATAACTTCGTTATCTAATTTGAAAATCGCTAAGTCCTCTGTTACAAATTGTGCTTCTTTTTTGATAAACTCAATGGCCTTCTCAACATCCTTCCTTGCATCCGGATCTTCAACGTGGTTTATTGCCTCTTCAAGCGCCAGGGTAAGTATCTCATAGTTATTTCTGATACGAGATATAAGGTAAGAAAGCCCGTCAATCATATGATTAATTTTTTCCTTTTCACTGGTCATGTAATCGCCCTCGCGAAGACTTACCTTTTGTGTCAAATCCCCTACCAATAAACGTTTAAAGGTATTGGCAAAGTTCCTGAGGGGTCCAAAAATTCGGTGTGTAAATCGGACTTGATGCAAGGAAACAAGGATAAATACAATTGCGACAACCGGAATAAGTCGTTTTATTGTCACAAGAAAATTTTGCGCGGCCCTATGCTGGATGCCTAAATCATGCGACATATACATATCAAACACAAAAGGATATAGAATCACTCCGGCAGTGATGAAAACAACTAAAAACATATAAATTAAATTAGTGAAAATGATCTTGAACTGAAGATTCCTTTTGATAAGATAGTTTCTCAGTTTCCTTTTATTCCCGCTTGACATTTTTTCACCTCTTTTTCGTTATGCAGTTTTAACCCGGAATCCGAATCCAGCCTCAAGGTTCAAGACGCAAGATCTTTACCTTATGCCTTACGCCTTGGGCCTTTAGCCATTTAAATAGTTTCCTAACTTTGTGTTTATAATCTGGCCCTCTTGGCCCCGCAGTATATGGTTTGTATTTTAAACTTTACATATCTTAAAACCGGAATCGTCTCAGTGTTTCCTCGTTTATGTCAAACTGGTTCTTCAGCTTATCCACATCCATCTGAAAAAGCAGCCAACCCAGAAACTCATCCCCTTTTCTCATTTCAAACGCAATTTCAACTTCTCTTGCACCCATCGGGTGATGTGTGCCGGTCCGATACAGGGTGAGAACCTTATGCGTGGATTTCTTGCTACTATGAAAGGTAATATGTCTGTAGCTGCTACCTACTAATATATCCACACTTTTGCCATTTTTCAGGGAAAAGGCGGCAAACACCTTTTTACCTTTTCCGAGAAGGACGATTCCCTTGTAGGGGGCTAAGGTATCATCATGTAACTTAATAAACTCCTCCATTAAATATGCAATTCTTTTACCGCTCTTTTTTTCAAAAGGATCGGTCAACATTGATTTAAGCAAAAGGGAATCCTTTGCCAGTTGATCTCTCAGGGCCTGTTGTTTAATACCGATGATGTGTGCTCTGGATGAAAAATGAGGATATGCCAAAACAAGGACAAGGGTCATCATCCCAATAAACAGGGCAGAGGCAATCAACCAAAAACGCCCTCTTTGGTGTTTTGTTTTCAGGGCCTGAATCTCAGTGACATCCCGGTTTAAGGAAAGAAAACCTTTATATCTATAATGGCCGTCAAAAAGCGCGGTTGTGCTGGCAGAAATAAAGCGGATCCCTTTGTTTGGATTTCTTACCTTGAAGATCCTTTCTGTTACGGAACGTTTGAACTGTATCTCCTCAAGGAATTCTTTGTACGCTTCCGGCTCCGCAAAAACCTCCTCTGCCGAACTTCGCTGCATTTGTGTCCAGGTCCTCCCAAAAAGGTCTTCGGCCCCGGTATTCCATGCTATGATTTTGCCCTCACTGTCCGCCGCGACGACGGCGTCCGGTAATTGGTCACAAAACTCTTTAAGCACATAATACGACTGGGTTGTTATATCGAGCCTTTGCGCCAGAATCCTGGTTAAATCCCATGACAGGGATGGAAATTCCTCCCAGAACCAGTATATTTTTTCCTTGGGGATGCGGATTGCCTCCCCATCGCTTTTTGCTTTTACAGTGACTGTTCTTTCGATTCCGAGGAAAAAGGATACCTCCCCAAAAGTTGAACCTCTTTTACTAACCTCAAATATCTGTTTATTCCCTTTGCGGATTTCCAGATCGCCTGAGACCAGTATATATAGTTCCTGGGAGCTATCTCCCTCATAATAGAGGATGTCCCCTTCCTTGAAAAGGCACATATATTCGTCTACAGCAGGGCTATTTATAATTTCTTCAAGCATCGAGTTTTATTATATAATAATCCTGGCTAAAAATCTAATATTCTTGCCGATTATACGTCATATTATTGACACATGTCCGGCGTGTATTACGTCCAGGAAAATCTCTTTGATCCATTTTCTGAGCAAACGGCAATCCCTTTATCACTGGTAAAGCTTACATGGTTTTGAAGGTTTTTCGCTTTATTATCGCCACATTTGGGACAGACAAAAGGTGCATCATCAACAATCAAAAACAATTTTTTAAATGAATAGGCACACTTCTGACATTTATACTCATATAGAAGCATAGCAATCCCCTTTGTTTTATTTTATTTATTCAGCGGGTAAACGCGAAAAACCGTTTATAAGGAGTTCAATATTGTTTATTATGAAATAATTATGCAAAATCAGGGCCGAATAATATTTTGCAAGATTTTTTGTTTTTAGGTCCGGAAAATGCTATCAACACAATATTTTTAAATGATAATGACATGCACTTATCTCATACAACGCAGCACAAGGATCCAGACAAATCCTTGAAGAATAACAAGCAATATTACGAAGACTGTCGCCTGTGTCCACGTAACTGCGGGATCAACCGTGTTGTTGGCAGGGAAAATTCCGAGGTCGGTTTTTGCGGAGAAACGGACCGGCTCAGGGTGGCTTACATGGGACCTCATTTTGGTGAAGAACCCCCGCTCACAGGTGACAACGGTTCAGGAACTGTCTTTTTTACGGGATGTTCCCTTAGATGCTCTTTCTGCCAGAATCATCAGATATCACATCGGGGTGTGGGTGTTTATATGGGACTGGAGGAATTGTTCCTGCGTGTGGAAGAGATGATCAGGAACAATCACGTCCACAATATAAATTTTGTGACACCGGATCATTTTTTTCCGCACGTATTCAGACTGGTTTCTCATTTGCGTAAAAAGGGTTTTGATCTTCCCATGGTCTATAATCTCTCAGGCTATCAGTCAAAGGAGATATTGAAGATCGCTGATGACTATAGTGATATATACCTTCCTGATTTTAAATACTCGGACCCGTCCCTGGCAGCAAGACTTTCCGCATGCAGGGATTATCCTCAAGTAGCTCTTAAGGCTATTTCGGAAATGGTCCGGCAAAAGGGCTTTCTTGATATCAGTTCGACAAACAGCGTTTTGGCCAAAAAGGGGGTTCTTGTAAGGCACCTGATACTGCCAGGCAATGTGGATAATTCGATCAATGCCCTGACAACGCTTTTTACGGAATTTGGCAGCGGCCTGCCGGTAAGTCTGATGTCCCAGTACTGTCCCGTACTTGATCATGATGGCAGTGATCTAAACCGATTCGTATCAGAAGATGAGTTTGATCTGGTCTATTCCCACGTAAGGGACCTGGGTTTTGAATGCCTTTTTGTTCAGTTTCCCGAACGGGATCAATCGAGCCGGACGGAGAGCTCCCTCTTCTTACCCGACTTCACTCAGGGCAAGCCGTTTAAATAATTCCGGCTGTACTTCAAGACCGGGGGATAAGCCAAGCTTTCGTAAAGCTTTCAAGTTTGTCCTAACACTTCTTCTGTTGACATAAATACAGGTTTTTGTTAAAAAAATCAGATTGTTGCAAATAATAAAAGGAATTTAAACATGAAAACTGCATACCTCGACTGCTTTTCCGGCATCAGCGGCGATATGTTCTTAGGCGCCCTGTTGGATGCGGGGCTTTCCTTTGACGAACTGTGCCGGAAACTTAAGACCCTTCCCATAGACGGTTATCACCTTGAGATAAGAAAAGAAACGCGAAACCAGATCTCAGGGACCCGGTTCGTGGTAACACTTGAAAAAAAGGACAGCCCCCACAGAAACCTTGAGGCCGTCAGGGAGATCATAGATCACGGAAGCTTTAGCAGGGCAGTCAAAAAGAAGTGCGTGGAGATATTTGAGACCCTCGCAAGGGTGGAAGGAAAGGCCCACAACCTGCCGCCTGAGGAAGTTCATTTTCACGAGATCGGTGCGGTGGATTCTATAATTGATATTGTAGGCACGGTCTATGGAGTGGAACTTTTAGGCATCCAGGAACTGTTTGTTTCCGCCCTTCCCCTTGGTTCAGGTTTTGCCGAGACTGCCCACGGCAGGATTCCGATTCCTTCACCTGCAACGGTTTCTCTTTTGGAGGGCGTCCCTGTTTTTGATTCGGGCCTTAAGTATGAAATGGTCACACCCACCGGGGCTGCCCTGGCAAAGGGACTTGCCGGTTCCTTTGGAGACATGCCTCCCATGGTAATAAGGAATATCGGGTATGGCGCAGGGAAGAGAGACCTTCCTGACAGGCCCAACCTGCTTCGAATAATGATCGGGGATTTGCAATCTGAAGGTAAGACAGATACGGTAGTTATTCTTGAAACGAATCTGGACGATATAAATCCTGAATGGCTTGGATATCTCATGGATCGCTTGTTTGATGCCGGGGCACTGGATGTGGTTTTTTCCCCCGTCCAGATGAAAAAAAACCGCCCCGGCGTCCAGGTAGAGATAATGGGCCGCCCGGAACAGAAAGATGTACTGATGGAGATCCTGTTCATGGAAAGCACCACCCTTGGCATCCGGTTCCGGTACAGTCAAAGGAAGGTGCTTAAAAGATCTGTGACAGAAATTGACAGTCCCTGGGGAAAGATACGTGTAAAGGAGGTAACAAACGCGGATGGAGCATCCTTTTTCATGCCGGAATATGAGGCATGCCGGAAAATTGCCTTGAAAAACAAACTGCCATTGAAGACAATATACTACTGGGTTATAGGATTAAATAAATGAAACCCTAACGTTGCATAAACAATACGACTAAAAAAATAAAGTGAGGTAACCAATACCTGCTTGATGTCAAAATTACAATCTGATAATTTTTCCCTTAAGGAGACCTTCAGAAAATCTGATTTTTCTGGAAAGATCGCCCTGGTCCTTTCGACCTGGTTCGGCACCGGCCTCTTGCCTGTCGCCCCGGGCACTTTTGGGACACTGGCTACGGTGCCTGTCGTCCTCGGGTTAAGTTGTCTTGGAATCTGGTACAGTGTCTTCGCCCTGATAACCATCACGGGCATTGCTGTATGGTCCTCAAATCTTAGCCGGCAACTGCTGGGCCGAAATGATCCGTCAGAGGTGGTCATTGATGAAGTTGCCGGCTTTTTAGTCACCATGTTCCTTTTGCCGCGTGCCTGGCTGCCCCTCTGTTCAGGCTTTATTCTGTTCCGGTTTTTTGACATCCTAAAGCCCTATCCCATAAAAAAGGTTGAAAGGCTAAAAGGGGGATACGGGATCGTTATGGATGACCTGTTAGCAGGCTTGTACGCACATCTTGGCGTGAGGATAATCCTTTTTTTTATAATAACCTGATTTAAGGGCTCAAAAATGCAACAGAAAGCCACAGGTTTGCCACACACGGATCGAGTGGCCCCCTAAATACACGGATTTTATGCACGGCGAAATTATAACAATAGGTAACGAACTCACTTCGGGCAGGACCCTTAATCTAAACGCCTGGTATGCGGCCGGGAGACTCACTGCTTCGGGACTGCATGTAACCCGTATTACATCTGTGGGAGATAATTATCAAATGATCTCCGAGGCAGTGAAAAGGGCGGTAAGGACATCCCGTTTTGTTATAGCAACCGGTGGGCTCGGCTCAACTGATGACGACATAACCAATGAAATTGTCGCAAAGGCCCTGAAAAGGCCCCTCTGCCTGGACCGGCAAATGTTCGAAAAGATAAAAAGCCACGTTGATTCCCGGGGAATAGAGATGTCACCCTCTCTTGAGAAGATGGCTCGGGTTCCGGAGGGTTCCAAAATGCTCAATCCCGAAGGCAATGCCTGTGGGTTCTCCCTCGTGGAAAAGGAGGTGCGCCTCTATTTTCTTCCAGGGGTTCCGGATCAAATGAGGTATCTTCTTGATAAGTTTGTGCTGCCTGAAGTCTTGACCCTTTATAAGACCCTCCCTGTTATGAGACAGAGAATCCTTAAGCTGTATGGTCTTAATGAGCCTGAAATTGCCGAGATTTTCAAAAAACTCCATGGAAAAACCAGGGACATCGTGTTAGGATATTATCCCCATTTTCCCGAAAACCACATCACTATCAGCCTGCGCGGTAAAGATGAGCCGACGGTCATTAAAGAACTGGACAGGGTTGAAAAGGAGATAAGATACCTGGTAGGATCTTATATATTTGCAGATGGAAATCAGGACATGGAAGATGTGGTTGGCCGGATGCTTATAGACCAAAACCTGACCATCTCTGTTGCCGAATCATGCACCGGTGGTATGATCGGTCACAGGCTCACGAATGTATCCGGCAGTTCAGGGTATTTCCGGGGCGGGGTTGTGGTGTACAGCAACCAGGCCAAGTCCGATCTTCTCCACGTCAACCAGTATACTCTTGAAAAATACGGCGCAGTAAGTGATAAGACAGTAAGAGAAATGGCATGTGGTGTCCGGGAATATGTCAAAACAGATCTCGGCCTTGCGGTAACGGGTATTGCCGGTCCTGAAGGCGGGACAGAAGACAAACCCGTGGGAACCGTTTATATCGGGCTTGCCACGAAAAGTGATACTTCCTCAGGCAGGTATCGCTTCTGGGGCAACCGGGAACAGGTCAGGTCAAATACAGCTATGATGGCCTTAGACTGGGTAAGAAGGCATGTGAATGGAGATTCGTTCCTTCCTGGCATTTGAACTGCCTGCGGAGATCAGGGCGGTCATTTCCCGCACCCTGGGGGAGATGAAAAAATTTCCCCTGGATGTCCGATGGGTCAAGGCGGACAATATACACCTTACAATTGTCTTTTTGGGAAACATCCCTGAACACGATCTCGGGCCGATAGGGAAGGCGGTTTCAAAGGTTTGCCAGCGATATGGGCCTTTTGCTGTCTCATTGAAGGAAAGTGGTGTTTTCGGAAGCAGGCGAAATCCGAGGGTCCTGTGGATTGGATTAGACGGGGATATTAAAAGGATGGCCTATTTCAGGGACTCGCTTACAAAACACCTTAAACCCTTTGGGATAAAGGAGGAAAAGCGCCGGTTCAAGCCTCATTTGACCCTCGCGAGATTCCGGAAGGGCGCAAGGCGAGGTACGTATCCGGATGACCTTTTGTCAACGTATGCAGGAATTACCAGTCCCGAGTATTACGTAGAAGAACTGGTTTTGTTTAAAAGCGACCTGAAGCCGGGCGGGGCTGCCTATTCCAGGCTGGCTGCATGGCCTCTTATTGGAACTTATTAGCAGGTATATGCTTCCAGAAAAGAATTTGGTAAAATAATTGGATCATCTCCAAATTGGTTGGTGATTCTGAGAGGATTCAAGGGGCCAAGGATTCAAGGATTCCAGTGAGTTGCTCCAAAAACATTTTGCGATTCTAACATAATTTAAGCTGACTTACAAAAGGAGGTATAGATATATGGACAGAGACAGAGCGGTCGAACAGGCCATTTCTCAGATAGAAAAGCAATTCGGTCGGGGTTCCATAATGAAAATGGGCGAGGAAGAGATCATAGAAATTCCATCTATTTCCACGGGATCGCTTGCCCTGGACCTTGCACTCGGAATTGGTGGTGTTCCGAAAGGCAGGGTTATGGAAATCTATGGGCCCGAGTCCTCGGGAAAGACAACGCTGGCCCTGCATATTGCCGCCGAGGCCCAGGTAAGGGAGGGGATGGTGGCATTCGTGGATGCCGAACATGCTTTAGACGTGGGCTATGCCAGAAAGATCGGCGTTGACGTAGACACCCTGCTTGTCTCACAACCCGACACAGGCGAACAGGCATTGGATATCACAGAGATCCTTGTCAGAAGCGGTGCCATTGATGTTTTAATCATCGATTCAGTTGCCGCGCTTGTACCAAGGGCCGAGATTGAGGGGGATATGGGCGACCACCATATGGGCCTCCAGGCCAGACTGATGTCCCAGGCCTTAAGGAAGCTCACCGCGGTAATCAGTAAATCCATGACCTGCGTCATATTCATAAACCAGATCAGGATGAAAATCGGCGTCATGTTCGGAAATCCCGAGACCACCACAGGAGGCAATGCGCTCAAGTTCTACTCGACCGTACGTCTTGATATACGGCGGATTGGCGCTATCAAGGATGGTGATCAGGTTGTGGGAAACAGGACTCGTGTAAAAGTTGTAAAAAATAAAATCGCTCCGCCTTTTAAAGAAGCAGAGTTCGATATTATTTATGGACATGGAATTTCCAAGGAGGGCGATGTTCTTGATTTAGGGGTTTCTTTGGGCGTGGTTGATAAAAGCGGTGCATGGTATTCCTTCGGAGATGAGAGGATTGGCCAGGGCAGGGAGAACGTAAAAGGTTTTTTGGTCGAAAATAGAGATATAATGGATAAGATTAAAGATTCAATCCTCGAAAAAACCGGGCTTAAGGAGAGAAGGGAAAAGGTAAAGGATAAGGAAGAGGAAAAACCAAAAAAATAATTTTTGTGTAACACTTTAGCCCTTTGAAAACAGGACCGGGACATGGGGCTCTCTTTTTTAGGAAACGTCTATAAACACGGATAAAACCATGACTTTCAGAGAAATCAGACAAAAGTTCCTGGCATACTTCAAGACCCACGGACATGAGCTTGTGGAAAGCGCTTCCCTGATTCCCAAGGATGATCCCACTTTGTTGTTTACAAATGCTGGAATGGTACAGTTCAAGAGGCTTTTTCTTGGGGAGGAAAAAAGAGGCTATACCAGGGCCGCAACCTCCCAGAAATGCGTGCGGGCAGGAGGAAAACACAATGATCTTGAAAACGTGGGTTACACACCGAGACACCATACGTTTTTTGAGATGCTCGGAAATTTCTCCTTTGGAGATTACTTCAAGGAAGAGGCCATCACATGGGCCTGGGAACTGCTGACAGAAGGCTATGACCTGCCAATGGAAAGGCTGTATGTTTCGGTGTATGAAAACGATGAGGAAGCATACAGGATATGGGAGACCAAAATTGGCATCCCCGCAGAGCGTATTGTCCGCCTGGGTGAAAAGGATAACTTCTGGGCCATGGGTGAAACAGGGCCCTGCGGTCCATGTTCTGAGATTCATATTGACCAGGGCGCTTCAATGGGCTGTGGCAAACCTGAATGCGCGCCCGGTTGCGACTGTGATAGATACTTAGAGATATGGAACCTGGTTTTTACTCAGTTTGATCGGGGGGCAGACGGAAAGCTAACACCGCTTCCCAGGCCGAATATTGATACGGGCATGGGCCTTGAGAGGATTACTGCCGCAGTTCAGGGTGTTACCTCCAATTATGATACAGACCTTTTTAAAGACCTCATAGATCGGATAGAAAACTTGTCAGAACAAAAATATGGCGCGAACAAAAAGCAGGATGTGGCCTTCCGGGTTATCTCTGACCACGCGCGTGCAACCACTTTTCTGATCGGTGACGGTATCTTCCCCTCAAATGAGGGAAGAGGCTACACATTAAGGCGCATCATCCGTAGGGCGATTCGGTTCGGACAGGTTCTTGGCCTTAATGACCCTTTTCTCCGTCTAATTTGCACAGAGGTCATTGAAATAATGGGTCAGGATTATAAAGAACTGGCCCAATCAAGGGATTTTATTGAAGGTGTTGTGGATAGCGAGGAAAAAAGATTTGCTGATACACTTCATTACAGCATGAGGGTGCTCAACGAAGAGATTGAAGCAATAAAGTCAAAAGGCGGTGACACAATCCCCGGGGAAGTAGCTTTCAAGCTTTACGATACATATGGATTGTCCGTGGATATCGTTGAGGATGTGGCCCGTGACGAAAACCTCCATATAGACATGCAGGGATTTGACATGGCCATGTCCAGACAGAGGTCCCTATCCCAGGAGTCCTGGAAAGGAAGTGGCGAGGAAGAAATACCGGAGGCCTTACGCAGCCTTATGGCGCGTGATATCACCAGTCGTTTTTTGGGTTATGAAACCCTTGTTTTGGGCGCAGAGGTGGCAGCAATACTTGTAAACGGGGAAGAAACCTCATCGGTTGAACCAGGAGTCCAGGCAGAAGTGATACTGGATCAAACGCCCTTTTACGGCAAAGCCGGCGGACAGGCCGGGGATATTGGATGGTTCCTGCATGGAAGGATGAGATTTCGCGTCACTGACACACTCAAGTACAGCCAGGATCTTATCGTCCACCAGGGTAACGTGGAAGCAGGAACCCTTTCCGTCGGCGATCAGGTGGAAGCGCGGGTAGATGAAGAAAAAAGAAAGGCCACCGCCACAAACCACTCTGCCACGCACCTTCTTCATGCAGTGCTCCGGGAAGTGTTAGGCGATCATGTAAAACAGGCAGGGTCCCTGGTTTCACCGGACAGGCTTCGCTTTGACTTCAGCCATTTTACACGGGTAGACCCTGAAAAGCTGGTAGAAATCGAACGCCTTGTCAACAAACATATCCGTGACAACCTGCCGCTTGATACGACGGAAACCTCCAAGGAAGAGGCCATGAAAACCGGGGCAATGGCCATTTTTGAAGAGAGATATGGTAAGAGGGTCAGGCTTGTCCGGATTGGCGATGGTATCAGCATGGAATTGTGCGGAGGAACCCATACGGAGCGTACCGGTGATATTGGTCTTTTTCGGATTGTAAGCGAAAGCGCGGTCGCGGCCAATGTGCGACGTATAGAGGCATTAACCGGCGAAGAAGCTCTTCAATATGACCAGAGACAAAGCTATGAACTTCGACATGCGGCGTCGCTTTTGAAAACAACTCCCGATAAAGTGGGAGATCGGCTCGCCCGGTTCATAAATGAGTCTAAAGAAAAGGAAAAAGAACTTGAGTCTCTAAAAGGGAGGCTTCTTTCAAAAAAAACCGGAGATCTTATCACGGGTGTAAAAGACATAGGCGGCATCAAGGTACTTGCAAGAGAAGTTGAAGTAGCTTCCCCGAAAGAGCTTCGAGAGTCGGCAGACAGAATAAAAGACAAACTACACTCGGGAATTATACTTCTGGGTGCAAGACATGAGGGCAAGGTAATGCTCATCTGTTCTGTTACCAAGGATCTGGTGGGCCGATTCAAGGCTGGAGATATTATCAAGCGATTGTCAAAAATAGTGGATGGAAAAGGTGGCGGACGCCCGGATATGGCACAGGGCGGAGGGAGCAAACCTGAAAACTTGGAGAAAGCGCTTGAAGCCCTGGATAACCTAATCAAAGGGGTGAATTAACCTGTACCAGAAGGAGTTTTTCCTTTCCTTTATCCTTTCCTGTCTCATTTCCTCTGCGGGCAGTCTTTCCTTGCATTTTTTCAGGTATTCAAGGGCCTCATGATACTGACCAAAATCAGGGTAGTTTTCGATGATATAGCGATACCGGTCCAAGGCCGCCCGGTATTTTCTTCTTTTATAATAATAATGCCCTACATACAGTTCATATTCCGATAACTTTATGTAACACTCCCTTGTTTTCCGGCGTCCCTTGTTGGCATATTCACTTCTCGGGAACCTTTTGACCAGCCGCTCAAATTCATTTTTGGCCAGAAGCGTGTGTGCCTGCGCTCTATCAATAGTACTCACCTGGCTGAAATGACACATACCCTTATGGTAAATCACATAGGGTACATTCTTGTTCTTGGGATGCAATCTCTCAAATTCATCGTAGGCTTCAAAGGCTTCATCATATTTCTCATTTCTATAAAAGGCCTCGGCCATCTTGAGTTCGGCCTCTACGGCGAACTCGCTGTAGGGATACCTGTCCTTCAGTTTTTCAAAAATTTCGGTAGCTTCGTCATACCATCCCTTTTCCATTCTTTCCGTCCCATCGTCCATGAGCTCGGACGGGGAACGATCTTCTTCTTCCCCGAAAAACTTGTCATATAATGCACAACCATTGAGAAAAAAGACAAACAAAACAGGGAGAAAAAGCCATTTTGCAATGTTTAAGGATTTTTTCATAATCAGGTCACTCTATTTTTGGCTGTCAATATATTTTTCAGCAGCAAATGCTGCTGTAGCGCCTTCACCCACGGCCGTGGATATCTGGCGAAGAAGCTTTGATCGGATATCGCCCGCTACAAATAGACCCGGCACAGAGGTCTCCATATCATTATTAGCAATAACAAAACCTCGTTCATCGAGTTTTACAAAGTCCTTTACCAGTTCATTATTGGGGTTTGTGCCGATAAAGACAAAGACCCCCTGAACAGGGAGACGGAATTCCTTATCCGTTTTCACATTCTTCAGATCTATCCCCTCTACTCCTGACTCACCAACGATTCGGCTCGCGATAGAGTCCCATACAAATTCAATTTTTTCCTCGGCGAAAGCCCGCTCCTGGAGTAGTTTAGTGGCTCTCAGCTCATCCCGCCTGTGTATGACATGAATTTTACCGGCAAACCGGGCCAGAAAGAGGGCCTCCTCTATGGCCGTGTCTCCGCCACCAACGAGTGCAACCTCCTGGTCCCTGTAAAAGGGTCCATCACAGGTAGCGCAGTAGGAAACCCCTTTGCCTGTCAACATGGATTCACCCTCAATCCCCAGCTTTTGAGGAGTCGCACCGCACGCCAGGATCAGGGCCCTGGCCTCCAGTTCCCCCCTGTCGGTAACTACCGTCTTAATTTCACTGTTAAATTTTAATCGGGCAACCTCCTGGTTTTCAATCTTAAGACCAAATCTTTCGGCCTGGCGTTTCATTCTGTCAACCAGCTCAAACCCTGAAATTCCTTCAACAAAACCCGGATAATTTTCCACCCGGTCCGTGGTAAGGACCTGCCCACCGGGCGCAAGTCTTTCCAGCAGGAGAGTTTTAAGGCGTGCCCTGGCAGCATAAATTCCTGCAGTAAGTCCAGCAGGACCAGCACCTATTATAATTAAATCTTCCACAACAAAAATTCCACGATCACACGATCAAAGGATATTATTTTTGAGATCAAAATACACAATTAACGTCTCGGAAACTTTAGAGCAGTTTCTTCAGCTCTTCTTCTATGTGGCCTTTGGGATGGGCACCTATAATCGTCTGAGCCACCTCTCCACCCTTGAACAGGATAAGGGTAGGAATATTTCGGATACCGAACCTTCCGGGTGTATTACGGTTTCCATCTACGTCCATGGAGCCAATTTTTATCCTGCCTTTATACTCCTGGGCCAATTCCTCCACTGCGGGCGATACCATTTTGCATGGACCACACCATTCAGCCCAGAAATCAACCATGGCCGGTATATCTGAATTCATGATTTCTTCATCAAAATTATTATCCGTCACCTCTAATACATCAGACATATTTTTTCTCCTTTACGCCAGCTATTTTCTTTTGTGAAATAAGTTAATACTGTCCAAATCCTTTGTCAACTCAAAGGCATTTGAGCAATAATACTTCCCTAATAAAAACCATTTGGGGTGTTACCAAGGGAAAACAGATGGTCCAGGTGAGCACCACAGACATCCTATTCGGCTAATTTACTTCTTCTTTGATGGTGTCAAATCAGGGGGATAGATATATTTGGGATCCATCTGGTAGGTCCAGGGAAGCCCCCACCACTGCCATCCGTTATGTCGCCTGTGGTTAAAACCATAGGCCTTATTTCTTTTTGCAAGCTGCCTGTAGAATTTATTCCTGTTACTGTCTTTAAAAAAGGGAAATTCTGCTCCTTCAAAACCATCATTCACATTATACGCGTTTTTGAAACCGGCGGCGATAAGATCCTTAGCTGCGAGTTCACTTCGGACCCCATCACGGGAAATAATGAGCAAATTGTCGGTTTTTTTAAATACCTTACTTATTTCTTCAACAAAAGATTTATTCTTGTCATTGAATAGATACCCGCGTTTTTCATCATTTTCACCAAACTCTTTGGTCATAAACATATATGGAAACAGGTATGCATTGACTGGATGTCCCACAAACTGGTATTCAGCCCGTGTCCTGACATCAATAAGATAGGTATTGGGTACAGTGTTAAGCATATCGTACGCTTCAATACTCAAGATACGTTTTAGCTCCTGTGCGTAACTTTGTCCCACAGAAAAAAATACGAAGCCGGCGATAATAATGACGACTGCAAAATACGCGTATAAAATCTTTTTCTTCATGACGTTAGTTTTTAACATATGTATTATTCCGTATCCTGATAAAATTTATCGAGGGCAAATCTTCGAAGTAAGCAGATACTGCTTCTAATATTCCAATAGCTGGTTATTTGTCAATGAAAAATATGAACCTCAAAACAACTGCCTTGACATTAATTTCGAGAATGCTTAATATCTGTCGCCATTTATGAGGTCCGGATGCTGTTTATATTAATGGAATACACATTCAACAGGTGATTTTCTTATGTCTACTACAAAAGTTTATTTTTCGGACCTCAGGGCATCCGCAAAAGAGAATCTTTTGTCCAAAATGGTGAGGCTTTTAGACGCCGGAGATCTCCGGGATATCGTTACACCCCGGGGACTGATTGCTATTAAGCTCCACTTTGGAGAAAAGGGTAATACGGCTTTTATTCGACCTCTTTTCCTGCGGAGGATCGCGGACAGGGTTAAGGAATTGGGAGCCTCCCCTTTTTTGACCGATGCCAATACCCTTTATGCCGGGACAAGGAGCGACAGTGTCTCCCATCTGCAAACAGCCATACAGAATGGTTTTGCATACTCAGTGGTTAACGCCCCGATTATCATTGCCGATGGCATCAGGGGCGCCTCCTTTTCAATGGTGAAGATCGACCAGGAAATCATAAAAACAGCCTATTTGGGAAAGGAGATCGTTGAATCGGATGCCCTGATCAGCGTGGCCCATTTCAAAGGGCATGAATTATCCGGATTCGGAGGCACAATAAAAAATTTAGGGATGGGATGTGCAGCCAGAAAAGGAAAACTGGAGCAGCACTCTGGTTTGTCTCCGAAGGTCAAGCGAAAAAAATGTGCTGGATGCGGAGAATGCATTGAGCACTGTGCGCAAAATGCGATCTCGCTGATTGAGGATAAAGCAGTGATCGATCCCAAAAGATGTGTAGGATGCGGGGAATGCATACTGATCTGCCAACAGGGAGCGATAAATGTTCAATGGAGTTCGGATATAGCAATTTTCCAGAAAAAGATGGTTGAATACTCCTTTGCCGTGCTGAAGGGAAAACAGGGTAAGGCATTGTTTGTAAATTTTTTGACTAACATTTCACCGGCCTGCGACTGTTATGGTCACAGCGATGCCCCGATTGTCCCGGATATTGGGATTATGGTCTCCAAGGATCCCGTGGCCATCGACCAGGCATCAGCGGATATGGTCAACCTCAGAACAGCTGCTGAGAATTCGAGCCTTGGGGCATCTGGTACCCCTGGTGAAGACAAATTCCGGAACCTGTACCCTAATATAGACTGGACAATTCAATTGGAGTACGCTGAAAAAATTGGTTTAGGTAGACGCAAATACGAGCTGGTTACAATATAAATAGAAATCAATGCAGGAGCCCAAATGATCATTGCAGAAGAACTGACCAAGTATTATGGATTGAAACCTGCTATCCAGGAAGTGTCATTCCATGTGAATAAAGGTGAGATAGTGGCTTTTCTTGGGCCGAATGGTGCGGGAAAGACCACAATTTTAAGGATTCTTACCTGCTTCATGTCTCCCACTTCCGGAAAGGTCCTTGTCGATGGACTGGACAGCCGTACCGATTCCCTGGATGTCAGGAAGCGAATCGGGTTTTTACCGGAAAATGTGCCCCTTTACAATGATCTGTCAATAAACCGCTTTCTGGCATTTTCCGGCTCCGTGAAGGGCCTTAAAGGGGAAAAACTGAAGGATGAAATTGAAAGAACAACACTCATCTGCGGGCTGGCTGACCAGCGGGACAGGTTGATCAAGTATCTTTCAAAGGGCTTAAAGCAGAGAGTGGGATTGGCCCAGGCCCTTTTAAATGATCCGCCTATCCTTATATTAGACGAGCCAACCACTGGACTGGATCCAGCTCAGATAATAGAAATTCGTGAACTGATTAAAAATTTAGGAGGAGAAAGGACAGTCCTGCTGAGCACCCATATCCTGCCGGAGGTAAGCCAGCTTTGCCACCGGGTTATTATTATAAACAAGGGCATAATCATTGCGGAGGACACTCCTGATAACCTTTCGGAAAATATCCAGAAAAAGAAGGGCTTGCGGACGCTCATACGTATTGATGGCCCTCAGGCAGATGTGAGAAACAAGCTCTTGTCAATCGAGGGCGTCTCACAGGTCGTAGAAGGGGAGAACAAAGGGGAATTTATGGTTAAGAGTGTTTCCGATGACAAAATAAGGCCAATAATCGCCAAAACCATAGTGGAATCCAATTGGGGACTTGTGGAAATGCGATCAAAAGATATCAGCCTGGAAGAGGTTTTCGTTCAATTAGTCACTGAGGAAAAGGGAGATGTGGAATCATGAGACAGATTGCCGCTATTTTCAAAAAGGAATTGTCTATTTCATTTTCATCGCCAATATTTTATGCTGCTACCTTTATATTTTTAGTCATATCCGGATATTTTTTCTTTAGCAACATTGCTGTTTTTAATGATTACAGTTTACGTGCGGCGAGCAACCCTTATCTTTCCGATAGACTAAACCTGTCGGATATGGTCGTTAAACCCTTTTTCGGGGACCTCTCCATAATCCTGCTTCTCATGCTTCCCCTGATTACCATGAGACTGTATGCCGAAGAGAAAAAGGAGGGAACCATTGAGCTTCTTTTTACGTACCCGATCTCTGATTTGGCCACCCTTACGGGCAAATTCTGCGCAACCCTTGTAGTCCTTCTTGCCATGTTAGGGGGCACCATTCCATATTTAATTATCCTGGAGATCTTCGGCACTCCGGAATGGGGAGTTATCCTTTCAGGGTATCTCGGCATCATCCTGATGGGGGGGAGTTTTATTTCACTTGGCATCTTTACCTCATCTTTGACAGAAAACCAGATCGTAGCCGCTGTCCTGAGTTTCGGGGCGCTCCTGTTGCTCTGGATGTTCGGGTGGGCCAGGGCAATTGCTGGACCGGAATTGGGTAGGATACTGGAACATATCTCCTTAGTAAAACATTTAGATTCCTTTGCGAGAGGACTCATAGACAGCAGGGATCTTGTGTTTTACTTTTCGTTCATTTTCTTCTGGCTTTTTTTGACACTCAGGTTCTTGAATTCACGGTACTGGAGAGGATAGCACTATGGACAAAGGAGAAAAAAAACTGAAATTAAAGAGTTCCTCCAACATGACGGCAGCCATACTCCTGGTCCTGGTTTTACTTGTATTCGCGACCTTGCTGAGTGAGAGGCACTATTTCAGATGGGATCTTACATCTACGGATGAACATTCACTCTCGGATAAGACGATCCAGGTCCTAAAAAATGTCAAGACCCCAGTCACAATCAAGGCCTTTGTCCGTGCGGGATTTCAGGAAGCTGAAGATGCCAAAAGGCTTCTTTCAGCTTACCGTTACAAGGCCCCAACCATTACTTACGAACTGATTGATCCGGAAAAAAATCCCGCTATTACCCGTCGCTACAATGTAAAATCCATCAACACATTCGTGTTGGAGGGTTTTAATCGATCGCAGACTATCAAAATCGCGGACGAAGAGCACGTCACCAATGCCCTCATCCGGCTTATTGAGAGCAATATCCAGAAAGTCTACTGGCTCACCGGTCACGGAGAGCGGCCCTTCAAAGGAACAGGGCCGGAGAGCTTAGGTATGATGCATGATACTTTAGGCAAAGAAAACTATGAATTTCTGGAACTAAACCTCACGCAAAAAGACATTCCCCCGGACACTTCTCTTGTAATTGTGGCGGCTCCTGTTAAGCAGCTTTTTCCCGCGGAAATCACAAGTCTCAGGAAATACCTGAACCGGGGCGGCAGGGTGATGCTCTTTCTTGAACCTTTTTATGATGGCGGTTTACAGGCTTTCCTTAAAAGCTACGGGATACTGATCACCGATGATATTATCGTGGATAAGATGAGCCGCGTCATGGGGGGAGACTATCTGCTCCCAATGGTGGCCAATTATGGCAATCACGAGATTACCAGGGATTTCAGGTTGACCTCTCTCTTTGAAATGGCAAGGTCAGTGCAACCGGCAGATGAACCGAATGAAAATACCACAGTGATTGCTCTGGCATTTACCTCTCCCAACTCCTGGTCCGAAACCGACCGCCAGTCCCTTGACACCGGAAGGGTACAATTCGACAAGAATGACAGGCAGGGGCCTATCTCCCTGGCCGCTATCGCGGAAATCGAACCACCTGTCAAAAAGGTGAGTACAGAAAAGGACAGCAAGGACAGCAAGAAAAACGAAGCGGATAATATCAACGGCAAGGGGAAGCTTGTTGTCTTTGGCGATGTGGACTTTGCCAGCAACAAACGCCTTAAATTAGCGGGAAATGAGGACTTCATTACCAACACAATCAACTATATTGTTGGAAGAGGTAACCTGATTACCATCAAGAAAAAACACAAGCCTGTTGAACCGCTCGTTCTGACTCAGGCGCATGCCAGGTTAGCCTTCTGGATCCCGGTAGTTATCATGCCTCTTCTGGTTCTTGTTTCTGGCATCGTGATCTGGTATCGGAGGAGATCCCGTTGAAATACAGGGCCACTATACTGTATCTTGTTGCGGCCCTTATCCTTGCGGGCATTTATTTCTATGATGTCCATAAGGAAAAAAAGGAGGATGAGGCACAAATAACAGCCAAGGGATTATTAGATATTTCTTCGGATCAATTAGACGAGATAATACTGACAAGGGGAACGCAGACCATCAGGCTTCAAAAAGGAACTGAACCTGATAAAAGAAAATGGAAGATTACAGATCCAGTCCACGCACCGGCCGATAGACTCGAAATTGAGGATCTGAAAACCCGGCTTGTCAATATGAAGTATGACAGGATCATCGCCGAGGATGCGGCGGACTTAACCCGGTTTGGTCTTGAACAACCTGTATTCAGCATTAATTATAAGGCCGGCGCGAAAAGCGGAAAACTCTCTTTTGGAAGCAAAACACCTCTTGAAGACGGGCATTATGTCCGAAAAGGCGATGAAAAAAAGATTTATCTTGTTGCGTGGGCCGACAAAAATGTCCCTGATAAGACCCTCTTTGAGTTAAGAGACAAAAGGCTTTTTTCGCTCCCGGGTGAAAAGATCAAACGATTAATCATTGTCAGTCAAAAAGTAAGCTTGACCCTGATAAAAAAAGAAGGGCAATGGCTTTTAGAAGATGACCAGGATTTTAAAATCGATGGGAAAAGGGTAGAATCAATTCTAAGGAAGTTCTCCTGGGCGGAAGCTTCTTCCTTTGAAAAGGAGACCGCTGATGACCTTAGCCCCTTTGGCCTCGACAGACCCAGGGCCGTGATTATTCTGTCTGACGGTGAAAAAAGCGAAGAGATCCAGTTCGGCGATCCCTCTAAGAAAAACAACAAAATTTATGCTAAAATAAAGGGGAAACCTCAGATAGTAACTGTTGATAAATGGTTGTTGAGTGACCTCCCGCAAAACAGAGACGATATTAAAGAAGATGAACCGGAAAAGGTAAAAGAAAAAAGGTAACAGCTTAATAAGACGGGGCATTGGGTCCTGGATTCCCGCCTACGCGGGAATGACAGGCGCGCATAACCTATCCCCGTCTTCGCGAGCACATGTTGCGTCATTCCCGCGTAGGCGGGAATCCATAGAAGTCGGTGAACCAAAGGGATTACCGCAACTTATTGAGCAGATACCGAAAAAAGCAAGCCCAATTGATTTTTGTGAGAAGGAGTGAATTATGGAAATACAAATAACCCAGGCTGCACCCGGCCAGCTGAAATCAAAACCTACCGACGAATCCAAACTCGGATTCGGAGAAATTTTGTCAGACCATATGTTCCAAATGGACTTTGAGTCGGAAAAAGGGTGGTTCAATGCCTGCATCAGGCCCTATGGTGATATCTCAATCGATCCTGCTGCCATGGGAATTCACTACGGTCAGGAGATATTTGAAGGGCTCAAGGCCTATAATGCTAAAGACGGGGACATTTGTCTTTTCAGAGCGAAAGAAAACTTCAAAAGGTTCAACCGTTCTGCCACGAGGCTCTGCATGCCGGAAGTGGATGTAGACTTTACCATGGAGGGACTGAAAAAACTTATATTATTAGACAGAGAGTGGATACCCAAAACCGAAGGGACATCCCTGTATATCAGACCGACCATGATTGCAACTGAACCGCACTTAGGTGTTCGACCTTCCAATAACTATATCTTTTTCATCATTATTGGGCCGGTGGGGGCCTACTACAAGGAAGGCCTGAATCCCGTAAAAATTTATGTAGAGGACAAATACGTTCGCGCCGCCGTGGGAGGAACCGGCGAGATAAAAACAGCAGGAAATTATGCTGCCAGCCTGCTGGCCGCTGAAGAGGCCAAGGAAAAAGGTTTTACCCAGGTTTTATGGCTGGATGCGGCGGAGCGAAAGTATGTCGAGGAAGTGGGTACTATGAACATGGTTTTTATAATTGACGACGAGGCAATCACCGCCCCACTTACGGGGAGCATCCTGCCGGGCATCACAAGGGATTCCGTCATCACGATTTTAAAGGACTGGGGCACAAAGGTTTCAGAGCGAAATCTCTCTATTGACGAAGTAATCGAGGCCGCAAAGAATGGTAGATTGAAGGAGGCATTCGGCACAGGCACGGCCGCTGTGATCTCGCCGGTAGGACAGATTACCTACAAAGGGGAAGACCACATCGTGGCAGGCGGAAAGATGGGGGAGCTTTCCCAGAGGCTTTACGATGAAATCGTTGGCATACAATACGGGACAAAACCTGATCCCTATGGATGGGTGGAACAAATCGATACGGAAAAAGTTGAGTTTTCAAATAGTTGAGCAGTCGAGTGGTGGCCAAATCAATGCCCCAACAAATCATGAGATATTCATATGATCCCTACAATTGAATGGCACGGTAAACATATACGCATGATTGACCAGCGGAAGATCCCCTCTAAGATAGAATGGTTTATCTGCAGGGGATATAAAGACGTTATCAGGGGGATTCAACGCATGGTCATCCGTGGCGCGCCTGCTATTGGTGTGGCGGCCGCTATGGGCCTGGCAATGGGCGCAAGCTCTATCAGGGCAAATTCCTATGCTGTTTTCAGAAAGAAATTAAAAAAAATAGCAGGTGAAATGCTACTGGCCCGCCCTACTGCCGTAAATCTAAGGTGGGCTGTCGAAAGAATGACAGGCCTGGTGGAGACCATGGCAGCGCGCCCTGTGGATGATATTAAATCGGCCCTTAGAAAAGAATCCGAAAAAATCTTAGAAGAAGATATTGAGATCAACCGGCAAATGGGTAATAACGGACAAAGCCTTGTCCCGGACGGGGCGACTATCCTGACCCACTGCAATGCAGGTTCATTAGCCACCGGGGGTTATGGGACGGCATTGGGAGTAATACGGGCAGCCCGTGAAAACAGTAAGAAGATAAAAGTTATTGCAGACGAAACCAGGCCGTGGCTTCAGGGCCTCAGGCTCACGGCCTTTGAATTGATGGAAGAAGGCATCCCTGTATCTGTAATTGCCGATAACGCGGCAGGCTCCCTGATGAGGCAGAAAAGGATTGACCTCGTTATTACCGGCGCTGACAGGATCGCGGCAAACGGAGACGTGGCAAACAAGATTGGCACCTACCAGGTAGCCGTACTTGCCAGGACGAATAAAATCCCTTTTTATGTGGCCGCGCCTCTTTCCACTATTGATCCCACCGTAAAAAATGGAGACCTGATCCCGGTGGAAGAAAGGGATCCTGAAGAAATACGCCGGTTTGGCAGGCTTGAGATTGTACCTGCAAGGGTCCATGTCCTTAATCCTGCATTTGACATAACTCCTGCCAGATATGTGACGGCCATCATTACTGAGAAGGGTGTAATTACCCCACCGTACAGGCAGGGCATCAAGAATTTATTTACATCAGCGCGTCTTTGAGCACATTAGCGTCGGGATTATCTAACTCCCGCCTGAAAATAATATCTCTTGGCGTTGCCTTTGTGCCGTAATAGGATTTATTCAAAGAATTGCGTACCTTTATGACTCCTCCTTCTATGGAAAGGCCGGCATATACTCCGCCCACGTCAGCAAAGTAGTATATATCCTTGAACATCGTGACTGAGGACAACTCCCCTTTTGCGCCGGATGTCCCCGCTGCGATACTCCCGTCCACGCTTAAGGTCATCCCACTGTCAATTGCGGCGTCCAACACAATCTCATTCATAAAAACCAGCATCAGGGTTGTTTCCTGAATGCCTGCCTGAAATCCCCAGCTCACTTCGGCCAGGGAATAAAAGGCCGGGGCGCTCCAGACGCCGTCTTCGTCTCTGGCCAATAACACACCGTTACCGCCCTTGCCGCCGTACATAAGACTGGCCTTCAGGAGGCCGGGAAAGATCAGTACTCCTTTGGCGTGCTGAAGATAGTAGTCAAGCAGTCCGGCTTCAGGATTGCACCGTAAGGAATCAACCGCGGCTGCCGCCTTTTCTACTAATGCCTGTTCATAAGACTTCGGCTCGGAAGGGAAACGTATCTTAGTCGCATAGCAACCCGACAAAACACAGAGGATAATAAGAGGAGTTATGCAGGCAAATATCCTTTTCATATCATTCCTTTATTTTTATAGGAAGACTATTTGAGACCAAGACTCAGCCTGTAAGCCCAGTTCAGCACAAACAGCACGGTAACTAAAAAAATGGCCCTGCGACCAAGGCCCGGCCGCAATCGCAGGAAACGGCCACGTGTAATCCGAATACCAAGCAACAAACCTGTTGTGTTCCATGCAAAAACGAGGGCGACACCGGCATACACAAGGCAGGCCAGAGGGCAGTTGTGTATGGCAAAGGACCAGTCGCCACCTGCCATTGCCCAGAACGACCGGGTAAAACCGCAAAATGGACACGGATAACCTGTGAGCCAGAGAAACGTACACTGTTTTATTGGTACGATATCGCATGAAACCCACTCTGACAGAAATAATGCTATTCCCGTCACAAGGGCAAAGGGCAGATGCAGTCCCACCACATCCCAGTATGAGCAAGGTCGTGTCCAGGAGAAAAAGGGAGAAGGACTGATCTCGATTTGCCGCTCGGCGGTAATATCCATGAGAAACGGTTACCCCTGTGAAGGAGTTTCGCCGCCATTGTCTGTCTCCTGGGGCGGCGTTTCTTCGGTGACAGCCGGTGTACTGACGCCGCTAAAGATGTCACGGTATGCCACGGTCAGGATACATGCCTGAATAGGGACAGTTAAAAAGACGCCGATACCGCAGGCAATCGCCCCTATACTGGCAATAATGCTTGAGACCGCGAAGAGACCTAAAAATGGCCAGAAATTTGTTTTGACCCTCTCAAAGCTCTCCATGGAGGCGGGCCAGAACTCCATCTGCTCATCCACGATCAGGAACAGCCCGAACATCAGAAATGACTGGATCACATAGACCACGAAGACGCTGGCAAATGGCCCGACACAGGGCACGAGGCCAAGTAAAAATGATACCACAATAAGGACAACTGCCCATACAAGGATAAACAGAAAGGAATTCAGAAAATATTCAAACCCTTTGAACACGTCCCCGACTTCGGGCTTGGGTTCCTGTTTATCGAACAGTCTCAAGGTAATCAGCAGAAAGCCGGCCATCATCGGACCGGCAAGGATACCCAGTGTTACCACGCTGAGTATCCCGGCTATTAGCGAGGCTAACACAAGGATTCCGAAGTTTTCCTTATACAGGTTGAATCCGTTCTCGATCCACTCACCGAACTTGACCTCAATTTTTTCCATCTCATCCCTCCTATTATGATGTTTATTGTCTGTTTTACGAGAATATGCGTGGTCTACTCATCAAGCCATACCTGCTCAAGATGCCCCAATCTCTGATGGGTGAGATACTCTCCTTCTAAATTACATATATCTTATCGCTTGGACCTTTAAAAAGGATCATATGACAATCATACAAGAACCTCAATAATATTTTGATCTTTTTGATGTCAGCAAACGGCCCCGGTAATGAAGTGAAGCCCCCTTCGGCTCCATGGTTCGTACGCCAATAATAAAGCTGACAATCCAATCTCTTATAGTAAATGGAAGCCATAAGCTGGCAGATCACAAACTGTTCAAAACGGTGCCCGAAAATTTTAGGATTCAGTTGATCCGTCAAGGTATGGGCAAGAGTATTCGTTACCCCGGTATCAAAAAAATAGTAACGGGGATGAGAAACCAGCCTCCTTCGTGCACTTTTGGTCCAGGCGGGAAGTCTAAAGGCCAGGAATGTATCTTCAAGAATCTGGTAATATTCTTTAGCCGTTTTTACCGACACGGAGCATTCTCTTGCAATATTATTGAAATTAACGGTTTCGCCGTCATTTGCCGCAGCAATATCCAGAAACTGCGCAAAAGGTCCAATGTTGCGGACCAACCCCTCGGCTGCAATTTCTTCTTTTAGATAGGTTTCAGTATAAGATCTCAAAAACTCTTGTGAGTCCTCTTCACGAGATCGCCACAATACAGGAAGCGTCCCTATTTTAAGGGCCTTATCAAGATCAAACTGGCCCCCGAGTTCAGTAAAAGTTAAAGGAAGGAAAAATCACAATATATAGTGGTTCTATTGCCAGAACATCGCAAAAATACGACCTAATTTTGAAAAAAGGGATTGTGTTGCTTTTCGCGGCCGACAGTGGTGACGGGGCCGTGCCCGGGGAGGACAAGGGTGTCATCGGAAAGCGTGAATATTTTATTGCGGATGTTTTGAAGAAGAAGCTCCATATTCCCACCGGGGAAATCAGTCCGGCCGATGCTTCCGGTAAACAACGCATCACCGCAGATCACCAGCTTTCTTTTTTCCCTGCCGCCTTCCATTTCCATCTCGCCCTCGAAAACAAAGCCCAGGCTCGCCGGCGAATGACCGCGCAGATCAATGACCTCAAAACGGATCGATCCCACTTCAACAACATCTCCTTCCTGTATAAACTGAGATGCCTCTGAATTGGTCGCGGAGCTTCCCCAATAAGCTGCCCTGTCACTGGTCGCCCCGAGTGCCGGGGCCTCATCTCTGTGGCACAGGATGGGAGCTGCTGTGACCTCCTGGAGTCTTTTGTTCCCGCCGACGTGGTCCCAGTGGGTGTGAGTATTAATGATATATTTTACCTTCAAACCGTCCCGGGAAAGATCTAACAGAATTTTGTCCACGTCTCCGCCCGGATCAAAGACCGCGGCTTCTTTTGTATCTTCATCTCCGACAATATAGCAACTGACCAGCAGGGGTCCGGTTTCCAATATTTTTAAGATCATATCTATTCCTTTCCGAAGCAATTTGAATAATAAAGATCAATAATAATTGACAGAGCTTTACTATTGAGTGAGGGAATATAGAAATAAAGGCGTTAATGTGTCAAGGCAAAAGGGCCCTTAAGGACATAGTCAATGGAAGGCTCAATCACATAATCAGGTTATTACAGCCGTTATGCCGGTGCTAACCTGGTATAGACCGAACACTAAGAGGGCCACAGCGGTTATACCCATCAAAATTCGACTAACCCTTTTATCAACCCTGCCTGCCGTGGCAAAAATGATAATCAACGCGGCAAGAGAGCATACAAAGGTGCCAAAAAAACCAGCGATAAAACTGATGCCAAACCCGGCTGATTCCCGCCAGCCTGTGAGTATAATAGGGACCCCGACCACACTCCAGAATATATAAGGGTTGGGGTTTAACGCGTTCATAACAACGGCATTTAAAAAGGTCTGCCGGCCTGCTTCACTGGATGGCTCAAGTGCTGGAGCCGGGTTTTTAAAAGTTAAAAAGCCTTCCCGGGATAAATACAGGATAAAAAGACCCCCGGCAATTCTAAGAATGTCAAGGAACCATGCTGGTGTCTGAGTGAGCACAAATAAAACCAGTCCAATAACAGGACCATCTGTAACCAGGGGCGCGAGGGCCGCCGGTAGCGTACGCTTCCACCCGTTTTTCAGGGCCTGCGAAAGCAAAAAGGCCTGAAACGGCCCGGGCATGATTGTAGCAGACAGGGCCAGTGTGACCCCCTGGAGGAAATAAAAGACCAAGGTTCTACTACCTCGCTGAGAAGATAAACCCTACTGTTGCATAAACAACATGGCTGGCGCCTATTCTTCGGCGTATTCCTTTTGGGCCATCTCTGCCAGTTTGAATTTCTGGACCTTTCCGCTCCTTGTCATGGGAAAACCGGATACAATCTTGAAATACTGGGGGAGCTTTTCCGCATCCAGATAATCAATAACATGTGCGGCAAGCTCAATTAGGGAGAGTTTTGATCCTTCCTTGAGTTTTACCCAGGCAGCGACCTCCTGTCCCTTTTCAGGGTCGGGAACACCAAAAACCTGGGCCTCGGATACTTCAGGTCGCTTGTATATGATTTCCTCTATTTCAACCGGATTGATTTCAAGGCCATCTCTGACAATTACATCCTTGAGCCTGCCAGTAACCTTTACATACCCCTTCTCATCCATTTCCCCTAAATCGCCCGAATGGAACCACCCGTCCCGGTCAATGACTGCGGCCGTTGCAGCAGGCATCCTGTAGTATTCTTTCATCAAAAAACCCCTGGTGCACAGTTCACCCTGGGTTTCAGGGGGAAGGTCTTCGCCGGTATCCGGGTCCACTATCTTGACCTCATTGCAGGCAAGTGGCGTCCCGATGGTGGACACCCTTAAGTCAATAGGGTCATCCGGATGGGTCATGGTTATCCAGGAAGATGTCTCGGTAATGCCGTAGGCCACTGTGATATCGGATATACCTATATCCTCTACAAGCCTTTTCATCAATGCCATGGGACATGGCGACCCGCCGATAATTCCCTTTGCGAGGGACGACCACTTTTGTTTCTTGAAATCAGGGTGGTCCACCAGGGCAATAAGCATGCTGGGCGAGCCGTAAATCGCCGTGCATTTTTCTTTATGGATGGATCTAATTACCATGGAAGGATCAAAGGTCTTGCAGGGCATCACAATGGTCGCCCCCCTGAGGAGTCCTGCCAGGGCGATGCAGGTATTTCCAAACATGTGGAAAAGGGGGAAAAACATGCAGAGCCTGTCTTCGCGTGTCACACCCTGACGCTCTGTTGAGAACATGGATTTATTGATCAATCCCAAATGGTCGAGAACCACGCCCTTTGGCTTGCCAGTGGTTCCTGATGTGTACATAATCGCCACAGTGTCTTCAGGCCTGACCGCATCTTCCATTTTGCTCAGATCATCTGTTTCAAGTCCTTCACCCATGGCCGTCATTTCGGTCCAGGGTTGCATTTCAGGGTGGACTTCGTCGGCAATCACAAAAACGTTGTCAAGTGCGGGGATATGATCCCGTACATAAATGATGCTCTCCTCGTATTCATCATCTGCCACGCCGGTCGCGACAATAACAGCGCTGCACCCTGACTGCTCTAAGATAAAGAGAAGGTCTTCTCGTCCTGCGCCCGGGTCAACAGGGACGGTTACAGCCCCGATCCTCGAAAGGGCAAAAAAAGATATGATCCATTCGGAAATATTCGGGGCCCAGAGTCCAACCTTATCGCCTCCCAATATGCCGGCCTTAATAAACCCCTTTGCGGCCCGCTCTATTTCCCATACCAAAAGACTGTAGTTGGTCCTGACACCTGTTTCCGAATGAATGAGTGCATGGTGATCAGGGTTTTTTTGTGCGATTTCCTCCATCATCTGCCATATAGTCCTTCTGATAAATTCCATGAATCATATCTCCTCTTATTTACAATCTCGTAAAAAATCAGAAAAGCAACTTTTTTACGAGAGCAAAGGCCATCCTCAGGGCTTGTGGCATGCTGAAGCATGATGTGAAAACTCAACTGAGCCCTGATCACAGACCCCCACGAACTGATACAAACCATGTTATCACTGAATAGAGGATATAACAAGGTATTCGCCGTTCTTTATGATTACCCGACACGTTTCCTTAGATTTTGATTACCGACCATTTTATTTTTCATGCCTTTTGGCTTGCAGTTTTCCCGTATAAGCCGTTATATAGGCATTTTAAATGCCGGACGGATGCCAATCGCTACTCCGATAAACCGGGACTGCGGGGAGCTTCAAATGACCGGGTTGGCGGAAAGCAGGTTCTGTTGATTATGAGTCTTGTCACCATATTAAAAATTTCACTTACCTTTCCTGATAATGAGATCTTTCGTGAGATCGGGCTCCAGGTTGAGCCGGGAGATCGTATCGGTCTCGTGGGACCCAACGGGTCCGGCAAAACCACACTGCTGAGACTTCTTATCGGTGAAATTTCCGCAGACAGCGGGGAGATCAGAACCGCCAGGGGCGCGAGGATTGGTTATCTTCCACAAGACGTTCAGGAAAACCTTTCAGGGCCGCTCATCCAGGCGGTTCTGGAATCTATTCCCGGACGGGCTCATTTGCAAAATGAATTAAATAGTGTTGAGAACGCCTTAAAAGACGTATTCCAAAAGCGGGAACAGGCCAGGTTAGCCGAAAGGCTCACTGAAATCCACCAGGATATAAACGACTTAGAGCTGCAATTTCCCCGTCATGAAGCGGAAAAGATCTTAACTGGCCTTGGCTTTGAAGTATCTGATTTTTCACGGCCCATTCCAACTTTGAGTGGGGGTTGGAAAATGCGGGCTGCATTAGCCAGCCTTCTCTATCAAAAAACTGACCTTCTATTATTGGATGAACCGACCAATCACCTTGATATCCCGGCCATTCGATGGCTGGAACAATTTCTTAACGATTTCAAGGGAGCCATGATCCTTGTCTCCCATGACAGGGATTTTCTCAACCGGCAGATTCGTCGCATCGTTAGCTTTGAACCGGAAGGTATGAGATCTTACAGCGGAAATTATGATTTTTACCTTAAGGCACGTGATGAGGAAAAATGGACTCTAAAAGCAAAGGCTCGAAACCGGGAGCAAAAGATAAAAGAGGCCCGGAAATTTATTGAAAGATTCCGCGCCAAGGCAACCAAAGCAAGGCAGGCCAGGAGCAAGATCAAGCTAATAAAAAAGATGGAACTTGTTGAAACCCTGCGGACGGAAAGTACGGTTCGTTTTTCTTTTCCCGATGTCCCGCGGAGCGGTAGGGAAGTGGTGTCCATCAAGGGGGTCTCAAAGGGATTCGGCGAAATCGTTCTATACAGGGACATAAACCTGACCGTGATGCGTGGAGAAAGAATAGCGATTATCGGTCCCAACGGTTGCGGCAAAACCACCTTGCTCAGGATGGTGGCCGGTGAAACAAAAACTGATGATGGAGATATTTCCCTGGGCCACGGTGTCAGCATGGGTTATTTTGCACAGCATCACTCGGAGATGCTTGACCCCAGAAAAACCGTGATCCAGGAAGTTTATAATGTTGTCCCTCACGGGACCACAGGTTTTGTCAGGGGTGTTTGCGGCGCGTTTTTATTTTCAGGAGGAGACGTGGACAAGGTGATAGGCTCCCTCTCGGGAGGGGAAAAAGCCCGTGTCTCGCTTGCAAAGCTCCTTGTAAAACCTGGGAATCTCATGGTGATGGATGAACCGACCAATCACCTGGACATTTCTTCTTCAGAGACATTGATCGACGCGCTAATAAAATACAAGGGCACCCTTTTGTTTGTATCCCACAACCAGTCCTTTATCAACAGGCTGTCCACAAAGATCTGGGACATCACCGGGGGCGGGATCGAAGAATATCCGGGCAACTTAAACGAATACTATGATCATCTCGAAAGGATTGAACGGGAAACGGCCAGCGCTACAGGTGAGGATCTGCCACAGCCTGAACACAGGGTTGAAAAGCCGGCTGAAAATAAAATCAAGAATCGCAAGGCACAAAAAAGGGAAAGGGCCGAAAGACGCAAGCTGGTTCATGATACACTGAAGCCAATTGTAAAAGAGCTGGAGCGAATGGAAGATATGATTGCCGGGCTTGAAATTAGGCATAAAGAAGTGGAAAAAATGCTTGCGGACCCCGGAATTTTTAAAGATACGAAAAGGAGCGTTCCCCTGATCAATGAGTACAATGATATCAAGAAAAAACTTGAAGAGTTGATACGAAAATGGGAGCAGGACCAGGAGAGACTGGAATCCATAAAAAAAAGAATTTAGTGTTCAAAAATAATTTTGCCGGCGGGTATTGGAACAAACTCCCCGATTACAGACGTCTTTTCCATACCGCTATCCCTCAATTGAGCCACTAAGTCGGCCGCCTGCCCCGGCTTGACCGCTATGAGAAGCCCGCCGGAGGTCTGTGGATCAAAAAGGATATCCATAAGAACAGGGTCTATGGTTTCCGGATTTGAAAGATAGTCCTGCCGAAAGCTTCTATTCCTAAGGGTTCCCGCTGGGACCATCCCCATGCCGGCAAGCTCCATGACCCGCTCTAAAAGAGGTATCTTGTGAGCAAACAGCCTGAGCCCGACCGGCGCGTCCTCTATCATTTCACAGGCGTGTCCTAAGAGCCCAAAGCCGGTTACATCGGTGCAGGCGCTCACGTCATAGTCCCGCAGACCCTCTCCCGGTAACCGGTTCAGTGTGGTCATGACGGTTATTACATAATCAATGATTTTCTGATCGGCCAGATTACCCTTGATGGCTGTATTGATTATCCCCGTGCCGATCGGCTTTGTGATGATCAACTGGTCACCGGCCCGCGCGCCCCGGTTTGTAAAAATACGATCAGGGTGAATCGTGCCGGTTATTGAAAGACCGTACTTGAGCTCTTCATCTTCTACGCTGTGCCCACCCACCAGAAAGGCTCCTGCCTCCTTGATCTTATCCAGCCCCCCGTTTAATATCTCGTTCAGAATAGAGGCCTCCATACTTTTTATGGGAAAGCAGATAATATTCATGGCCGTCAGGGGAACGCCCCCCATGGCATAGACATCGCTTAACGCGTTTGCGGCCGCAATCTGCCCAAAAGCGTAAGGATCATCAACGATGGGGGTAAAAAAATCGAGCGTCTGGATGATGGCAAGATCATCCCTTAATCGGAAGACACCCGCGTCATCGCAGGTCTCAAGACCAACGAGTAAATCGTGATGTTTCGGTATATCAAGACCGCAGAGGGCCCTATCCAGGTCTCCCGGACCCAGTTTGGAAGCTCACCCCGACCCTGAAACCGTCTCGGTCAGTCGTTTTTTGTCTTTTTTAAGTATGTTCAGATCATTCATTCAGTGTATTACCTCGCTTTAGTGGCCATGGAACATATTTTTTCGGTCGTTTCCTCAAGTCTCAATATAAGTGATTTAATAAGGCCCTTTAGCTGTGGTGAGATCATCTCGTAGTCTCTGAGGATTTGTGAAGTATCCAGAACTCCAAGGCGAACCGGTCCCTCTGCAATAATGGACGCGCTTCGAACCCCCTTGCCAGGCTCTAACAGCAGCTTTTCGCCAAAAATGTCTCCTTCTTTGAGCGTAAATATGTTAATAACAGTGCCATTTGGCGTGCGCTTCTTTACTTTCAACTGCCCTTCGAGAACAATATAAATCCACTCTCCTTTGCTACCTTCTTCGATAACAACTGTCTTATCAGAATATGCCTCCTCGTCTGCCACATATGCATACACTAACTGGTCAATGGCCATCTTTGAAAATCCCCTTTATTCCCTTGAATAACGAATGTTGTAATAGTTCACCTATTATTAACCTGGTAATTTAATATACGAAAACCGTCATGCCGGACTTGATCCCCGTTGATCACGGAATCTTCGACCGGCATCCAGTGCAATTCTGGATTCCCGCCTTCGCGGGAATGACTTTCTTTAGTGTATTTAGTTGCCGGAGTAATAAAAGACCTTTAGACAGGATAACTGTTTTGATTTACAAGATTAAAACAGTCCGGTTCATCCTGTTCATCCTGTCTAAAAAATACTTGAATAAATGTACGAATATATGTTTGGGTTTCCAGGCTTTTACAGGTCATGATCTCAAGAAAAAACCGAGTGTTTTGTTGTGTTCACCACTAATATCGGTTAACTGCATGCCTAAAAAAAGCATTCCAGGGGCGCGATCGCTTCTTACGGAGGCGATTTTGGTTTTAAAGTCCAGTTTTTTACCGGATGGGAGGACCATGCTGATATAGAATCTGTCACCGATCTTATGTGAAAAACTTATCGCATTTTTCGACCCGACTTCCAATCCTACGCCCTGAAGACTGATGTCTTTAATCCGGCCCCCCAAGCGGACCTTTGGCGATGAATCAACAGGGCGATAAACACATTCCTGGTCCAGATTTTTTCTGTAATATATTCTCCGGGAGGCCCCTGGCTCTTTCTTTTCCCCCTTATCTATTACCTGCTCTTTTTTCGCAGAAAACTTTCCTACAAGCTGGTTCATCCAAACGAGGCGTTTTATAACCTGGTTGACTATATATTTTATAATCGGGGGCATCTGCTCGTATTCCTTTATGAGCGTAGAAGGATGCCACACCTCTAATTCAGAATCCTCAAGGGCCCTGACAGAGGCAGAGCGCGGCTCAGTGCCCCTGTTCAGGAATGTCATTTCACCTATAATCTCACCACGGCCGAGGGTGGCTAAAGGAATTTCTCTATCTCCGCCTTCATTAAAAATTCCCACCTTGCCCTTGACAATCTTATAGATAGAGACGCCATAGTCGCCTTGTTTTATAATCAGATCTCCTTTTTTGTAATTAAGGCGAATGATTGGGGGTATTTTTCCTTGATTAGCGGCCATTTTTTCTTCTGCCTTTTTTTCTAATTCTTTAAGATTATTTTTTTTATCAGTTTTTTGTTAATAAGTCACCAATTTTTTTACACATTTCTATTCTATTCAACTAACCCGGCGCCGTAATATAAAAATATCTGCAAAATCAAAAATATTGTGCTAACAAAATGCGTATTCAGTGTATCTTTAACTAAAGCGGAGTGGAATCCTGAAGTGAAAATTTATGATTTCGTTCAATCCATAAAAAGACATCCAGAATTCAGACACGCGTTTGTATCCCATCGGCATTTGCCCCCCCGCCAGCCGGTTTTCGGCACGCCACTCCACTTTCATGAAGATATTTCCAGGACAATGAGACATCTCGGCCTCCAAAAGCTATACAGTCATCAGGTAGAGGCCGTTGAGCATTTAAGGCGTGGAGCCAACGTCCTGGTCGCCACACCGACTGCCAGCGGCAAAAGTCTTATCTACAATCTGATGGTATTGGAGGAAATATTAAAAAATAATCATGCCAGGGCCCTGTACATTTTTCCCTTAAAGGCGCTTGAACAGGACCAGTTCAAAAACCTTGGCGTGTGGTTAAAAGGAATCAAAGAGGAAAGGATAACCGCGGAGATTTATGATGGGGACACAACCCCTTACATGAGAAAAAAGATCCGTACCCATATGCCTCATGTGCTTTTTACCAATCCGGATATGCTCCATCGCGGTATTCTTGCGCATCATCAGAACTGGGAACCCCTTCTTAAAAATCTGTCTTTTGTCATCTTAGATGAAATACATACTTATCGAGGTATCTTCGGATCACACATCAACCAGATTCTATGCAGGTTGAAAAGGCTGTGCCATCCCTTTGGCGCCAGTCCGCGTTTTGTGTTGCTGTCGGCGACTGTCAGCAACCCGAAGGAATTTGGAGAGAGCCTGATCGGCGAAGAGATGGAAGTGGTTCAATCCATGGGCGCACCAAGGTCGGACCGGCATTTTATCTTCCTGAATCCTGAAGTCAGCCCCAATTTCTCCGCGGCAAGGCTCTTTGTTTACTGCATCCGTCAGGGCTTTAGAACCATCGCCTTTACCCAGTCGAGAAAGGTTACCGAGCTGATGCATGTCTGGGTTTCCCAGCTTTCACCCGATCTAAAGGAGAAGATTAGTTCATACCGCGCCGGTTTCATGCCAGGGGAGAGAAGACAGATTGAAAAAAAACTGGCCAGCGGTGATCTCATTGGCGTGATCTCTACAAGCGCGCTGGAGATGGGCATTGATATCGGTTATCTTGATATCTGCCTCCTGGTGGGTTATCCCGGCACTATTATCAACACCTGGCAGAGGGGGGGGCGCGTTGGTCGCGCAGGCAGGGAATCTGCCATTATCCTCCTGGCCAAGCCGGATGCCCTGGATCAGTATTTTATGAAACACCCGGATGATTTTTTTACAAGATCCTTTGAGGCGGCGGTCCTTGACCCCTGCAACCCATATGTGGTTGAGGCACATCTGCCCTGTGCGGCAGCGGAGAGACCTATTACCCTTAATGACGAGAAATACTGGCCGAAAAAACTCCCAAACCACCTTGAAAAACTTGAAAAGGATGGAACATTAATCAGGACCGCCGAAGGAGAGCCTGCCTGGTTCGCCTCAAAACGAAATCCCCAGCTTCATGTAAATATCCGCTCATCCGGGGAGACCTACACGATCTTTGAAAAAGAGACAGGGCAGGCAATTGGCAGTGTAGACGGGATCAGGGCATTTAAGGAATGTCATCCAGGGGCCATTTATCTCCACAGGGCACATCAATATCTGGTTGATCGTCTGGTAATTGAGAAAAAAGACGTTGTTGTTCGCAGAACCGACCTCAAATATTTTACCCGAATCCGGAGTGAGAAAGAAACCGAGATCCTTAAGATCCATCGAAGTAAGCCAAAGGCCCAGTTTCTGGTACGCGAAGGTGATCTAAAGGTAACAGAGGTCATTACGGGGTATGAAAAAAGGGCCCTGCCGGGACAGGAGTTAATGGGCGTTTTTGACCTGGACCTGCCTCCCCAGACCTTTGAAACGGTAGGCTTCTGGGTAGAAATTGAGCCCGTCCTGAAAGACTATGTGGAGAAAAAGGGCCTCCATTTTATGGGCGGCATCCATGCTATTGAACATGCGACCATAGGTATTTTTCCGCTTTTCGTCCTTTGTGACCGGAATGACATCGGCGGCATATGTTACCCCCACCATCCTCAGGTGGGGAAAAGCGCCATTTTCATCTACGATGGGTATCCCGGCGGGGTGGGACTTGCCCAGCACGGATTTGAGATCGTATATGAATTGCTTGAAAAGACCCTGACAATTATAAAAGAATGTGAATGTGAAGAAGGGTGCCCGTCGTGCATCCATTCGCCAAAGTGCGGTTCGGGGAATAAACCGTTAGACAAGCAGGCCGCACTTCTCATCCTTGAAGGTCTTTTGGGGCATATCCCCTTAAGCAGGATTTCAAAGGGAAATGAGATTAAACCGGAGGTGTCAGTTGCGGAGGATGAACCCGTGCCTGAAGTAAATAAAGAACCCAGGCTTATCTATTTTGACCTGGAAACACAAAAAATCGCACTGGACGTGGGTGGATGGAAAAACACACACCTGATGGGGATATCTGTGGCAGTAATCTTTGACTCTTCTGAAGATAGTTTTCATGCCTTTGAAGAAGACAAGATTGACGCGCTTTTTGATTATCTCGATAAGGCTGATCTGATAATCGGATTCAACATAAAGAAATTTGACTACAAGGTTTTAGGCGCCTATACAGCAAGGGACTTAAAGGCCCTGCCCACTTTTGATATATTAGAGGACATTTACAGGCGATTAGGCTTCCGGTTGAGCCTGGACCATCTTGCTACAGAGACACTGAACCAGGGGAAAACGGCCGACGGGCTTCAGGCAGTAGAATGGTTCCGGCAGGGGGAAATGGAGAAATTGACCGAATATTGCAGGCAGGATGTCAAGGTCACCCGGGATCTGTTCCTGTATGGCCTTGAAAAAGGACATCTTATCTACAGGGAAAAACGGTCAGGGAGAAGGTTGAGGCTCCTGGTCGACTGGAAACTTAGTGATTTGACTGGTTGAGTGGTCAATTAGTTGAGTAGTTGAGTAGTTACTGTTTGCAGGTTGCCGACTATTCGCTGCTCGTTACCGGTTTTGGGTCTCGATCTTCAATTTACACTGAACCAAAATAATTTCGGAACCTTAGTTCACTTTAGTCACTTTAGGCATTTTAGCTCACTTTAGTCACTTATTATGAGAACATTTGAATGTAAAATGTGCGGGGAATGCTGTTATGGTGAAGGCGGCATTTTTCTTGAGCCCGGGGAAATTGAAGGAATCGCGCGTTTTTTGGAAATGACCCGGGATGAATATATTTCCGGGTTCTGTGAAAAAAGACATGGCCGCGTGGAACTCAAGACAGGGCCGGACGGGTTCTGTATCTTTTTTGACCCGAAAAAGAGCTGCCTGATCCACCCTGTCAAACCCGGGCGTTGTTCCCTCTGGCCCTTTTGCCCTGCCATCGTGAATGATAAAGAAAACTGGGAGCTGGCAAAAGATGCGTGTCCGGGTATCAATCCGGATTGTTCCTTTGATGAGTTTGTAAGGCAGTTTAAGGAGTAAAGAATCCACGCCCATCGAAGATCCCGCTATGCGGGGTTATCCTGTCAACTGTTTGTCATGCAGTAAAAATTGCGTTAAGATGAATCTGCTGAGGAATCTTATTAATATTATCTATCCCCCTCGCTGTCTTGTATGCGGGGAATTCCTTCTTGAGGATTCCATCAGAGATAAAAACGGGGGAAATTCTTTTTGCCCGGCCTGTTTTACCGGCTTTAGCAGGATTACGTCTCCCAGGTGCCCCATGTGCGCCAGGCCTTTCGTCACGGAAAGTGGAGAGGACCATCTCTGCGAAGCGTGTTTGAGGAAAAGACCCAATTTTGACGCGGCCGGCGCGCCCTATCTTTATGACGGGCCCCTGATGACCGCCATTCACAGCTTCAAATACGGCTCAAGAAGTTATATCGGCGATTCTTTAGGCCCGCTTCTAGCGCAGTTCGCCTGCGGCTGGCTCAGGGAATCCGGCAATTTGTTGACCATGCCGGTTCCACTCCATCCTAAGAGACTGCGGGAGAGGGGTTTTAACCAGAGCCTGCTCCTTGCAATGCATGTTGTCAGGAGACTTAATACGGAACTGGACTTTTTATCCTTAAGAAGGATAAGGTATACAGCACCACAGACAGGTCTCGGAAAGGACGAGAGGCGAAAAAATGTCCGGAAGGCATTTCAGGTTATAAATCCAGAGGATGTTAAGGGAAAAACGGTTCTTTTGGTGGATGACGTGTTTACCACGGGAAACACCCTGAACGAATGCGCCCGTGTGCTTAAAAAGGCAGGGTGCGAGAAGGTCTTTTGCCTGATCCTGGCAAGGGCGGGAAATAGGGTTTAGATAGATGGAAACATATCGCACGAAGATAAAGACCCTGGAAGAGGCAAAAAAGGAATGTGACCGGCTCAGGGCGTCAGGGAAAAAGATAGTATTTAGCAACGGCTGCTTTGACATGCTTCATCCCGGGCATACTCGCTATCTATACACCGCACGGGAATTAGGGGATCACCTGATTGTTGCCGTGAACAGCGACCGCTCTGTCAGGGTTATTAAAGGCCCCCAAAGACCTGTCTTGCCCGAGCAGGTAAGAGCGGAACTTGTAGCGGCCCTCAGTTGCGTGGACACTGTCCTTATCTTTGACGAGGATAATCCCCTCGATGTAATCCGGCACCTGTTGCCGGGTATACTTGTTAAAGGCGGAGACTGGGAAGAAGATGATATCATAGGGTCAAATGTGGTTAAAGAGGCAGGCGGTGAAGTCAGGCGAATCCCCTTTATTTCCGGTTTTTCAACAACCGACCTTATTAAAAAAATAAGAACTCAAGTAACACTTTGATGAACTCGTAAACGGTCGAAAAGTACGTCATTGCGAGCGTAGCGAAGCAATCTCATTGGCTGTAACAGATTGAAATCAGGAGATTGCGGAGCCTGGATGTTTAAAACGATATTGCCAGACCACCATATGCCTGCTATAAATATAAAATTCATGGGACTTGAGCCCTAAGCCTTTCACCTATAAACTGTTTTTTTTTGCGCCCATAGCTCAGCTGGATAGAGTGACGGACTACGAATCCGTAGGTCGGGTGTTCGAATCACCCTGGGCGCACCATGAAAATCAAAAGGGAAACTATCGAAGATCTTGTCATTATCCAACCCACGGGGGCACAAGCCGCCAGGCATCCCGCAATTCTTTATCAAGGCTTCTACATTCGGGTTCTTTTACAGCCAGAAACGACCAGTATTTCTGTGAGTGGTTCATGTGAATGGTGTGGCAGAGCTCGTGGAGAAATACATACCGAACGAGGGGCATCGGCAGAAACAGCAATTTCAGATTCAGGCTTATAGTTTTATATCGAGAACAGCTTGCCCACCGCGTTTTCTGACATCTTACAATGGCTTTATTGAATTTGAGGGAATTATCCGCGCCAACCTGTTCAAGCCGTGAAATAAGCGTTTCCTTTGCCTTACGTGTAAGCCATCTTTTCAAGGCGGCTTTGCATGCTGCCTTATCCTGTATATTGCCTCGAATCGACAGCTGGGCGGTTCCGTCCTCGTATGCCCCCACCCAGGCGGCCTTCCCGGTTCGGTACTGAAGGCTCCAGTTTTCGCCGACAGCGGGAAGTGATATATGATCAGGCAGAATTATGTCAGATTCTTTAATCGCAAATTTGGCCTGATGCTCAATTTTTCTTTTGGCTGTTCGAATCCAGCGGTTATTTTTCCTGAGTACTTCAGGTATAAGATTCAGGTCAAACCCCTTCGGCACTATAACCTCCAGGCCGTTTTGTAATGACATCTTTAATCGGAGGTGCTTTGCTCTCGGACTTTTTCGCACCCTGTATTCAAACAATCCCAAGTTCATCATGACTTCCCTTTGCCAGGGTTGCAGTATCGGACTTCCACGTCCCCCTCATGGATCAGATGTAGCCGGTCTTTAACATGAACGGGCAGTTAAAATGTCTTTTGGAGGGCGGGAACAAGGCCTTGGTGAAGCCGAATAGTATCTGCTCAATAAATCAGGGTAAGTGCCTTTACATACCAATCTACTGGATTCCCGCTTTCGCGGGAATGACAGGCACTTATCCCACTCCGTCATTCCCGCGAAAGCGGGAATCCATAAGCTATACCCCTAAATATTGAGATGATACGCAGAATATTTTGAAAACTTAGGGAAACTTAACTAAAGTTAGTTAGTTAGTCAAGAAAAACACAACGCTTTTTGAGCGTTGGTGGTTAAAGAGCAGTGACGAGTGACAAGTGAAGAGTAACGAGTTAAAAGAGGGAGGAGGTTGACCTGCGGGATTGCGCCCCAATGAAACATGTTTTGGGTTTCTCGCGGAAACACCTCCGCTCAAATTCCGGGATTTTGCGGGCTCAACTTGCATTCAGCTAATACTTCTGCTAATATATCAAGCCATTAGCAGGTTCATCTTAACACGCTATTTATTAAAGTTTTTGGTAGTAGATTTTTCAGGTGTTGTATAATAATCAATATTATAAATAATAGCATTCCGTAGCTAAAGGACAGTCATACAGGTGACTTCCGGCCCGCGGCGGGCGAGGCACCCCATAAGTTTACGCCTCCCGACAAGTTCGGGATCTGCGACATGACGGTGACGGTCACGGACATCGTACCCGGGGGCTTACGCCGCGCTCTTTCAGCCGACAGCTCACTGCTGCGGCTGGAGTACATCAAAGGGTTCAACGCTTCGCGTTCTACCCTTCGGCCCTAAAGAAAAACATACAGAGAGGGAACCAATGAATATCTTCGACGAATTCATAGAAATAATAAAACATATCGAACGTGATAAACTAAGGTATGCTCTTGTTGGCGGAGTAGCAATGGCGTTTTACGCAGAAGCTCGATTCACTCAAGATATTGACCTGTTGATAGAGCCAAATGATTTCGATAAAGCCGTTCGGATTCTGGAAAAACACGGATATTTTGAATCAACAGAGCCATGGACGTTTAGAACCACTCCTTTAACCTTGCATCGTTTTTTAAAGGTTATTGAAAATGACCAAATGATTATAGACCTTTTAGTAGCAGGAAATAAAAGGCATTTGAAAATTATTCATAACGCGCTTGAAGCCCAGGGTGAATATGGAATTGCCCGTGTAGCCGATAAATCTGACATAATTTGGTTGAAAAGAAAAAGAAATTCCCTTCAAGATCAGGCTGACATTGAAAGGTTAGAAAATGAAAAAGATTGAAAATGTACTTAGTCAGCTTAGCAAGCTTTATGAATTCAACATGAAGCTTCACACATATACGCTGAAAAAGATAAATAACAGACAACAAATCGTTCGAGCGGACAGCAAGAAGGTTGAGTGAAAGGGGACGTTCTTCACATTTTCACTTGCAAAATATATTTAGCCATGTTATTCATAGCATATGCCGAGACAATCACGAATAGATGCCCCAGAGGCCTTGCATCACATTATCGCAAGAGGAAATGAGAAACGAAAAATATTTGAAGATAAATTGGATCGAAAAAAGTTTTTAGTCCGCCTTGAAGATATCCTATCCCATACCCTAACAGTTTGCTATGCATGGGCTCTTATCCCAAACCATTTTCATCTTTTGCTGCGGACAGGAACCGTTCCGATTGCTACAGTCATGCGTCGGCTGTTAACGGGATACGCGATCTACTTCAATCGCAGACACCGCCGTTATGGTCATTTATTTCAAAATCGCTACAAATCAGTCCTTTGCCAGGAGGACCCCTATTTTTTGGAGTTGGTCCGTTATATCCATTTAAATCCATTACGCGCCAAAGTTGTTAAGGACTTAAGATCTCTTGATAAGTTCCCCTATTCAGGTCACAGTGCCTTGATGGGAAGGGTTGAACATGAATGGCAGGACACGGATTATGTATTGGAATGGTTTGGCAAGAGGGTTAAAGGGGCTCGTTCTAAGTATCGTGATTTTATAAAAGAAGGTGTGACCATGGGCAAACGGCCTGATCTTACGGGTGGTGGTTTAGTCCGTAGCGTTGGAGGATGGTTGAATCTTTTAGAGATGCGTAGAGCGAAAGTGTTTGTAAAAGGAGATGAGAGGATCTTAGGTGAAGGTGATTTTGTAGAACAAATCCTCCAAACAGCCGGGGAAGCGTTTGAGAAGAGATCTCTTTTAGTGACCCAAGGATGGGATATAGACAAAGTGGCTGAACATGTAGCCAAATTGTTGGGTATGGATGTTTCGGAGGTCTGGTCTTTAGGCAAATACAGGCATATTGTAAAGGCCCGGAGTTTACTTTGTTATTGGGCCACTAGAGAGTTGGGAATAAGTATGGCTTCCTTGGCGGAAAGGCTTAAACTATCGCCTGCAGCCGTGACGCAGTCTGTGGAGAGGGGTGAAAGGCTTGTAAAGGAAAATCATTATCATTTCCCCTAAAAGTGTAAATGTGAAGAACGTCCCAGTAATTCAGGTGGAGTACGATATGTCCGCAAAGATAAATACAAGCGTCACCCTGCATAAAGGCAGGGTGTTTGAGCTGTTAAGAGAGAATATCACGCTGGATAATGGTGTAACCATTGACCTGGATCTTATCCGGCATCCCGGGGCCTCGGCAATCGTGCCGCTGTCTGGCAAAAACAGTCTGATAATGATTAAACAGTACCGTCATGCAGTAGGGGGTTATATCTGGGAGATTCCAGCGGGGACTTTCGATGGAGATGAAACGCCAATTGACTGCGCGAAGAGGGAACTCACCGAAGAGACGGGATTTTCCGCGAATGACTGGCACAAGCTTGGTGAAATAACGCCATTGCCCGGCTATTCAAATGAACGCATACATATTTTTCTTGCCGCCGACCTTATCCCTGCCAGGCAAAATCTCGATAAAGATGAAATGCTCGATGTCCATGAGATAACAATGGAAAATGCCCTTGAAATGATCCGCAAGGGCATGATTCAGGATAGCAAGACAATTTGCGGGCTATTTATTGCAGCCCAATGGCTTGATAATTAACACCCGGCACCAGGCCGTCTGATTTCAGACACTCTAACGGTTTTAAAACCCCGAGGAATGAGGAGTTCGTTACATGGCTGAGTCCTTAAAACGGCTTTTAACCCAGCATCCGGTGGAGGCATCGGCCCCGTGCCGCATTGATTCCGGCGGCACATGGGATATAAAGGCGATGGCGCTCCCATTAGCAGGAGTAAATCCGACTACCGTCAACATCGCCCTGAACCTGAGAACCTCCGTAGTCCTGACCCCCTATGAAGACGGCCGTGTGAGAATATCTTCCGAAGGCTTTTCAAAAGATGAAGATGCCTCTATTGACAGGCTTCCCCTTGATGTGCCTTTCGGCCTTTTTTATGCTGCTGTCTCCTACTTTGGTTTTCATGGACTTGAGGTTCGCATCAGATCCCAGTCTCCGGTAAAATCCGCATTAGGTGGCTCGAGTACGGCCCTGGTGGCCCTGATCAAGGCCCTTTCAAAGATGTCGGCCAGTCTCGGTAGCAAAAACCTGTCTGCCATGGAAATCCTGCACCTGGCATATCACCTTGAAGATGGCATAAGTGGCGGCAACTGCGGTCTTCAGGATCAGGCGGCCGCTGTTTACGGCGGGGTAAATCAATGGAAATGGAACTATGGGCGCCAAACCGCTCCCTTCGAAAGGCATGCACTCCTGGGAAAGGAAGGGCAGAAAGAGCTTTCAGGCCGCCTTTTAGTGGCCTACAGCGGCGAAACCCACGTCTCTTCGAAGACCAACCGTGACTGGATAAAAGACTTCCTTTCAGGCCGAACAAGGGCAGGATGGATCAAGGTCAATGAAATTGTACACAGCCTGGCGCGGGCCGTAAAAAAAATGAACTGGAAACAGGCCGCCGGTCTTCTTCGGGAAGAGGTGGCTTTGCGCAGGGAACTCACTCCCGAGGCACTGATACCGATCACCGAAAGGCTGGTGGACCAGGCGGAACATGAAGGGTGCGGGGCCAGGTTTGCAGGCGCTGGAGCAGGTGGCTCCATATGGGCCCTTGGCGAGAAGAAAAATATTGAGCGTTTAAGAAAAACCTGGAGAGACACCTTAGCCCCGGTCAAAGGTGCTATGATCCTCGATTGTGCGGTAGAACCTGAAGGAGTGAAATAAAGGTAACCCTGAACCTGTGAACGCCTGCGGTTAATTTTTTTGTTCTATATAAACTGGGCCAATTTCCCCTGTCTTAAAAATTCCTTTGAACTCTTTAAGCAGGGCGTTTGTCGCCTGTTCCACCATCATGATATCACCCTCGCAGACGAGGCCCATATCAAGTTTCTCAATGGCGCGATTCAACTCCTCAAACTGCTTGAGGTAATCCTGGTTGTCGTTTTCAGCACTGATGGTCTTATGCACATCGATAATTGTCCCGATGCAATTCTCTATCCTGAGCCGGTTTTTGTTCTTCAAATCCATATTTTCAATCAGGCCTTTCCTGCTTCCACAAGCGAGTCCATATAAACCTTGTAGAATCTCTCATGATCTAAGATAGCCTTTTTCATGATGGCAGTCAGTTTGTCAAGGTCCTTTTTATTTACCACTAAGTTTGCGCTCATTGCAAAGGCCATCATGTTATCCATGGTCTTAAGATTATCCCCGATCAAGGCAAGAAAAATCTGCCTGCGAAGGGACATGGAAAGATGATTTAAAAACTGGAGGACAGGGCTTTGCTTAAGCGCGATGCCATCGAACCCGTCATTCAGGATTACCAGGTCAAAGTGATGAAGTCTCATCTTGCCGATTGCCTCCCTCGTATTTTTGGCCCAGACAAATCTATACCCCAGCCCATCAACAGCCTGCTTTAATCTTTCAGCCTGCTGTTGTTCATTTGCCGTCACAAGGGCCAGTTTTACTCCCTCTTCGTAAAAACCGAGGGCCTCATCATCCCCGTAACTGTATGCCTTCTCCCCGGCCCTTCCTGCGGTCGTGGCGGGCTTTTTTAACTTTTCAGGCCCACGCGTGTCTATGGTCAGTTTGTTCTTGCACTTAGGACAACTGACAGCCACACGCTGGCCTTTCGGTATTTTTTCATCCGCTATATTGAATTCTGCCCCGCACTTCTTGCAAATGATCTCCATACATGGAACTCCCTGAAAAGGTTACACGTATTCATCCTTCTTTCCATATTCTGCGTCAAGGCTCAAATCTTCAATGGATGTTGTTTTCTCTCCTCTTTCTGCTTTTGTAATATCAATAAATCTCCCCATTATTGCTTTTCTGCTTGCATAACTCATGGCTGTTTCCTCGGTAATGAGACCTTCTTTGAAAAGTTCTGCTATATTCTGCTCAAAGGTCATCATGCCGAAGGGTTGACTCCCTTCAACAATATCGTAGAATGTCTTGCCTTCTGACTCACCATTTATAATGGTATCTTTGACCCTCAGATTGGATCCCATAATCTCAAAGGCGGCCACACGGTCTCCACCCACCCTGGGCATCAGGCGCTGGCAGGCAACCCAGCGCAAAGTGTCGGCAAGCCTGATCCTTATCTGCTTTTCCTCATCCTGATCAAACATGCCTACGATCCTGTTGATTGTCTGGCCTGCATCAATGGTATGTATTGTGCTGAGCACAAGATGCCCGGTTTCCGCTGCGGAAAGACCGATTTCCACCGTCTCCCTGTCTCTCATCTCACCCACCAGGATAACTTTTGGGGCCTGCCTGAGGGCCGCCCTCAGACCGGAGGAAAAGGCATCAAAATCCATGCCTAATTCGCGCTGGTTAAAGGTAGCCTTTTTCTGGGAGTGCATATATTCCACGGGATCCTCAAGTGTCACAACATGCACGGACAACTTTTCATTGATCTCGTTTAAGACCGCGGCCAGGGATGTGGTTTTTCCACTTCCCGTTGCGCCCGTCACCATGATGATCCCATTCCTCTCCTCGGCCATCTTAAAAAATGCATTGGGCAGGTTCAGCTCTTCAACAGTGGGAATCCTTGTTGCTAATTGCCGCATGACAGTAGAGTAATAGCCCTTCTGGGAGAATATATTGACCCTGAACCGGGCCTTGCCCGCTAACTGGTATGAGGCATCACACGATCCCTCCATAAGCAGTGTCCTGGTCAACCGGCGATCACCGTCGATCAGGTTGAGGGAAAAAATCTCTGCCTGAAAAGGCGTCAACACATCAATTGGAGGATTGACCGATACCGGCATTAATTGCCCACCGGACTCTACCTGAAAGGGCTTATCTACCGTGATATTGAGGTCCGAAACATTTTCATGGGACTCTAACATGGTCGTAAGAAGATAGTCTATCTGTTGTTTTCGCATGGCCTCGTCTCCGCACCTAAAGTGATGAGAATATAGATTGCCGTTTATATTTCCGTAAAATCTTTAGGAGGGTTCTTCATAAAGGGTAAAAACCTGACTTTATCATTTGCCTTGGTGTAAGCATCATCCACGCTGATAATTTTTTTGGTCAAAAGATCCATTATGGCATCATCTAAGCTCTGCATTCCATATTTCTTTCCTGTCTGGAGCATTGAAGGTATCTGGAATGTTTTTCCTTCACGGATAAGGTTCCTGATGGCCGGGTTGGCAATCATAATCTCAAGGGCAGCTATCCGGCCTTTTTTGTCAACACGTTTGAAAAGGGATTGCGCTACTACAGCCCTGAGACCATCTGAAAGCGTGTTCCTTATCTGTTCCTGCTGGCTTACCGGGAAGACCTCAATGATCCGGTCAACCGTCTTTGCGGCACTGGAGGTATGAAGCGTACCGAAAACAAGATGGCCTGTGGCTGATGCCTCAATCGCTAACGAAATGGTTTCAAGATCGCGCATTTCCCCCACAAGAATGATGTCAGGGTCTTCCCTGAGCGCGCCCCTTAGTGCCGCTGAAAAGGACCTGGTGTGGAAACCGACCTCTCTGTGATTTACCACGGCCTTGTCGCTTTTGTGAACAAATTCAATTGGGTCTTCAATCGTAAGAATATGTTCTTTCCGGGTTATATTGGCCTCGTGAACAATGGCGGCTAAGGTCGTGGACTTCCCGCTTCCGGTGGGACCGGTAACAAGGACCAGACCCCTCGGCAGCGTGGCTAATCTTTTGACAATCGGCGGCAGGCCTAACTGTTCGCATGTCAGTATGGTTGACGGTATTTCCCTGAACACAGCACCTATACCGTATTTCTGCTGGAAAAAATTAGCCCTGTACCGGGCCAGTCCGGGGATCTCATAAGCAAAATCAACGTCCCCTGTCTCTTCAAACACCTTGATCTTGTCCTCTGTGGCAATTTCATAGAGCATTTTCTTCAGGCCATCATTGTCAAGGTCCTTGTATTTTACCCTTTCCAGGTCACCCTGTATCCGCAGGATAGGTTGCTGGCCCGCTATCAGGTGCAGGTCAGAAGCTCCCTGCTCATTCATAAGCTTAAAAAAAGCGTCTATCTGTGCCATATTAAGCCCTCCTGACACATTCGAAAAGTAAAGAATCCACGCCCATCAAAGATCCCGCTATGCGGGGGAGGACATGAATTTCTATAGTGATTAAACCCAAACGAAACCCAAATGTCCTGATACCCTTAGACGACTGCTATCCATTCATAAACGAAAAACAGGCATTTGTGAATAGACATTAGTTTTACATTTCCAGAAAAAGAATTTGGAGTGTTTTCCAGATCAGAGAGAGTATAGCAAGGCACGGTTAGCAATTATTCCAAAGACTTTTTCTTAAAAATCATATTATACACAGGAGCGGGCCTTGTTCAACCTTTAAATTAAGCCCAGGCCCCAAAGATCAATTACCATGACATAAAACTGTAAGAAAATATCGTATTTGTTCACGGGGGTCGGGGATCAGGGCTCAGCAGCGCTTTCACAACTTGCTTAAGTATGCCGGAAGCCCTAAGGACAACCGTTGTCTTTCCGTAATTCATTGAAATGTTAGTCTTTCCCTGTTCCCTGGACCCTGAACCCTGTGAACTGTTACAAAATATCTATACTTATGGTTTATTTTTCTTTCTGGGTTGAGGGCTTTTTCGCGCCTCATGGTTTCTGTTGACAACGGGCATGCCATTGGCTAAAGTCCAATGAAATATGGCCTCGTGTAAGGCGATCCTTAATAACAGTGGACGCCTATACAACGAAAAGCTCTTTTAAATATTGCATTTGCATAATTTCTTCAGGTGGCACCGCCTGGATCTCTCGGCACGGAGACCGGGACGGTCATAAAACGCCGGAGACCTTTTGATAAAAAAAGCCGGGTTTGCTTTTACTTATCAAACAAGATAAGGTTTGAAAGTTTATTAGTTAAGGTCCTTTGGTTCCGCCGGAGGGCTTTTTTTTTCAAACACCGAATGTCTAATTTTCGTGCAAACAATATATTATAGAGTTATTACAACAACTTAGCTACTCAACCACTTAACGAGGTCTAAAGAAAGGGATTTAGACAAGGAGGGCCAGATGGACAGAAAAAAAGTCACTATCGCTGATTTGCAGGAGAAGAAGAAAACCGGGGAAAAAATCACAATGATGACGGCCTATGACTATACAACGGGCATCCTGGTTGATCAGGCCGAAATTGACACCATACTGGTAGGTGATTCATTAGGGATGGTTATGTTAGGCTATGATTCCACGGTCCCTGTGACCATGGATGACATGATCCATCACTGCAAGGCGGTGTGCAGGGGGGCTAAATACAGCTTCATAATTGGCGACATGCCTTTTATGTCTTACCAGGTCAGTATCGAAAAGGCGGTGGAAAATGCGGGTCGTTTCATAAAGAAAGCCGGGTGCGACAGCGTAAAGCTCGAAGGCGGAAGCGAAATGGCGCATGTGGTCAAGGCTATCGTGGATGCGGGCGTTCCGGTCTGTGCCCACATCGGGCTCACGCCTCAAACCGCCACAAAACTGAGCGGATTCAAGGTCCAGGGCAAAGATGCCGAAAGCGCCAAAGAACTGCTGAAATCCGCAAGGGATCTGGAGGAGGCAGGGGCCTTCTGCATTGTAATGGAGTGCATACCTGACCTGTTGGCGGCGAAAATTACAAGAGAGCTTAATATCCCGACCATTGGCATTGGCGCAGGCAAGGACTGCGACGGTCAGGTCCTGGTTTATCACGATCTTGTGGGTCTTTTCGAACGCTTCACGCCTAAATTTGTAAAACAGTACATCAATCTCGCGCCCATGATAAGAGAGGCACTCATCCAATTCAGGGAAGACGTCGAAACAGGGGCCTTTCCAGGACCTGAACACAGTTTTGCCATGAAAGAGGAAGAGGCGAAGAAGCTGTAGAAATAATCAGATTGAGCGAACCGGAGAAAAGCAATGCACTTCTTAATAGTAGGTCCTGGAGCTATGGGCTGCCTTTTTGCGGCACGGCTGAAAACGGCGGGCAACAAGGTCACCCTGCTTGATTACAGGCAGGACAGGGCCGAATTTCTTGAAAAGCACGGGATCAACGTGGAAGGCGTCACAGGTGAATACAGGGTCCATGTGCCCGCGGTTACGAAAAATGTTCCCGGAAGACTTGATGTGGCTCTTATTTGCGTCAAGGCAAACCAGACCAGAACGGCAGCAGAGGGCGTCAGAAACTTGATCGGTTCTGAACCACTCATCCTTACTGTTCAAAATGGTCTGGGAAATGTGGAGATACTCGAGGAAATATTAGGAAGAGACAGGGTTTTGGGCGGTGTTACCGCTGAAGGGGCCACGCTTTTGGACACAGGCCATGTCAGGCATGCAGGGCAGGGTGAGACGATCATCGGTTCTGAAGGGCCGCCTGAAGGCCCTGTGTCTGAGATCGCTTCCGCTTTTAATGCGGCAGGTTTTGATACAAGGACCGTAGACAATATTAGTGACCTTATCTGGGGCAAGCTGATTATCAATGTGGGCATAAATGCGTTGACGGCCATAACCAGACTCAAAAACGGCAGGCTGCCGGAGATAAAAGGCACGAAATCGGTCCTGAAGGAGGCGGTCAGGGAGGCAGTGACCGTAACGCAATCAAAAGGTATTCGTCTCCCTTATCCAGACCCACTTGAACGCGTTCTTGAAGTGTGCAGGGCCACGGCCGGAAATATTGCTTCCATGCTCCAGGACGTTTTGAACCAGAGGTGTACCGAGATCGCGTATATAAACGGCGCGATTGTCCGTGAAGGTGAGGCCCTGGGAATCCCCACCCCTGTCAACCGGACCCTGACCAGTATTGTGCAGGCCCTCCAGGAGACATACGACGATCAATTAGCAAACATTAATTCCAAAACAATTTGACATGGTGGACGGGAAAGGTAAACAGGAAGAGAGAGATAACAAAGGCGAGGAGGACATGATGGCAAAAATTGGTGTACTGCTTTCTGGCTGTGGTGTGTATGATGGATCTGAAATCCACGAGGCGGTATTGACACTTTTAGCGTTAGACAGGTCAGGGGCTGAAATCATCTGCATGGCGCCTGACATTGACCAATACCACGTTATAAACCACATCACCCAGGAGGTTGCTGAGGAGAAGAGAAATGTCCTTGTTGAATCCGCCCGCATTGCCCGGGGCGAAATTAAGGACTTAAAGGACGTGAACGCATCGGACCTTGACGGCCTGATAATACCCGGCGGATTTGGAGCGGCCAAGAACCTGAGCGATTTTGCAGTGAAGGGCCCTGAGGCTGTCGTTTTCCCGGAGGTAAAGCGGCTTCTTAATGAGATGGTCGAATCAAAAAAACCCATAGGAGCTATATGTATTGCTCCTGCCACACTGACAAAAGCACTTTCGAACAAGAATCCCGAAGTCACAATCGGAAATGATCAGGCGACAGCCTCGGCTATCGAGGCCATGGGCGGGCGGCATAAGACCTGCACGGTGGATATGATTCACTTTGATGACAGAAACAAAATCGTGACCACGCCCGCCTACATGCTTGGACCGGGCATAAAGGATGTTGCACTGGGTATCGAGAAACTGGTAGACAGGATTCTGGAACTGGCAGGCCAATGATTGATGATTTGTGGATCAAATGCTTTTTTCAAATCATCAATCTTCAATCGTAATAGTTTAGCGCTTTGAAAACAGTACCGGGACATGGGGATCTCTTTTTTATAAGCCACATCACAAATTCACCTAATGCTAACAACACGCCCCCCCACCGGGGCGTAGGCCCTATGGGCCGGAGGCTGGGCTTTGACCATGGGCTCGGAAAAGGCAGTGATGGCGGCCTTAATGATGAAGATTTCTACATGGGGCTGTCCGTTGCTTGAATTTCAGGTCCTAACTGCCGTGCCATGTAATGATGTAAGCATATGCGGCTTATAAAAAAGAGACCCCCATGCCCCTATAATCCATGATCGATATTTTCAAAGCGCTAAACTGTTACCTTCAATCAAAAATCGTCAATTGATCAGGGGAATATTTTACCAGGATTCAGGATTCCCTTCGGATCAAACAAATTCTTGATCTTTTTCATCCATACCAGGCTTTTCCCGTGCTCGGCTTCCATGAATTTTCGTTTTCCAATACCAACGCCATGCTCGCCCGTGGCCGTTCCGCCCATTGCAAGGGCCTTTGATACAATACGTTCATTGACCTCATCTATGATGCGCCATTCTTTATCATCTCCGGTTTTTCCCATAAACAACAGGTGCAGGTTGCCGTCCCCTGCGTGACTGAAGGTATATCCCGGTATTCCTGATCTTTCGGCTTCCTGTCTGGCCATGGATATAATTTCGGGATAGCCGGAAATAGGAACGGCCGCGTCAATAACGATGTGGGAACGACCCGGGTGATTTCGTTTTATCATTTCCGCTAACTCATGCCGGGCCTTTAGAAGATCATCCCGCTCCTTTCTTCCGATACCTGACCTGAATTCCAGACAGCCCGCAGCGCCACAAATACCGTTGACCATCTCCATGACTTCTTCCAGCTGTTTCCTGGTGGCTCCGTGAAATTCCATAATGATCGAGGGTGAAACCTTAAGACCCAAATTCTTTTCTTTGTTGATGATCGTTATACATTCAGGAGCCAGTAGTTCCAGTGACGCCGGATCAAGGCCAGACCTGATGATTTCAAATACCGCATTGCCGGCGGCCTCCACGCTGGAAAAATTTGCTATAGCCGCGGAAAACTCCTCGGAAAGCCCCCTCAAGCGAACCGTTGCTTCCACAACTATCCCGAGTGTTCCCTCTGACCCGACAAATAGATTGATCAGATCATACCCTGAAGAGGTCTTTGAAGAGCGTGTTCCTGTCTCTATTATCTCACCACTTGCCAGGACAACGCATATTCTGAGTAGATTGGCCCTGGTAGAGCCGTAGCGGACGGTCCTTGTTCCGCTTGCATTATTTGCGATCATTCCGCCAATGGTGGCACGGGCTCCGGGATCAGGAGGGAAAAAAAGGCCTTTATGCCGCAACTTTTCATTGAGATCCTGGTATACGACGCCCGGTTCTACATCTGCCTGAAAATCCGCCTCCCTGATATTAATGATCCGGTTCATCAGCTCAAAATCAAGTACTACTCCCTTGCATACCGGGATTGGATTGCCTTCCAGGCTTGTCCCTGAACCCCATCCCGTGATTGGAATAAGATTCAGGTTCGCGTATTTTAGTATCTCAGATACCTCGGTCCTGCTAACAGGCCAGATTACTGCCTCCGGCCGTATGGAAGGATGCTGGGATTGATCTTTCGCATGAAGTTCAAGGTTTGATTCCCCGGTTGAAAACCGTTCAGGCCCCACTATGGCTTCAAGGTCTTGAATATGTCTTTTCGTCAGGCTGTTGTAATTCATTGGGAGGTTTCCTTTCTTATCAAAGTTAATAAATTCGTAAAAAGCTGATAAAATTATGTGTTCAGTACGGGGGCAGTCTCTTTGCTAAAGATATACGCAATATCTTTTTGCCAGACAACAAATTTCTTTGCAAGGGTTTATATAGTGCCTGAATATGTGAACGCCTACGGTCTGTTTTAGTGCTTTTTAAGCAGGCCTTTTTGTGATAGACTGTTTTAAAAGTTACAACTTAACCCAATCTTTATATTTTTTCTTTAAAGGACGTCTTGTGGGTTCTCGAGGATAAACACCCACAAAGATGATCCCTGATGAAGTAAAGGAGGGATAGATATGGCGGTAAAAATTGTAATTAGAAGAAAAGTGCCCGGGAAAAAGGAGAAAGAATTGCTCCCTCTGCTAATTCAACTGAGGGCACTTGCTACGGCACAGCCTGGTTATATCTCCGGCGAAACCCTGAGAAACATGGATAACCCGGAGGAATACTTAGTCATCAGCACGTGGAAATCCGTGGAAAACTGGGAGGCATGGGTTTCAGCCAGAAAAAGGGCGGTGGTCCAGGAAAAAATCGACAGGATATTGGAGGCCAAGACCGAATACAGCATTTACCTGTATGAATAATGGGGGAAATACTATGTCCTTTGGACTGAATAGGGAAGAAGCCCTTGCCCAGCTAAAGGGGTACATCCAGAATGAAAACATGATAAAGCACTGTTTGGCATCAGAAGCTGTAATGATGGCGCTGGCTGAAAGACTGGGAGAAGACAGGGCGAAATGGGGGTTGGCAGGCCTGCTGCATGACATTGATATTGAACTGGTTGAGGGTGATCTTTCCAGACATACACTTGAGGCAGAAAAGATCCTTAAGGATAAAGGCATTGATAAAGAAATTATCCAGGCCATCAAGTTTCACAATGAAAAGGCCCACGGAGAAAAACGCACGGAAAAGTTCCATCACGCCCTGGCCGCGGGAGAGACCATAACCGGGCTGATTATCGCAACAACGCTTGTGTATCCGGATAAGAAAATCAACAGCGTCAAACCCAAATCCATTAAAAAAAGAATGAAAGAAAAATCCTTTGCGGCGAGCGTAAATCGGGAAACTATCATGGAGTGTGAAAAGCTCGGCATGGATATTGACGAGTTTTCCCGTATATGTCTGATAGCAATGCAGGGAATTGCGGATGATCTGGGGCTTTAACCAAGAACTTAGGGGATTACATTTTTGTGATGTTTTTCAGGTAGAAAACATAAAACGCCGCATGCTGATGTTCATAAGGAGCCCTGTTGCCGCCATGGTTGTAATAAGAGATGATCCGCCGTAGCTGAAGAGGACTAAAGGGATCCCTACCACCGGCAGCAGTCCTATCACCATTCCCACGTTTATCACGACCTGCCAGAAAATAAAAGCGACAATGCCTACGGCCATTATTGCCCCTAACTTGTCCTTTGAGGTTTTTGCTATATTAAGTCCCCAGAGAATTAAAAACAGATATAGCAGCAAAAGGGAAACTGAACCAATAAAACCCCACTCCTCGCCCAAAACAGAAAATGCAAAATCCGTGTGTTGTTCCGGCAGAAAGTTAAGACGCGTCTGGGTCCCCTTCAGAAAGCCCTTACCCCAAAACTGGCCCGAGCCTATTGCGATCTTGGATTGGTTGATATGATACCCTGATCCAAGAGGATCCATATCGGGCCTGATAAAAGTAAGAATTCGCGTCTTCTGGTAATCTTTCAATTGATGCCATACGAAAGGAGCCACTGAGAGTGCCAACACAACCAGAATCACTAATGATTTCCAGTTAACTCTCGAGAACAGGATCACGCAAAAGGATGCAGCCACCAAAAGGAGGGCCGTGCCAAGATCAGGCTCCTTTAAGATCAAAATGCACGGTATCATAATTAGTAAAAACGGCTGCCAAAGCTCTCTTAAACGGTATCCCTGATGCCCGCCTCTACGGCTGTAAAACCTTGCAAGTACCATCACAATGGCGATTTTTATCAGCTCTGATGGCTGAAAGGAAATAGGGCCAAAACTTAACCACCTCTGGGACCCGGACGTAACCTTGCCAACTAACAGTACCGCGACCAAAAGGGCTATGGTAACAAAATATGCCGGATAGGCTAATTGCTCCAGTACATTGTAGTTAAAAGTAGTCATAAAGAAAAAAACAGCAAATCCTATAAGGTACCAGTAAACCTGTTTTATAAAGATCTGTGACCCACCAATATCTCGCACTGCGTATGTCGCGCTGTAGAGATTCAGGATGCTGATGCCTGCCAAAAGCAGGAGTATGAGTAGAAGAATCCAGTCAAAATGCTGTATCAATCTTCGATCAAACATATTCTGTCTTTCTCAGAAAAACTTGGGTTTGAAAGTTTCGTTAACTTGTTCGGGCCAAAAGTTCACCTCTCCCGGATTTAGGTGCGCGGTGCGCCGGTAATGACCTACCTCCTCACGCCAAGATAGCACTTAATCATCTTTTTTGCGATCGGGGCAGCAACTTTTCCTCCATGTCCGCTATGTTCAACAATTATCGCAAGAGCAATGCGCGGTTTGTCCGCAGGAGCGACAGCAATGAACCAGGCATGGTCCCTGAATCGATACGGAATTTCATCATTGTTTTCCAAATCTTTTACTTTCTTGAGGCTCACAACCTGAGCAGTACCGGTCTTTCCGGCAACGGTTATGTCTTTCAACCTGGCCCTCGAACCGGTGCCACCGGGTTCATTAACCACTCCTATAAGTGCGCTTCTGACAAGTTCAAGATACTCGTCCTTGATCTTCACTTTTTTCGCTGTCGGGCTGAATTCATAAAATTTTTCAGTGCCGTTCTTACCGGCCCTTTCGGTTACCTGCGGCCTGTACAAAATACCTCCATTGAAAACGGCAGACATCAGATTGGCCATCTGGATCGGTGTAACCAGGACGAAGCTCTGGCCTATCGACGTGGAGATTGTCTCTCCGGCCTGCCATTTGATTCCGAACCTCTTTAGCTTCCATTGGCTGGTTGGAATAAGTCCGGGCTCTTCCTGACCAATATCGAATCCACTTGTCTTTCCAAGGCCGAATGCCTTTGCATAACTTGCGATTTTATCTACCCCTAACCTTTTTCCAATCTTATAAAAATAAACATCGCAGGATTCTACCAAGGCCTTATGAAAATTAACTTTTCCATGGCCGTATTTTTTCCAGCACCGGTATTTCTGCCTGCCCAACGTGTAAACACCTTTGCAAACCAACTCCTCCTCCGGATCAATAACACCCTCGGCCAGGCCCGCTATGGCAACGATAAGTTTAAAAACGGAGCCTGGAGGGTACTGTCCGGTCAGTGCCCTGTTCTGCAAGGGATATTCTTTAGACGAGATGATTTTCTGCCAGGTCCTTTTGTCTATTCCACCAACAAACAGATTAGGATCGAAAAAAGGGCTGCTTGCTAAGGCAAGTATCTTCCCGTTATTGGGATCAAGGGCCACGATTGCCCCTTTGTTTTCTGTAAGGGCCTTTTCTGCTATAGATTGCAGTGCTTTATCTATTGTCAGATAAACATTCGCACCGGGGATGGAGCGCTTTTTCGAAATCACCCGTAGTTTCCGGCCTGCCGCATCCACTTCTACCTGTTCCCCCCCCCGTATTCCATTTAGAAATGACTGCCATTTCCATTCCACCCCGGATTTTCCAATCAAATCCCCCTGTTTGTTGGCAGGATACTGCCCGCTTTTTAGCTGGACTTCATTTATTTCCCCCAAATAGCCAAGGAGATGAGAGGCGAGAGTCTTAAAAACATAATACCTCTGCGGTTTGATCTTAATCATGACACCTGGAAGATTGAACCGTTGGGTCTCAATAACGGCAAGTTCGCCCCGGGATATGTCTTTTTTGAGGCAAACCGGCTTAAAAGGATATTTAGGAGACGCTTCATCAAATTTTCTTTCGATCTGCTTCAATTCTATGCCTGTCAGCCAGTTCAGTTCTCTTACAAGCTGTCCACGGTCCTGAACTCCTTCTGGAATGACATAGAGATCATAAGAAGGCCGGTTCCCCACAAGCATCTCGCCCTTACGGTCAAATATCATACCCCTGAAAGGCAGGATATCCTGCAGATGAATGCGGTTGCTTTCTGATTTTGTCCGATAGGTCGACCCACTAACAATCTGAAGGAACCACAGTCTCAGAATTAAAATGCCGAAAACTGCCAGGACAAACAATGTAGCTACTGTGAGCTGTTTGTTGAGGGCGCCAGTAGAAACGGCATTAAAATCTGATCTTTTCAACGTGTAACTCTCTTTCAGTTAGGGTAACCGTTCACGGGTTCAGGGCGCAACGTATTTACCTTATGCCTTACGCCTTGTGCCTTATGCCGGATAATTCCACCGCGCCACGGTAATACTCTATCCGATCTGGAAAAATTCCAAATTCTGTAACAGTTTATTTTTTTGAAAAAATCGATCATGGATAATAGGGGCGTGGGGATCTTTTTTTTAAAAGCCGCATATGCTTACATCATTACATGGCACGGCAGTTAGGACCTGAAATTCAAGCAACGGACAGCCCCATACGGGAATCTTCATCATTAAGACCGCCATCCCTGCCTGCCAGCCGGACGGCAGGCAATCCTTTTCCGAGCCAATGGTCAAAGCCCAGCCTCCGGCCCATAGGGCCTACGCCCCGGTGGGGGGGCGTGTTGCTGGCATTAGGTGAATTTGTGATGCGGCTTTTAAAAAAGAGACCCCCATGTCCCGGTACTGCTTTCAAAGAGCTAAACTATTACCAAAGTCTTTTTCTAAAAACGTATAGATGAGAGCTCATATCTGTTCTTCAGGTGCATTGCCGCTCGCTTTCAGGAAAACCGTTCTTAAACGATCAAACAGGTAAAAGAACGCTGGTGTAATCAATCCCGTAGCCACGGCTGAAAAGCCCAATACCCATATGCATGATCGTGGAACAAAAATCTCCCGGGAAAATATAATGAGCACCATCAACAACAGGATTTCTTTCAATAAAACAGCTAAGGATATGAGGATTATCTGCCCCCTCGGGTAGTGAAGATTAACGAGCCGGGAAGTCAGATATATACACCCAAAAACGCATAAATAAAGAAGGGTGAAAAGGCCATGGAGGCCACCAGAAAAAAGATCGATCAAAAAACCCTGCCCGAAAGCATATACGCAAGCACGTGTTCGTCCGTAGAACAGAAAAACATAGGCCGTCATAATGGTTAACAGATCCAGATCAAAAAGACCTGCTCCCATTAGATTTATCAAATTCCCTTTAGTCAGGGCGAAAAGAACCCCAAAAAACCACGCGAAAATATAGAAACCTATTTCCTTATTTTCCGTCGATTTGATAATTTGCTCCTTTGATGTTTCAGGATTACCAGGACTTCTTCTAATTTGGAAAAATCAACAGAAGGCTTTATCTCGATGTCTTTAAAAAGCCCCCCGTTAGCCCCCTTGATTTTCACGACCTTGCCCATTGACAGACCCTTTGGAAAAACACCTCCAAGACCAGAGGTGACTATCATGTCTCCAACTGCGACATCGCTGGATTTTACGACGTAGTCAAGGTTGCATATTTCAGTCGATAATCCTTTTACCATGCCCCTTGCCCTAGAGCGCTGGACAAGGCAGTCAACAGCACTGTTCTGGTCAATAACCAACAGGGCCTTGGCGTAATTTGGAGATACCGAGACGATTCTCCCCACTACACCACGGGCATCCACCACCGCCATGTTTAATTTTACCCCTGCCCCCCTTCCCTTATCGATAATAATTGACTTGAACCAACCGGTGGGATCAAGTCCTATTACCTGAGCGGCAAGAACCGGACGGTTGATTGTATGTTTGAATTTGAGGAGTTTCTGAAGTCTATTATTGCTTGCTAACAATTCCCGGAAGCGGAAGCTTTCTGCCTTCAGGGATTGAATTTCCTTCTTTAGCTTCCTGTTATCTTTATGCACGTTGACCAGATGGAAATAGCCTGACCAGAACTTCTCAATGATATCAGCGGTTTTTTTGATGAATTTTTGAAAGGGAGAGGCTATTTCTATAATCAATTGCTCAACAGGATTCCACGTTGGCTTTAGCCCTGAATTTGAAGAAAGCAGAAATAGTACGAAGCCTATTAAAAAAACCCATATCCAGATTTTTCGAAAGCGTATCACATATTTCAATGACTGAACTCATCTCCGCTTTAATCCGCGATTGCACCTCATAGTCTGCCGCGAGGCTGCAGGACCCAAAGATTGCGATATCCGGGCACACGATTCGGAAGGAAATGATGGGATCATTCCTAATTTAACTACTTAATTGCAACCTCCCGCAGGATTGACATATTATCAAGCGCCTTTCCGGAACCAAGAACCACGGTAGTAAGAGGTTCTTCAGTGATGGTTATGGGAAGTTTTGTTTCTTCTCTCAGAAGAACGTCCATATTTTTTAGCAATGAACCACCTCCGGTCAATACAATCCCCCTGTCCACGATATCTGCGGCCAGTTCGGGAGGCGTCTGCTCCAGTGCGATACGAACGGTTTCAACAATTGTCTCCACCTGCTCTGAAATGGCCTTCCTTATTTCATCCGAGTCTATGGTCAAGATTTTTGGAATCCCCGTAACCAGGTCGCGCCCCTTCACCTCAATTGTTTCAGTTGTATCACCCGGATAGGCATTGCCAATGGTAGTCTTTATTATCTCGGAGGTCCTGATCCCTATTAAAAGATTATATTTTCTCTTGATGTACTGCAGGATGGCCTCATCCATTTTATCTCCACCAACCCTCACAGACTTACTGTAAACGATTCCCGCAAGAGAGATAATCGCAACTTCAGTAGTGCCGCCTCCAATATCAACTACCATATTGCTTGTTGGTTCAGTTATTGGAAGCCCCGCACCTATGGCGGCCGCCATTGGCTCCTCAATGAGAAATACTTCTCTCGCCCCGGCAGATTCCGCAGATTCACGAACCGCCCTTTTTTCCACCTGCGTGATGCCACTTGGCACAGCAATAATAATGCGGGGCCTGACGAGTGTCCTCCGGTTATGGACCTCACGTATAAAATGGCGAAGCATTGCTTCCGTAATATCGAAATCAGCTATTACACCATCCTTCATGGGACGGATAGCCACAATGTTTCCCGGGGTCCTGCCCAGCATCTTTTTTGCTTCGCCGCCCACGGACATGATCTTGTTGCCACCCTTTCCATCTCTTCTGACGGCTACCACAGAAGGTTCGCTTAAAACAATTCCTTTGCCTTTCACGTAAACAAGTGTGTTGGCGGTCCCGAGATCTATGGCCAAATCATTGGAGAACAAACCTAATATAGGATCAAGAAGCATTACTCCCTCCCTTTGCAATGAATAAGTATCCCGACATTTTATCGGATATATACCAAAACGAGGTAACTGCTCATTATTAATTTATCTTGACAAGATTTTGATCACATGTTTTAATTTAGAATTACGTCAATTTACCCATTAAGGATCTATTAGTATCATGAAAAGAACATATCAACCCAGCAATTTAAAAAGAGCACGAACCCACGGCTTCAGGGCCAGAATGAAAACAAAAGGCGGCATTAATGTGTTAAAGCGGAGAAGGGCTAAAGGACGAAAACGTTTAGCCGTCTAAAATATGTACCGCATATTCGACCGATCTACCTGAATAAAAATGGTTTTTTTTTCATTTCCAAAAAAAAAAGGATATTGAAACGAGCTGAATTTGTCAATCTAAATCGTTCTGGGAAACGACACCATACGAAACACTTTATAGTAATTCATAAAAAGAACGGGCTGGGTATCACGAGATTAGGGGTCACAATCAGCAAAAAGGCGGGCAATGCTGTCAAAAGAAACAGGACCAAACGACTAATCAGGGAATTCTTCAGGCTCAATAACCCCTGTTTCCCCCAAGGTTACGACATCGTCATCACAGCAAAAAAGGATGCCAGCTATTTGGATCTCCGAAAAATTACGGACGAACTCGGAGAAATCGTCTATAATCAGACTTTCCGTGTATAGTATAAGATATATACTCATCTCCTCGATAGCTATATATCAACGATTCATTTCGCCCTTTTGGCCTCCTTCCTGTCGTTTTTACCCTACGTGCTCCACCTATGCCTGTCAGGCTTTTGAAAAATATGGGATTTTCAGAGGGGGGCTTTTGGCCCTTATCAGGATCTTAAAGTGCCATCCTCTCCATCCGGGTGGTTATGATCCCCTCATTTAATGGTAAAATCACGGGTAATATAAATGGATAAAAGAACAATACTGGCATTTATTTTGTCTTTCATAGTACTCATTGGATGGTCTTACTTTTTCAGCCCGACACAGGATCAGACAACCAAAAAGCCTGAAACAATTGAAAAGCAAGCTCCCGGAGCGGTTTCGGAGATTACTAAACCTCCAGTCTTAACCCCGACATCCCCGTCTGAAACGGCAGAGAAAATTGTCCATAAGGAATCCCCGGCAGCAGACGAAAAAAGAATTGAAATCGATACGCCACTGTATCAGGCCGTGTTCAGCAGTGTGGGCCCTACTATAAAGAGTTTCAGGTTGAAGAAATACCGTGAAACTATTGATCCGGATTCTCCGCTGATCGAACTTGTCAACACTGGAGAGGGCCTTGGCGATTTTTTACTGATGAACTTTCAAAATCCTTCATCAAGTCAAAAACCGAAGATTCGTTATGAGGTAGATTATGAATTCGTAAGGCTCGGCCCGGGATCTGCTCCAAAAAAACTCGTGTTCCATTCGACTACTTCAAATGGTCTTTTGATTAAACAGACCTTCCGCTTTTATCCCGATCAATACAGGATCGATCTGAATATTGATGTAGTCAACCAATCGCAAACGCCATTCCAGGGTGCCTTTACGGCAGACTTAAACGCCATGCCACCCAAAGAAAAACAGAGCTACTATTCATATGTAGGCATGGCGATTCTTCTGGATGATAAGCTCGAAGAAGTTAAGGTAAAAAAGGAATCTGAAGAAAAAATCCTGACAGGCAAGATCGATTGGGTTGCATATGAGGATGATTTTTTTATATCGGCCGTGATTCCGGATGTGACTGCAAAAGGGGCTTTTAAGGCAAGGCTCCATCCGTCCGGGTTGTTGGAAGGGACATATCTGGGACCATCTGTTTCTCTAAACCCGTCCGAGAGGATATCATCTCCCTACATGCTGTATTTTGGCCCCCGCGATATGGGGATTATGAAAGAGCTTGATAAAGGCCTCGAACGGGCCATTGATTTCGGTTTTTTCGACGTTATTGCCAAACCCTTACTATGGCTCCTACGGTTTTTTAACCAGCATATAAATAATTACGGGGTATCCATCATACTCCTTACAATAATAATTAAAGCCCTCTTCTGGCCACTCACACACAAGAGCTACAAATCCATGAAGGAGATGCAGAAACTCCAGCCCCGGATGGCAAAAATCAGAGAGAAGTATAAGGATAACAAGCAGAAAATAAACCAGGAAATGATGGCCCTCTATAAAACCTATAAAGTAAATCCCATGGGCGGATGCCTTCCCATGGTTATTCAAATTCCTGTTTTTTTCGCGCTTTTCAGACTCTTAGGTAATTCCATTGAACTGCGACAGGCGCCTTTTACACTGTGGATAAATGATCTGTCGGCACCTGATCGCCTCTTTAACTTTACCGTTCCTTTTCATGTCCCATTAATGGCACCGCCTTACGGAATACCCGTGCTTACGCTGTTGATGGGCGCCTCTATGCTTATTCAACAAAAGATGACGCCCACTCCGGGAGACCCCATGCAGGCCAAGATAATGATGTTTTTGCCTGTCATTTTCACGTTTATGTTTATTAATTTTCCGTCCGGTCTGGTTCTATACTGGTTAGTCAATAACCTCCTTTCAATAGGCCAGCAGTACCGTATCAATAAAAAGCCGGGATAGCATTTGGAGGACAACCATGCAAACATTTGAATTTGAAGGAAAAACCACAGAAGAAGCCATTGAAAATGCCCGCCTCAAATTAAATATCCCAAAAGAAGAAATGGACTTTGAAATCATTGAACCCGGTTCCGCTGGAATCTTCGGCCTGGTTGGCGGCAGAAATGCTATGATCAAAGTCACGACCCGGGAAGAGGAACCTGATTTTTTTGAGGAAGGAAACGGATTAGCCATCGCAAAAGAGGTACTTGAAAATATCCTGAGCCTTATTCCTATGGAAGGAACTACTGTCAATGCAAAACAGGAAGATGGCGTCATTACGCTGAACATCAAAGGTGATGAATCGGGCATTTTGATTGGACGAAAGGGCAGAACACTTGATGCACTGCAATTTATCGTTAATAAGGTTGTGAACAAAAGCCTGGAGAGGAGGGCCCAGGTAGTTGTTGACTCGGAGAATTACCGTCAGAGAAGGAATGATTCCCTGATCCAGATGGCCTTGAGGATGGGCGACAGAGCAAAAAAGATCAGGAAACCCGTGGCAACGAATATCTTAAATCCACATGACCGGAGAATCGTGCATTTGGCCCTCAGGGATGATGAAAAACTGGACACGAGAAGCCGTGGAGAGGGCATTTTTAAAAAGGTCCTCATTGTCCCGAAAAGATAGCCGGTTTAAGCCCTAAAATTGTTCTATTTGGCTCCATTATTCAGCCCCCAATGTTAAGCAGATATCGATCTGATCAATGTTTACCCTAACGTTAACAGTATATCAGATAATTTATTTCGATTTTAAAACAATGTCCTTCCCCGCATAGCGGGAGTCAGAGCCAATCGGCTCTGCCTTTAAACCCGGCAAGGCGGGACACAAGTGCCTAAAATGCCTAAAGTTAATGAATTCTGCTATTTTAAAAATAAATACTCTATGACACCAATTAGCCGGCAAAAAGGGGCAAACCCCTGAGGCGTTGTTTTATTAAATAGCACGCCGAAGGCGTACCACAACTTTAGGCACTTTAAACTTTAGGCATTTTAGGCACTTTTTTCTTCATAGCGCTTTAGCCCCTTCAGGGGCAAATCAAGGCCACGTCCTCCCCCGCATAGCGGGATCTTCGATGGGCGTGGATTCTTTACTCTGGATGTGAATTATGTAGAGGTTAACATAATGGGCTATGGATAACGATCTACAAAAAACTGGCAATCGGCAGCTGACGACGGACAACGACACTATTACTGCCATAGCCACCCCCACCGGACAGGCCGGAATCGGTATTATACGTATAAGCGGCCCCCTCTCGTTTGAAATCGCAGGTAAAATCTTCAGGCCACAAAATCCCGACCGGAAGCTTCAAAGCCACCGCCTTTATTTAGGTCATTTATTAGACCCTTCTACCGAAGCTATGATTGATGAAGTTCTTGTCTCCTTTATGAAGGCGCCTTTTTCCTACACCAGGGAAGACGTTATTGAAATCAATTCCCACAGCGGCTATCTTCTCCTTTCCCGAATTCTTGAGATCGTCCTTGAACAAGGCGCAAGACTGGCAAAACCCGGAGAATTCACATTAAGGGCTTTCTTAAACGGCAGGATTGACCTGACCCAGGCTGAAGCCGTCATAGACCTCATCAATTCAAAATCCGACAGGGGACTGGCCCTGGCATCCCAACAGATTCAGGGATCGTTCTGGGCTGAAATCGAGGGGTTGAGGAAAAAGGTGACGGGCCTTCTTGCACATGCGGAAGTAGCGATCGATTTCCCTGAAGAGGAAGCCGATATCCTGTCACGGGAGGAGGCCGCGAATCAGATTCGTGATGAGGTAGTTAAGCCGATCCGAAAGATGATAAAGGCACATGTCAATAGACTCTGGGTTGATGGCGTCAAAACTGTTATCGTGGGACGTGTCAACGCGGGCAAGTCAAGCCTCCTCAATCTCCTTTTAAACGAACAGCGCGCCATTGTAACGCCTATACCCGGGACTACCAGGGATATCATCGAATCCACTATCACGATTGGAGGGCTGCCGCTCCGTCTTATGGATACGGCCGGTTTTGGGAAAGCAACCGGTGAAGTGGAAAAGATTGGAATCGATTTGACCGAGCGAAAACTGGCCGAAGCTGATTTCTTGTTAGTCGTTATTGATCAAAGTCGCCCCCTGAACACAGATGATCTGAGAATTATTTCCCGGTGTCGGGAGAAAAAGGCCCTTATGGTTATTAATAAGATTGATTTGCCATCCGCATTCGGTCAGGAGAATGAAAAAAAGGAATTATCCGGCTTTCCAATGGCTAAGATATCCGCCCTTACAGGCGAGGGCCTTGATGATCTCACAAAGGCTATAGTGGATTGCATTTTGGAAAGTGAGACAGACATGACCTCTTCTAACGCCGCGCCTAACCTGAGACACAGGCAGGCATTAATGGACGCGGTCCGGTATTTCGAAACTGCCGAACGCAGTACAAAAAAGGACGCGCCAATGGAAATTGTAGCACTGGAGCTTAAAAGCGGACTGGACGCCTTGGGAGAAATCATCGGCGAGACCACAACCGAGGATGTCCTGGATAATATATTCAGCCAGTTCTGTCTGGGAAAATAGCCAGCGGTGTAACACTTGAGCGTTTTGAAAATATGACAGGAAAGGCCGCGGGGATCTCTTTTTCAAAAGCCGCATCACAAATTCATCAAATGCCAGCAACACGCCCCCCCACCGGGGCGTAGGCCCTATGGGCCGGAGGCTGGGCTTTGACCATTGGCTCGGAAAAGGCAGGGATGGCGGCCTTAATGATGAAGATTTCTACATGGGGCTGTCCGTTGCTTGAATTTCAGGGCCTAACTGCCGTGCCATGTAATGATGTAAGCATATGCGGGTTTTGAAAAAGAGATCCC
>JAUWMR010000022.1 GCA_030613055.1 Desulfobacteraceae bacterium
AGATGGTTATGATCGTTCCCACGATCACGTTCCCCAATGACATGATGGTGAGATAAATAACACCGTAGTGAAGGACATCTTTATCATTGCTGAATACTCCGATTAAAAAGTCAGGGAACATCCAGCATAAAATGGTGCCGGTAATCATGACTCCAGAAGAAATTGTCCACCCGGTCCGGAGCGTTTTTTGTATTCTCACATAATGGCCTGCCCCATAGTTTTGACCTATAATGGCTGCCATGGCCGAAGTGACTGCGATTACGGGCATATATATGGACTGGATAATGCGGAATCCGATTCCGATGGAGGCTAAGGCCGCAATGCCGAATACACTCACGACCCGGTAGGTAATCAACATATTAAGGGCGAGCAGGAAATAGGTCAAACCAGAGGGGAGCCCAATAGAAAGGCTCCTCTTGATGATGCTCAGGTCCGGCCACCAGGGTCCTTTTATCTTCAGATGTTGACCTCTTATTAAGATCATGTAGATATAGATTGCAAGAGCAATAAGCTGGGACAAAAGTGAGGCGATGGCTGCCCCTTGTACTCCGAGACGAGGGAAACCCAGCAGACCGAAGATAAGGATGGGATCCAGGATAATGTTGAGGACCGTGGATAGAACTATTATGATCATGGGTGTCCTGGTATCTCCCATGCCTCGATAGCAGGGGCCTATTACATGGAGCAGAAGAACAAAGAAAAAAGAGATGGAAAAGATCCGGAAATATTCTACTCCCCACTCCAAAGACAGTCCTGTTCCTCCAAAAAAGGCGATGTAAGGATGGGCAATGAACAACCCCACAAGAGTGGCGACAACACCAACCAATATAGCAAGAATCAGGCTCTGCTTATATACCTTTGCGGCCTCCTCATAGTCTCTCCTTCCGAATGCCTGGGCAATGAGGGCCATGCCCCCGATCCCAAGGACAAATGAGAGACCCAGGATCACAAAGAATGCATTACCTGAAATGGAAACCGCTGCAACGGCGTCCGGTCCTAACCTGCCCACAAAATATAGGTCTACCATGAGATAGAGGGTGAACATGAGCATGGAAAAGACTATGGGGCCGGAAAGCCTGAGCAATAGCTTTGGGATGGACCCCGTAGTAAGATCTATACGAGCGGTCGTTTTCATAAAATCAAATCCAGTTGATTTTCCTTTTTTCTCTTTTTATGGTTCTTTTATACTTATACTTGGGATATCCGAGAATAAGAGACATGACCGCTTCATTTTCTTCAGGGATTTGAAAAAGATCTTTTATCTCTTTAACCTTGTTTATGGCCGGTGGTATAAGTCCAATTATAGTTGCTCCAAGTCCAGATGATTGGGCTGCTAACATTGCATAGGTAACACAGATAATCGCGTCATGAGTATGTTCTTTAGCGCCTTTGTTTGCGTGAATAATCAATACTGCCGGAGCATTCCTCATGATATTGTCATTCCCGGATGTTGTGTTATAATGACCCTTTTCAGCGGCGGGTAATATATGATGTGTCAATGTATTAAAGGTTTCCTGGGTTACGTTACGTTTGATCATATACCGGGAAATAGGGTTCTTTAACCACTTAACCAGATTATCGTAGAAATTAGACATTAATGTTAAAGTTTTTTCTAATATTTCTTTGTTTTGAACCATTGTAATCATAAGATTTTCTGGTGATCCGCCATACGGGGCATACGAAGTAGCATCTATTATTTTATTTAATATTTCTTTTGGGATTTCCTTATCTTTGAAATTTCTTATTGACCTGCGATTTGCCAGGAAATTTGTAAAACTGTCCGAATCGATATTGGTTTCCAGAAGGTCATAAAAATTATTATCGTATGACAACCCTTCGATAGTAATCGATTTTGATTTACAAATTGCCATACAATGACCGCATTTCATGCAAAATTCAATTTTTTCGGGATTTAAAAATATTTGATCCGATTCATCTTTTTCAAATATTTTATAAGGACAAACAGCGATACACAAAAGACATTGATTACAAGTTTCCAGATTAATCGTATTTTCCATTATTAATCTTCTTTCTTATAGGGTTTTTAAGAATATGTTTTTGGGGACACAGATTTTCGCAGATAAAAACAGGATTTCAAAATATTTTACAATCCGTGCTACTCACGCCGTAGGCGGATAAATCTGTGTTCATCCGTGTCCGAATATTTTTTTGAGAGCCTACAAACTTTTTCGAATTATCTCTGCGGAAAAAGGATTACCATGCGCGGGATAAACCATCTTCGCGCCCTTATCCAATAGCAACTTCCAACTGTCTTTTACTTTCTGTATGTCGTCAGCAAATATTGGCAGACCCGGGCTGAGACGCAACGGGAACGAGTTCATTGCCAAATCCCCAACAAAAACATCACCTGTCTCTAACAAGATACTGACCGATCCTGAAGAATGGCCGGGAGTATGAATAATTTTTCCGGGAATCCCGAATTCGACCAGGGAAAACTCTTCATTTTCCAGAATTATGTCGACATCGGTTGATGGAATATTAACTAAAGGTATGAACCTTGCCATTATCTTAGTTAAAATATGGGCCCAGCGATTAACTGCCGGGGGTATAGGCTTTAGAGACTTTTCAAGGCAGTCCTTTTCCAGCCGGTGCATGGCAATTTTCGCGCCGGTGATTCCTTTGATCTCTTTTGCTGATCCTATATGGTCCCAATGACCGTGTGTTAGAATTATAAGTTTGATGTGCTCCGGTTTTATTGAAATTTTATTGATACTTTTAATGAATTTCTTACCTTTGTTTGGAGAGCCGCTATCGATCATTATGATCCCTTTTTCCCGGATAATATAGCACCGGTCAGGCCCTAAAGGGATCGGATGAATATCGATTCCCATTTTTTTCACCCCCTTATAGATTCTATTGAGCTTTACTCCGCTTCCTGCTCCATCCTTCTGAGTTCAGTCAGGGTCTCTTTAGACCACCGAAGAAATGCCCTGTTTACATACTGCCCGTATCTTACAGTCATCAACCAGTACCTTAGATTCGGGTTATCTTTGTAATAAGCTTTCAGCATCTCTTCAGTAGCTTTTATTTCTTTCAGCTTTTGAGACTGAAGTTCCCGGAAGTGTTCTACCTGACGGATGTTATCCTCCAGCGAAACCTGGTGCCCAAAAAACAGCTTCAATAGAATTTCATGACGTCCTATCAGTCGCCCGACGGGCTGGATCATCCATTCCTGTAACGCTTTTCGACCTTTGTCCGTCAACGCGTAAATATGACGGTCCGGTTTGCCCGTCTGCTTCTTGATTGATCTGGTGGCAAGCCCTTGTTTGGCCAGGTTTTTTAGAATGGGATATATCTGGCCGTAGCTTTCGCTCCAAAAATAAGAAAGGCTTTTTTCAAACCTTTTTTTGATGTCATAGCCTGACATGGGCCCCATGCTCAGGATGCCCATAACTGCATATTTGCTCTTGTTCTCTTTCACGGCCCACTCCTTTGGGTATATAGTTCAAAGATATATATCTTATAGATATAACAATGTCAAGAAAAAAAGAAGAATCCCGTGATTTTGCGGATGGACAATTATGAGGCTTGTAATGATGGAATTAATGGTATACTTATTGTGACTACTCAAGTAGTCAGGCTGAAGGTGTTTAGACTGAAGACTGAAGGGGAAAGAGAACCTAAGGCGGGAATCCAGACAAACAAGAAAATTCGACTTTTTACGAAGCCGTCAAATATGTGATAGTGATTATGGATATTTTCAGTAAAATCGTTGAGAAAAAAATAGGAGAGGCACAGGAACAGGGTGCATTCGATAATCTTCCCGGCAGCGGTGAGCCCCTTGAGATTGAGGATGACAGCCATGTCCCTGATGACCTCAGGCTGGTCCATAAGATTTTGAAAAACGCGGATTGCCTGCCGCCCGAACTCCAGTTGAGGAAAGAAATCAGGCAAATGGAGGATATGTTAGAAAGCATTCCTGATGAGAAAGAAAAATACCGTCAAATCAAGAAAATTAACTATAAAATCATGCAGTTGAATATGATGGGTAAAAAGTCACCGCTTTTAGAGGAAACGCAAGTATATTACAGAAAACTTGTTGACAAGACAGGGCATAAATGATGTTTATTGATACCGTGTATTTATCGTCGCTGCGCAAGGGGTAAATCAGACCATGGACATGAAAAGGGACTATTACGAGGATATTCAGCTTTTAGACAGTAGGATCCTCTGGTTCTGGTTTATAATGCTTGTTGCATCACTGGCTATTTTTCCATTTCTGGCTCCCAATTACTATATTTATATGGCCAATTATATGGCTATACACGTCATTGTAACCGTGGGCTTGAATATACTCGTGGGTTATACGGGCCAGATATCATTGGGTCACGCCGGATTTTTCGCAATCGGTGCCTACGGGACAGTACTTTCGATGACCGCCCTCCACCTTCCATTTCCCATAGCCCTGTTGGCGGGAGCCTTTATTGCGGCCTTTTTCGGTTTTATTTTAGGGCTCCCGGCCCTGAGGCTTGAAGGGCCCTATCTTGCCATCGCGACCTTGGGTTTCGGCATGGCCATTACCCAGGTGATCGGCCGCTGGCAGGTCTTCGGGGGAAGAATGGGCATCGAAGCACCTGATCTCAGCATTGGTTCCTACATCCTGGAAAGTGACAGGCAATTATATTTCTTGATCGTGACGGTCGCATTTCTCCTGACCTTAGCGGCCCGCAACCTGATGAAAACGAGGGTGGGAAGGGCGTTTATTGCCATCAGGGACAGTGACATCGCGGCAGAGACTATGGGCGTCAACCTGACGTTTTACAAGACCTTAGCCTTCGCGGTAAGCGCCTTTTATGCCGGTATTGCAGGTGGTCTAATGGCCTTCCTTCTCGGATTTATAAACCCGAGTTCCTTTAATTTTATCCTTTCCATCTATTTTTTGGCATTTGTTATAGTGGGGGGATTGGGTTCTATCTTTGGTTCAATTATGGGCGGGGTGTTCATGACGTGGCTCATGCTGACGCTGGATAAAGTCCAGGAACTCCCGTATCTTGGGAGCATCCTGATAACATTTTCCGAGAGGTGGATGAATCTCACAGGGCTTCCTAATATCGCAAGCATTATATTCGGTCTGATTGTTGTTCTGCTTGTTGTATTTGAACCCCTCGGCCTGTATGGTTTCTGGATAAGGACCAAGATCTACTGGAAGACATGGCCGTTTTAAAAGGATGTTGCGGGTTGCGGGTTGCGAGCAAAGAAAGTGTTTTTAGCTGTTAAGAATAGGGATTTTTTTCCAATTTGAGGTAGCCGAATGTTTTTACAACTCGTTATAAGCGGAATTTCCTTTGGAAGCTTATATGCCCTGGTGGCCCTTGCCATGGTGATCATCTACAAGACCTCGGAGGTCCCCAACTTCGGCCAGGGTGAGATGTCCATGCTGTCTACTTTCGTGGCCTATGCGCTTCTTGTTACCCATAGTCACTCCTTTATATTTTCCTTTATCGGCGCACTCCTGTTTGCTGCCGCATTAGGAATATTTCTGGAATTTGTCTTTTTAAGAAGAGCCAAGGATCCGAACATCCTGAGCCTTATTCTCATCACATTGGGCTTCCAGATGATGCTTTACGGTCTGGCGAGCTGGAAATGGGGCGCCGACCAGAGAGACCTGCCTTTCCCTGTATCCGATTTTGATGTCATCAATTTAGGGACTGCTGTTATCAGTTATCTGAATATTGCCACTATCCTCATTACATTGGTATTGATGTTTATGCTCTTTCTCTTTTTCAAATACACCAAGGTGGGAATTGCCATGAAAGCGACACAGCAGAATGTAATGGCCGCCCGTATCAATGGCATTCGCACCAACCGCATACTGTCTCTTACCTGGGCAATGAGTTCAATGATAGGGGCTGTGGCCGGTATCTTGTTAGCACCTATCGCCACATTGGATCCGAATCTGATGCTTGATCCACTTTTAAAAGGTTTTGCCGCGGCAGTGCTTGGCGGGATGACCACCCTGGTTGGCGCTGCTCTCGGGGGGTATATGTTGGGGGTTATCGAGAACCTTTTTGGCGGCTATATCTCACTTGAATTTAAATCGGTTGTCGCATTTGGAATTATCGTGCTGGTTCTTTGTTTTAAGCCGAGCGGGCTGTTTGCCAAGCACTATGTGAGGAAAGTGTAAAACGGAGGTCAGAAGTCAGAAGCCAGAAGTCAGAAGTCAGAAGTCAAGAGAATGATACTGACACCTGAAATTTTATCTCTGACTTCTAATATTGGATGCAAGGGACAAATAGTAAATGCCTACTACTTACCAATTTTTTAACATAGAAAACCTGAGCATCAGCTTTGGTGGCCTGATGGCCGTAGACAAGGTCGGTTTTGTCGTGGAACAGGGTTCTATATTTTCCATTATCGGTCCTAACGGCGCTGGTAAGACCACTATTTTTAACTGTATCAGTGGCCTATACAGGCCTGATTCAGGGAAAATCAATTTCAGCGGAGAGGATATAATCGGCCTTAAGCCCCATACTATTGCAAGACTTGGAATCGCAAGAACCTTTCAGAATATTGAGCTTTTCTCCAGGATGACCACCATGGAAAACCTGATGTTAGGTCGCCATATCCATATGAAAACAGGTATCTGGAGCGGTGCAACGTTTTACAGGAGAGGTTCCAGGGCGGCTCAGGATGAGATAAAGCACAGGGAGCATGTGGAGGAGATCATAGATCTCCTCGATCTGCAGGCGGCAAGAAATCAGTTTGTGGGAGGCCTTCCTTACGGCACTCAGAAGCTTATAGAATTAGGAAGGGCCCTGGCATTAGAGCCTAAGCTCCTTCTTCTTGATGAGCCCTCCGCGGGCATGAATTCGGAGGAAAAGCAGGACCTGATCTTCTGGATAAAAGATATACAGGATGAACTCGGCGTCACGATCCTGTTGATAGAACATGACATGAAGTTGATTATGGATATATCTGACCGTATCCTGGCCATCAATTTCGGCAAACCCATTATGGAAGGAACCCCTGCCGAGGTGCAAAAACACCCGGAGGTTTTGAAGGCATATCTGGGAGAGGACTAAGTCATTGGCACTGCTTGAGATAAAAAATATTGAAACCTTCTATACCTTGATCTATGCCCTGCGCGGTGTATCCCTGACCGTGGAAGAAGGAACCATTACCGCCATCTTAGGAAATAATGGAGCAGGGAAATCGACCATTCTAAAGACGGTTATGGGGCTTTTAGACGACCAGCCGGACAAAGGCACAATTGAGTTCATGGGAAAAAGGATTGACGGCAAGGACCCTGAGGTGATCGTAAGGATGGGAATATCTTATGTGCCTGAAGGGAGAGAGGTCTTTGAAGAACTCAGTGTAAAAGAAAACCTCCTTATGGGTGCCTATATAAGAAAGGACCGGGCGGCGATTAAGAAAGATTTTAATCAGATATACAAGTATTTCCCTGTTCTCAAGGAAAGAGAGGAACAGTGGGCCGGGACACTGTCAGGGGGTGAACAGCAGATGTTAGCCATTGGCAGGGCACTTATGAACCGGCCAAAACTCCTTTTTCTTGACGAACCTTCATTAGGCCTTTCCCCTATTTTGGTAAAGGAGATTTTTGAGATTATTAAGACTATAAATCAGGAAGGTGCCACTATATTGTTGGTGGAACAGAACGCCCGCATGGCCCTGTCCATCTCGGATATTGGCCTTATAATAGAAAACGGACGGTTTGTAATGAAGGGAAAGTCAAAGGAACTTATGGAAGACAAGGATGTCCAGGAGTTTTATATGGGGATGAGGTCGGAAGAATCCGCCAAAGGGTATCAGCGCTGGAAGAGGAAGAAAAGATGGAGATAAATCTAGAATGACGGTTGAAACGGTCCCTCAGATATTTAAGAAGACCGCCGAAAAATATGGCGACAGGGTGGCCATGCGCAAGAAGGAATATGGCCTGTGGCATGATATCTCATGGAATAATTTTTACAGAGATGTCAAATACATAGGCTTGGCCCTGATATCTATGGGTCTCAAAAAAGGCGAATGTGTCTCCATTATCGGGGATAACTGTCCTGAATGGTCCATAATAGATCTGGGTATCCAGTGTGTCGGTGGAGTGGCAGTCGGCGTGTATTCCACAAGTGCCTGGCCCCAGGTGGAGTATGTGGTAGAAAACTCCGAATCCATATTTTTCTTTGTGGAAAATGAGGAACAATTAGACAAATGGCTTCAATTCAGGGATAAAGCCGTACGTATAAAGAAGGTGATCGTCTGGGACCTGGAAGGTCTGAGGCATTTTGAGGACCCCATGGTCATGACCTATGACGACATCCTCAAAATGGGTCGTCAGGTCTTGGAAGATGATCCCGACCTGTTTGAGAAACGTATGTCCGAGATCACCCCTGAGGATCTCTCGGTTCTCATCTATACCTCGGGCACAACAGGACCACCAAAAGGGGCCATGCTGACACACAGAAACGTCACATGGATGGGTCGGGCCATTATAGAGGACAACCCCGTGTATGATACGGATGAGGTAATGTCTTTTCTGCCCCTGTGTCATATCTTTGAGCGCCTGTTTTCTGTTTTTGCCCAGATTACCCATGGATACACGGTCAATTTTATTGAAAGCCTGGATACGGTGATGGATAATATGCGGGAAATATCACCGACCGTGGGCTATGCTGTTCCCCGTATCTGGGAAAAATACATGTCTGCCGTGTATATCAAAATGTCGGATGCCACCTGGTTTAAGAGGCTCGTTTTTGGCATTGCATATAAAATAGGGAAAAAGCGGGCTACACTGAGGATGAATTTCAAGGATGTCCCATTTTATATTGAGATTCTATACCAGGTTGCCTATTTTACTGTCTTCCGCAAGCTCAAAGAAAGGCTCGGATTTGACCGGATGCGTATGGCCTATTCGGGCGCTGCACCAATTGCGCCGGACGTATTACATTTTTTCCAGTCCATCGGTATTAATTTAATGGAGGGCTACGGCCAGACCGAAGACACTGGAGTCACCTGCGTTTCCCCGGCAGGAAGGGTCAAATTCGGAAGCGTAGGCCCACCCCTTCCAGGTACGGAGGTTAAAATAGCAGAGGATGGAGAGATACTGGTAAAATCCCCTTCGGTGTTTAAGGGATATTACGGCGATCCAAAGTCAACTGCGGAGACTATTAAGGATGGATGGCTTTACTCAGGGGACGTGGGAGAGCTTGATGAGGATGGATATCTGAAGATCACCGACCGCAAAAAGGATATTATCGTCACTGCGGGTGGTAAGAATATCACGCCCCAGTATATAGAAAACAAGCTGAAAGCCAGCCCCTATATAAATGACGCCGTTGTGATCGGCGATAAAAGAAAATTTATAAGTTGTCTGATCATGATTGATGAGGACAATGTTGTAAAATACGCCCAGGATAATAAAATCCAGTTTTCCACTTATAAGGACCTGACTCAGAGCCCCGATATCGTAAAGTTTATTCAGGGTGAAATGAATAATGTGAATGAAACTCTGTCCCGCGTGGAGCAGGTAAAGAAGTTTACAATTCTTCCCAAGAAACTTTACGAGGAAGATGGTGAGGTCACTCCGACCATGAAGGTCAAAAGAAAATACGTAAACGAGGCATTCACAGATCTCATTGAAGCCATGTACAAAAGGAGATAGATAATCGAGTAAAGTAATACCTGGTGGATATATAACTCAACGGCTAAACAACTTAACAACTCAACCATTACTTTACATCCAATTGCTCCTTGTTTTTATTAAAGATACAGGGGTTTAGAATTAGACAATATAATCATAAACAGTTGATAAAAAAATCAAAAGGAGGATGAAAATGAAGAAAAAGAACTGGATTATTATGGTGGTTTGCGCCGTGCTCATGTCATTAGTCTTCATTCCTGCTGCATTAGCAGAAAGGGGAGTTACTGATACGGAGATCCGTATCGGACAGTGGGGGCCCCAGACAGGCCCGGCTGCCCTGTGGGGCGCAGTGGCAAGGGGAACCGGCTGTTATTTTAATATGATTAACGCTGAGGGCGGAATCCATGGCCGAAAAATCAAATATTTTTTAAGAGATGATGGCTATATGCCCCCCAGAACCAAGGCCATTGCCAAGGAACTGGTGGAGGACAAGAAGATTTTTGCATTTGCCTCGGGTGTGGGAAGTGCTACAGGCATGGCCGTCAAGAAATACCTGCATAAAAACAAGGTGCCCTGGGTAGGACCTGCAGCCGGGTCAACGCACTGGGCATATCCGCCAACAAAGTATCTTTTTGCTACTTATCCGCTATATTGTAATGAGGCTTCTATTTTAGTTAACTACGCGATCAAAAAGATGGGCAAAAAGAAAATCGCCTTTTTCTATCAGAATGATGATTACGGTAAAGAGGGCCTCTACGGTGCACAGCTTGCCCTTGAAAAACTTGGCATGAAACTGGTTGCTGAGGTATCCGCAGAGGTATTGGATACGGACCTGAGCGCTCACTGCATGAAGCTGAAGGCTGCAAATCCTGATTGTGTCATCAATTGGCTACTTCCCAAGCAGGGGGCCATAATATTAGGAACCGCCGCCAAGATGGGCTTTAAACCCCAGTGGATGACCTCAAGTACACTGAGCGATACTGCCGTCATGTTCAAGATCACTAAGGGGCTCTACAAGGATGTGTACTATACGTGCTTTGCCGAGGCCCCTGATTCGCCCCACCCACTTATGAGAAAGTATAAGGAGGCCCAGGAAAAATATGCGCCCAAGGACCGGTGGGGTATCTTTTTCTATGCCGGCTTCTATTTTGTGGAACCTATGGTGGAGGCGCTCAAAAGATGCGGCAGGGACCTCACAGCGGAAAAATTTATTAAGGCCATGGAAGGCATCAAGGATTTTCAGGGGATCGGCCCCAAGATCTCTTATGGTCCGAACAAGAGACAGGGTACAAGTGCTTCTTTTGTCGGCAAATGTGGAGACGGAGGCAAGTTCCTGCGTATTTCCGATTGGATGCCTTCTGATATTAATGTAAAGCAGGTTATAAAGAGGGCCTACAACAGATAAACGGTTTTGCTCAGGCAGCCTTTCCGTCTTTAAAGGAGTGGAAAGGGTTTGGGCCTGACTTCCTAAGGGGGTGAAAATAATGAATATCACTAAAGGATTGTTTGCCAGATGGATATTTGTAACCGGGTTGGTTTTTCTTGTGTTAGGGTTTGTGTCCTCCGGTTGTACGCTACCGGAAAAGGAATTTGATCCGAATATTAAAGGTCCACAGGTAATTGCCCACCCGGAAATTATCAGCCTTGGTGTGGCCGCCCTGACCAAGACTCCTCTTGTTTTTAAGGGAAAAGGGTTCCTGCCCGGGGATTCGGTTTTCATAAGTCTATTAGGGGTTAAAAAGAAAGATAAAGCAGTAGATCTCGCCATTGCAGATGCGAATATTGATAAGAACGGGTATTTCACTGCAAAAGTAAGCACATTGGTCAAGGTGAGTGAATTACTGCAGGCCAAGATCGGATCCAACAAAAAGATGGAAAATATTATCGTTATTACCCAGCCGCCGATACCAGCCGGAACATATACTGTTCGGGCCGTAAGTATGGAATCCGACAAAAAGGCCGAATGCAAACTCGTGATCAATAAGCCTTCCCTGTTTGAAAGGTTTAAGGACTGGCTCGGTATTAAGATGGGAAAAATTGTAGAAAAGTAGACAGTTTAAAATAATCAACTAAAAAAGCCCCTTGATATTTGAGGGGCTTTTTTGCTTCCCTCCAACTTTTCATGAACTCGTAGAAAGTCAAAATCACGTCACTCCCGCCCCGCATCAAGTGCGGGGCAGGAATGACAGATAAGGTCAAATCCGACTTTTTACGAGACCATCAAGCTGGTTTTTGGTATATTGATTTGTAACTGATCATGTTGTTTACCCTACTGTTGAATAAACAACATGGTTAGTATTATTAAAAACCTTCTAAATACCTACTGTCCGTCTGCCTGAGTAGTTGCGATTACATTAGGCTTGGATGGTCGCGGATTTCCAGTTCAAATTCGTCAGGCTCAGGGGAATTATAGCGGACGATGTTTTGAAGATGGAAGAGGCTGTCGGGATCTATATGGGTGAATTTGACGGCGATGGCTTTTGGGTCGCATCGGATGATAGTCCCATTGACTTTTATACTGACTTCGCTGCTTGTTCCACTCAGAAGAATTTTCATTCGGCACACGGTCCCAGGTTTCAGATCAGCCTTAACTGGTAAAAGACAGCCTCCGACGCCGAGATTAGTGATCTCCCCGGCGTTGTACAAGATGCCGTTGACCATCATTTCCGCATTGACCCTGAAAGGAACCCTGCTGAATCGCCGCTTATCCTTTATCATATGTAAATCTCCGCTAACTACACAGGTATTTATTAGACAGGATGACCCCGCGTTCCGCGGGGTCATCCTGTCTAAAAAAAGAGACACCTGAATAGTAACGATCTCCGTATAATAGCGCCTATTTAGACTTTTTTGTAGATGCTCGGTTTTACATACTTGTATCTATGGTTAAGGTTGTTCAGGCTCTCTGCGCCGCCTATGACAAAATAGCCATTCAATTTCAGCACGCTATATAGCTTGTTAATTATTTTTTCTTTCACCATGCTGTCGAAATATATCAACACGTTTCTGCAAAAAACAACGTCAAGCTCTCGAAGTGGAGGCGACTCGGTCAAAAGATTAAATCTTTTATATATCACCATTTTTTTTAACTCATCCTTAACCTTGATATGCCCCTCCCATTTGCCCTGTCCCTTTTGAAAATATCTCCTCAATATACGTGAAGATACATTCTTCGCCCTTTCAACAGGATAGACACCTCTCTCCCCTAATCGCAATACGTTTGTTGATATATCGGTCGCAAGGATGGTGGGTCTGAATCCCTTCTCTAAGCAATATATGGCTATTGAATAGGGCTCCTCACCACTTGAACATGCAGCACACCATATTTTTAAATGACTATTTTCAAGACATTCAAAATGATGGCTCTCTCTAAAAAAGAAGGTGTGATTTGTTGATATGGCATCTATGAAATCAATTAGTTCCTGATTGTCATTCCCCAGCAGTTTGATATATTCATCAACTGAATTAATCCCTGTACTACGCAATCTCTTTGCAAGACGGGCCTTGAGCAGTTGCTCTTTGCCATCATGGAGGTTGATCCCGCACTCATTATATACCAGGTCACTAAAATTTTTAAATTGTTTAGCCGTTATATTCATTTAATTTAAAAAAAATTTATGATGAACAAATACAAGGTGCAGGTTAATCCGCCAAAGGCGGACAAGGGTTAATTCCCCGCAGCTTGCTGCGTTACATTTTCTAGTCTTGATACCTCGTAGCTTGCTGCGAGGTAGTTCATTCCCAAACGACTGCTTGGCCCCTTTTAGGGGCCTTCCTCAAGCCTCCTAGTGGTGGTTGGTAACCACTTCCATTAATACAGCAAAAAAGGTGCCAATAGGGGGTATGCGGGATGGCTCGGGATGCAAAACGACTAAATATAAATAAATTCAATAAGATATGGTTCCATTATTGTTTTGTTGGGCGGGGAGAATCGGACTGAAGGAAACCGTACGGAACTTTAGGTTGCGGTTTCTGTTGTCAGAGTTTTGACAGGTATGAAAAGAAAATTGACGAATTCCTTAGATGAAGATGACAAAAAACCATGTAAGGCAGGATTCTTTGGCAGGATTGAATGGAGATTAATAAAAGAAAGGAAGGAAATTTTATTGGGTCGGTGTGGAAAGGGGGAGATAAACAGTCATTATTTCCGAGAACGCTTGTATTTATCAAATTCTAACTTGAGCCAGTCAGGCCAGAATTCTTCATCAATGGGATAACTTGCATCCAGCGCCTGAAAGGAACCTTTGCCTGCAATTTTCAGAATATTTTCCTGAAGGTTATACCTTACCTCATCAACACCAATTAATTTTGCGACCGCACTGTTTAACTCTTCAAGTGTTTTGTCATAAGGGTTGTCATCCGCAAATGCCCTCTGTACGGCAAGTTCGTCCAAACACTCAATGCCGCGGTGCCATTCCTTGAATGAAGGGAAAAACATGGGGCCGTAAGATATCCAGAACTCGATGAATTTAGCGCCTGAGTTGTATACGACCCAGACAGAACCACCCTCGCTTACACTCCCTCTTACAATGCTGTCATCTCCCATTGCGATGTTCTTGTCTTTTAACAGCGAGTCAATACCACCGAACTTCAGCCCGACTTCCTGAGATCTTGTCTGTTGCGCGCCTTCTTGAAATGTCCTGACGGCCTGAGGGAGTTTTATAAGGGCAGGAAATAGTTTTTTCTTAAGACCTTCTGCAACACCTACGGTAACGCCCCAGCCTGATTCAGGGTTTGGAATGACAACATCGGCCCTTGAATTTTTGTAATAATCAGTCAATTTCAGGCCCAGTTCTCGCCTAATCTGGAATATTTCTTTCCCTCTAAATAGTGAACCCACATTGCCATAATAAACACCCTGGAATATGTCCGGCATCATGGTTTCTTCTCTTAATCTTTTTGTTTCATTTCCTTTTGATGAGCATATGGTCATTTCCGCGCCGTCATATTCCTTTTCGGTCAGGCCATTCAGTCTTCTGTGAGAACAGGATTCGGAACTGACAACAAAGGCCCCATCTATTGTTGAATAACAGAAAGGCTCAAACGCCTTTGAATCGTTTAAGGCAATCAGGTATATCTCCTTGCCGTCATGAACCAGGGCAGTTAAGGCAAAAGTTGCCCTGCCATGCAGTTTATTGACAAGTTTTTCACCCGCTTCGAATGTGATGCCATCCTGTATAACGTACTTATGTAACAGGGCACCAACAACCTCCGTTTTATTATCAGTCTGAAGACTGTAATCCATTTCAAGCTCGGTCCTAAGATCATCATCCTTGATAAGATACCCGTCCATGGTCAAGACAATCTTGAATTTAGAATAGGTTTTTGGATAGATCTCTATTGGCTCGGAATTAATTTTTTCGGCTATTTTTCTTTTCGTATAACCGATGTTTCCGATAGCCGCGACAGGTTCTAAATCCTGAAAGGTTTTGATCGTATTGTAGTCTATTACTTCGGCGATCCTGCCCAGACCTTTGTGAACATATATCCCCTTACGATTCGCTATGGCCAATCCGGTGCTGGCCTTGCCCCTGTGCTGACAGGCACCTGTTGCTAAAAATGTCTTGTTTACCAGTTCATTGTCATCCGGACTATAAATACCAACAATTCCGTCCATTTTTGCTTTCTCCCCTGATAAAATCGTGAAACGATTTTATTATTTTATATCAGCATGATAGCTCTGAAGCGATTTGACGCTTCCGTGACCGAGACGATTTCTTTCAATTCCCCTTGCGGCCGCTAAGGCAGCGGCTAACGTGGTGATATAAGGAATCTTGTATTTGATGGCCGACTTCCGGATATATGAATCGTCATGTTTGCTCAATTTGCCGCTGGGTGTGTTTATGACTAATTGAATTTCAAAATTCTTGATGCCGTCAACTATATTGGGGCGGCCTTCATGCATCTTGGAGACAGTCTCCGACTTAATGCCGTGTTCCGCAAAGAATCTATGGGTGCCATCAGTGGCCTTGATCATAAAACCTAATTTGTCGAACTTGCGGGCTACTTCAAGGACTGCCGGCCTGTCATTTTCCGACACAGTGATCAGAACAGCCCCCTCGTTAGGAAGGGTCTGCTGAGCAGCTTCCTGGGCCTTGTAGAAAGCGAGGCCGAAAGAGTCTGCCATCCCTAAGACTTCCCCGGTGGATCGCATTTCAGGCCCTAAAATAGGATCTACCTCGGGAAACATGTTAAATGGGAAGACAGACTCCTTAACCCCGAAGTGAGGAATCGATTTGGGTTTGATGTCAAGATCGGCTAATTTTTTGCCCAACATGAGTTGGGTAGCGATACGCGCCATGGATATGTTGCATACCTTCGAAACAAGCGGAACGGTGCGGGATGCGCGTGGATTGGCTTCGAGGATATAAACCGTATCATTTGCAATGGCATACTGGATGTTCATCAAACCGACGACATTTAGTTCAATTGCAATCTTTTTTGTGTATTCGTAAATAGTATCAAGATGCTTGGCCGGTATGCTGATTGGGGGAATCACACAGGCGGAGTCCCCTGAATGGACACCGGCCAATTCGATATGTTCCATAACTGCCGGCACAAAGGCATCAGTGCCGTCGGAAATGGCATCAGCCTCCGCCTCAATGGCGTTTTCAAGAAATTTGTCGATCAGGATCGGGCGTTCAGGCGAAACATCTACGGCGGCGGCCACATAACGCTGGAGCATTTCCTCGTCGTGAATAACCTCCATGGCCCTGCCGCCCAGGACATAAGAAGGCCTGACCATCAAGGGATAGCCTATCCTTTCAGCCACTTTAAGGGCCTCTTTAAGAGTGCTGGCCATGCCTGATTCGGGTTCGGGTATGCCTAATTTGTGCATCATTTTGCGGAAGCGGTCACGATCCTCAGCAAGGTCAATAGTATCCGGGGATGTCCCGATGATCTTGACCCCGGCACCGGCCAGTTCACCGGCAATATTGAGGGGGGTCTGCCCACCAAACTGTACAATAACGCCCTCGGGCTTTTCTTTCTCGTAAATGCTCAAGACGTCCTCTACCGTGAGCGGCTCAAAGTAGAGTTTGTCCGAGGTGTCATAATCGGTAGACACGGTCTCGGGATTACAGTTGACCATGATAGACTCAAAGCCTTCATCCCGGAGCGCAAAGGCGGCATGAACACAGCAATAGTCGAACTCAATACCCTGCCCGATCCTGTTTGGTCCCCCGCCTAATATCATAATCTTGCGTCTGTCGCTGGATTCTACTTTGTCAGGTGCATTATAGGTGGAGAAATAATAGGCAGCGTTTTCCACACCACTTACGGGAATCGGCTCCCATCCCTCTACAACATCGAGGGCGCAGCGTTCTGTCCTGATTTCCTTTTCCGGAAGCCGGAGCAGTTGTGAAAGGTACCGGTCGGAAAAACCGTCCTTTTTTGCCTGGGTGAGCAAATTATCCGGGAGTTTTTTGCCCCTGTACCTGATTATCTTTTCTTCCAGGTCTACCAGTTCCTTCATCTGCTCAATAAACCATGGCTTTATATAGGTTTTTTCATACAGGGTCTGGATGCCGGCACCTTTTCTGATGGCCTCGTACATGATAAATTGCCGTTCACTGGTGGGTTCTGCTAAGAGGTCCAAAAGATCGTCAAGGGGTTTTTCATGAAAGTCCCTGGCAAACCCCAGGCCGTACCTCCCTATTTCAAGGGACCGGATGGCCTTCTGGAATGCCTCTTTGTAATTCTTGCCGATACTCATGACCTCGCCCACAGCCCGCATCTGTGTGCCAAGTTTGTCTTCGGCCCCCACAAACTTTTCAAAGGCCCAGCGGGCGAATTTAACTACCACGTAATCCCCTGACGGTGTGTATTTATCCAGGGTGCCCTCCCTCCAGTAGGGGATTTCATCCAAGGTCATACCGCCCGCTAACATGGCGGAGATCAGGGCAATGGGAAAACCTGTGGCCTTGGAGGCCAGGGCAGATGACCTGGATGTTCTGGGATTGATCTCAATGACCACTACCTGGCCGGTCTTGGGATCATGGGCAAATTGTATGTTGGTGCCGCCTATTACTTTTATGGCCTCAACAATGTCATAGGAGTATTTCTGAAGCCGCTGTTGAAGCTCAGGGTCTATGGTAAGCATGGGGGCTGTGCAATAGGAGTCGCCCGTGTGAACGCCCATGGCATCCACATTTTCGATAAAGCAGACCGTGATCATCTGGTTCTTTTCATCGCGCACAACCTCGAGCTCCAACTCCTCCCATCCCAACACCGATTCCTCAACAAGAATCTGGCCCACAAGGCTCGCAGATAGTCCCCGGCTGGCGATTATGCGCAGCTCTTCAACGTTATATACCAGTCCGCCGCCGGTTCCTCCCATAGTGTAGGCGGGACGGATTACTACCGGATATCCAAGATCGTCGGCTATTTTTTCGGCCTCCTCCACGCTGAAGGCCGGATCACTTTTGGGCATTTCAATGCCTAAGCTGTTCATGGTTTCCTTAAAGGCGATCCGGTCTTCTCCGCGCTTGATCGCATCAACCTCAACCCCGATTATCCTGACACCGTATTTTTCAAGCACACCGGTGCGGGCTAATTCCGAGGAAAGGTTGAGGCCGGACTGTCCTCCAAGATTGGGGAGCAGGGCATCAGGCCGCTCCTTCTCGATGATCTCTGTCATGGTCTCCAGATTGAGGGGCTCTATATAGGTTGCTTCGGCCATGCCAGGATCGGTCATGATGGTTGCAGGGTTGGAATTGGCCAGGACAATCTCGTAACCCAACTTCCGAAGGGCCTTGCATGCCTGGGTCCCCGAATAATCGAACTCACATGCCTGACCGATAACGATTGGCCCGGAACTGATAATCATTACTTTTTTGATATCTTCACGTCGTGGCATAAAGGACTCCTTAATTGTAGTGTAGCTAATGGATATGGGTTGGGCTAAAGATTTACTTATTTCTGACTCTGGCGAATATAGGAAACTAACGATTTCAAGTCAAGGTGGAATGAGAAATAGGAGGTCGGATGTTGTAATTAATCTGATTCATTCCCAGCCCTAATGACTGACTGTCAACGCCAGGGACTAAAAAAATTCGACCTGTGGGGTTGGCATCCTATTTGTGTCTCAGAGTCATGAGGTCGTAGTGGCCTTAGAAACGACATAGGACGCAGAAAAACGCAGATATTCAGGATCAATATCCAATCCGCGTCCATCTGTGCCGATCTGCGTCCCATTTAGCCGGAACTCAGTTCACTCCAGAATATGAATGTTCTTCTTCTTGCAAATGTCCTTGAGTACCTTTGGCCATACGCTGATGCTCACCTCTCCAAGGTGTGCCTTTTTTAAGAGAAGCATGAAAGTACGGGACTGCCCAATACCACCACCGATGCTGAGCGGTATATGGTTGTTTATTATTGCTTGATGGTATGGGAAATTTAGGAAATCAAGCTGGCCGGTGATCTCTAATTGCTTCTTGAGCGTTTCTGCGTTGACGCGGATACCCATAGATGTGAGCTCATGACGGCGCTCCGTAACCGGGTTCCACACAAGAATATCACCGTTAAGGCCATGCATTGGTCTACCGTCTTGAGACTGTGTCTCTATGACCCAATCGTCATAGTCCGGGGCCCTGAGTTCGTGTGGGTAGCCGTCCTTGAGGGTCCATCCAATGCCATAAATGAAGACTGCCGTGTATTTTTTTGCAATCTCTGTCTCGCGCTCCTTACGTGGCAGGTCGGGGTACATGTCAAGGATATCCTCGGCATGCAGGAATGTAAGCTTCTCGGGCAAGTCGGGGTACTTTTCGGTCTTCAACTGGGGAAAAAGCTTCTGGACATGGATTTCGGCGCCCTTGAGGACTTTCCACAATTTCTCAACAACTTCTGTCAGATACTCCAGGTTGCGCTGCTCATTTGTTATCACCAGTTCCCAGTCCCACTGGTCCACATATGCGCTGTGATCATGGTCAAGGAAGTAGTCCTTGCGCACAGCGTGCATATCGGTGTACAGGCCCTCCCCCACTTCCATTCCAAATTGCTTAAGCGCCATACGTTTCCACTTGGTTGCTGCCTGCACTACCTGGGCATCAATTGGATTTTTGTCATAATCGTTTGAAATGTGGAACTGGACCGGGGTACGTGAGCCATCGCGGTCTAAGAGATCGTTCAATCCGCTCTCAACGTCCACTATCAGGGGTACTGTAACCCTTATCAGGTTGAGCTCTTTGCACAGATTCTCCTCGATATAGTTTTTCAGCGCAGTGATAGCTTCCTGTGTTTCCTTTGGGTCTAATAAAGAACCATAGTCCTGTGGCAGGATTTTCTCCAGCTCGTCATAGTCTCCGATGCCGGGTCCGGCCAGGTCCGCCTTTTTATCTGACATTGTGTTCAATCCTCCTTACACTAACCCCTGATCCAGCATGGCATTCACTACCTTCACAAAACCTGCAATGTTTGCTCCTGCCATGTAATTGCCGGATACGCCATGCTCGGCGGCCGCATCCACGCAGCTTTGGTGGATGTTTTTCATGATTATTCTAAGCCGGCTGTCCACTTCTTCCTTGGGCCAGGTCAGGCGCATGCTGTTCTGGGCCATTTCAAGACCCGATACAGCCACACCCCCGGCATTTGCCGCTTTTCCAGGTGCATAAAGGAGGTTGTTGTCCAAAAAGATATCAATGGCTTGTGGTGTGGAGGGCATGTTTGCACCCTCACCGACCAGTTTTACCCCGTTATTGACCAGGTTTTGGGCGTCCTTTTGGTTGATCTCATTCTGGGTGGCGCTTGGAAAGGCGCAGTCGGCCTTATGGTTCCATAACGGATTGTAATCCAGGGTAGAATCAACTTCCGTGTAAACCGATGCTGAATACTTATCAACATACTCCTTGATCCTGCCCCGTTTGATGTTCTTTAGCCTCATTACGAAGGCAAGTTTGTCTTTGTTTATGCCCTCTTCATCATAAATATAGCCGGATGAATCGGATAGTGTAACCACTTTGCCGCCTAATTCTATTATTTTTTCCACGGTGTACTGTGCAACGTTTCCTGCACCTGATACAAGACAGGTTTTGCCTTTAAGGCTGTTGTCCTGCACGGCTAACATTTCTGCGGCAAAATAGACACAACCGTATCCGGTTGCCTCAGGCCGGACAAGACTGCCTCCCCAGCCAAGTCCTTTACCGGTAATTACGCCGGTGAATTCGTTGCTTATTCTCTTATAAGCCCCAAACAGATAGCCGACTTCTCTGGCTCCTACACCAATGTCGCCGGCGGGAATATCGATATTGGGGCCTATATGCCGAGAAAGCTCTGTCATGAAAGACTGACAAAACCGCATGACTTCATTATCAGATTTTCCCTTGGGATCAAAATCAGACCCGCCTTTTGCTCCTCCCATGGACAGGGTGGTCAGAGCGTTCTTAAAGACCTGTTCAAATGCAAGAAATTTCAGAATGGAAAGATTGACAGAGGGATGAAAGCGAAGTCCTCCCTTGAAAGGTCCTAAAGCACTGTTCATTTGTACCCTGAAGCCTCTGTTTATGTGAATCTCTCCACTGTCATCCATCCAGGGTACGCGAAACATAATAACCCTTCTCGGTTCAGCTATTCTTTCTAATATCTTGGCATGACGGTATTCGGGATTTCGATCAAGTACCGGCTGAACCGTTTCTACGACCTCTTGCACGGCCTGGTGAAATTCCTTTTCACCGGGATCTCTCGCCTTTACTATTTCTAAAATGTCCGACATAATAACCTCCTGTTTGATATTTTATTTTCGATTCCTGATTGAAGATTGAAAAAAGGATTTTCTAAGTCGTCAATCGTCAATTATTAATGGCAAACGCTTAGTCCCCAATAATTACGCATTTAGATTTCCTGCCGTCGATCTTAAGTGTCAATGGTTTTGCCGATCTCACATGCCTTAAAAAAGCCGTTTCCTGCATAGCGGGCAGTGAACTTACCCATTTCCAGTCAAAGTGATCTTCCGAATCCGGCCCTTCGGTGACCGTTATGTAATGGATGCCAAGGGATGTGATGTTCTGGAAAAAATGAGAACCCTGGGAAGGATCGGCCTTTAGTTTTTCATTCCTGAGTTCAATAATGGCACCAACACCGGATATATTCCGCCATTGGACCGGAATGCCAAGCCACCTGTCAGCAGAACCCCACCTTCCGGGACCGACCAGGAGGTATGGACGCTTTTCCTTAAGCAAACCCGCGTTTATCCGGCCTATTTCCTCGGCCATCTGAAAGGTGGATTCCGGCCTGAAATCATCTGGTTTGACATAGATGATATCCGCTATTTTCTCATTTTTTCCATTTCCAAGAGCCTGGTTGGAGCGACAGAAGGCCCTTTCATATTCCTCCTGGGTAATTTGTACTTCGAAACGTTCTTCATCAGCGACCATTGGTCTCATCTGAAGAAGATAAAAATCACTTTTGCGTTTTTTATCAGGACTCAGATTTACGGAGAACTCTATTTCAATAGGGCATCCCATTCCCCTGCGCCCGAGTTCCAGCAAATCGGATAATAAGTTTGGCAAAGGAAAAATATTGTATTTTAGTATCTGGGCAAATGTTAAGATCTTGGGCCCCAGTATATAGGCAGTATCCCTGATGCGGTGTTCTTCAGGTACATACGTACTGGCAAGTGTCATTACGGGAAACTCTGTTTCCGCATCATCAACTTCCCTTTTTTCCAGATTGGAATATTCCTCGAAGTTGAGATCATCGGGATAATCCTTGATTTTCAGCGCGTAAAAGAAACGCTGGGCGCCTGCTAAAATGTCATCAACAGTGGAGAATTGTGGCATAATGCCCGGATACTTGGGAGAAAAGCGCAAGGTTTTTTCTCCTTCCACAACGGTTTTGCCCAAGGCTAAGGCGATGTGGGCAATTCCTTCTTCAGATTTCATATGGGAAATCGGATAAAAATTGTGGGACTGGGCTACGCCGGAAATAGCAGGATAGAAATAATTACCATATTCCTTTCCGGCCAACTGCTGGATAATGACGGCCATTGCCTCTGCATGGGGCTGATTCAATGTGTTTCTGGAAAATGCCTTGGGGCCTTCATAATACGTGGAAGCGTATACCAGTTTTATGGCTGTGATGAGATGTCGAAGCCGTTTGGAAGGTTCGGGATGATTGTTGGGTATCATATAGGTTTCGTAAAGCCCTGCGTAAGGCTGGAACTGGGCATCTTCCAGCAGACTGGATGAACGCACGGAAAGTGGTATTTTGACCTGAGCTACAAATGCTTCGAGTTCGTTTGTAAGCCACTCTGGCATGTGTGCATCAAGAAAGCCTTTTGTAACTTCTTCATCGGTAAAATCTTCCTTGGCAAATCGTTCCAGGTGGTTCTGTGTTACAAAAGACTCAAAACCGTCCGTAGTGATGACCAGGGTTTTAGGAATCCTGATATTGATTTCCGAGTATTTTTTGTTAAGTTTGGAATTTTGTTGAAGCAGGGCGGACATAAAGGCCAGGCCGCGTGCTTTTCCTCCTAAGGAGCCTTCGCCGATTTTAAGAAAATCCATGATGTATGGATCGAAATTGGCACGATTGAATTTGGCAACCACGCCTTTTTGACGCCATTTGCGTAATGCGCGGATGTTGGAAATAATATACTGCCGCATATCATCGACGCTTTTAAAATCCGATGCCTTGACCTCGCGAAATGTGGAGGCAAGAGTAAATTCGGAACGGGTCATGATCCATCTGGAAAAGTGATTTTGTTCAGCATGATAAGAAAGACATTCATCCGGTACATGTGCAACTTTGGCCTCGAGTGTACGAAGGTCTGGGGCCCGGTCAATTTCCGTGCCGTCGGGCATGCGGAAAATGAAATCTCCAAAACCCAGATGAGTCAGGAAAAAATCGTGTAATTCCGCAAGGAGATTTGGAGAGTTCTTGTCAAGGAACATTGCTGGAATTTGACTTGCCTTATCCTTGTTTATGGGCTCAGCACTCAGCAGAAGCAGGGGAAGGTCAGGAATCTCTTCTCTGACTTGAGAAAGTAAATGAAATCCTGCATCAACATCCATTTCACCATTTTTTGGGAGGCGGGCATCAGATATTATGCCAAAAAGAAAAGAGCGATATTTCTTGCAAAGCTCCCTTCCTTCCTCATAGTTTTCAGCCATTAATATTTTGGGTCTTGCCCGCATTGTGACGAGCCTGTGTTCTTCGTTGAGTCCGACTTCAAGTACTGCCTGGGTCTGTCTTACGATTTCTTTGTAGATAAGGGGAAGAAAAGATGAGTAATATACAGGGGAATCCTCTACTAAGATCAGGACGCGGACATTGGCTCTCTGGGTATCAAAATCAACATTAAGGCGGTCTTCCGCGTTTTTAACGAGGGCAAGAAGCAGGTCGGAATTGCCTGACCAGATAAAGAGCTTATCAATTCCGCTGCAATCCCTGTTTTCCGGAGGCGGGTAAAAGCCTCTGGGGTTATGAGCCAGAAGAATGACAGGCAGATTTGGCCTTATCTTTTTTATCTCCAGACCGAAAGAGAAGGCATCCATTTCATCCAGATGCGGCATGGTAATAACCATATCAAATTCTTTCTTATTTAAAACCGCCAGGGCCTCATAAGCCGAAGAAGTGCGGGTCACACGGGGTGGTTGGCTCAGGTTCAGCCCGCTGTATTCATTTATGATCCTTGATGCAAGACTTGTATCTTCCTCCATTATGAATGCATCATAGGGACTGGAGACCAGGAGGATTTCTCGAATCTTGATGGACATCAATTCGTGAAATACTTTGAAATCAACATAGAATTCACCGGATAAATTATTGCTTCTTGGAGTCATATTAAGACCCGGATTAACACGTGATTTTGATAAAAAGGCCTCAGAAAGAAGGCTATAAAGTTGATGTTCAAACCAGGCGCGAGCTGCCTGCGGACCGCACCCGCCGGTTTTAGCCTCCAAGTTTAGGCGCTTCAGGAATCAATAATCCCAAGGGCCTCATCCCTGTATGCGTCCATTACATAGGGAATGCCGGTAACTTTTGCACATTCCTCAGTAAGAGCGAAGATGTCTTTCCTACTGATATATTGGACTTCCCAGTTCCTTGACCCGGCCATTATCTGCTGGAGGCCTACTTTGATTTTATCCGTGGCACTGAATAAGCCAACTGCACCTAATGGAAGGTTATCTGCTTCAGACCCGTACTTTTCCTTCAGGACTTCATAATTCATAAATATTTCTTCTTTGGTAGATCCGAATCTCGAGACAGTGGCAGGAAGCCCGCCATCTTCTCCTCTCAACCACTTCTCGGCGTTTTTGCCCACCATACCCGGGATCATCAATGCCCTGCCCATGCATACGGCCTTGCAATAAGGTGCACCTAATGCCAGCGCCTTGAAAACATGATCTTCAGAAGAAAAACCGCCTGCAAATGCGATATCCGGCACCCATTTACCCTTGCCTGCCAGCCGATCACACAACTCGTAGGCCATGGAATGGAGGTATATAGAGGGAATGCCCCATTCGTTCATCATTCTCCACGGGCTCATGCCCGTGCCGCCTGGAGCGCCGTCAATGGTTAAAAGGTCTATTTTAGCATCGCTGGACCAGCGTATGGCCATGGCAAGTTCTCTCATCGGGTAAGCGCCTGTTTTAAGTGTTATACGTTTGGCGCCTAATTTGCGTATCCTTTCCACCTCATTCATAAAGCCCTCTTGATCGATGAACCCGAGGCGGGAATGGCGCTCGAATTGCTTCAGTGGGCCAGCCTTGAAGGCCGCCTGGAAAGCAGGATCCTCCGGGTCCGGCGTTACGATATAGCCTCGTTTTTTCAGTTCTATGGCCCGTTCCAATGAGTTTACCTTGATTTCCCCACCAATACACTTGGCTCCCTGGCCCCATTTTAACTCAATGGTCTCTACCCCCAGTTTATCTATGACATATTCTGCAACACCATTTCGGGTGTCCTCAACGTTCATCTGGACGAGAATATCACCATAGCCTTCGTGATAGCGACGATATTCTTTTACACGACGGTCCATCTCCGGGGATTTCGCGACCTTGCCGTTTTTGTCAAGTTCCAACTGTGGATCAATTCCGACCACATTTTCACCGCAAACCAGGCTGATTCCGCTTATTGCGGCACCTATTGCAAAATGTTCCCAGTTTCTGCGAGCAATATCAGTGCTGCCAAGGGCACCTGTGAATATGGGCACCTTCATTTTTACTTTGTCTGTAGCGCCATAAGACGTTTCAGTATTTACCGCCGGAAAAGTAGCCTTATCAGGATCAGCGTCTATTCCTTTTGCCCCGAGGGCATATCCCATGATATTGAGATGGGAATAGTCAACGGGATAGTCCTTATCCGCACCGGCAGTTACGCTGCCGAAGGGTTCCGGATAAAGGAGTTCTCTCCCCCTGAATGTTGCCCTGAACATATCGCAGTTTCCCTTGCATCCGTCAACGCATCTGCTGCATATGCCGGATTGGGGCGCGACATCTCGAGAACGGTTTTTTGTTTGAAGAGCTTCATTAGAATTGGGTCTTTGTAGGTTCATAATTTCCTCCCTCATTGCAAATTAACAAAACAAAAAAAGGCATCTTTCCTCAATGGGATAAAGACGCCTTTGTCTCAGGTATACAGAAAAGCTCCGCACTCCTTTGTGCGATGCTTTCTATTACATTAAAACAAAAAATGATAATCTTTTTTATTCTATTTGTCAAGAGCTTTTTTTTAAACTGTGTTTTTTTTATGCAGCCCCTTTCTTCTTGACATGCAAGCCTGTCTTTTCATAATAGAAAGTAAATTTTTATCGCTATCATTCGCACTTTCGGTTTATTTGAAAGGCATTTATTTAAAGGAAGCAATATGAAAGAAGAAAATTTCCTCAGTATCATAGGGAAGCACCAAGCGCATCAGGGCGGACTGATTTCAATACTTGAAGATATACAAACAAGATACAGCTATCTTCCGGAACAGGCCCTTAGAATAGTGGCCCAAGAAACGGGATTTTCTTTGGTCGATATATATGGAGTCGCTACTTTCTATAAATTGTTCAGTTTGAAGCCCAGGGGAAAACATCTCATCTCAGTGTGCTCTGGAACTGCCTGCCATGTCCGCGCCTCGTCTGGCGTCATTGAAGAGTTTGAACAAAGGCTCCAGGTTAATGCAGGTGAAACCACTCCGGATGGTGAAATCACGCTTGTGACAGTGAACTGCCTCGGGGCCTGCGCACTTGGACCCATTGTAGTGGTAGATGGATACTACTTTTCGAATGTTAACAGGCAAATGGTTGGGAAAATCATTGATAATGCCAGGGCAGGGATTGACAGGGTAGATGTTGATACAGACGAGAGAATATTTCCGCTCGAGGTCAGCTGTCCGCATTGCAACCGCAGCCTGATAGATAAAAACTTCTATATCGATGGATATCCTTCGATACGTGTGACCGTCTCTTTCGGGCGAAGACACGGTTGGGTCAGGCTGTCCTGCCTTTACGGAAGCTATTCTGTTGAACAGGAATATGAAGTGCCGATTGACACTGTTGTCAATTTTTTCTGTCCCCATTGCCATGCTGAACTCAGCGGAGTATTGGACTGTACGTCCTGCGGTGCTCCGATGGTTTCGGCGTTCATACGGGGAGGCGGTGTTTTGCACATCTGTTCCCGCCGTGGGTGCAAGGCTCACATGCTGGATCTTCACGGCGCCAGTCTTTGACAAGGGGAAGTTTCAGGAAAAGAGCAAGACTGCTTAAACTGAAATGGCACAGGCATATGCTATGAAACGACGAAGATCAATAGAGGATTTTGAGGCTTTGCAAAGTCGCATAATGACTGACCATGACGACGCTGTCCCCACCATTGTTATTCCGGCGGGCACTTGTTGCCAGGCAAGTGGTGCGAACGACCTGATTCGTGTAGCAAAACGAGAACTGCTGGACAAAAAACTGACAGACACTGTCCGGTTGCGCATTACTGGTTGCCAGGGATTCTGCCAGATGGAACCTTCTGTACTCGTGGAGCCACGTGGAACCTTCTACCCAAAGGTGGGAATGAAGACTATGGCTCGAATCGTCGAGAGTGTAGCCAGAGATGAGATTCTGGCAGATGAGCTCTTCATAACCCCGGATACGGGGGAACAGATCGAAAGACAGGAAGACATCCCGTTTTTCAGGAATCAGGTTCGCACAATTCTGAGCAGGAACGAGAAAATAGATCCGCTCTTTGTATATGACTACATTATCAACCAGGGGTATTCGACCCTGGCAAAAGTGTTCAAAATGGCCGATCCTGATTGGGTTATAAATGAGGTCAAGGTTGCCGGGCTCCGAGGCCGTGGCGGTGCAGGCTTCCCTACGGGCCTTAAGTGGGAGTTCCTGGCAAATCAAGCGAATGGTCATGGCAAATTCCTGGTATGTAACGCGGATGAAGGGGACCCGGGTGCATATATGGACCGCAGCGTCATTGAAGGGAATCCCCATGGCGTTATCGAAGGAATGATCATTGGCGCCTATGCGACGGGATCAACCGGGGGTGTGATCTATGTCCGCAACGAATACCCCCTTGCCATCAAACATCTGATTATTGCACTCCGCCAGGCGCGTGAAGTGGGGCTTCTGGGAGAAAATATTCTGGGAACCGGCTTTTCCTTTGACATCAACCTGGTCAAGGGGGCCGGGGCTTTTGTATGCGGCGAGGAGACGGCATTGATCCGTTCAATAGAAGGGAAAATGGGCGAGCCGCGGCAACGTCCTCCCTTTCCCGTGCAGAAGGGAATCGAGGGAAAACCTACGGCAATCAACAATGTGGAGACATGGGCAAATATTCCAATCATTATCGAGAAGGGAGCCCATGAGTTTGCCAAGATTGGCACTGAGAATAATTCAGGCACAAAGATCTTTAGTCTGGTCGGCAAGGCCAAATATACCGGTCTGGTGGAAGTACCCATGGGCACCACCATTAAGCGTATCGTTTATGAGATTGGCGGCGGGCCTATAGACAATGCCCGGATCAAGGCAGTGCAAACGGGCGGGCCATCCGGCGGCTGCATTCCAGCCGAACTGTTTGACATTCCGGTCGATTACGACAGCCTGAGCAAGGCCGGATCGATCATGGGATCCGGCGGCATGATCGTTATGGACGACAACACCTGTATGGTTGATATAGCGAAATACTTCATGAATTTTTTAAAGGATGAGTCGTGCGGCAAGTGCTTCACCTGTCGCAAGGGTACCCAGCGGATGTACGAAATATTGGACGATATTTCGCAGGGTCATGGAACGTTGGAACAACTGCAGCTCCTCGAAGAACTGGCGCATGTGGTAAAGGACACGACCATGTGCGGCCTGGGACAGACAGCTTCAAACCCCGTGCTTTCCACATTGCGTTATTTCCGGGAGGAGTACCTAGAGCACATCCTTGAGAAGCACTGCTCGGCCGTGGTGTGCTCTGGTCTCTACAAAGCTCCCTGCCAGCACGCCTGCCCGGTGGAAATGGACATTCCGAGCTATGTCGCGTTGATTCGCGCCGGTCGGCTTGACGATGCTTACAAGGTTCTTATCAAGACGAATCCTTTCCCCAGCGTATGTGGCAGAGTGTGTGACAAAAAGTGTGAATACAAGTGTAGCCGAGCAATGCTGGATGGCCCCGTTCACATCAAGTACCTCAAACGGTTCGTTACAGATAACGCTACAAGACCTATGGTAGAGAAGGTGCCGGTGACCCGGAAAGAGAAAATAGCAGTCATTGGCGCTGGACCCTCGGGAATGACGGCTGCCAGAGACCTTGCCTTAAAGGGTTTCCACGTAACGGTCTTCGAGGCTTTCGAGGAAGCAGGTGGAATGCTTCGGTGGGGGATCCCGGACTATCGGCTTCCCAGGGAAATTCTCAACGTTGAGATCCGGGACATTCTGGCTCAGGGCGTTGAACTCCGTTGCGAAACAAAGGTAGGGGAAGACGTCTCATGGGATCAAATTAAGGAGGAGTTCGATGCTATCTATATGGCCATTGGGGCCAGCAGCAATATGCGCCTCGGTGTGGAAGGTGAAGATTTGAAAGGGGTTTCCGGAGCCATTCAGTTTCTGCGCGACGTTAACCTGGGGCAGAAGCTGCAGGTGGGCAAGCATGTGGCGGTTATTGGTGGAGGTAATTCGGCCATTGATGCTGCACGCTCTGCCGTGAGGCTCGGCGCCGAGAAGGTTAGTATCCTTTATAGAAGGACCAGGCCAGAAATGCCGGCCCAGGAAGAGGAAATCCTTGCCGCTGAAGAAGAAGGAGTGAAAATTCAATGTCTTGTGTCGCCCATCAGATTTCAGGGCAAAAACGGGCATGTGCAAAAGATCATCTGCCAGAAGATGGCCTTGGGTGACTTTGATGCCAGCGGACGTAGGAAGCCCGTGCCTTCTCTGGGGAATTATCTAACTTCGGACGCTCATGAAGTCATTGTGGCGATCGGACAACAGCTGGCTCTCCCCTTTCCTGCACAAAGCAGAGATGTGAAGGTTTCGAAGAAAGGCTTCATTGAGATTCGTGCAAAGGCACGCACCCGTGTAAGCGAGGAGTTGATTTTCGCAGGTGGTGATGCCGTTAGAGGACCGGACACGGTCATAGGTGCAATCGCAGCCGGTCGTTGGGCGGCCAAAGAGATAGACGCGGCCATTCGGAAGCGGAATCAGGAGCCTGCTTACATGGAAATGCCTGGAGAAGAGATCGAAATTCCCCGGGTAATTGATGAGCAGATCCGGGAGAAATCTCGGGCTTCCATGCATCAGACTCCAGTGGCGGAAAGGATCAAAGATTTTAGGGAGGTGGAAATGGGTTTCTCTCAAGAGGTTGCGATGGAGGAAGCCTGCCGGTGCCTTCGCTGCGATATATCAAACGAAGAAACATAGGTTTGGTTTAGGGCATTATCCAATGTTCACGTATGATTTCGAAGATCCAAGCATAGCCCAAAAGAACGTCACTTCGTAGACCAGAGCAAATGCATAAAGTGTGGGGCTTGCAAGAGTGTTTGTAAACTGGACGCCATAGACGTGGTCTAACGATCAGACGAATTATAGTGAAAGGAAAAGAGCAATGATAGATCTTATCATAAATGGATTGTCTGTCTCAGTGGAGGAAGGGGCGACGCTCCTGGAAGCGGCAAGATTTTTGGGTTTCCCCATCCCGACCCTGTGTTACATGGACGGGCTTTCCCCTTATGGCGCCTGCAGGCTCTGCGTAGTAGAGATCGGTGAAGGACCAAGAGCAAAACTGGTTACTGCGTGCACGTATCCGGCAGAGGAGGGGCTCAAGGTGAGAACCGCGTCTTCACGGGTCATAAAAGCACGTAAGATGATTCTGGAACTTCACCTGGCCTCCTGCCCGCAGTCCAAAACAATTCAGGATCTTGCTGCGGCCCACGGAGTGCGCCAACAGCGCTTCAGGCAGGAGTATGAGGACTGTATCCTCTGCGGTCTTTGCGTGCGTATGTGCGAGGAACAGATGATGGCAAAGGCCATCGGGTTTCGTGGAAGAGGCCAGAACAGAAGCATTGGCACGCCATTTGATATTCAATCAGATGTCTGCAGGCTCTGTGGCGGCTGTATGTACATCTGCCCGGCCTGCCAGCTCCGGTGCACCTATACGGAGCCTGAAAAGGCCGTGTGCGGCGGGTGTGAGAATCTAAGCCCGCCATGTCTCGAGAAGGAGCAATTCGATGACATGATGTGCTTCATGGACCCCTGTGTGGCCTGTGAGATAGCTAAAGATTAGAAATAAGAAAGGAGAATTCTGTGATGTCACTATCAAGTATAAACGCCTCGGCTGCAACGCTGACGAAGAACAGAACAGAAGGATCGGTCGTACCGTCCTCGGGTATGTGCGTGACATGCGTGGACGGCTGCATCGGCATGTGCGAGATCGGCAAGTCCGCGTACCGGGGTCATGAGGTAATTTACCCCCAGCCCTTTGGCGTGATAACCACCGCTGGTGAGAAGGAATATCCTGTGGACTATTCGCACTTCAACATCATGGGGAGCACGGTTGGCGCTTATGGCATCGAAGCTGACAGCGATAAGGCAATATTTCCGGCCGTCGACCTTGAGGTGATTATCGGCCATGATAAAGGTCTAAAATTCCGTTATCCATGGATCATCCCCGGGTTAGGTTCCACCAACATTGCCAAGCAAAACTGGGAAGGTTTGGCCATCGGATCCGCACTGGCCGGAACCGGCCTGACTATTGGCGAGAATGTTGTGGGCATGGACCCTGAAGCAGTGATAAAGAATCATCGGGTGGTTGACACAGTGGACCTTAAGCATCGGGTACAGCTTTACAAGGATCACCAGCGTGACGGCTATGGGGCCATCATTGTTCAGGCAAACATCGAAGACACACGCCTGGGTGTGCATGAGTATGCCATTGAAAAACTTGGGGTTGAATGCGTTGAACTTAAATGGGGCCAGGGCGCCAAGAGCATTGGGGGCGAGGTCAAGATCAGAGACCTGAAGAGGGCACAAATGCTTCAGGAACGGGGGTATATTGTATTGCCGGACCCGAGCGATCCGGTGGTAATAAATGCCTTCGAGCGGGGTGCGTTTAAGGAGTTTGAACGACATTCCCGCGTTGGCATGGTATCGGAAGAGCTGTTTGCAAAACGGATAGCAGAATTGCGCAAAGCAGGCGCTCGATACATTTCGCTCAAAACCGGCGCTTATCGCCCTGCCGACCTGGCGTTGGCAATCTCCTTCGCCTCAAAATACGAATTAGACTATCTTACTGTTGACGGTGCGGGCGGTGGCACAGGCATGAGCCCGTGGCGCATGATGAATGAGTGGGGTATACCAGCTGTTCACTTACACTCGCTTCTCCATAACTATGCGAAATATCTGGCTGACAAAGGCAGGTACGTGCCATCCCTTATATTGGCTGGCGGTTTTCCCTGGAAGATCATATTTTCAAGGGTCTTGCTCTCGGCTCACCCTTTGTGAAGCTCATAGGTATGGCCCGGAGCCCACTTGCGGCCGCCATGGTTGGGAAAACAATCGGCCGTGCAATTAATGATCATCAACTTCCCGTATATATTGAACGTTTCGGTCAGTCCAGGGACGAAATATTTATAACGGCTGCTTCCCTGCGAAAGGAACTAGGAGACAAAGAATTCGAAAAACTGCCAACAGGTGCCATTGGGCTCTATACCTACTATGAACGACTCGCTCATGGGCTGCGCCAACTCCTGGCAGGCGCCCGTAAGTTTTCACTTGAGCAGACCTCTCGCGACGATATAACTGCCCTGACTGAAGAGGCTGCCAAAGTCAGCGGTATCCAATATGTGTTAGATGTGGATAAAGACAGGGTTGAGGGGATTCTTAACGGCTAGGGGCCGCACGAGAGGTTAAAGTCGCCAAGCTTCCGGAGTATAAGTTTTAATTCAAAACAGAAATCCAGGTCCTCTGGGCCTGGATTCTTTGCAACACAGCTTACAGGAAAGCGTCAAAAATCATCTGAAAGCATGATTGCCTCGGCCACATGCAGCATGGATTTGCGGGAGTCCATGCTGCGTTTTTGGATCCAGCGGTATGCTTGCTCACCGGTCATATTTCGCCGGCGCATAAGGACCTCTTTTGCCCGTTCTACTAACTTTCGTGTTTCCAACTCCTCCTGGATTACCCTGGTCTTTACCAGGAGTTCCGTATTCAGGATGGCGACTGCTGCCTGGTTGGCCACGGCCGTAATTAGGTTTACCTCTGTTTCGGAAAATTCATGGGGTTCGGCAGTAAAACAGTTGAGGACCCCGATTACCTTTTCATCCTTTACCTGAAGCGGCACACTGGCCATAGATACCAGGCCAACTTTTCTGGCCATTTCCTTTTCCTTGAACCGGGGTTCTTTTAAGACATCCCTTACAATAAGTGGTTGGTTATGTGTGGCTACAAAACCCACCACGCCTTCGTACATATTCAGGGAGCGGTCCTTTACATAGTCAGGATCAATGGTTTGCGTGGCCTTTAGCCGGATCTTGTTCGGGCTTTCATTTTCGTCTATAAGCCATAAAGAACAGATTTCAACACCTGTCACCTTAGCCGTGACCATCACTATCAGCTTGAGAATATCTTCCAAATATTGATCGGAAGTAATGGCCCTGCTGATGTCGGTAATGGCCTTGATGTATTTGTCGTATGTTTCGGGAGTACTTTTTTCCATTAGAACAACAATCCCTGAATATTTAAAGGAGTCGATTTTTTTTGTGGCATGGCTTTTTTATCTAACAAACTGTAAATATCTATTCTTGCCTTTTGTTTTGTGTATGCAATTCTGAGGGTATCAAAATATATCAGTTTCCAGTTTTCATTCTCAAAATGATCTTTAAAGAGCGGAGAGGTCATTTTGGTTTTGAGCTGACCTTCCCGTTCCTCCGGCAAGACCATAAATTTATCAACTTTCTCATCTACATTCGATCCCCGCATCAAGGCGCTGGTCATGGCGGTGGTTGACTCCACTTCAAAGATGGCCTTAATCTCTCTATCCTTGATCCATATAAGGTCAATATTCTCAATCACCTTCTGGTTCGTTGCATTGACGACCTTCAATTGTTTAACCGTTATATACTCTTTAAGGGTCTTCCCCTTTGACACGACTCCACTATCTGTTTCATGCTGTTCCCTTTTGCCGATCCAGATATCATACCCCTTTTTCTTTCCGACAAGGGCTAAGATTGCAATAATTTCACTGTGCTGGTCGACACGTTGATGTATCTCAGGTTTTAAAAGCCAGTATCCCCCGGAAACCGGCCTTGCATAGATACCAAGGGCATCCTTGATACTCGTGCTGTCAGATGTGAGGGAGTTGGGAAACGCCGTGCTTACGGCATCCCACATCTCGGTAAACGTCACCCTGCCCGCCTGAAGGAGCTTTCTGTAGACCGTCTGTTCCACCCTTTCTGTCAATGGTATTTCATTAAGCCTGGGCACAATGGATGTGTCCTTAAACCACCAGAGCTTGCCCTCTGCTTTGCCCACCTTTACCGGAAGTAAGACAAATTCTTTGTTGAGGTGTTTTTTAAGCACTGTATTTATGTCAAGCCCGGTATGGAGACTTCCGAAAAAGCCATGTTTTGCGAGCACAGGGTCTATGTAGTTGATAATAATTGTGTACGGCGTGGGCTCGGCCCTCTCTGCAAGGAGGCCAATGGTTGTTTCAACTACAATGTTTTCAAATCTGACCTCATCAATCTCATCAGGCCGGCCTGCGGCATCCTGCATGGGCGGCCTTCTAAACCTGAGGTAAAAGTCTCCCTGGGCCGACCCAAAAGGTTGCAGTAAAGACTTTGCAGAAGGCCTTGCAAGCTCCTGGTGGTGTATTTTTTGAAATTCAAAACCGGCAAATACCCCAGCCCTGATTGTGGCATTACGAACCTTGAATGTAGGGTTATGGAAAGTAAGGGTCAGATAATGTTCAGGCCTTAGGACTTTAAACATTCTTTGAAAGCTGCTTGAGAGAAGGGCATAATATGAACCGAAGTCTTTATGCTGGCGTTCATTCCTGACAATCTCATTTGCCAAAATCTTCTTTATATAATTACTGTTCATCCTGAGCCACGAGACCCACATATAGGAAAGCTCGCCGAACTGAATCGAGGCATCGTATGGTGGGTCTGTGAATATATAATCAACCGCCCCTTCCGGTATCTTTTGCATCAGGTCGAGACAGGAACCATTGTAGATATATACATCTGCTTCTCCTGAAAGGACTTGATTAAAAGAAGACGCGATCCTGACATCCTTAAAAACCTTGTTTGACTCGGCCTTTGCCTTTATAAGTCCCTGATGACCATTAATGGCTCTATCAAATTTCCGCCAGACATTTTGTTCCATAAAAGGACCTGACGGATACCAATAGCTATGCTGTACCCATGCAGAACTATATGGTGTAAAATGACCAGCTTCAGAAATGGGGTTCATCCTCGAATATAAATGATTCATTGAAGAAAACCCAATTTTTAAGAAATCCCTCAAATCCCTTTTTGGTTCTTCTTCTATAGCCTCCATGAGCCATGCAAGGGCCTGAAGGTTTCTCTTGGTGAAGAGTTCGTCGACGGATTCGTATTTCTCTTTCTTAATAAATGGCCTTCCGTCTGGGTAATAGAGGGGATTTGTAGGATACCATTCCTTAATCCTTCTTTTTTCAATCTTTTTAAGGAGGTCTTTATCATATCCGGAAGGTTTGCAGTCTTTTTCCTGCCTGTCCCCGCAGTGTGGACATGATTGATAGCGGATTTCAAAACACTCTTCTCCTTTCCATATTGCGCAATCAAAAACAATCTCTTTACGGCACTTCCGGCATTTAGTCAGATAAAGGTCCTCAATCTTTCTCTTTACCTTTTCTTTCACCAGGGTAAATGCTTCATAGAGAAGGATTTCATTAACCGGCTTAATAGTAAGACGTGTGATCTCGGTGGCAATGGGAACCAGGTCGCAGACAATGGCCCGCCTTCCATTTTTTAATGCCTCCATTGCGGTAATGCCGCTACCTGCAAAAGGGTCAAAGACAATCCCGCCCTCAGGACAATACGTCTTGATATATTCCCCCACCACGTTCCATGTCTTCCTTGACCAGTACTTGTGCCAGACATACATGGAGGTATGGGCAAGCGGGGGGACCTGGCGGTTCAGGTGGCTCCCTTGTTCCTTTCCCATTGCGGAAACCTCAGATTTTCTTTTGGTTTTTAACCTATTCCTTTTCAAGTGCCCTCACAATCCTGCATGCCACCTCAAGTGAAGCGGCAATTCTGACCACCCTGACGTCACCTAATCCATCAATCATTGCCATCTTATAGAGTTTTTGCCCCATCAAACCGCTTATGGAGCCAAATTTGTCCAATAACTCTTTTGAAAGGTCTTTTGCCGTCTTTTTTTTGTGCCTGCCCCCGATAAGAACGGCTATGACATCCACATCGGATAGTTCCGGTAATCCAAGTTTTATAAGCCTCCTGTTAGGGATTTTCCATTTATTTTTATCGAAAATCCTCTTTACCATTTCAAACGAAGCCGAAATCCTCGCAATCTTGCCGTCCTTGAGACCCTTGATAATTGAGAGATCTGAGGACGTTTTACCCAATAGCCCGGCTATCGAATAGTACTTAAACAGCAATGCTTTTGCAATAGCCTGTGCGCTCACCCCTTTATACCCGCTGCCGATCAGGATGGCGAGGAGTTCTTCATCTTTCAGTGACATTGGGCCAAGCTCAATGAGTTTGCCACCCGGGTGATCCCATTCCGGCCTGGATTCTTCCATAGACTTCTTCCTTTTTTGAAGGAAATGAATTCGTTTCAGTCCAAAGTAGAATAGGACAAAAGCTCTTGTGTGTCAAGAAATCAGTCATCACAAGATATGGTATTAGACTTTTTATATTTGTGGTTTCGTAAAAGTCGGATTCGGTGAGTGTGTTATTTGAATCCTGCCAGAAGCGGGATTTGGGCCGGTATGGGTTTGAAACGTTGGGACAAAGTGGAAGCACATTGGTTATAGACGTTCCAGCAGTCTGCGGGGCAGGTTATCGAATACGCCATTTGACATGATCAGGATTACATCTTGCGTCCGTACTTCTGCAAGCATTGCCTTCAACATCTTGTCTGTATCCGGAAAGTAAAATGCGTCAAGGTCTCTGCTTTTAAGGTCACTCACCAGGCGTTGGGAGGAAAAACGTTCTGATTGTGGAATTTTTTCCATCATAGGGGGTTCGGGGATCATGACGAGGTCCGCGTTATCAAATGATGAGGCATACCGCGCCTGAAACACGTTTCGCCTGCTGGAATTGGATCTGGGTTCGAATGCTGTGATCAGGCGACGGTCGCCGTATTTTTCCTTGACAGCCTTGATGGTTTCTTTTACAGCGGTCGGGTGATGGGCAAAATCATCCAAGATGAGAATGCCTCGCTTCTCTCCAATGATTTCCTGCCTTCGTCTGATACCTTCAAAGGTTTTAACCGCCTCTGAGAGGGTAGGGGGCTCTATCCCCAATGAATCGGCCAAAACAATTGCGGACAGGAGATTGGATATGTTGTGACGGCCATATATAGGTGTTGAAAGGCCCGTGTATTCTATCCCTTGCTTGATAATCCTGACTGCCGTATGGTTTTTTTTAACCGATATGTCCACTGCCTGCCAGTGTGCATTATTGGATAAGGCATAGGTGACTACCTGGCATTTTGCACTCTTGACTTCATTTGCGACTATTTTGTCATCCGCATTAGCAATGAGCATACCATCTACCGGGATGAGGTCTATCAGGCTTCTGAAACTTTTTATGACATGGTCGAGGTCCTGGTATATGTCGGCATGATCAAATTCTATGCTTGTCAGGATCGCGATCAGGGGGGCATAGTGTAAAAATTTTGGTCCCTTATCAAAAAAGGCCGTATCGTACTCGTCTCCTTCTATTACAAAGTAATTGCCGCGCCCCAGTTTGAAGTTTTTCCGGAAGTTTCTGGGTATCCCGCCGATCATGAAACCCGGGTCCATGCCTGCCTTTTCCAAGATCCAGGCAATTAGGGCGGACGTGGTTGTTTTACCGTGAGTGCCGCTGATTACAATGGAATGTTTTCCTTTCAGGGCGAAATATTTAAGGGCCTGTGGAAAGGAGAGATAGTGGAGCTTCTTATGCGAAAGCTCAACAGCTTCGGGATTGTCTTTTGTGATTACGTTCCCCACAATTACCAGGTCCGGGTTGGGTTCAAGGTTTTGGGGACCGTAGCCTTCGATAACAGGGATGGACAGTGCTTCAAGAAACTGGCTCATGGGCGGATAGACATTTGCATCCGAACCGGTTACCAGATATCCTTTTTCTTTTAGCATACCGGCAAGAGAGGCCATCCCTGTTCCGCAGATTCCCATCAGGTGGACGTGATGTAATCTGGCCGGAAGCCGGTTGAGATCTGTGGAAAGGGCCATTATGTTTTCCGGTGACGCTTGCGTTTGAATGGAAATGCCTCCTTTCCGGGATACTGCTAAGTAAAGTATCCAGGCCCATCGAAGATCCCGCTATGCGGGGAAGGACATGGTTTTAAAATCGAAATAAATAAGGTTGATTACCACGTTAGCGATAACATGGCAAAAAGAACTTGCAATTTTTTTCTGGTTTGTATAATTTACAAACTTTTGGTTTTTATGTTACACAGATAAACATGCCGGAGGCTGAAAGACGCTGATGCATATCTTTTTTTGTCCGTGCTGTCGTCTGTGAATATGTTTGATTTCAAAGGAGACTCCAAAATGTCCAGGGTATGTGAAATCTGCGGCAAAAGACCTGTGGTCGGATATAAGGTCAGTCATGCTCACAACAAAACCAAGAAGCGGTGGTATCCAAACCTTCAGCATGTAAGATGCGTTCAAAACGGTCAGGTAAAAAGGATAAGGGCCTGTACGAGCTGTATTAGATCCGGTCGAGTAGTGAAGCCCTAATGTTTTAGTGACGCTTTGCCTCAAAAAGATGTTCCCTCGGGTGTCCACACACTGATCGACAAAAATTGATGCTTGTGATGTTGAATACTGGATATTTGATTTTCGAATTTTTTACGGGACCATCAATTGTCAATCGTCAATCGAAAATCATCAATCGTTTAGAGCCTTTCTACAATCAAAACGTTTTTCACCTTTTTTAGGGCCACAATAATATCCTGAAGCTGTTTGCTATTTTGCACCTCAATAGTAAAAAGGGAGATACCTTTGCTATCCGTGGTTGTTTTGACATCGGCCTCGATAATATTAGCGTTTTTTTGTGTTATTATGGAACTCACGTCCGCTAAGATGCCCTTTCTTTCCTCACTTGTGACTCTCAATCTTGCAACGTAGATATCGTCTTTTGATGTTTCCCACGATACCTCAACCAATCTGTCGGGTTCGCTCTTAACGACATGCGAGCAATTTTTGTGGTGGATTGTAATACCACGGCCCCGGGTAATAAACCCGATCACAGGATCACCAGGGATAGGGTGGCAGCAGTTGGCAAAACGGACAAGCATGTCACTTACGCCCTTGACCTTGATGCCATGGTCCAATCTTCGCCGTTTTATACGGTCAACCATTTTGGTAACAATGCCGGCAGGTTTTTCCTCTTTGATCCCCAGCTTAGGTTTTAAGCGACCGATTATCTGTTTTGGTGAAATCTTGCCAAGACCGATCTGGGCGAGCAGATCCTCTACCGAATGAAATGAGAGTTCGCCGGCAATGGCAGAGAGCTGTTCACTTTTGAGGATATTGGTAAGGTTCAGGTGCTGCCGCGCAAGGGCCTTTTCCAGCAGGCTTTTGCCTAAGTTAATCCCTTCGTCTTTTTCCTGCCTGTTTATCCAGCTTCTGATTTTAGTCTTTGCCCTGGGTGTTTTTACAAATTCCAGCCAGTCCTTGCTCGGATGCTGCTTTGGTGAAGTGATAATCTCCACGATATATCCGTTTTTTAACTGGGACCTTAAGGGAACCATTTTTCCATTGACCCTGGCCCCCATGCATTTTTCCCCCACCTCGGAGTGGATGCTGTAAGCATAATCAATCATGGTTGACCCCTTGGGAAACGCCTTTACTTCTCCTATAGGTGTGAATACGTAGACCTCGTCAGGGAAAAGGTCCATCCTGACGGTTTCTAAAAACTCAACAGGGTCTTTGAGGCTCTTTTGCCATTCCAAGAGCTGGCGGAGCCAGGCAAACTGCTTATCATCGGTCTTACTGGCGAACGGTCCCTCCTTATACTTCCAGTGAGCGGCAATGCCCTCTTCTGCAACCCTGTCCATTTCCCATGTCCTGATCTGAACCTCCATTCTCTGTCCTAATGGGCCGATTACGGAAGTATGAAGTGATTGATACATATTTACCTTTGGAACGGAGACATAGTCCTTAAACCTGCCCTGAACCGGTTTGAACATGGAATGTATGTGCCCAAGTACTTCATAGCATTCCTTTATTGAGTTCACGATGACCCGGAATGCCAGGATATCATATACCTGGTTGACCGTGAGGTTTTGATCTGACATCTTTTTGTAGATACTGTAAAAGTGCTTGTCTCTGACCTTTATGCTGGCCTTGATATTAAATTCGGCAAGTTTTTCAAAAAGCAGTTCTTTCATTTCCCTGAGGAATTTTTCTCTTTCGCCCTTCTTCTGAGCAACCTCATTTCTTATCTTTTCGTAAATTTCCGGTTCGAGATAATACAGGGAGAGGTCTTCCAGGCTGGATTTGATCCAGTTGATGCCCATTCTGCCGGCTAATGGTGCGTATATATCAAGGGTCTCTGCGGCAATATATCTCTGCTTTTCTGGCCGTTGGTATCCTAATGTCCTCATATTATGCAGTCGGTCGGCCAATTTAACCAGGATCACGCGAATATCTGAAGACATTGCAAGGATCATCTTCCGGATATTTTCGGCCTGTTGTTGTTTACGGCTGGAGAACTGCATCTTGCTGATTTTTGTGACCCCACCAACAATATTGGCCGTTTCCTCACCGAACAGACGTCTTATTTCCTCCAGTTCAACATCAGTATCTTCGATCGTATCATGAAGGAGCCCTGCCACAACGCAGATGACGTCCATCTTCATTTGGGTGAGGATATACGCCGCCTCAAGGAGGTGAGAAAGGTAGGGTTCACCTGAAAGGCGAATTTGCCCCTGGTGAACCTTTGCCGAATAGACATAGGCCTTTTCAACCAGTTCTATATTGGCCTTCGGGTGATATGTGAGAATCTGTGAGGTGATATCATTTAAGCGAATCATAGAGATCTTTAATCTTTTCTTTAATAAAGGCAGGGGCATCTTTAACTGGCATGTCCACACTTTCGGATTCGGCACGAAGTTTTATCTCTACCTGCCCGTTTTTTACCCCGCGCAGCCCGACAGTGACACGAACGGGTATCCCAAGGAGATCTGCGTCTGTGAATTTGACACCCGCCCGTTCATCCCTGTCATCAATAAGCACATCAACATTGTTATCTAAGAGGTGTTTATATATTTTTTCCGCAATTTCCACCACGGTTGTTTCATGCATCTGGAGCGGCAGGATGGTGACTTCAAACGGTGAGACGGGTATAGGAAAAACAATGCCGTTTTTGTCATGGTTCTGTTCGATGGCTGCCGCCACGGTTCTCCCAACACCTATACCGTAGCACCCCATGATAATCGGCCTCTCTTTTCCCTTTTCGTCAAGAAACATGGCCTTTAACGCTTTGCTGTATTTTGTGCCTAACTTGAAAACATGTCCCACCTCGATGCCCCTGCCGAACCGTATTTCTCCACCGCATTTTGGGCACAAATCCCCCGGTGTGATATTACGTAGATCGGCAAAACGATTCACTTTGAAGTCTTTTTTGAGATTTACATTTTTAAGATGAAGGTCTTTTTTATTGCCACCTGTTACGAAGTTATTCATGCCCTTTATTGCGTAATCAGCCACTATTTTTATATTGAGACCCACGGGTCCGGCAAACCCCATGGGAGCGCCGGTGATTTCCGTCACAATATCCGCATCTGCCAGTTCAATCTTTTGAGCGCCAAGGAGGGCGGTCAGTTTTGCCTCATTTATTTCATGATCTCCTCTCACCAGCGCGGCCACTACTTCTTCGTCGCTTACAAAGATAAGGGTCTTGATGAGCTGATCCGGTGTGATATCAAGAAAGGATGTCACCTCTTCGACGGTCTTTATATCGGGGGTGTCCACCGGCACAACAGGATTTATGTCCTGTTCGCCGTGTTCAGGCACGTTTTCGGGCGGCCTGATTTCTGCCTTCTCCAGGTTTGCCGCGTATTCGCAATTCGTGCAACTTATGATCTGATCTTCCCCTGTATCGGCCAGGACCATGAATTCGTGGGAAAAACTGCCACCAATGGCCCCCGTGTCCGCCTCAACGGCCCGGAATTTTAGGCCGCACCGCATAAATATCCTGGTGTATGCCTCATGCATGATCTCGTAGCTGTGATTGGCTGATTTATCATCAATATCAAAGCTGTAGGCATCTTTCATTATGAATTCACGTCCGCGCATGAGACCGAACCTGGGGCGTATTTCGTCCCTGAATTTTGTCTGAATCTGGTAAAAGTTGATCGGCATCTGTTTGTAGGATTGTATCTCCTTTCGCACAAGATCTGTAATAACCTCTTCATGAGTGGGCCCCAGACAGGCATCATGATTATGTCGGTCTTTAAATCTTAAAAGTTCGCGGCCATAATAATCCCATCTGCCGCTCTCCTGCCAGAGTTCCGCCGGCTGGACAGCGGGCATTAATATCTCTATTGCTCCGGCCCTGTTCATCTCTTCTCTTATGATGTTTTCCACCTTTTTTATGGAACGGAGACCTGCCGGAAGATAGGTGTAAATGCCGGAAGCGAGCTTTCGGATCATGCCCGCCCTGAGCATTAGCTGGTGGCTGATGACCTCCGCGTCCGATGGGGTTTCCTTATATGTGGGGATGTAATATTTAGAATAGCGCATAATTAAGACCTGTCTCCTTGTTAGTTAAGTGGTCAAGTGGTTAAGTGGTTGAGTAGTTTGGATTCAAAAGGGTATTTTTATCCATTCGACCACTCAACTAATCAACTAATTGACCAATTTTTTGACTTCACTGATCAAAATCCCTGCCAGTTCGTGCTCCGGGACTTTTTTAATGATCTCTCCCTTTCTGAAGAGAATGCCATGACCTTTGCCACCTGCAACGCCGATATCAGCCTCTTTTGCCTCGCCCGGGCCGTTTACCACACACCCCATTATGGCTACTTTAGGTGAAGTCTTAATGCCTGACAGGGCCTTTTCCACTTTTTCCACAAGATCAAAAAGATTTATCTCGCATCTGCCACAGGTGGGGCAGGAAATGATCTCAGGCCCCCGATGTCTCAGGTCAAGGGCCCTTAGAATTTCATAGGCGACAACAACCTCTTCCACGGGATCTCTGGTCAGTGACACTCGAAAGGTATCGCCAATGCCTCCGGCCAACAAATACCCGATGCCTATAGCGCTTTTTACTGTGCCTGATATGAGTGTGCCTGCCTCAGTCACTCCTAAATGCAGCGGATAATCGACCTTTTCGCTCAGGAGTTCATAGGCCCTTATTGTATTCATTACATGGGAAGATTTCAAAGATATCTTGATCAGTTCAAACCCCAGGCTCTCGAGGATTGTCACGTGTGCCAGCGCGCTTTCCACCATTGCCTCTGGCGTCGGATGGCCGTATTTCTGAAGGATATCCTTTTGCAGGGAGCCAGCGTTGACCCCTATGCGTATAGGCACTTTCAGATCACCGGCCGCCTTAACAACTTTTGTGACTGCCTTTTCACTGCCAATATTGCCGGGATTTATTCTTAAGCCGTCCGCACCGGCATCTAAGGCCGCAAGCGCCAGGCGGTGATCAAAATGAACGTCGGCAATCAGCGGCGTTTCAACCTTTGATTTTATTTGATTGAAAGCGATTGCAGCTTCTTTGTCGGGAACCGCCAGACGTACAATTTCGCATCCTGCCTCATGAAGCCGGTTGATCTGATCAACCGTTGAAGAAACATTCCGTGTATCGGTATTGGTCATAGATTGGACCGCTATGGGCGCCCCACCACCGATGGGGACATCTCCGATATATATTCTGCGTGTGGTTTTTCTTTTATAATGTATGGGCATATGGAATTCCAGAAAAGGGCAAAAACTCCTTTGCCCTCCTTTAAGAAAGGGCAGAATAAACCTTTTCCCCCCTTTAATAAAGGGGGATTAAGGGGGGATTTTAAAAGAGGGCTTTAAAAAACCGCTTTTGGATAAGAGTGAGTATCGGAATTTCCTTATTCCAAGCGGCCTGCCTGCGCCTGCCTGTGCGTGTCCGCACGCAGACAGGTGCGTGGACGCACAGGCAGGCGAAGTCCCGCCTATGCGGGATTATATAAAGTTGTACAGCGATTTTATTAGTTAATACAGGAACATCGGCTTCCCGCCAACATGCATTATTTTAGTCCGGTATTCTTCAACATCATAAAATTCTCTCACATCCACTCTTTTTTGACCAGTAGTAATTGTACGTTTCGGAAATTGTATCCCGCCAAGGCGGGATTGAAATAAATTTATTGATCTTGAGCTATTACTCCGGCAACTAAATACACTAAAGAACGTCATTCCCGCGAAGGCGGGAATCCAGAATTGCACTGGATGCCGGATCAAGTCCGGCATGACGGTTTTCGTATATTAAATTGCCAGGTTAATATATAGACGCCCCCTGGTGTACTGTCCCTTAATTAAGTTGTCATCTCGACCGAAGGGAGAGATCTTTAAACGTATTGTTATAATAAAGATTTCTCGCGCAGTTTATCCCGCCAACGGGGCGGGGCTCGAAATGACATTTGTGTAAGTTATTTGTGGGACAAAACACTATTCAATAGTCATTAATATCCAGTAAGGTGGCAAATGTCAAAAACAGCCTATATGACTAAAAGAACAGATTGGCGCTGTCAAGACGATTTCATCCTGGCTGCCTCACCTGTTGTGGCTACACCACGGGCGGTATAGTGAATAATCGGTTTTATGTTGACAAGTGTGATTAAAAAGTTATGGTTTACAGGTACCCTATTCATATTCCGCTAACAAATGTAGCGCACGGCTTTAGTCCCGCTTTAGCGGGACCATGGCCTAAGCAGGGCTGAAGCCCTGCGCTACACAGATTTCGGGTTTATGTCATAATTTTTAAATACCAAATGAACTACCTCTTAGCAAGCTATGGGGAATTAAACCCCTGCCTGCCTCTGGCTGGCTTGTCCGCCTTTGGCGGATTAAATTTGAATAAGATACGTTTACTTCTAATAAATCTCAAGGAGGATCATCATGGCTGTTGCCCGGAAAATCCATGAATCAATACAAAACGCTTCCTGGATCAGGAGAATATTTGAGGAGGGCAGAGAAAGAAAGGAAAAATACGGGGCAGGGAATGTTTTTGATTTTAGTTTGGGAAACCCTAACCTGGAACCCCCTCCCAAGTTTAAACAGGTTCTAAGTAAACTGATAAGTGAAGATGCCCATGGTCAGCATGGATATATGCTGAATGCCGGAATCGTGAAAACCAGAAATGCTGTTGCCGACCATCTCAACAAGTCTAACAGGGCTACATTTACGGCTGATGATATCGTGATGACCGTTGGGGCAGGAGGCGCCCTGAATGTGGTCTTTAAAACCATTCTGAACCCGGGAGAAGAGGTTATTATTCCAAAACCCTATTTCGTGGAATATGATAACTATCTGGATAATCATCAGGGATTGTCCAGGCTGGTGGGAACAAGGCCGGATTTCTCGCTTGATTTTGACACCATATCGGAGGCCATCACAGAAAAGACAAAAGCCGTTATGATTAATTCTCCGAATAATCCCACTGGTAATGTTTACCATGAAGCAGAGTTAAATGAGTTGGCCAACCTTCTTTCCCATTACAGTGAAAAATCAGGACAGACCATATACCTGATCTCTGATGAACCTTACCGGAAAATTGTATATGACGGCATCACGGTTCCGAGCATTTTCGACCTCTATGACGAAAGCTTTGTCGTGACATCGTTTTCCAAGGATCTCTCGATCGCAGGGGAGAGGATCGGCTATGTGGCTGCCCACCCTGATATGTCTGACAAGAAAATAATTATGACAGGCCTGTCCCTCTGCAACCGGACCCTTGGCTATACAAACGCGCCTGCCTTCATGCAGCGGGCCATTTCCCACCTGTTAGAGGACAGTGTTGATATTTCAATCTATCAGAAAAAGAGGGATCTGCTTTGTGACGGGCTTGCCTCTTTCGGGTATGATTTTGTCAAGCCAAAGGGTGCCTTTTACCTCTTCCTGAAAACACCCATTGACGATGATTTTGTCTTTATGAGGGCGCTACAGGAGGAGAATATCCTTACGGTACCGGGAAGCGGGTTTGGTGGCCCGGGTCATCTAAGAATCGCATACTGTGTCTCGGATGAGACCATTGAAAAGGCGCTGCCGGGGTTTGAGAGGGTCATTAAGAAATATTGAATTAAGATAAAACCTCGCGTAATTTTTTTTAGTTTCACAGAGGTCTATGGAGGAATTGATCATGTACTCCAAAATGCTTTCATTGAGGTTCCCAAAAACGATCGTCAACGAGCCTGTTACAGTCAATCTTGTCAAAAAGTTTGACCTCTCCTTTAATATACTCAAGGCAACCATTTACCCCAGAAAAGAAGGCCTTATGGTGCTGGAGTTGAGCGGGCACCGCAAGAATTTTCAAAGGGGTATTCGTTACCTCAAGGGCCTTGGCGTCAAGGTGGAGAGCATCGGGCAGGATATTAGACGGGATGAGGATAAATGTTTCCAGTGCGGGGCCTGCACTGCTGTCTGTCCTACGGGGGCCCTCTATATTGAGAGACCGGAAATGGCGGTAATTTTTGACAGGGAAAAATGCAGTGCCTGTGAATTATGCGTTTCCGCATGTCTGGCCCGTGCAATGGAGGTAAGATTTAACAAGAGCCTGCTTTACTGACCCTACCGTTAGGGTAAACCCACCCCGGGCAAAACCATAAGCCCTAAGCTGTTTTTAAGTTTTTCAATGTCGGTTTCGTGGACGCTGCATTTGTTAAAGTGAGTTTGCCACTGCCCTACGACACTTTGTAGGTTTGTGATGATTTGCCGTGCTTGAGTTGGTTGCAGGTTAAAGTAGACACAGGAGGCAACTGCGTTTTCAAGGGTTGCTTCTTTATTCCCACCCGGCCCTATGGCGCAACCCAGATAGCGGCTTTCCCCTACCACCGCAGCGGGTATGACGTCATATAGGGGCGAGAGTTCCCATTTCTGTTTTCCCACATACAAAAGACCGTGGTTTCGGTAGTGGTCGTCATTGTTATATACAAGTATGTTGAACACCATGCGCTTGTACAGTTCTTTTTTATCCTTATCAGGGTCTTTGCACAGCCAGGTAATGGCGTCACACAACCTGCGGTAACTGAAGCTTTTGAAATCGGATTCATGCACTCCGGTGGCAGTTAGTGCTGAAATGAATGGTATTGGTTCTTCTCTTTGGGTTTTGCTGTTGCAGTGGCGATCAAATCTTTGGATCAGAAAAACATCCCGGTCCAGTACGCGGGCTTTATCAATGACCGGTACGTTGATGCCGCACTTTTTGGCCAACGTCATGGTGGCGTACTCAATCAGCGGTTCATTGCGCCGATCATGGGACACGGAAAATTTAGCAATATAGGGTTTGCCCTGCCAGTTAGCAGTGGTTTTGGGCCGCGTGCCGCCTAACGAAGGGCCGTATTGGAGGAAATCCTTGAGTTGTTCGGTGTCTTCATCTTCGATGACATCGTGAATGGCGCTTGCGGCTTTTCCCAGGTCAAACCGTTTTTGGCTTAATGGAACAAAACCTTGAGGAGAAAAGCTTTTCGGAACCTGGCCCGGATCATCTCCGAAGGCCAGGGCCCCCACACGGTCACAACTGGTGGCGAGGATATAATCAAGTTCATCCGTGTTTGAAAACCGTTTGTTGATCAGATAACGGCCCCATTGATCCGGCCCGGCATCCCTTATTCCATTAAATATCTCAAAGCCGGCCGTCGTATGGAATTCGCCGGAACCGAGGGGAAGTTGAACAGGGTCGAGGCTCAATGCCTCGGGGTCTTCGAGATATTTTTTTCCGTAAGCGAACACACTGTAAGACTGGCGGCCCCGGGAAAAATACTTTAAACGGCCAGCCGGAACCCACTTGCCATTGAGGAAAATAAAAACTGTTACCGGTGCTTCCATTAGAAATCCAGCTCGCTATCTGAAAACACCCGCTGTGACGGTTTCCCGAGTGCTTTGCGGGCCTCCAGGCGGGCGGCCTGGTGATCGTGTTCTGGCGCCAAAAAAGCATTCAATCCTTCTAACATGCCAAGCAGATCCAACACCTGAACAAGGGCGCCTAAGGTGACCGTAGGGTCCCCTTTTTCAATTTTTGAGATGATTCTTGGAGTTACCCCGATTCGACCAGCCAGTTCATAAACCCCGATACGGCGACGTTTTCGAGCGATTTGAATGTTGCGGCCCAGGGCTTTGAGTTCTTCTTCTGCGTTCAGGGTAAGAGTTCTGTGAGTCCATGATCGAGTTTTTCTTGCCATATATAATGCCTTATAAAGCGTATTTTTTACCAATTTAAGCAATAAAATACATCAACAAAAATCAGAAGTCAAGGAGTATTTATAAAACATGCCTTATAAAACATATATTATATTAATTTAAGTATTGTAATGCGTAAAGACCATAACATCATGAGCCGGCTATCCTTGACGTACAAGGCCAATTCCCCCATACTCCTTTCCTAAAAAGGACTTTTTATCAATTATGTTTCCCTATTAACGAAACTCTATCGTATCATTCTCCACTTCAGGATAAATACCGTCAATCTCGTTTTGAATCTCAATCGTCTTTTGGATGGCCGTGGCAATCCTGCAATAGTGCTTGATATCGTCCGTTGATAGAGTTCTTCCTTTTCGGTCCTTGAGCCATTTATCACAAACCTGATATCCACCAATTTGATACTCCCACACTTCCGTTGCGATTCCTTCAAAATATTGGCCCTGGTTGAAATAGACCCGTCTTCCCATTTTATCATACCTTAACTTCTCAACGGCGCCTTCACCTTTTCCCCGGAATTTCGCGATGGGCTGATTGAGTTCTGATGATTGAAGCAGGTGCAATTGGGCGAGTCTTTCCCCATGTGTGGCCATATTGGAAAATAATTTTAGGTTTTTCGTGAACGGAACCCTTGGGAAATCGGACTTAAGGAACTCTGTATATTTTGTGCGATAGATGTTTGTGTACAGGATAGCATAAACATAAAAGAAGATTTCTTCAGGTGTTGGCGTCTTTCCAAAACTCTTTTTTAGCTGTTTCACTATATTAGGAGACAGATTCGGAGTCTTTGAACCATATTCTGCCTCCGGTTCAAAGAGCATCAGTGTGCTGCCAGAGGTCCTTTTTGGGGAGCGTGGTGATGTGGACCTTCTTTTTGCCAACGGATTCCGCATATTGATTGAGGAGTCCACCAAGAATCGAGTAGTAGCTCTCTTCTCTGGCATCCCCCTGTCTGGCAATTTTAGAGATGTTCTTGAGGTATGCTTTCAGCATGCAGGCTCTCCCCCGTATGATGCGAACAAAATATATTTTATTGATTTAATTGTCAATATTGTCAGTAACTGATAATCTTCATTTCGATTTTAAAACCATGTCCTTTCTCGCATAGCGGGATTTTCGATGGGCGTGGATGCTTTACTAAAATATTGTAAATAGTAAATTAAATTGAAAATTGATAAAGTTGTTGACATGATGCAAGTAAATTGAAGTCAGAAGTGAGGAGTCAAAGGTGAGAAGTCAGGAGCCGGGAGCCGGAATGAAAAAAAGACCTATTAAGCGAGCGCTGGGGTTGAATATATGAAAGCAAAGCCTGCGTCAGTGGTGGTGGCATTAAGCGGGGGATTGGACAGTTCCTTTGCCGCCTTGTTATTGAAAAACGCTGGCTGGGAGGTCCATGGCCTCCATTTTATTGTTCCTTCATATCCCTCAGTTAGAGAGAAAAAGATAAACACGTGTAAAAGGCTTGCCGAATACCTGCAGATCCCCCTTGAGATATCGGACATTAGTGAAGACTTCAACCGGCAGATCATTGTTCCATTTATCGAATCATATCTGAAGGGTTTTACGCCCAATCCGTGTGTCAGTTGCAATGAGTTGGTCAAGTTTTCCGGACTTCTTAAGTATGCAAATGAAAACGATATCCACTCCCTGGCAACAGGGCACTATGTCAGGAGCAAGACAGGACATAATGATTCCCCTGTGGAACTCTATCGGGGAAAGGACACGCGAAAGGAACAGTCCTATTTCCTTCACCGGCTTAGCCAGGAGTGTCTTTCAAGGGCATTATTCCCTTTGGGGGAGTTGACCAAGGATGAGGTAAAAGATCAGGCCGATGAAGCGGGACTTCCTGTTCGTTCTATCCCTGAAAGCCAGGAGATCTGTTTTGTGCCGGATAGTGACTATCGCCTTTTTGTTGAAAACCAGAGAGGAATTGGGATTACAGGGACCGGGAGTATCGTGGATAGCAAAGGGCAAGTACTCGGAGAACATGGGGGGGCATATAGATATACAATTGGCCAGAGACATGGCCTTGGTATTGCTTCGTCCCGCCCTTATTATGTTAAGGAGATTAGGCCGGACGTAAACGAAGTTGTGGTGGGCAGAAAAGAGGAGCTTTACTCCGGCCGTGTAGATGCGAAGGATTTTAACTGGATCACAGGATTCCCGTCATTTAAGGTCATCAAGGCCAGAGCCCAGGTCCGGTATAGGCACATGGCGGCTACCGGGCAATTGGAGGTTATGTCCTCTGACAGGGTAAGGTTTATGTTTGATGAACCACAATGGGCCATTACACCGGGACAGGCCCTTGTTTGTTATGAAGAGGAACGGGTCATAGGTGGAGGGTGGATAAGCAAGGGATTCGGGAAACGGAAAAACAACGGTCGTCCCTGATCCCTGATCCCCGGTCACCGCGAACTGCCGAATGCTGACCGCTTCCAATTGAGCGTTTTTCGCTCAATTGGAATGTTACCTGTATTTCTTAATTGTCCGTGCAAATCCGAAGAGTGACCTTTTGATTGTCTGATCATCCACACAATAGGCAATCCTGAAATGACCGGGCCCGCCAAATGCCGACCCTGGTACTGTCAGGATATTTTCCTCCTGCAGGGCAATTACAAATGCCACGTCATCAGGGATCGGGCTTTTAGGAAAAAGATAAAAGGTACCATCCGGTATCTCAAATTCATAACCAAATTCTTTAAGGCCATCCGTTAGTGTATTCCTCTTGTTTTCATAGAGGCCTATGTCAACGCTGTCGCTCAACAAAAACGGCATTGCCCGTTGCATCAGGGCCGGTGCATTGACATAGCCAAGGATTCTATTGCAGAGGCTGAGCAAATCGATAATAATATTTTTTTCATCGATCTCGGGATTTACTGCGATATATCCGATACGCTCTCCGGCCAACGAGAGGTCTTTTGAAAAGGATGTCGCTAAGAAGCTTTCCTTATACGCATCGAAGACAGACGGACACACACACCCATTATAAATGATCTTGCTGTAGGGTTCGTCGGAAATCAAATAGATTGACTCCCCGTATTTCTCACTATACCGGGCTAACACCTTTCCTAACTGATCCATTTTTTCCTTTGAGTATACCTTTCCCGTTGGGTTGTTGGGGTTGTTGACCAGCACCGCTTTTGTATTGGAATTGATCGCGTTTTCAATGCTTGCAATATCCAGGGAAAAATCCGGATGTGTATTAACAATCTTTGGAATACCGCCATTATTATCTATGTAAAAATCGTATTCCATGAAATAGGGTTTTGGGATAATAACCTCATTGCCCGGATTAAGAATTGTCTTCAGAAGGACATTTAATGCCCCGGCTGCCCCGACCGTCATTATGATATCCTCAGGACCAAAGGAATGATGATTCAGATCAGTCAGATATTTTGCTACAGCCTCCCTTGTTTCAAGAAGTCCGGCATTCGGCATATAGCCATGCACGCCTGAAGGATCGTCAGAAATCAGTTTTATCAGGACTTCGTTTAGCCTGACCGGGGGGCTAAGATTGGGGTTGCCCAGGCTGAAATCAAAGACATTTTCCGCGCCATATTTTTCTTTTCTGAGGGCACCCTCTTCAAACATTCTCCTTACCCATGAAGCTTTTTCATATGCTTTAATCATTTTTTTTGAAACAGACATTTCCAATTCTCCTTTTTTTAGGGTAAAAAAAAGGCCGTGGAACTCTTCCACGGCCTTAAAATCGAAATATTGTTATCTTCAATCAGGGCCGTGGGCATACACCTCCCCAAAAAAATAAAAGCTAAAATAGACGCTGATTGAAAAATATAATTTGCTGACCACTTCTTTTCCCCTGAAAATCAATAATATCAATTTATATAACAAAAAAAGGTTTGTCAACAAAAAAAAATAATATCAAATTTGACAGACTCGTAAAAAGTCAAAAAACACCCGTTTTCGTCATTCCCGCGAAGGCGGGAATCCAGGAAAGTCAACCACTTGTGGACTCCCGCCTTCGCGGGAGTGACGGCCATGGAGACTTTTTACGAGACCATCAAATTTTATTCCTTCAAAACTCATTTTTTTTAGCCTAATATTGGTTTTCAGAAAATGGATTCGGGCTTTTTTAAGATCGGTAAGAGTTTTGCCGCAGCACGTTGGAATCAACCGGCATAAGGCGTAAAGTAAAGGACTTGTGCCATGAGCCCTGCGCCTTGAGCCTTTGCGTAAACCTCAAAATCATGGAAATGCAGACTATTTATAAATATTAACCATTTTATTTATGCAACGATAGGGTTTATACCATGTCAAAAAAATTCAGGATCATAACATTAGGTTGCAAGGTCAACCAGTATGAATCCGCATATATCACGGAATCATTGATTCACGCGGGATGGAACCGGGCCGGTGAGGGGGAGAAGGCAGATGTTGCAGTTATAAATACCTGCATTGTCACTCAACGGGCCGCCCACCAGTCGAGGCAGGAGATTCGAAAGGCAATAAGGAAAAATCCGAACGGGATGGTTGCGGCTATCGGCTGTTATGCACAAGTTTACGCGGACGAGCTTTCAGAAATACAGGGAATCGGGATTATTGCCGACAACACGGTAAAGGGCCGGGTCCCTGAGCTTCTTTTGGATACAGTACATCCAAGTAATAAGTCGAATATTTCAAACAAGTTCAATCCGGGTATGCCCTTTGAGTTTCTTCCCATAAGGTGTTACCCGGGCAGGACCCGTGCCTATTTAAAGATCCAGGACGGGTGTGAGTCTTTTTGCTCATACTGTATAGTGGCCTTCGCCAGGGGGCCTTATCGAAGCCTTTCCCCTGAAAAGGTTATGTCTATGATCGAATCCCTTGCCAAAGAGGGCTACAGGGAGATTGTGCTTACAGGTATCCATCTCGGAAAGTATGGTGTGGATTTGGAAGGAGGGATGAATCTCAAGCGTCTTCTCAGGATGATTGGAAGGGAGGGCTTTCCCGCGAGGATCAGGCTCAGTTCCCTTGAGCCCAATGAGATAGATCGTGATTTTATTGAAATGATGGCCCCTGGTACATGGTTTTGCCGGCATTTTCATATACCGCTTCAGAGTGGTGATGACAGGGTCCTGAAAAGGATGAATAGACATTATACTGCTAAAGAGTTTGGCAAACTCATCCGGTCCATACACGCGGAAATCCCCCTTGCGGCCATAGGTATTGATATCATGTGCGGATTTCCGGGAGAAGATTCAGGGGCACACAAAAACACATGTGCGCTTATCAAAGACTTGCCCGTGTCCTACCTTCATGTCTTTCCCTTTTCACCACGTAAGGGAACTGCCGCCTTCGACTTTGATGGCCGGAATAACCCGGAGGTGATTAAGGAGAGGGCCGCGGAGCTAAGGGGTATCGGCCAGGACAAAAGAGCTGGATTTTATGGCAGGTGCCTTGAAAAACAGTTCCCGGTGCTTGTCGAAAGATGGTATTCAAAAGATGAGGAAATGGTCATGGGGACAAGTGATAATTACCTGCCGGTCATATTTGCTTCTCCTGAAGATCTGAAAAATCGGATTGTCCATGTGCGCATTGAGCGGATCGAGAACAACAGGGTGATCGGCAGCAAGTAAACGTGGTCAGGTTTTTAGCAGGAGAGACGGGGGTTAGAAAAATGAAAACAAAAAGCATATTTAATCTCATGGGCAAGGAAGGTCTTACTACACTGGAGATTTTCTACTATCAGAGAGAGAACAAATTCCTTATAAGGGGAATGAAAGAATGGGATGATGATCTCCAGTTTAGTAAATATACATCTGATTTTACTCATCTTGATGTTCTAACCGAGGACTATGAAGCAGCAGGCACCCAAAAAATATATTCCTGCTTTAAAAAAGCGGGTTTAGGGGATTACCTTGAGCTAATTGAGCAGCTTCTTAGAGACGGAAGGCATGATGGCATTGAGTTTTTTTATCATCGCAAGAAGAATATCAGGGTTACCTTCTGTAAACATAGTGTTATTACTGCCCTTGGTAATAGACAGCATGCTATACGTGCTGGAGCCATGCGCCGACATGAACTCGATGCCCCAGAGATAGATGTTATTATGGATGGCCTTAATCTCTCCAGAGCAATGACATATAAAAATATAATAGCTTCCATACCTTACGGCGGCTGCAAGACTGTAATCCAATGCGATCCAGTTCAATTAGACGATTTTGAGACTATGGGCTTTCTTAGCTATGTAGTTGATAGGTGCCGGAATTTTGCAGGGGCCGACATGGGACTTGATGAGGAGATGGTGGATGTTATACGCAAAAAGTATACACGGAACTTTATTGGCGGCACAAAGAGCCCCCTGGTTTCAACCGGAACTCCTACTGCCTACGGGGAGTTCCTGGCAATAAAAGAGGCATGTGATTTCTTATATGGCGGTAAAGACCTTTCGACTAAAAGGATAGCAATTCAGGGGTTAGGCCACGTTGGCTACCCATTAGCCGAGTATCTTCTCAATGATGGTGCCAGGCTTGTGGTCGCCGACATAGACTCGTCCAAGGTGCATAAACTGCAGCAGAAGTACGGCTCAGATTTAGCCGAATGTGTGGCGCCGGATGATATATACACAGTAAATGCAGACATTTTTTCTCCTTGTGCTATGGGTGGTATCATAAACGAGGATAGGCTACGTCAGTTCAAGTTCAAAATTATAATTGGTGCGGCCAATAACCAGCTTAAGGTAACATGTAAAAAGGACGAGATAGAGCTGGCAAAAAAGATTGCTGATATCGGCATTCTCTTTGTTGTTGGTTGGGCACACAATACTGGTGGCGTCATAGCTGCCTCTGTGTTATGGCAGTTACAGGAGGAGGCGACTGAGGAACAGTTAAAACCGAAAATTGAACTGCCGTGCCGCACTAACTTTAGAAAACTCCTCGAGGAAGCAAAGGAAACAGGGAAAACGCCAACCGAATTAGTGTATGAAAAGGTAGAAGGTATAATCTATTCCGAATAGGCAGGACATCTTCTTAATCTTGGCGCTCGATGATAACTCTGGCATCAACTCATCTGTTTGATTCATCACCTTCGTTTACCTCTCCTCATTTTCCTGGCGTCTTCCTTCCATCCCTTGCGTCTCTTACCTTTGAACGGATATAGGGGACAATCCTATATTCTCCTGTCAAGTAAAAAATAGAAATAATGCACAGAAAATTGTGCACGATGCACAATATTTTGTGCATGGTCATCTTTTTTCACTTCTAAAAAACCACCTGCCTTCACGCAATTCTCAAATAATTTTTCATTGATTCATCATATCATGCACCCCTGAAACGTACATAAAATAAGGGTATCCGGAGACAACGTGATGGAGTTATCCATCTAAACCGGGGTTTTTCTTGCCTTAAATGAGGTTCTGGCACGTATGTTGTAGACAAGTAAAGGGAAACGGCATTTGAGTCATCCATAAAGGGCTGCCTTTATCCCAGACAAGAGATGACGAATGCACGGCAAGAATCATATCCAAATTAAGACTGCCTGTCCTTTTGAGTATGTGATTAACAAGGAGAAGAGAACATGAAGCATCGTATAAAGACAGGGCTTGTAATAGGGGCCATTATCCTTACGGCCTGTATCATTGTGTATATAACTGTAACTAAAAGGGCTCCTGTTACCACAACAAAGGCCCTGAAAACAAAAGCACCTGTTAAAAGAGACACGGCGTTGACCGGGAAGCCTTCCTTACCTGAGATCAGGCATACCGGGCCAACTGATCTTAAGGCCAGAGACATGCCAGCTTCCGAAAGATCAAGCCGGAAAGTAACAGCGGATAAGGCAAAGGAAAAGGTGAGCGCACTTATAAACCGTCTTGCAGATCCGGAACTGTCCGTGGTGGAGCGCAACCGTATTGAACACGTGCTTGGCGCAAGCAAGGACAAAAAGATCGCAAACAAGATAAGACTGATGCTTGAAGACGGGTTTCTTGACCTGTCTGATCAAAGCGGAACGGGAAAAGAAAGACTTATGAGCGCAATACGCATTGCCGGGTTAAGGGCTGACGGGGCATCCGTTGATAACATAATCCATATCTGCACACATGCGGGGGCAGATGAGGATGTGCGCATGTCAGGCTACGAGGCATTAGGGTATATCGGGGATGATACATCCAGGCAATTCTTAAGAAAGGAACTCTCATACGGGCGGGAAGGCTTTGTACAATCCCAGATCGTTCTTTCCCTGGCCAGTGCGGGAGACAGTAAAAGCTCCGGTCAGTTCATATCCTATCTCAAGAGTTCTGATCCTGATTTAAGGGACAGCGCCATTATAGCCCTTGGCAGGATAAAGGAGACGAGCGCGGTTAAAGAATTCAAGAAGATGTATGAGGCAACCACGCAATCATCAAGGGTGCTTATTGCCCAGGCATTGAAGGACATCGATAGTCCCGATGCCAATGCCTTGATGGAACAACTAACAAAGAAAGAATAGTATAGCCACAGACACACACAGACCGACACAGACAAAACTAAATGTCAGTGTGTATCTGTGTGGGTCTGTGGCTCCCCAAAAAATAATACAGGAAAGGGATTTCCATGAAAAAGCTGTTCAGGTTATCCATATTATCCATCCTCCTCCTTATCCCCAACTCGCTATTTGCCGAAGCTCCGGCCATCACGGCCCTTACCATCACTGATGGGCCCACGGAAGGTGCAAGCTATGTTGGTATTTTGGGAACGGGTTTTACAAAAGACACGGTATTTCAGTTTGACAATGAGCGTGTCATATTCAAGCGGTTTATAGATCCTACCAGGGTATATATCCTTACTGTTGAACATCTACAGGAAGGCCCTGTGGATGTAAGCGCCACCAATTCTGAAGGGACAGGTGTCCTGCCGTCCGCCTTTACCTTTCAAAACACAACCCCCGCTTTAAACAGGATCAACCTGGATAATGGTGTTACAGAGGGAAACACCTCTATCCATTTCTATGGCAGCCATTTTACATCTGACATGACTGTGACATTCGGTGACGGGGAATCTATTGTGCGCCGGTTTTATCACTCCCGCCGGATGAAATGCTTTACCCCTCCCCACAGCGCGGGCGCCGTGGATGTCACCGTGACAAATATTCATGGAACGGATGTATTATCCGGGGCCTATACCTTTCAAAATGACCCGCCTGTTATCACGAGGATCTTGCCTGAAGAAGGGATTATCCAGGGCGGGACCCTAATCAGAATATGGGGCAGGAATTTCAGGGCAACAGACACATGGGACTTTGGGGGCTCTCCTTCAGAGCTTCAGACATTCACATATCCCGGAGGGGGCCAGCAGATAATTGATTCCAACTGTGTCAGGGTCATGACCACATCCCATGAAGTACCGGAACCAGTTTCCGTAAGCGTTATATCCCATGCAGGCACGACGAGTGTGGATGGTCTTTACACCTACACGGCATCACCGCCTGAGATCACCACCATATCACCCAACAAGGGATTCCCTGACGGGGGATCAAGCACCTGGATATGGGGAAGCAATTTCACGGAAGATATGACAGTGGATTTTGGAGGTTCCCCCGCCACAATTACAAGGTTCAGGAACAGTTCCCTTGTAAGGGTCAGGACATCTGCACATGATCCCGGTCTTGTGAATGTGACGGCCACTACAGAGAATGGCTCGGTAATCAACCATAGCGGCTTTACGTATCTGGATACAATTCCTGTTATTAGTTATCTCTGGCCCAATAACGGTGTGATTGAGGGAAACACCTATGTGACGATAAGGGGCAGGAACTTCAAGGAAAGCGGCACTACAGTATGTTTTGGTGAGACAGAGCAGGAGGAAATAAATGTACGCAATTCAAATGCGCTCAGGCTCAAGACCGTGGCAGTGGCCGCACCCTGTGCCGTGGATGTTCATGTCAATACGGATGAGGGAGAGGGTATTTTAGATAACGGCTTTGTATTTACACAAGAAAAACCCACCATCATCAGGGTGTATCCGCTTAAAGGATTAACCTCGGGCAACCAGAGGCTTTATATCTATGGGGCTAATTTTACAGAGGACACCATCGTAAGGCTTGATAATGTGGTCCACCCCATAGATCGCTTCTATCATTCAGACCGCTTGCGCATAAAGACCCTTGCCCACGAGGAGGGTAAGGTAGACGTGATCGTTGAAAACCCGAGAGGTTCATCAATCCTTGAAAAGGGATATGAATATTTAGGTGAAATGCCACCCGAGACCCCGGAAGGCGTGCCCTATATCCGCTATATAATCCCTGCCAAAGGACCTGTGTCAGGGGGCACCCTGGTCACTATCGTAGGGGAAAACTTTTCCAGGGACATGATTAGCCTCTTTGGCAATGAACCGGTCAATCTACAGAGATATTACAATGACAAAAAGATAAGGATAATTACACCTTCTGTATCTTCTTCAGGAACAGTGGACATCACCGTATCTGATGAGGATGGTTCCACAACCCTTACGGACGCGTTCAGATATACTAATGACCCGCCTGCTATAAATACCATCATCCCTGCACAGGGCTTTGTATACGGGGGCACATATGTAACGGTTTATGGAAACAACTTTTCAAAGGATATTGAACTGAGATTGGGAGGTATCAAGGCAAAGCTTCATAAATTTTATCACAGCGGGGCAGCACGGTTTTTGACATCTCCCGGCACAGAAGGGCCGTGTGATGTGACTATCACAACAAAAGACGGCTCAGCCACATTAGATGACGGCTATATCTACGCGGTCTATGGCCCTCAAATAAGCAAGGTAAGCCCGAATCATGGCCCTCCCTCTGGTGGAAACAGGGTAGCTATCACGGGCTCATTCTTCACGCCTGATACCCGGGTCTATTTTGAAGACGTAGAAGCAACCAATATGCAATATCACCATACGCGCCGGATCAGTATGAGTGCGCCTGAAAAACCGGCAGAATCCACCCTGACCGTGGATATAACAGTACAGACATCCTTTGGCCAGACAACAGATGCCAATGCCTATACCTATGATACGACCGAACCCATGGTCAGCATAAGCGCTAATCCTGAGACTATCCAGACAGGCGGGTCTTCTACGCTTACGTGGTCTTCCACTGATGCCAATTCATGCGTCATAGAACCCGGTATTGGTAGCGTTCCTGTAAACGGTTCAACCACAATATCACCCGCAGAGACTACTACGTATACCATCACGGCAACAGGTCCCGGCGGCACGGCTACTGACTCGGTGACCGTTACTGTGACCCATCCCCTACCAACGGTGAGTATATCAGCAAACCCTGAAACTGTCATGACAGGGGAATCATCTATCCTCACCTGGACATCAACCAATGCCGATTCTGCCACCATTGATCAGGGTATTGGCAGCGTGCCTGTAAACGGTTCAACTTCAGTATCACCCACAGAGACTACTACCTACACCATCACGGCCACGGGTCCCGGCGGCACGGCCACGGATTCTGCCATAGTGACGGTCATTACCTCTCCTGAAGATGTAGATTACGGGCTTGACACGGATGAGCAGCAGGGCGGCGGAGGACTTGTGGGAGAGACCGTCCGGGTGCTGAACGGAAACGCCCTGGATAGCCGCACCGACCTCAGGTTCCCCTCCCCCCACAGGCTGGGCCTGGCCTTCCAGGCCGTGTACAATAGCCGGTCCGGTACTACAGGGTTTTTGGGCTATGGCTGGTCCCACATTTACGGGGCGGCCCTGGACCCCTCGTTCAACCACAACGGCGTCACCTACCTGAAGGTCGTGGATAGCACGGGCCGGGCCCGCTACTTCCTGGAGGGTGCGCCCGGTGAGTACGCCGGCGCGTTCAAGGAGCGGAGTCATGTGAAGTTGGAGTCGGGCGAGTATGTCTGGTATCGCCTGAACGGGACAAAGTATGGTTTTTCAGCTACCGGTCAACTTTCCTGGATTGACGATGAAAAGGGAAACCGCTTGAACCTCGCCTATGATGCACAGGAGAGACCGCAGACGGTTACGGATGCAACAAGCGGCCGCACCCTGACCTTTAACTACAATGCGGACAGCAGGCTGGAGAGCATATCCGGTCCTGTGACAGCGGCAGTGCCGTCGGGGATCTGGGTGAGTTACGGGTATGACACAAATGGAAATCTTACCAGCGTAACCTACGCGGAGGGATCAGGGTTTGGCTATACCTATAATGATCCAAATGATATCCACAACCTCACGGAGAAGCTGGATAAGGCAGACCATCTATTAAATACATGGGCCTATGACAGTCAGGACCGGTGTGTCAATAATTTCAACGTCCGGGGCAGTGGGGTCAATATCAGCTATGTGAGTGAAAGCCAGGTGGGTGTGACAGATGCCTACGGTACTTTGCGGAGCTATACCCTGAACAGTATAGACGGCCGTAAAAGGGTGACTGCCATGTCAGGCATTGCAGGAGCGCCTTACAGCGACAATAATGCCATCAGGTGGGTTTATGATACAGAAATGCGGCTTATTGAGGTTGAATATAAAGGAGGCACAATAAACCGGTACCAGGACTATGATGACAGGGGCAATCCCGGAACTGTGAGACTTGCATCTGGCACGCCCGAGCAGAGGATAATCACATATACATTCCACCCGGAGATCAATGTACCCCTGACCCGCACCGAGGTCAGTGTCCTTGGTGGGGGGAACAAGGTGACCATATGGGATTATGACACTGACTACAATACAACCCCTAATGAAAACCCCGCTGCATTGCTTTCCCGGATCGTGGAACAGGGTTTTACCAAAAACAGCGCAGGGGGTGTTATATCGTATGAGCATGTCACAACATTGACGTATAATGCCAAAGGCCAGGTGATTTCTATTGACGGGCCAAAGCCCGGAAATACTGATATTACAAATTTTTCATATGATGGGACAACAGGAAATCTTCTTTCTCTCACAAGACCCCTTATTGGCAGCACCACTTTTTCAGGCTATGATGCCTCAGGAAAGGTAGGTCTTATCACCGATGTAAACGGTCAATCAAAGGGATTTTCCTATGATGGGAGGGGCAGGATTACCACCATTACCAATAATGCTGATTCAAGCTCGACCACTATTGCTTATAATACTGCCGGTCAACCACAATCCGTAACCGATCCTGATAGTATAACCAGGTCCTTTGACTATGATACGGACTATGGTAGACTGACAAGGATCACGGATATGGAAGGAGACTATATCGCCTATCAGTATGATGCCCAGGGAAACAAGATAGAGATGAGCAAGCATGCGGCATCAGGCACCCGTACCTACAGGAAAAGATGGGATTTTCAGCAACCTGACATGCCGGGCAAGCTTTTTAAGGAGATCAGGGCAGATGATACCTTTACAGGGTACGGGTATGACAATGACGGGAACATCGCTTCCGTGATCGATAACGAGGGCAATACTACCATGTATGATTACGATCCCCTCAACCGGCTTACCACGGTAACACAACCTGGAAATGCCGTTAGCTCCTACGGGTATGATACACATGGCAACCTGGTATCTGTTTCCGATGCGGAAGGACACCAGACCATATACAACTACGATGACATGGGCAGGGTGGTCTCCACAAGTTCACCTGACACAGGCACTGTGACCCATGTCTACGATGAAGCGGGAAATCCCGTTGAAAAGACCGATGCAAAAGGGATCACGGTTACGTATACCTATGACATCCTTAACAGGATAATGGCTATCCATTTTCCTGATTCAGCCCAGGATATTTCCTATACCTATGATGCAGGTGTTAACGGTATGGGAAGACGCACCGGCATAACTGATCCATCAGGGATAATGACATTTGCATATGATGCAAGGGGAAGGCTCACGGGCAAGACCAGTGACGTATATAGCCACAGCTATACCGTAGGAACTACCTATTCTCCTGGTAACAGGGTGATGAATGTGACGTATCCTTCAGGAAGGAGCATGGATTATACCCGTGACACCATGGGAAGGATGAAGGATTTAGCTACCACGTATGATGGAAACACCGTCACCCTAATAAGCAACATGACATATAACCCATTTGGAAGTCCAAAGGGTATAAGTACTGGTTCCGGCGGGGAGGTCGATAACGTTTCCGGGGAGTGTGGCTGTGTCACAGTAGCCAATCCTGGTGAGCAGATGGAGCGCACCTTTAACTATGATGGAAACAGTAATCTTACAAGTATAGTGGGAACTAACACTCCATGGTACAACCAGACATTCACTTACGATGCCCTGAATCGCCTGATTAATGCCGAAGGTATGTACGGAACCATCGGTTATACTTATGATATGGTGGGTAACAGGGTGACCCGGACGGTGAATGATGACACAGAGAACTATTCATACCTCCCTGGAACTAATAAACTGGATACAATCACCGATCCTGGTGATACTGTGACGTATACCTATGATGAAAACGGAAATATCACTGGCATAGGAGATAAGGTTCTCAGTTACAACCAGAACAACCGGCTCATACGGGTAGAAGAAGACTCGACGGTACTCGGAGAATACACCTATAATGGATCAGGCCAAAGAGTGGTCAAGGCATCAAGTGGAGTCACCACAATTTACCACTATGACTTAAACGGCAAGTTGATAGCAGAGAGCGAGCCGGACGGCGCCATGACAAAAGAGTACCTGTACATGGGCAAGATTCGTACTGCAATGGTGGAAGTAAGCAGTGGTGCCATGTATTATTACCTCAATGATCGTTTAGGCAGTCCGCTACTTATGACAGATGATACCGGTACTGTGGTCTGGGAGGCATACTACAAGCCCTTTGGTGAAGCTACCACAAATCCCAATTCTTCTGTGGTGAATAACATCAGGTTGCCCGGCCAATATTATGACCAGGAGACCGGTCTCCATTACAACTACCACCGTTACTATAATCCAAAGACGGGGAGGTATTTGAGAGCAGATCCGATTGGGTTGGTTGGTGGGATAAACCTCTATCCGTATGTTCAAAATAATCCTATATTATTAATTGATCCTTTAGGTCTAATAGACTGGGATGAAATAAAGAAGGCATTTAAACGTCCCGAGGACTCCGCAATAAGGACTGCTGTTCAGCTACTTGATATTGTTCCGATACCTCATCCAGTTTATCAGATTTCTATGGAGGTAAGTGCTGCCATTACAACAGGGATCGATATTTGGGTTGCGGATGTTTCTTGGTATAGGAAATTAGCCGCTGGAGCTGTAACAGTATATGGTTTGGGCGGGGCTTTTCAAATGGTGCCCACAGCTCCCACTATATTATTGGGTACTGCTGTTGATCTGTCAGCCTTTGTAGCCATTGCCTATCTGTTGGGAGACGATCCATGCGCTCTTATCGAAAGAATGATTGATAATTCAAAACTGTTTGATGAGAGTGAAAGCAGTCAATGTGAATAAATTCATTTTATCGTAATATAATCTGTGGAGGAGTTATGCCGCCTAATTTGGATATAGTAGTGAAGTATAGGATAATAATTTACATCTTTATTATCAGTGGCTTATTAGGAGGTATGGGTGGGATATTTATAGGTATATTTGAAAATCAATTCGGTCTTGTTTTGGCATCACTCTCTGTCGTTATTATATGTGCAATAATGTTTGGTTATATTAAAAAGCAAAGGAAGGGAGTTCACCACTTTTGAAAAAAATAAAGAAAAAATAGAAAAACCAAGGTCAAACCTTGACTATTGAAAACAGGGACGTCCGTAAATAAGTAAATAACTTTTTAATCCAAGTATAAGACAGCAACAGCGTTTTCCTTTCCGTTCTTTGACAACCGATGAAAAATTATGATCAAACATCGAGTATCGGCTAAATAATAAATCAAGACAACAGAGTCCGGTCTTCATTCTTGAATGAATTGAAGTCGGTTTGAGCTTTGAAAAAATGTGATTTGATAGAAAAGACCAACTCAACACATTTGGAGGAGATCGTATGATGAAAAGAAAGAGATATGAAATAGGCTTTCTGGTTTTGATTTTGATTATCTGTTTACATCTGATAGGGGTTAAATCGATGGCTTGCGAGGTTCAGACTGTCACAGCAAATGTAACATATCCCGAAGGATGGTTCCTCACCTATAGTCCAAACAACCCTGAGACAATTGAACCGAGCAGTGAGGAAACAATACGCATTTTTGGATGCAGACCGCCTTTTACATGGTCGGTAGAGGGAAATGGATTTGATTTGTCCGATGATGAAACAGTAACACTATTTAACACGCTTGGAGCTGATGGTACTGCCTGCGGCTCGGCTACTATAACCATTACAGACAGCTTCGGAGAAAGCGATAAAGGTTATGTAAGATGTACAACAGGTATATGGTTAGCTGATAAAATTCCAGGATGTATGGTGCCAGGATATGCCGGTACTAGCTATCCTGTCCCTAAAATATTTGGGATATATAGACAATATCATACACTAAAAGCTATGTCAGCCATGGATGGTTACTGTGATGATGTTATGAAAGGCAAATGTGAACTTTACTGGACTTACCAGGGTTGTGATCCTGTTTATCATTGTACTCCATGCCTTACGTATGGCGTAGATCCACCAGGAACCTTAACCGATGTTCCTTGGTATGAAGCAGATTGGGGCGATTATATTAACTGTCAAGCAACTTGTACAACGGAAATGTATTACCAAGTGTGGGGATGCCCATAATTTAGGACTCGAGGTCTGCCCTTCAGCTTACGCCTAACGATGGAGAAGCGGAGTACGAAAAGATGGAACGGGGTCAGCCCTTGAAAAAGGACAAAACTAACTGAGGCGTGTGCTCGTTATGGCAAGACCATTACGAATTGAATATGAGGGGGCATTCTATCATTTAACTGCACGAGGGAATGAGCGAAGGGAGATCTATTTTACAAAAACAGATTATGGGAAGTTTAAGGAGTATCTGGAAGGTGCCCAGGAGAAGTTCATGATTATTGAGACTCCGAATGCAAACATAGGTAAAGTAATGCATTATATTAATGGGTCT
>JAUWMR010000016.1 GCA_030613055.1 Desulfobacteraceae bacterium
CCACTGTAAGCATACTCCTTTCACCTCCGGCAAGTGGTTTTGACGTGTCAAATACCTTTTACCAGAAGTCAGCTTCGGGTGGGTCAATTTTGGGTTAGCGTTTGCCCTTTAGGTGGGTCAATTTTAGGTTAGCAAAACCAAATGGGCGTAGTTACCAACAATGAAAGCCATTTCAGGCGGATTACTGATCTTCAGGTAGACAACTGGCTACACATTTGAAGGCACCATGTTTAGGAGCGGAATTCTTATGCTTTGACTAAAACCGGGGTCTGTACACTTCAAGCGGCTTTCCCCCTTATCCCCTGGTCTGAGCGTCTCTGCGGCACCGGCAAAGAGAAAGGGGGCCGGCGAAAACAACCTGACCCCCTTCAAAAATTGAGTTTTTATGGTGCCGAGACCCAGAGTTGAACTGGGGACACGGGGATTTTCAGTCCCCTGCTCTACCGGCTGAGCTATCTCGGCAGGAATTAAAAGTCATAATAATTGGAGAATATATTCAGGTCAAGATCAAATTGGTACATACCTGATATCAGGGCTGGAATTATTATTTTTCAGGCTCAAGTTCAAGCTCGAGTTCAAGGGCATCAAGGTCCAGAGGAAAATCTTCATCACTGGATATGGTCTCATCAGATATAGAAATATCTTCCGTAGATAAGGTATCCTCCTCGAGATCTATGTCAATCTCTTGATCAAACCTGCTCGTTTTTGCTGTATCTTCTATGCTTGCAGGCTCACCAGCAAATTCGCTGGCCTCAAGATCGTCGAGGGTTAAAAGCCCGGGTTCCTCAACGCCTCCAACGCCGTTTTCAATGATTGGAATTGAAATATCGGGTTCAACCGGTATTTCAATTTCTTGCTCGCTGAGCATGTCCCCCGCGTCCCCCTGCATAAGGCTTTCAAGATTTAAGGCGACTGTTTTATCCAGATCAACAGGTTCCTCGCCTCCCTCTTCTTCAAGCACGATCTCCGGTTCATCCTGCATCTGGTCATCGATGTCCAGAGAAACTGTTTCGTCCATCTCAATTGGTATTTCAATGTCCTGTTCGCCCTGCGTTTGGTCGTCAAGGTCCAGTGGCGCTAACCCGTCCATCTCAATCGGAATATCTATTTCTTGTTCTTCAAGCGTAATTTCCGGTTCATCCTGTGTATAGTCGTCGATATCAAGGGGCATTGTTTCATCCATCTCAACCGGTCCCTCAATTTCCTGTTCCCCGGGTGTGTCTTGCGGTTCAGCCTCTGTCAGATCGTCAAGAGTTATTGTGTCCTCGAAGTCCATTTCAGGTGATTCCATTGCGGATGTCCCACCAGTGCCGGTATCTTCAGAAAGGGACAGGCCTGGGTCAAGAACAGTTTCATCCGTGCTTGAGGGCTCAGGTTCATCCGGACTGAACCCGGATTCAGAATCATCAATTGCGAGATCATCAAGATTTATGGTTTCCGCCTCATCATCTCCAGTTATGGACAAATCCACTTCCTGTATTTCTTCAGCCAGTTCTGGCACGTCCTGAGTTTTTTCTTCAGGTGCAGTTTCAGGTTGCACTTCAAGCCTGTAGGTATCATCAAAAGAGGGTTCAGGAGCTTCTACTGTCTCTAATTCTTCGGAGTCGAACTCCAATCCTTCATCACTGAACTCGAATTCCTGATCCAGGATCTGGGTTCCTTCGGGAGTCGACATGAGATCTGTCGCATCTGCATCCCTGGATTGCCCTGTCAGCGACCCGAGAAGGAAGGGGGGAGTTGGCCTGTATGATGGAAGGTCCAGCCTGTCCCTTTCAGCGCCAATACTCTTGCTGCATTTTGGGCAGATGTCATTATGATCGAAACTTACGTAACCGCATTTTGGACATTTCATATCTTTCTCCAGATAAATAGTAAGATAGACAATGAAAATTGGGTTCTTTAAAGGTATTTAGGTATTTGTTCAATACATGATAAAATACCACTCTTCTCCTTAATGGTCAAGAAATGAGTAACGCGGCACATGCTATATAAAAACCCCACGTGAATAATGCCTGATATCCTACTCTTTCCCAAGGTATACTCCTTCATAATCAAGAGTGCTCAAAGGCGTATCCTTAGAAAAAACCTGTGCGCCTTTAACTTGTCCTATAAACAGCGTGTGATTACCCGGTTGGTATGAGCATGTTACCTCACATTCCATATAAGCTATACATGACTCCAGAATAGGACAGCCCAGAATCCCTCTCACCCAATTAATGGAGTCAAATTTGGATGCAGGGGCGGGCCCCTTAAACCGGCTCAAAAGAGAAATTTGATCTCGCGATAAGATGTTTAAGGCAAAGCAGCCGCTTTTTTCAATCAGAAGATGAGAGTAGCGGTTAGGATGGATTGCGGCCATGATCATGGGAGGGGAATATGAGATCTGTGACACCCAGGATGCAATCATCCCGTTGATTTCCTTTTTGTAGAATGAAGTGAGAACATATATCCCATAGGTCATTGTTGAAAGGGCCTGGAGCCATGCCTTTTCCATATTTCCTCTATTACTGTTCCAGACAATTCTTTATTGCGTCTCTGGCTATCTGGTCGCAACGTTCGTTTTCAGGATGGCCGCTATGGCCCTTAATCCATTGCCACTGAATTTTATGCGCTGCTGAGAGCCTCAAAAGATCTTCCCACAGGTCCCTGTTTTTAACCGGTTGTTTCTGAGCATTTAGCCAGTTCCTTTTTATCCATCCCTGTATCCATTCTGTCATGCCCTTTACTACGTAATTTGAATCAGTGAAGACCCTTATCTTGCAGGGTCTTTTGATCTGGCCCAATGCCTCAATGACAGCCATCATTTCCATCCGGTTGTTGGTGGTCTCGGATTCACATCCTGAAATCTCTTTGATTTCCTGCCCGTATTTCAATATGGCCCCGTAACCACCTGGGCCTGGATTGCCACAGCACGCACCGTCGGTAAAGATCTTAACCATCTTATTGCACTTAATAAAGGATTCCATTGGACCTACCATCTTCACGATCAACTTTTTTTTAGGATCCGTCCTCTTATTCGCAGGAGAATTTCCGGTTTTTCAGCATAATTCGTCTTCAGCTTTAGTAAGCCGTAATAATTCTGGGGGGGACCGGGGACAACGGTGAAGCGGATCCGGAATCTCTTTCCCTTTTCTATTTCATCTATACGATACCTTACTTTTCCGGCGAGATCAAACCGGATTGGTTTCAGTTTCAAAGGTTTATCCAGTTCGGCTCTGACCTGGACTGTTCTGGAGATGGTTTGCTGTTCCCTTCCATATAAATAGACCGAGTGGGCGGACAGATATATATAGCTTTTGATACGTGCCTTTATCCCTATTCTGACCACTTTTTTGGCAGGGTCATTGGTAAATACCCTGGCAGTCTTCTGGATAGTACCGTGGTATCCCCTGGTCCGGATCCTGAGTTTTATTTTTCCTTCCCCTCCCGGGGGAATGGCCCTGTCAAAAAGGGCAACAGAGCAACCTCAACCGGCTTTGACCTGCTTTATTTCAAGGGTTTGATCTCCCTGGTTGAGCACTTTAAATGTATGTTCGATGGTTTTTCCTTCTTTTACATGGCCGAAATCAAATAACAGCTCTTTTAAAACTATTTTAGGGCCTTTGACCTCTTCTGCCAGTACCGGATTTCCCCAGAAGGCAAAAAGGAAAAATGGTAACAGCATAGCCTTCCAAAGCCTTTTCATGGACATATCCTCCTCTTTTAAATTTAAGAATTACTTAGTTTATATGTAAGGATATCAAGTTTTGCAGTAAAGTCTATGTTTTCAACCAAACAGCTTTCAGGAACGCGAATCCTGGCAGATGAAAAATTCAGGACAGCTTTTACCCGGGCGTTCAATAGCAGGTATGCCACTCCTTGTGCTGCCGAGGGAGGTGTAGTGATAACACCAATTTCTATATTTAATTTCTTAACAGTCTCATTCAATTCCCTGATATCCCTGATCATTAAATTTGTGGATGTAAATTCACCGATCTTGTTGTGATCATTGTCAAAAGCGGCCACACATTTAAATCTCCTTATGGGGAGGTTTTGATGCTGGAGCAGGGCTGAGCCCAGATTTCCGATTCCTACAATACCAACATTCCAGTCGCGGTTGATAGCTAAGTTTTTTTTGATATGGGCCTGCAGTTCTATCACATCGTATCCCACTCCACGAACACCGAATTCTCCAAAGTAACCAAGATCTTTTCTCACCTGGGCCGGGTTTACCTGGCATAACCAGGCCAGCTTTTCTGAAGAGGCCATGCGATAACCGTCAAATTCCAGAAGTTCCAGCTGCCTGTAATATATAGAAAGCCTGGTGATGGTCACTTTAGGTATTCTCGTTGAATTTGTCATCCGCGGCAGTCCTTTATTCAGCCAAATGTTAAAAACCCACTCTGGCGAGAGACGCAAACCAATCAATTTTCAACTAAATAATCATGCATAAATAGTCAATGGTCAACTGTTTTATTTGGTTTTAATATTCCAGAATTATAATGACAATGCTATAGTTGTGCTATATTATTAAAAGTATCTGCTCAATAAACCGGGGTAAGTACCTTTGCATACTATTCTAATGGATTCCCGCGTAGAGCTTGCCCCAGCGAAGGGAGGGGCGGAAATCAAAGACATACCGCCGGAGTTCGATCCATATGAAGGATAAAAATACACCAGAAAAGAGCGAAAGGCATTTGAAACAAAACACGCAGAATGATTCTGAACAAAAAACAGGTCCCATCAAGGAAAATATGTTGGCTGCATGTGAGACCCTGTCAGATGAGCGTTATCAGGCCTTTGTAGATAACATTAAAGAAGGCGTGTATGAGGTGGATATCCATGGCAATTTCCTGTATTTCAACAATTCTCTGTGCAGCATTTTTGGCTACCCGAGAGAGGAGATCCAGTTCCAGAATTTCACCCAATTTATGGATGAAGGGCAGGCTATCAATGTGGTTGATACATTTGCCAGAATGTATGAAACCGGACAGGGCATTTCCGAGTTGCTCTGGGAGATCATAGACAAAGAGGGTAATCACAAGATTGTTGAGCTTTCAGCCAATCTGATTAAAAACAGGGAAGGCGAAAAGATCGGTTTTCGTGGTATTGCCCGAGATATTACGGAAAAATTCAAGACACAGGAGGCCCTTCGCGATTCGGAAAGACGCTACAGAACCCTCCTTGATTTTGTCCCATACCCTATGGTGTTGTTTACCTTGGATGGATATGTCATGTATCTGAACCCAGCCTTTACAGAAACATTCGGCTGGTCCCTTAAGGAATTGACGGGTAAAAAGATTCCTTATGTCCCTCCGGGTCTGGAGCGGGAAACCAGTGAAGATATCAAGAGGTTTTTTAAGGAAAAGGTCATAATAGGCAAAGAAATGCAGAGGCTGACCAGGGATGGCCGCATCCTTGACGTGGTTTTCAGCGCTGCCGTTTATTCTGAAACCGGAGATAAGCCATCCGGTGAGCTGGTAATCTTAAGGGATATCACACATGAAAAGAGGATCTCACGAAATAATGAGGCCCTGCTCAGGACAAGTCTGGCCCTACCTGAATATCCCTCATTAGAGGAGCTATTAGACTACGTCAGCGGCGAGATCAAGGACCTTTTAGGGGTTGAAGGTGCGCTGGTTATACTCTTAGACGAAGAGAAGAATGAATTTTTCTTTAAGGCTGCGGCACATGACGATTCCGCGGCTGAAAAACGGATGAAAGAAATTCGCTTCCCTGCGGACAAAGGCGTTACCGGCAAGGTAGTCCACACCGGTGAGGCCGTTATTATCGCGGATACACTCAAAGACCCCAATTTCTATTCCGTGGTTGATACCCAGGCAGGATTCAGGACGCTGAATATGTTGGAAGTACCGCTTAGAAGCAAGGACAGAATCATAGGGGTCCTGTGCGCAATGAATAAGAAGATGGGGTCTTTCGATAATACGGACGTCGAACTCCTGAGCATGATCGCCGGCACAGTGGCCCTTTCCATTGAAAATGTGAGGTTTTCGGATGAGTTGAAGGAAGCCTATAATGAGGTAACAAGCCTTAACCGGGCCAAGGACAAAGTTATAAACCACCTTTCCCATGAATTGAGGACGCCGATTTCGGTTCTTAGTGCCTCACTGAACATCCTGGGAAAGAGGCTCCAGACCGTGCCAAAGGAGACATGGGAATCTACAATTGAGAGGGCGCAGCGAAACCTTACGCGCATATTAGAGATGCAATATCAGGTGGAAGATATAATGCGGGAAAAGCACTATGATGTGCATTATCTCGTTTCCTTATTATTGGATGAATGTGCGGATGAATTAGAGGCGCTTGTTGCTGAAGAGGTAGGAGAAGGCAAAATAGTTGAACGTATACGAAAGCGCATTGATGAATTATTCCGCCCCAAAGTCAGCGTCCCGGAAGAAATCGCTTTAGATGAATATGTAAAGCTAAGGCTTAAGGCCCTTGAACCGGAGTTCTCCCATCGCCAGGTAAATATCATAAGCCGGATTGGGTATACAAATCCTGTATATATGCCGCCGGAACCTCTTAAAAAAGTAATAGATGGCCTTATTAAAAACGCCATTGAAAACACGCCCGATGAGGGGAAGATAGAGGTAATTGTCCGGGGGAAAGGGAACCAAACTGAACTGGTTGTACATGACTATGGAGTTGGAATTACAGAAGAAAATCAAAGGCGCATTTTTGAGGGGTTTTTTATAACCCAGGATACGATGGACTATTCTTCAAAAAGACCTTTTGATTTCAACGCCGGGGGTAAAGGGGCGGATTTGCTGCGCATGAAGATTTTTTCAGAGCGGTTTGGATTTAAGATAGATATGCAGTCTTCGAGGTGCGGTTTTATTCCCAGGGAGAGTGATATCTGCCCTGGAAATATTCGTGAGTGCTCGTTTTGCTCGAAGGCCGAAGACTGTTACAATTCGGGAGGAACGATCTTTAGAATTCTTTTTCCTCCCACACCTAAAGCGGAAGACTCTGAGCCGGAGAAATCCGCCTAAAAAGAGAACTCATATGTCGTTGCTTAAACTTGAAAAACTAAAAGCATTTTCAGGCAGAAATGGACCTTTGCTGTTCATCATTATGGATGGTGTAGGCATCGGCAAGGCGTATGAAGGCAATGCCGTGTATCTCGCAAAAACGCCTAACCTTGACCGCCTCGTGGGTTCCAGGCTTTATTGCCAGCTCCAGGCCCACGGTCTTGCCGTTGGATTGCCAACGGATAATGATATGGGCAATAGTGAAGTGGGACATAACACCTTAGGTGCTGGCCGTGTGTTTGAGCAGGGAGCAAGTCTGGTCAACAGGGCCATTGAAACGGGCCGGATCTTTGACACGGATGTATGGGATAGAATCGTCCAGCGAGGAAGACAAAACGGGACCGTCCATTTTATCGGTCTGTTGTCCGACGGGAATGTCCATTCCCACATCGAACACCTGTACCGGTTGATCGACAAATGTGCTGAATTAAAGCTCAAACGGGTGCGTGTCCACGCCCTGCTTGACGGAAGGGACGTGGGTGAAAGATCAGCGCTGGATTATATTGTGCCGGCAGAGAAAAGACTGAGGGAAATTTCGGATGTAAAGGGACTGGACTATTGTATAGCTTCCGGTGGTGGCCGGATGAAGGTGACCATGGATCGTTACAATGCGGATTGGGATATTGTTAAACGGGGATGGGATGCGCATGTCCTCGGGAAGGCACGCCATTTTCACTCGGCAGAAGAGGCGGTTAAGACCTATTATAAAGATGATCCGGATATAACAGACCAGTACATGGATGCATTTGTGATTGTAGATCCTGATGGCCGCCCGAAAGGCCCCATTGTAGATGGGGACGCGGTGATTGATTTCAATTTCAGGGGAGACCGGGCCATAGAGGTATCCAGGGCCTTTACCGAAGAGTCTCTTGCTGAATTTGATCGTGGCCCCCTGCCGGATATCTTCTTTGCGGGGATGATGGAGTATGATGGCGATACCCATGTGCCGCCTGATTTTCTTGTACGGCCTCCGGACATAGATCGTACCGTAAGTGAATATCTCTGTGCGGAAAAAGTAAGGAGCTTTGCGATCTCAGAGACCCAGAAATTTGGCCATGTGACCTATTTCTGGAATGGTAATCGTTCGGGATATATAGATGAAACCTTAGAGAAATATGTGGAGATCCCCTCAGACAGGATTATGTTTGATAAGGCCCCAAAGATGAAGGCCGAGGAAATAAAGGAAAGCGCCATTGAGATGCTTAAAAGTGAAGCGTTCCGGTTTGGCCGCCTGAATTTTGCGAACGGTGATATGGTAGGACACACCGGAGTCATGGAGGCCGCGATTATCGCAATGGAAACAGTAGACCGGTGTGTCGGCGAACTCCTTGTGGTAATTGAAGCCCTTAATGGTATTGCCGTGGTTACCGCGGATCACGGCAATTCAGATGAGATGTTCACGATTGACAGGAATGGAAAAAGAGAAGTCAAAACCGCCCACACCCTCAACCCTGTTCCTTTTGCCATTTACGATCCCGCATACAATGGGGAATACGAGATGGCAGACCTTGAAAGACCTGCGCTTTCCAACGTGGCTGCCACCCTCTTAAATCTCTTGGGTTATGAGAAGGTGGAAGATTACGACCCGTCACTGATTAAAATGGGAAGCAGGTAGTATTTTACACCCTAATTGAGCGAAATAGCGCAATAAAAGGTTGTTGGTTACAGGTTACAGGTTATAGGTTATTTGTTAATAGAAATGCGCTCCATCCTTTGAAAAGGGGCAACCCTGCACAATTGACAAAGTGATTTTCATCTCTACTATCATTTTGAAGTTTTTCTTAGCGTTTAATCTTTTCCAGCATTTTTGCCGATCCGTTGATTAGCCTGAGTCACTCCTGATTCTCCTATAACGAATTTCTTTCCGATGTGTAGGTTTGCCCCCTTTGCCTTTTCTTTCTATCTGTCAAAGAACTGTGGGTGTACATCCATTACCCGGCTACCAGATTAACCGATTCTTCAATTAAAATTCAATCAGTTAACGTAAAGTTAACCCTAACGTTGCAAAAGTCGAGGGTGCTGCTCGTAGATCCCGTCTCAGCGGGGAGATCTGAGGCGTCAAGGGTGAAGTCCCGCCATGGCGGGACTTTCCCTTCGGGTAAACAACATGGTGATTTGACGGGCCTTGCTCGAATGCACATGTGGTGAATTCCTGCAATGCCTGTGGAGCCCTACGGGCAAGCCCGTGGCACCACTTAGTTTCGCCGATTCCCTTCGCGAGCGGCGGGACTTAGTGGTACGACATCCCGACCGTAACCCCGACCACAAAAGGACGGGACTAAAGCCTTGGCGTTCTGCGGGCGGGGTGACAACGGGACGAAACACTGTAGTTTAGGGGTTTTTAATAATGTTAACCATGTTGTTTATGCAACAGTAGGGTTTATTGTGTTCCCGAGATATTGGATAAGGAAATAGCCAGGCTGGAGCTGAAGGCTATGGGTATTAAGATCGATACACTTACTCCTCAGCAGAAAGAGTATTTGGCATCCTGGGAAATGGGAACTTGAGAGGGCTGAAGGCTGAGAGCTGAAACCTGAAGTTTTGATTTAAAGGGCTGGTGCAAGAAATTGCATCAGCCTTTTTATTTAAGGTAGCGTTTTTTGAGTTGTTCGTAGATGCAGTTTGTTGGAAAGGTTGCATTTTTATCAATATTGTTTCTGCGCCATATTTCGTTCCAGAGGTGTACGGCTTGAGATTTACCGATGAGAATTTTTGTTTTTTCCTTTATGTTTATTAAAAAGGAAGAAGATATTGAATTTTGAGCTTCCCACCAGTTGATTGGGCAAAAAGAATAAGGATGAGTTACGTACTCTTGCAGGTGGAATTCTTGAATAGCAGCTTCGACTAATAGGGGGCCATTCTCTCCCCATTTTAATGTTTCCTTGTCTGCTGCGCTGGATTTTTTGTAGCAGTGTTCCATTATGTCGGAACCTGGAGGTGCTTTCATTATTCCTACATTTGCCCTTTTGGTGCGTGATACATTTCTTATTTCAGAGGACTGAATATATTCACTTGAGAAAACATACTCTGACTTTGCTTTAAATGGTTTAAGACATATAGTATCGGTGTCAACCCAGTAAGATCCTTTCTCGAAAAGCAATTTATATCTAAAAAGGGTGGAGAAGCATGCGTATGAGTCGTAATCTTTGTATTTAAAAATTGCGTTTGATGGCAATATCTGGCCAGCATCCTTAAGGATAGTCTTTTCGGGCACGCCTTTTATTTCATCATAAACATATAAGTGAAAAGGGTGTCCGTTTTGGAGAAAAGAATTGATGCATAATTTTTCCATGTTTGACAATTCTTTGCCAATCCAGAGGCTTTGTATAATTGGTAGGGAGCTATACTGCATTATTTATTAATGTTTAAAGCTACGCTGACCTGTGTTTACCCTAACGGCATTAACTTCATTGCATGCTTCGATGCTTTCGAAATCACGTTCTGAACCGCCTGGCTGGATGACCGCCGTAACGCCTTCTTTAAGGCCCACGTCTATGCCGTCCCTGAACGGGAAGAAGGCATCTGAAACCATACAGCTTCCTATGAGGCCGCCTTTTTGTTTGGCTACCCCCCCTGTCGATATCCGCTTTTTCTACATCATCTGTAAGGTTGTTATAAGGCGTCTTGTTACTTTGCCAGCATATTTTGTCGGCCAGCTTGCGGTATGCCTTGTCTCGTGCTATTTCTGCGACACCTACGCGGTCCTGTTCTCCCGTTCCTATGCCAACGGTAACACCGTCTTTAACGTAAATAACGGAATTGCTGGTAACTCCTGCTTCTATCATCCATCCAAAGAGCAGGTCATCATATTCTTCATCAGTAGGGATTCTGTTTGCTTTGTATTCCTGACCCTTGTAGGTTGTTTGAGCGACAACGAGATCCTCTTTCTTTCTGGCTTTAGGTACTAATAACCATTGAGCTATTATGCCACCGTCTATGAGTGATTTAAAATCAACAAATCTCTGACCATCATAATCCTGGAGGCGTCCCATGTTTTTGATTTTCATTATACGCAGGTTCTTTTTTGTTGCGAAGTTGATAAGAAGTCGCTTTTTCGGGAGGGAGTATAGACAGATTTTGCCTTGTGTGTCAATCCGAAATCAACCTTCCCGCCTGAGGCGGGATTGTGGAGGCAACTGGCTGGCTAAAAATGAGGGTCCCGCCTATTGGGATTGGGAAGGGCGCGGAAGCCAAGACAGTGAATCGGGTGCTTGATCTTGCCGGGAGAGCGGAAAATCGAGGAAATCCGGCTAAAGCTATCCATTGCAGATTTTAGGGTCTTCATTCTTCACATTTCCCTGAAAGGCTATTGTCTTAGGCCCTGGCAAATGACTGCAATCTGTGAAGAATGAAGATATGACGCCCATCTTTTACGATGCGGACAAAGAAAAAGGCCAAAAGTCCGCTTGATTTTTAGTATGGACAATGAATAGGATATAGTTTTGAAGAAGGAAAAGATCTGAAATGGCAAAGGTTGAAAACAGGAAAGCCGTCGGGGAAAAAAAATCGGGTGAATCCTGGCCGTACCGGGATCTTTATATCTATCTTCTCAAAGGGCGCCTACGGGAGGACGATGAGGGCGTATTTGGGGATGCTTTTTTAGGGAACTGGGTGGAAGAGGACAGTTCATTTCTGTTTTTCTCAACACCTTCGGAAAAGGCAATATCCCTTCTGCTGAAATCACGTCCGGACCTTGAATTGATGGATGACTATCAATTCACTTATGAGCAGTGGCAGGGCGGGGGGCTGGATCGAATAGAGGTTGAGAATTTTGTGATTGCCCCGCCGTGGGTAGAGATATATCCCGGGAAAGAGGCGATTAAGATTATACTGGACCCGGGAGTAGTTTTTGGCAATGGTCTTCACCCGACGACAAGGGATTGTCTGAAGGCGCTTATGTGTGCTTACAGGATGATGCCGTTTTCGAGAGTTCTGGATATAGGCACAGGAACCGGCGTCCTGGCCTTAGCCGCGGCATTTCTCGGAGCGGAAAGGGTTCTGGCTGCCGATCTAAATCCGCTTTGTGTGAAAACAACGATTGAAAATGTCAGGCTTAATGATCTCGGAAAGATTATTGTGGTGGTTGAGGAACCCGCGGAAGCTCTGGCTGATGAACCGGCAGACCTGGTAATCGCCAATATACACTATGAGGTTATCCAATCTTTATTAAAAAGAAGAATTTTCCGGGACAATGACAGGCTTATTCTTTCAGGACTGATGAGAAGCCAGGCCCGGGAAGTCAGGGCACGTTTGCAAGAAAACCATCTACGGGTTCTCCGCGAATGGGACCATGAGATGACGTGGTTTACTATGTTGGTAGAATTTGGTTAAGTAGCTGAATGGTTGAGTGGTTGAGTTGTTAACTACTAAACTACTCAACTAAAAATGGAGGGGTGCATGTCAGAAGATGAGAGGGTTGCGATTGAAAAACTTGAAGGGCATAACTGCTTTGCGTGCGGGACGGCAAATCCCATCGGCCTGAATCTTCAGTTCTACCGTTCCGGTGATTCAGTGTGTTCCGAGATTACTTTAGGGAAATATCATGAGGGATGGCAGAATATGGCACACGGGGGTATCATATCGACCCTTCTTGATGAGGTCATGTCATGGACGATTATCTATTTTAAGAAGGTCTTTTTTGTAACTCGGAAAATGGAGGTAAAATACGTAAATCCGGTATTAGTGGGAACCCCGTTAACGGTACGAGGCATGTTGATGGACGAATCAGAACCCCCAAAGATAAGGGCGAGGGCGGATATACGGAATGAGAAAGGTAGGTTGCTTGTGAAGAGTACCGGCGAGTTTATTATCCTCCCCAAAGAAAAACTTTCTTCGGTTCCAGATGACTTGAAGGAGGAGATGCTCGCTCTGTTTGAAAAATTTGAATAATTTTGTGAAAAATAGAAGAGGGTCTAATCCTTCCAGCCGTGGACGCCTACCAGATCCACAAAGCGGCAGCCTCCCAAATTTTTCTGGATAAAGTTTCCCTTTTTTTTAGTCACCTTAATCAATTCCTGGCTGAATTTATTTCCTACGGGAATAACAAGCCTTCCACCTTCAACAAGCTGGTCGAGAAGGGGCTGGGGAGTCTTTGGTGCGCCGGCCGTTACCATAATGGCATCATAGGGCTCATATTCCTTCCAGCCGAGGGTACCATCAAAGGCCTTGAACATGATATTATTGTACCCCAATTCAGCTAAGATGTTTCTTGCCTTGACCAGCAACGGCCTGACCCTTTCAATTGTATATACCTTTTCTGATAACCCGGCCAGAATAGCGGTTTGATAACCACTGCCGGTACCGATCTCAAGCGTATTTTCTTCGCCGGTGAGCTCCAATGCCTGGGTCATGAGGGCCACTATATATGGCTGGGATATGGTTTGTTTATGGCCTATGGGCAGGGGATGATCATTGTATGCCTCACCCAAAAGGGCCTCTTCAACAAAGCGATCCCTGGGAATTTTTCCCATTACTTCCAGCACACGCGGATCGTTGATGCCCCGGGGCATGAGCTGGTTTTTCACCATTTTTTCCCTGGCCAGATGGTAATCAATGGTGTTGGTCATAACACTCCCTTTGAGGGCAGAGGACAAATGATTTAAGGGGATAAATTGAGTAATTCAATTTTGACGGTCTCGTAAAAAGTCGAAAAGTACGTCATTGCGAGCGTAGCGAAGCAATCTCATTGGCTGTAACAGCTTGAAATCAGGAGATTGCTTCGTCGCTTCGCTCCTCGCAATGACAGGTGAAATGACTTTTTACGAAACTATCAATTTTAATATAAATTTTTTAGAATGTAAACGTATGAGAAATTTCTTCGGGGTAATTATGATGAACTCGTAAAAAGTCAGTTAAACGCCTGGATTCCCGCCTTCGCGGACATGACGGCTATCATATCTCCTTGATATTAAATGCTTTATCGTCATTCCCGCCCCGCATCAAGTGCGGGATAAACTACGGCGGGAATCCAGATAAACAAGAAAATTCAACTTTTTACGAGGCCGTCAATTATGGAATATGATAAATTTGAAAAATCGTAAAGCTGTGCTATAAGAAAGTCCTATTGTGTCTTTTAAAAATACACAAAAGGGAATCTCACAATGGCAAAGAAAGATAGTCGGGATGTAAATATAAGTGATTTTTCTCTGAATAAGTGGAAGAGGGCTATTGAACTCAGAAAAAAGGGAAAATATCAGGAGGCCGAGGAGGAGTTGAAGGGTGCCCTTGATGAGGACCCTGGCAATTTCCTGCTCAAGTCGAGCTTGGCCGAAACCTATCTGAGGCAAGACAGGCTTACTGAAGCCAGGATCATGGCAGAAGCGATACTTTCCTTAGATCCGCAATATCCCCAGGCTCGATATATCCTCGGAGAGGTATTTTTTAAAGAAAACAGGTTTGAACAGGCCCTCCAGTGTTTTCATCATGCCTCTCAAAAAGATCAAAGACCATATCTGATACTGCGTGTGGCAAAGACCCTTCGGAAGATGGAACGCTATGGAGAGGCCCTGGAAACCTTAGATTCCGTTTTAATAAGCGAAAGACAGAACCTGTCTTTTTTAAAGGAAAAGGCGCTTGTACTTGGCAGGATGGAACACTGGGACCAGGCACTTACGATATATGAAAAGTTATATGAACTGGATCCGGAAGATAGCTTTGTCCGTAAAGAAATCTACAGGTTGAAGGGAAAGAAGTGGCCGGACGAGAAGGTGATCAATGAATTAAAGGCAGTGGTAAACCTTCCTTCGAGAAAGGACGATCCCCAACTCCACGGGCTTTTAGGTCAAAAGCTCAAGGAAGCAGGGAAATTAAAAGAAGCTGCTGCCGAATTCCGTACAGCTTTGCATCTGGACCCAAACAACGTCTTTTATTTAAAGCTGGAGGGATTCTGTTATTATCGTCTCAAGGACTATGAGAAGGCAATCCAGACATTAGGCGATGCATTCCGAAGGAGGCCGGGTGACTACATTGTCAAAACAACACTTGAAAAGATATACAGGATCACGAAGGATCTCAAAGGATTTATGTCTCTGTTAGAAGAAATAATAGAAGAGCAACCTCGTAACGTGAAGCTTATTGGAACGCTGAACAGGATCAAGAAACAGGTCCATGCGAATGAGACTGGAGATAATTGACAATCAGGCACAGGTATAACCTATGGAGAAGGCCCTTTCTTTCATGGAAAGGGTGTTTGGCTTTCGTGAGTTCAGGCCCGGGCAGGAAGAAATTTTAGAATCGGTGGTTGAGGGCTCGGACACGTTAGTGCTAATGCCCACCGGCGGGGGAAAATCCCTTTGCTACCAGGTCCCTGCATTTATCAGGCCCGGGATTACCATAGTCATTTCCCCGCTCATTGCCCTGATGAAAGATCAGGTGGACTCGCTTCGTGTTCTGGACCTGCCCGTTGACGCGGTTCACAGTCTTATGGGGCATAAGGAGCAGGAAGAGACCCTCAATATGATTGCCCAGGGAAAGCTCAGGCTTGTGTACGCTTCGCCGGAAAGGCTGAGAAACCAGCGATTCATGGAGGCGCTCAAAAAAAACACAATTTCCATGGTGGCCGTGGATGAAGCCCATTGCATCTCCCAGTGGGGACACGATTTCAGGCCTGATTATTTAAGGATCAGCCAGGCAATTCACAATCTCGGCAGGCCTCAGATCATAGCCCTTACTGCCACGGCCACGGAAAAGGTCCGGGCAGATATTGTTCAACACCTTAACCTGAGTGCGCCCAGGATTTTTGTTACCGGGTTTGATCGACGCAATCTCTACTGGGAGGTGACGCTGTGCGCCAATGAAAAGGAAAAAACAGCAGTAATGGGTGAACGTCTTACTGACCTGTCCGGCGCTGCCATTGTCTATACCGGAACAAGAAAGGGTGTGGAGAACACCGTCAAAAAGCTTCATAAAGCCAATCTGAGAGCTGAAGGATATCACGCGGGAATGGATGAGGTCGAGAGAATCCGGGTCCAGGAAGACTTCATGGAAGGCCGCACTAATCTGGTGGTGGCTACCAACGCCTTTGGAATGGGAATAGACCGCTCGGATATTAGAATGGTCATCCATCACACCTTCCCTGGAAGTATAGAGGCATATTACCAGGAGGGTGGCCGTGCCGGCAGGGACGATGATCCCGCAACATGTTTGCTCCTTTACGCCCCATCTGACAGGATGCTTCAGGAATTTTTTATTAATTCGCGTTATCCACCTCGCGAAACGGTATTTCAGATTTATAATCACCTTCGGCAGCGTCCCGAAGACCTCCTGTGGTTGACCTATCGTGAAATCGGGATGATGGGGCAGGAGAGAACCCCGGATCTGACAGTGGCCTCATGCATCAAGATCTTAGAAGACGCGGCAGCAGTCAAAAGGCTTCATCGTTACGATAACCAGGCAGAGCTATATCTACAAAAAGGACTTCAAATGCTTATCAATGCGCTTCCATCAAGGGCCGTAAACATGAAAAAGCTTCTTCAAGGTCTTAAAGAGTTTTACGGAGAAGATCAGCTCACAAACGGGATCCAGTTTCTCCCTGCCGAACTGGCTAAGCGAACAGGTCTCTCTATGGATGCGCTGAGGAGATGCTTTTCGCAGATGGAGGCCGGTGGAGGAATTGCATACATTCCTCCTTTTCGCGGCCGGGGACTCCGGATCATCAGGCGCGTAAAACCCGAAAAGCTTGAGATTGATTTCCAGGCCCTTAAGGTCCGCAAGGCATATGAGTTGGCAAAACTGGATCAGATGATAGACTATGCCACTACAGAGGGGTGTCGCCGCAGCTTTTTGCTTCGTTACTTCGGGGAAACCATGAAAGGAGATAAATGCGACGCCTGTGACCGCTGTAAGGGGAGCGTTAGCCGGTCCGATTCTCATGATACCGGGGCCGACCCGGTCCTGGCCATTAAGGTATTAAGCGGCGTGGCCCGTTTAAATGAACGCTTCGGCGCTGGCATGGCTGCCAGGGTCCTTACGGGGTCTAAGGAACGTATGCTCTTCCAGTTCCGGCTTCAGCATCTATCCACATACGGGCTCCTTTCGGATTACACACAGGTTCAGGTGCAGGACTGGATAAGAGAACTTATTGTCAGGGGATGTATTGTTTCGCGCCATGCACCCATGGGAGAAAAAAACTACCAGATTTTAAAACTCACGGATCGGGGATATCGTGTTATGGCAGGGAATGAAGTGGTGAGTCTCTCCCCAGCAGTTTTAGAGCAAAAGCAAACCCGGACGGAATATCGAGCGCTTCAAGCGTCTGAAATGGAGGTCTTTGACAGGCTCCGTGAATTGCGTATGCGTCTTGCCAGGGAGGAAAGGCTTCCGTCTTACTGCATCTTTCATGATCGGACTCTTCGAGAAATGGCAAGGATACTCCCGAAAACGCCTGAAGAACTCCTTCGTATTGTGGGAGTGGGAGAGGTCACATTGAGGAAGTACGGGAAGGCTTTTTTGGGACTATTGGCCGGTATTAAGGATGATATGGCGTAACAGCTCAATATTTCGGAGTATAATTTTTTACCACGAAGAACACCAAGAGAACGAAGAGACAGAGAACAAAAATATACAATTTCCAATGATCAATAACCAATGTCCAATGAAAAACACTTAAGAAATGGAAATTAAGCATTCGGCCTGTCCGCCGTAGTGCTATGGATGGCGGGCTGGGGGTATTGCACAGAAAGCCCCTGGTTATTGAGAATATACGGTAAGTATCAAAGGTGTTATGAATTTTTTTCTTGAAATGTTGATTGATTTATCGGAGATAAATCTTATGGAAAGATTCTGCAAGGAAGGACGAACGTATTGACTCCGGAAAACGAAAACGAATCCCTGAAAATCAATGACCTGGTGGAAATACCGGATATCAGGACCGTTATACAGTTAGAAGATCTAAAGGACTCCAATCTTCGCCGGATGATCGTTGAGACCTTTGTGCTCACCTCAGAGGTTCAGAGCAACCTGGAGGCGGTTCTTACCAGCATTACCGGAAATGAGGGAAGGGGGATTTTTCTAAAAGGGCATTTCGGCTCTGGAAAGTCCCATTTTCTAAGCATGCTCAGCATTCTTATCAAGCATCCCCGTTCATGGAAATCTATCCTCTCACAGGCCCCTTCATTAACTGATCTTAAGCATGAACTCGAAAAATATCGTTTCCTGGCCGTAGAAATATCCCTTGTGCAACACCGGGGCTCTGAATTCTTAGAGGATATTGTCCTTCGCAGCATATTGAGCCAGATTGGTGATGAAGCAATGGATAGTTTTGGTGGTACGGAAACGCGACACGAGACCTTTTCAAAGCTTAAAGCTGTTTTAAATGACAGGGGCTTTTCCGGCATGGTCCTTTTGATTGACGAACTCTCGGAGTTTTTACGCTCCAAAAGTGACGCGCGCGCCTATAATGAAGATATCCGTTTTTTACAATACTTAGGCGAAGAGGCACGATCATTTCCCTTCTGGGTGGTAGCCTCTTTACAGGAATGGATCGAAGAGACCGGAGAGATACACCAGGATACCTTCAATAAGATCAAAGACCGGTACCGCATCCGCCTCTCTTTGGGCCGCGCCCATATTGAGGAATTAGTCTCTGAGCGGTTGATCCGGCACAAAGAAGGGGCAGAGGTCAGCATAGGGAAAGTATTTGACGACCTGAAATCTTTTTTTCCGAACTTCCCTGTAACACGAGAACGGTTTGTCAGGCTTTACCCTGTTCATCCGGCTACTTCCTCACTTCTGGACAGTTTAAAACCCCTCTTCTCAGAGCACCGTGGCGTCGTTGATTTTATCCATTTCAGGCTCAAGGGAGACCCTGAGAGGCATATACCATCATGGCTTGACAGACCCGCACATGAACTGCTCACCCCTGAGGTTATCTTTGACCATTTCTTAGATCGCATACGCGAGCGCTCTGAGACCCAGGTCTATGTGCAAAGGGTATTTGAGGCCAGCCAGGATGAGATCCCTGACCTTTTTAAAGACCCTGACCAGAAAAGAATTGCCCTTGTGGTCATGAAGCTGCTGGTCCTTTTTGCCATCTCGCCTTCAAAATACAAGTATACGGTTCGTCATATGGCAGAGATGGTCCTCTTTGCGATTACCCCCTTAGAGACCGGGATCAATTACCAGTTCCTGTTTGACATCTTAGACCGCTTTGCCAAAGAGGGATCATATATTCGCGTTGAAACACGGGACGACCCCCTGAATAACCACTATTTTATTGACTTGAAGGCCGATATAGCAGGGATAACGCGCAGAAGGGTCCGGCATATGGCATCCGAATTCTTTGCCGAAGACCGGAGGCTCTTCTGGAAAACTGCTGCGATGGTGGATTCCCCGTATCTCCCCTTAGGGGGATGGGTAGACGCGGGCAGGCAGAGGATCACCCTTAGATGGCAGCACACACAACGGGGAGGAATTCTGTTGCTCCGCCAGTTAGATGAATTATCCGTTGATGAATTAGAAGGGCTTTCAAGGCAGTGGGCAAGAGGCGAAGAGGATTTTTTTGTACTGGTAGGGACTACCCATAACCATGATGAGCAATACCGGCATGTAAAGGATACCCTTCTCCCGGAAACCCGCGAACACCATCAGGGTATGTTCCTTTTCTGGATCCCGGGTGTATTTGAAGGAGATATCAACTGGCTCAAGGAATTTTTGGCCGCAATACTGCTTCAAGAAGGAACAAACAACGAATCAAAGGAGGGTGGAAAGCAGGGAGCAGAGTTTTTAAGCGCCTTTATAGATAAGCAAAAGAACAGGCTTGCAGAACACTTTTTGAAACTCTATTTTCACGGTGTCCTGTTATGGGACGAAAACAGGGTTGACCTTTCTCGTTTTGGATACTTAAGCCAGGAGAAATTTATAATAGAATTTGTCCGGCCGTTGTTAGAACGCCGTTTCCCCGGGCACAGCCGTATTCAGCCGTTTATGGATGCCCTGGCACCGGGTATTCTCAAGGACATGCTCAAGGATTTTTTATCAAGCGGGGTACTCTTAGTAGATGAACGTTCAAAGTTCGGGATACGCGATGTATTAGATAAACTCCTGAAACCCATGGGCCTTGTAAAGAAAAAGGGTAATCAGTACCAGCTCCAGGTAAACCCCAAAAATAATGAACTGGCCCGGTACTTTTTTGAGCAAATGGCGCAGAGGGAAACCGTACCCCTGGAAGAGATGTACTGGAGTTTTCGTAAGGGCAAATACGGCCTGCTGATGCCGCATTTTGAAATCTTAGTGCTTGCTTTACTCTTCTCAGGGCACGTAGTTGCATACAGGGGCATGAACCGGAAAGGCCCGGATGATCTTGCGCGAAGCGGGCTCAAGGGAATCACTGCCCTGGGTAAAGGAGAGATCTTAGGAGAAAATGCACGGCAGGCTATGAGCAGGCACCCTTTGATTCCGCGAAAATTCAGGGATATGCCTGTCACTTTAGCCTCCCAGGAAGAGTTGTGGGCCGAAATCAAGGGCAAAAAGCCCTCTGCCCTGGAAGACCTTGAGGCGCTGAGATCCAGAACCGAATGGGCCGCGCCATTCGAGGCATTTAAAAACATGCCTTTTAAAAAGGTGTTGGGGGATATTTCCGACCTGAAGGCCCAGTGGGATGAGGTCAAGGTAAGCCTCGCCTCAAAGGAAGGTCTGGAACGGTTTATAAACGCAGCCGAGAAAGAACCTTTCTTAGAAAAGAAGCTAAAGGCCATCGAGGAAATCCAGGGTTTTTTGAGGCATGCTGAACGTGCATTGTTCATCTACCAATACTTAACAGATAAAAAACTCCATATCCCTGATGAAGAACCTTATGTGCAGGGGCCTTATGCCATGGAAAGCGGCATCCAGGAAGGTTATGTTCAGGAAGATTATAGACCCCTGAGGCAGGGTCGAGCAGAAATACTCATGTACTTTCAGGAGAAACCGGCGTCCCTGACTCCTCAAGCCATTGAAGAACTTTTTGACAGGTTTCAGGGTTTTCAGGAAGTCTACACAAAGGCATACGTAAGCGCCCATCAGAGGGCCAGGGGAGGGGACCAGTTCAAACAGTATGAACAACTGACCCATTCCGACCGCTACAGGCTGATTGCACGTCTTGATCAATTAGACATGATCTCGGTTGAACACAACCGGCGATCAATAGATCAGGGTATTTCCTCCGTCCTCCTTCATCGCTGTCTTCAACCTCCGCAAGACTATCTGCAAGGGCAGCCGTCCTGCTCCTGCGGATTTCAATTCGGTGAAAGCACCCTGTTCACACCTCTTAAAGAACTTGAAAAGGCCATTGATCAGGGGGTCATAGAGACCTTAGAGGCCCTCAAGGCCCCTGCTATCCAGGAAAAAATAGTGCCTTTTTTAGAGGGCCTGGACCTTGTTGGAAAGAAAAAGGAATCTGATGCCATCCGGCAAATCCTGGATCTGTCCTTACATGATGAAGCTTTTTTTGATCAGTTAGATCGGATGGTTACGCCTGATGTGATCAGAAATATCAATGAGGCATTTCGCGGCAAGGTGGTTGTAGTTAAAAGGGATCTTGACAGGTTGTACCAGAGCCTTGTCCATCGAAAATATACCGTGACCCAGACCCGAAAGATCCTTGAGGACTGGCTCAAACAGGAGACCATTTCCGAGGATACATTCCTGCATTTTATAGGAAAGGGCGAAACAAGGGCTGCCGACCAGACAAAAAATGCGTTTATAGGCATTTTAGAGGAACAGTTCAGTCACTTTGCCTCCCTTTACAGGGAAGTCGGTCACGACCAGTTTGTCAGGGCCGTGATAACGTCATATTGGGCCGACCAGTATGATATTCCTGTTCAAAAAATCCTTGAGTTCTTCCCTTTTTTGGAAAGGGGGTCGCAAACGGAAAACGAACGATGGGTAATGCACCTCACTGAATTGGCGCGATTTCTCCGTTCTGAAGAAGCAGGGCTTTTTGAAACCCTGGTCTCAGAGATTGAGGAAAATGCGCCTTTTGTTCAGGAGCTGTGGTCTGCCTTATCTTCTTATTCCCCTTCTTTGATCTTTGAAAGAGAATCTATTTTTCATCTTGTTCTAAAGGAGGCATTTGAACGACTCCTGTATGGAGAAGTGGAAAAAACGGATTTTAAAGAACTCATAAGCTCGAAGAATTCCATCCCTGAAGAGGGTTCCCTGTGCAGGGAGCGAAAAGGCGAGATGCTGGAAGCCCTTAAAACATATGAACTTTTCAAGAAAAAGAGTTCACTCCTGAAAACTCCTAAGGATTCAGGGCCTGAGGCCTGCTCTAAGTGGGAATCCCATTTTGTCAAGACCATCTCCATTATCCCGTCTCTTTGCGCCGGTCTTTATGGACAATTAGAGCGGATCAATATCCGGGCCCCGTCATTCTTGAAAAAGGAGGAAAAGTACGTGATGGGTAAGCTGAATGAGATAATGGAAGATTTCAGGGGGTTTTACCAGTCCGCCCTTCCTGTCTGGGAAAAAGGTGAAGGGCAGCGGCCCATGATGATCCAGGACATTCCCTCTATTCTTTCAAGGAAGCGCGGGGCCCCGGACCACAGGCAGGTTTATTATGTTCTTATGGACGGCATGCGATGGGACCTGTGGGATCGAATCAAATCAGATTTCTTTGGCAAATGGCCGAACATTTTTCGTTTTGTACGTGAAGGCTCCCTCTGGACAAACCAGCCTACCAATACCGGCGCCCAAATGGCCCGTTTTGAGCAGGCATTCCGGACGGTTCACCCCACTCTGGATTATGAGGACCAGCTCTTAAAAGCTACTGGCATTGATGAGAAGATCCATACCGAAAAAGGCCCGCTGACCCATCTCTTTGCCAACATAATCAGTTATTTGGAAATTGACCTGCTCTTTCGTCTCAAAAAGCTCCCGCCAAGAACCCTTTTGATACTTTTTTCAGATCATGGTTTTATTGAAAACCCCGCTTTCAATCCCAAAGACAAATACGAGTCCCCTCGATACCTTCATGGAAAGGACTCCCCATTTGAGGTAATTGTGCCCTGGGCATGGGTTATGCGGCTTTAGACAGGCAGTGTATTAAAGATATCTATTCATGAAAAACACGAAGTCGGACTCCTGAAAACGATAGGCTATTTTGTATTCGGCCTGATCAAGGCCGGTTTACTTTTTCGCGGGCAGCCTTTCTGCCTTATAGAAGCCCTGTTCCCTTGGATCGGCAAGACCACCTATGCCCGGGCGTGACCGAAGGTCCGCCCAGCTAACGCCCGCCTTTGAAACCTGCCATACTACTTTTATTTCAGGTGACAGCTCCACGATCCTGTCATAACATACGAGGAGAATATTGCCGTTGGGCAGCAGGTGATTATACCGGACCAGGTCTATGTCTTTTTGCCTGAACTTGTTGACCACATCACCATCGCGTGTAACCTCAAGTAAAATTTGCGGGCCGTGTAAAGACAGCAGAATATTCCCGGGAGTCTGTATTTTTTGTTACCTGGTTGAGCCTAAATGGTCAATAAGAATGTGTTTTCCGAAAAGGACAGTATGGTGTCATAAATCCGATTATATGCCTGTGAGTATCTTGACACCTCAATATTCGGGTGGTAACTTGCCATCGTGATTATTCAGGAGGGAGGGAGCTATGAACTTTCAAGAACTGATTATGGCCCTTGAAAAATTCTGGGCAGATTACGGGTGCCTGATACAGCAGCCATATGACCTGGAGGTCGGGGCCGGAACCTTCAACCCGGCGACACTTTTAAGGGTGTTGGGGCCGGAACCGTGGTCCGTGGCCTATGTGGAGCCTTCCAGGCGGCCCACGGACGGGAGATATGGAGAGAACCCGAACCGTTTGGGTCATTACTACCAGTACCAGGTGATCATCAAACCCTCCCCAATAGACATACAGGATATTTATCTTGAGAGCCTGAAAGTCCTCGGGATTGATCCTTTAGATCACGATATTCGATTTGTCGAGGATGACTGGGAGTCGCCCACATTAGGCGCTTCAGGTCTCGGATGGGAGGTATGGCTTGATGGCATGGAAATAACCCAGTTTACGTATTTCCAGTTAGCGGGCAGTATCCGGCTTGATCCTGTTTCCGTGGAATTAACATACGGGTTAGAAAGAATCTCCATGTACCTTCAAGAGAAAGAAAACGTATATGACCTCATGTGGAACGATAAGGTACGCTACGGGGACGTTCACAAGAAAGGGGAGTGGGAGTTCTCCGTATATCATTTTGAGGTGGCTGATGTGGATATGCTCTTAAAGATGTTTGGCATGTATGAGGAGGAGTCCCTTCAGCTAAACGAGAAAGGGCTGACACTTCCGGCATATGATTACTGCCTGAAATGCTCCCATGTCTTTAATATCCTTGATGCCAGGGGGGCGATCAGCGTGACGGAGAGGACACATTATATTGATCGCATAAGGAATCTGGCGCGTATCGCAGCCAAGAACTATCTGGCACAGAGAGAGGAAATGGGATATCCTTTAGGATTGTCGATTGATGATTCGCAAATAATTATTAACGAATAACAAGAGAGTAAATATGTCTAATGAGCTATTATTGGAGATTGGAACGGAAGAGATACCTGCCGGTTATCTGAAAAACGGGTTGGGGGAGCTGAAGCGGCTTGCAGGGGAATGTCTTAAAGAAAACCGGATTGAAATAGCCGGCGACCTTCAAACCTGTGGAACCCCGAGACGACTAATTTTGATTGGAAACGGCATTGCCGAAAAACAGGAAGACCTTGTCAGGGAGGTCACAGGCCCTCCCAAAAGCGTGGCATATGATGGGCAGGGGAATCCCACAAAGGCTGCCCTGGGGTTTGCCGAAAAACAGGGTGTTTCCGTCGAAGAGCTGGGATTCACACAGACACCGAAAGGGGAGTATCTATACATCAAGCAACTGGTTCCCGGCAGACCTGTAAGAGATATCTTAGCCGGGGAATTGCCGCGACTCATTGCTGAAATTCCCTGGCCGAAATCCATGCGCTGGGCCAGCCTGGCCTTTCCATTTGTCCGGCCCATCCACTGGGTGGTGGCCCTTTTCAATGGCACGGTGATCCCGTTTGAAGTGGCAGGTGTAACAAGCGGGAATATCACCAGGGGACACCGGTTCATGTCTCCCGGGGAAAAAGAGGTCACAGGTGTTAAGGACCATTTCAAGAAAATGGAGGAGAACTTTATTGTCATCTCCCAGGAGGAACGGGAGAAGTTAGTGCAAAAGCTGGCCGAAGAGGCCGCCCGAAGGGTTAAGGGCAAGCCCGCTGATGATCCTGAGCTTCTGGCCACAGTAGCCAATCTAATAGAGTATCCTTCTGCCGTGTGCGGCAGTTTTGACGAGAAATTTCTTAAGGTTCCTGAAGCCGTCCTCATTACGGCAATGAAGGAGCATCAGAAGTATTTTTCAGTCCACGATGAGGAAGGAAAACTGATGTGCAATTTCGTGGCTGTAAACAATACGGTGGCCAGAGATGAGTCCATGGTCCAAAGGGGGCATGAGCGGGTTCTCAGGGCCAGGCTTTCCGATGCGGCCTTCTTTTTTGAGGAGGACCGAAAGCGACCGCTTAAGGAGAGACTTGAGGACTTAAAAGATGTTATCTATCAGGCTGAATTAGGCACCTCCTACGCTAAGGTCCAGCGATTTACGAAATTAGCTGAGTATTTAGCAGGAATAGCGGCGCCGGATAAACTCAATGATATAGTAACAGCGGCAGGATTGTGCAAATGCGATCTTGTCACCCAGATGGTCGCGGAGTTTCCGAGTCTCCAGGGTTGTATGGGGGAGGAGTACGCGCGTATTGAGGGATACAAGGAAGATGTCTGTTTGGCGATTAGAGAACACTATCTTCCTGAAAAGGCGGGAGGGCAGCTTCCTGAATCCGTAATAGGGGCGGTCGTGGGGGTAGCGGACCGTATTGACACCATCGCGGGATGTTTTGCCGTGGGGTTGGAACCCACAGGAAGCGCTGATCCGTTCGCACTTCGCAGGCACGCCCTTGCCATTATCCGGATAATTGAAGACTTGTCATGGGACCTGTCGCTGATGGAGTTCGTAAACAAGGCCCTCGCGATCTTGCGTGAAGAGATCGAGTTTGATACGGATGAGTTGTTTGAGAGGGTAATAAGATTTTTCAGGGAGCGTTACAGGCAGATGATGTTGAGGTCGGGTTATAAATCTGACCTTATCGAGGCCGTCATCTCTGTTGAGTTCGATGAAATCAATCAACTACGTCCGAGGATAGAACAACTCAACAGGTTTGCCCTGGAGTCGAAGGAATTTCATGATCTGGCGTTAACCTTTAAACGGATCAGCAATATCCTCAAAAAGCAGAAAAAATCCTTCCAGGTGAATCCATCCCTGCTTCGGGAAACCTGTGAATTAGAATTATGGGAGAAGTACCAGGGACTGAAAGACGGAGTTGATCAACGCATAAAGGATAAGGAGTACTATGACGCGTTGAACCTGATGATCCGGCTCAGAAAGCCAGTAGACGAATTTTTTGATGGCGCTGAGATCATGACTAAGGATGACACATTGAGAGAAAACAGGGTAGGGCTTTTGCAACATCTGGCAAAGCTCTTTCTCGAAGTGGCCGACTTATCGAAGTTTTCCATATAAATATTTATAATCCTCCTTAATATTTTACGACCCTTAGAAGAAATATCATCATGATCAAGAAGATAAGAATTACGGTTATCTGTTATTTGGGTTTCCTGTTGATTTGTTTCCTATTGGAAATGGCCCCATTATATTTTTCTGTTCCGGTGGCCGTGGCTGCGGATAAAACGTTAGAGCATAATATAAAAATTCTGAGAGACAAAAACGTTGATTTGCACAAGCGGTTAGAGGCGGCGCAGAATTTAGGGAAGATGAAATCACCCCGGGCCATACGCGCACTTATTAAGGCGGCTCAAAAGGACAGTAATAATGCCGTCCGCTCCGGCGCTGCTGAGACCTTAGGGAGGACGGGACAAACCGCGGCAGTGGATTTTCTTATTGCCGGACTGAAAAAGGAAAAATTATGGATTGTGCGCGGCGGCATGGTTCGAGGGCTTACATTATCGGGCGACCCGCGTGTGTTTGCAACGTTGGTCCGGACACTCGAATCCGATACCAATATTTTTGTCCGAAAAGAGGCCGCACGATCCTTAGGAAAACTGGGTGACAGGCGTGCTATTGAGCCCCTGATAATGGCATTAAGAGATGAAGGTGTGGTTATTCATGCGAAACATGGTGAAGACAACATGACTGTGACCAGAGACGTTGTGCAGGCCGCGGTAGTGGCCCTTAGGGAATTCGATGTAACCGTGAGTAAAGACAGCCTTGCTTTTGACTGGATAGCATGGGATATCCACAGGCTGAAAGAACATCAGGATGAAGACGAACGTGCCATTACGGCGTGGAGACTGGGTATGTCAAAGAGCAGTAAGGCCGTTGCACCCCTTATCACCGCCCTTTTAAATGACCCCCACGTTGACGTGCGCCGCAATGCCGCCAAGTCATTGAGTAATCTTGGGGATCGACGAGCAGTCGGTCCGCTTATCAAGGCGATGGAGTCGGACAAAAAATACTGGGGTCGAATAAGCGCCGCCAGGGCCCTGGGCATTTTAGGCGGCAAACGGGCGGTAAGAGCCATCCAAAAGGCGATTCAAGACAAGAAAATCTCTCCTAAAGCCCTGAAGGATACCTTGGAGAAATTAGGTATTCAGTAAGCATTCAGCGATCAGACGTCAGCCTGCTCAAATGCCCTGTTCTCACCTGATATAATACATAAAATCTAATAACAGACAACGAATAACCATTAATACCCAATCGAGTTTTGACTCGAACAGGGGTAACTTCTCAAAAAGTTCGGGTACTCATAACCGGATTGAGCCTTTTAGCGAATAACAATATTTATATGGCCTTTCGGAGTTTAGGCGTAAGCCTTTTATAAAACCCTTACGCATAAACTCAACCCGAAGTTATTGAGAAGTTACGATTGACAGTCTTGTAAAAAGTCAGAAAACAACCTTTTTCGTCATTCCCGCGAAGGCGGGAATCCAGGAAAATCAACCACTTGTGGACTCCCGCCTTCGCGGGAGTGACGGTCATGGAGACTTTTTACGAGATCATCACGATTGGGGTATCAGAAACACAAATCAATTGGCCAAAGGAGGAAATTATGAAAAAGATAATCGTTTTATTGAGTCTTATTGTCTTTGTTTTTGGAATCTGCCCTGTCGCTTCAGGCAAGACATTCGTTACTATAGGGACGGGTGGAGTAACAGGTGTCTATTATCCTACGGGTGGCGCGATCAGCCGGATGATTAATAAAAGATTCAAGCAGTATGATATTAAGGCAACCGTCGAATCGACGGCAGGGTCGGTTTATAACATAAACGGGGTTCTAAGTGGTGATCTCGAGTTTGGCGTTGCCCAGTCTGACAGGCAGTACCAGGCATATAACGGCATGGCGGAATGGTCAAAAAGCGGGCCGCAAAAAGATCTAAGGGCGGTTTTTTCCATTCACCCGGAGTCCATAACACTTATCGTGTCGAATAAAAGCGGGGTCAAATCAGTTAATGATCTGAAAGGGAAAAAAGTGAATATCGGGAACCCCGGTTCAGGACAGCTTCAAAACTCCAAAGATGTGCTCTCTGCATTCGGAATCGATTTAAACAGCATAACTCCCGAACAGGTAAAGGCCGTTGAGGCTCCCGGGCTCTTGCAGGACGGAAAGATAGACGCCTTTTTTTATACTGTAGGCCATCCTAACGGGAATATCAAAGAGGCGACTTCGGGCAGGATAAAGGTAAGGGTGGTTCCAGTAAGAGGAAAAGGAATAGACGCGTTACTGAAAAAGTATCCCTATTACGCAAAGACTATAATTCCCGGCAAGTTCTATCCCAATGCTATAAATAAAGGCGATGTGGAAAGCATTGGTGTAAAGGCCACATTCGTGGCTTCAAAGAATCTTGATGTAAAGATTGTCTATGCTGTTACCAAAGAGGTGTTTGATAATCTGGAGAGTTTTAAAAAGCTGCATCCCGCTTATTCCGTTCTAACCAAGGAAAATATGCTCGAAGGCCTCTCCGCTCCTATTCATAAAGGAGCGCTGAAATATTACAAAGAAGCGGGACTTATAAAGTATATTGATCCAAAACTTATACCCTGATCGAGTCGAAACTCGCTTAACGTCAACCGGCAGCTCGAATGATTTTCATAAAGGACCAGAAATCCGCGGAAGAGACACTTAAGGCTGAAGTCGGCGATGTACGGAGTTTGCAGCGCCACGAGCATTATATTGTTGCGACGATCGCAATATCCTGGGCACTTTTCCAATTAGCGCTTGCCGGTTTCCTGGTGCTTGACAGCACGAAAGTAAGGGCGATCCATCTTGCCTTTGGAATGGCCCTTTTGTTTCTATTAAATCCCTGCATAAAGAATCCCAAAATTAATCTCGGGTTTCTCTCGGTCAAGGACCGCATATCTGTTATCGATTATGTTTTTGCCGTGGTGGGCGCTTTAAGCGCTCTTTATCTCATATTTGACTATGAAGGTATTGCCATGAGAGCGGGCGTACCGATAACAAGAGATCTTGTTGCAGGAATCGTTCTCGTGATCTTGCTCCTGGAAGCCGCAAGACGTGTAATCGGTCCGGCTCTTTCCGTTATTGCCATCCTCTTTACTCTTTATGCCTTCTTAGGGCCACACATGCCTGATATTCTTGCCTTTAAAGGTGTATCGCTCCGGAAATATCTCAGCAATATTTTCCTTTCAACAGAGGGGATTTACGGCATTCCTTTGGGAGTATCCGCATCTATAGTCTATCTGTTTGTGCTTTTAGGTGCGCTGTTGGAGAAAGCGGGGGCGGGGAGATTTTTTACAAACCTTGCCCTTTCAATTCTTGGAAAATATAAAGGGGGGCCAGCAAAGTCCGCTGTGGTCATATTCATGCAAAAAATGAGAATGAGAAGCGATCAGAGTGAATCGCCTGCCTGAGGTTTTTTGATCAGTATGTACAACTCCCCGTCATGCTGCATGTGGCCTGCTGCCACTTCGGCATAGGCGCCGCTTCCCCAAAAAAGGTCGGCCCTTCCAGCCCCTCTGATTGCACCCCCCGTGTCCTGGTTCAAGACAAAGCGTGAGAACTTAATCCACTTTGTGATCACGCCTTGATCGTTAACAACCGGCTTTTTGCATGAAATGAAGGAGAGGGCTCCTTTCGGGAAAAGGTCTCTGTCTAAGGCAAGGGATCTTCCGGGAGTGAGTGGAACGCCGATATTCCCTAATGGATTATCTCCAAGCATCCGGAAGAAGACATAAGAAGGATTGTGGTTAAGAACGTCCTCAACAATTTCGGGATGTTCGGACAGATAGCTTCGTATGCTCTGCATGGAAATTTTTTCTTTCTTAAGGAAGCCCTTGTCTATCATGTACCGTCCGATACTGCGATATGGCCGGCCATTTTTTGCCTGGTAGCCAACCAGGATGCTGTTTCCGTCAGGCAGTCTCAAACGGCCGGAGCCCTGGATATGAAGAAACGCAACATCTACCGGGTTTTTTAGCCAGGCAATTTCCAGATTTCGTCCCCTAAGCGCTTTATCAGCCTCTATATTGTATCTTGAATAATAGGGCAGGATTTTCTTGTCTTCGATCCTTGCGAAGATGCTTTCCCCTTTAAATTTGCTACTAAAAGGAGATAGATTGATTCTAATGAGATCGTCGGGCTTTTTGTATATGGGATATTTGAAGACCCCGTCAGCGGTGAGGCTCCCATCGTATACCGGCTCAAAGTAGCCCGTAAAAAGGATCTTATTGTTGCCCACGCGACCGGCGGCCCTGTAGAGCTGGAAATGCCTTTTGAGCATCTTATTTAATTGACTGGGGTCTTGATTTTTTATTAGAAGTTTTCGAAAGATTTCCTGGCTTTCCCTGACCTGCTGGCAGGTGAACGAGTGGGAGCCATAACGAAAGATCTTCTCGGGATCAAGACGGTTCAGGTATTCGAGGTTTCTTTCTATGGCTAAGATAAGGGAATCGGAATGCATGTCATCACTGAAGGTTGGGTAGAAAAACCTGACCTGTTTCAGGGCGTCTTTAGGGTGCTGGGCCTTTTTTTTCAGTGTTGGATAACAGCCGAATAGCCCTATGATAAGAAAGACGAGGAGTAATTTCGGTATTATTCTTGCGGTAGTTAGCATAATTGCCTCGAAGCATGTGTTGTTTGGTGTACTGAAGTTGTTTTCCCTGTCAGTTCATAATATAAAAGCCCCTGTTTTTCAAGGACTGTGGGCTGAGAAATACAGAAACATCCCCATGAAGTGTTGTTTTTGTGCAACACCGATGTGTTGTTTTTGTGCAACACTGATGTGTTGCTTTTGACACAGTTTGAAGTTTTACCTATAAGTTGCTATTTCAATATAGCCGCTCGCCGCTATTTTGTACCTGATATATCAAGGACTTATGAGGAGTTGCATTTGATAGCCTCTTGTTTTTCTTTTGGCATGTCAATTGCAATATTTAAAACGGTCGATAAAATTAACACCAAAGACAGGAGCGAATTTTGGACTATAGACAACGGACCCTGAGAAACGAGGTTGGCTGCACAGGTATTGGACTGCATTCCGGTGAGAAGGTAAGGATTAACATCAAGCCTGCTCCGTGCGATACCGGCATAAGATTCGTGAGGACTGATTCGGATGGCCATCCAATGGTGGAAGCGCGCTTTAGCAATGTGTATGACACAACCTTAGCCACAAGCATCGGATCAAACGGGTGCAAGGTTGCGACCATAGAACATTTGATGGCAGCATTTTTCGGATTGGGTATAGATAATGCCGTTGTAGAGCTTAACGGTCCGGAAGTCCCTATCATGGACGGCAGTTCAGCCCCTTTTGTCTTCCTTATCAAAAGCGCCGGGATCAGGGAACAAAAGGAACCCAAACAGTTCATTGTCATAAAAAAAACCTTTAAAGTAGACGATGGGAATCGATCCGTTTGTATTTATCCATCCAGAGAATTAAAAATCACATACATGATTGATTTCAAGCATCCTCTTTTGACAAATCAGGAATATAAACTGAGGTTTTCCGGGAAGGATTTTGTTAGAGAAATCAGCAGGGCCCGAACTTTCGGGTTTCTGAGAGACGTCCAGACGCTCAGGGAAAATGGGTTTGCAAAGGGGGGGTCCCTTGATAACGCGATTGTAATAGATGAATTCAGGGTAATCAATGAAGACGGGTTGAGATTCAAGGATGAATTTGTAAGGCATAAAATACTTGATTTTATTGGAGATCTTTCTATCGTCGGGCCTCCTGTTATCGGCCATTTTGTGGTTAAAAAATCCGGGCATTTTCTCAACCAGGAAATGTTGAAAAGGTTGATGAAATCAAAGAAACACTGGAAGCTGATGACCTTTAAATCACCGGAGGAATGCACAAAAAACAGCGTGAAAATACCGGCTTTTGGTGTGGCAGAACCTGTTCCCGCCTGATGTAACAAAACTGTCCGTTTACGCATTAGCAGCAAAGCCATCTATCTTAGACGTGCGAAAGAGATGGCTTTTTTATTTCGATTTTAAAACCATGTCCTTCCCCGCATAGCGGGATCTTCGGTGGGCGTGGATGCTTTACTTAAAATTCATGTCTTTCAAGTATGACCTATCTCATTTTTCCCACTTCTTAATATGTAAGTTCTCAATAAATCAGGATAACGACTCATGGATTCCCGCCCCTCCCTTCGCTGAGGCAAGCTTTTGAGGGAATGACTAATTAATGCAATCACCTGATATTCCCGTAAAGTCGTTGGGTGGCTTCGCCTCCTTGGCAGTTGAAAGCTGAATGCTAAGACCTGACCGGTTTACTTAGAGGATATCGCTTGCGTTTTAAGGGACTCTGACGTATTATATTTATTTAAAATTTTTCGTATTTTATGTTTTCATAACTATGCGGATTGCATTGATTTAAGGAAGAGGAGATGAATATCCGATCATTTCTTACGAGCAGAAGTTTAAGATCAGCGGTAGTGATGTTTTTCTTGCTCGAATCGCTCCTGATAACGACAGTGCGGGCTGAGGAGGCAGCCCTCACGGATATCGTGGTCACAAATACAATGGATCATCTCCTTGTTTATTTCAGGGTTACTAACTGCTTTACAGAAGACATGACAAAGGCAATCCATAACGGGATCAATACCACATTTACCTTTTTAATCAGGCTGCATAAAGACAAGAATTTCTGGATGGACAGTGAAATAGCCGATCTGAAAGTGAGTCATTCCATCCAGTACGATAATCTCAAAAAGGTCTACAATATAAGGCTTTCTGAAAAAGGCAATGAAGTGATTTCGGTGAAGGATTTCGAAAAGGCAAAGAGTTTGATGTCCGAAGTCGTTGACGTGAAGGTCTGTGAGCTAAAGGAGTTAGAAAGGGACAGTAGTTACTATGTCAGCATGATGGCTGAGCTCGATAAAATAAGACTCCCCCTCCTTCTCCACTATATATTTTTCTTTCTCTCATTGTGGGACTTTGAAACAGAGTGGTACATTGTTGATTTTAGATACTAATACAAAATTGTAACAGTTCAATATTTCGGGGTATAATATTTACCACGAAGGACACGAAGAGACAGAGTGCAAAAATATCCAATGCCCGCGAAGGCGTGGGGTTGGTTCAAATGTGATTTGCCCCGGTTTATTGAGCAGATAAGCCACATATGTTTTGATTATGGCAGATTATTTAGATGCTAAAAAACAGGATCTAAAAAGACGACGCAGGGAAAGATACCTGATTATCTCCCTGTTTGTCGTTATTTTTATCTTGATGACATGGCTTGGGATACGTCGTTTTGATCCGGGCCTGGACCTGCCGTTTTCAAGCAGCATCCTCGTGTTTGTTGTCATTAATATTAATGTAATTTTGCTCCTCCTTCTTCTCTTCCTCACTGTCAGAAATGTTGTCAAACTGCTATATGAAAGAAAAAGAAGCATTATGGGCGCGAAACTCAGGTCCAAACTGGTTCTTGCTTTTGTGACCCTTTCACTCTTGCCGACAATCATTCTTTTTTTCGTCTCTGTGCAGTTTATTTCTTTGTCCATCGAATACTGGTTTAAGCTTCAGATCGAACAGTCATTGGAGGACTCATTAGAGGCTGGTCAGGACTATTATAGCCAGGTGGCTGATGAAATCCTGTTTCTCGGAAACAGATTGAGCCGTGTGATTAGCCACGAAGGTTATTTGTCGCTTTCCATGAAAGGGGATCTTGAACGATTCATTGATGAAAAAAGGAAGGAGTACCGGTTGGCATCCCTTAAGGTATTATTGGTAGATCTTTCCCAGAGGACTGCTTCTGAGGGGCACCGGATTGATTTGAGCATCTTTAAAGGGCCCGACGAGGATGTTCTGAGAAAAGGCCTTGATAAAGGGACGGATACCCAGCACATCGAGTCCTCCCCATATGGCGACCTGGTAAGTGGTATTGTTCCTGTATTTTCAAAGACCGAATCTAAGGCAGTGATAGGCCTGATCGTTTTAGCAAAATTTATTCCCGGTACGTTTGTCAACAGGTTAAAGGCCATTTCGAGCGGACTTCAGAAATACCGTCAATTAAAGATGCTAAAAAAACCAATAAAAACAACCCACATGATAACGCTTTCTATTGTTACTCTTCTGATTATATTTTCATCCGTATGGTTCGGGTTTTATATTTCAAAGGAGATTACTATTCCCATCAAGGAATTGGCTGAGGGAACCAATAAAATTGCTTCAGGAGATTATGATTTTTTTATTGATCTGGAGGCAAAAGATGAAATTGGAGTCCTGGTAAATTCATTTAACCGGATGACAATGGATCTGAAAACGGGTAAGAGTAAGCTTGAGGAGGCCAATAAGGAGCTGGTAAGGAGCAATATTGAACTGGAGCAGCGACGGCTGTACATGGAGATTGTATTAGCCAATGTGGCCGCCGGTGTTGTATCGGCGGATACCGATGGCAGCATTCTCACAATCAACAAATCAGCAGAGAGGATGCTGGACATAAAGGCCGAAAGGATCATCGGAAAGAATTATAATGAAATCCTGTCAGAGGATTATACTAATGTAATAGATGGGTTTTTAGCTGATAAGGCGCTTTTTCAAAAAGGCTCTTTAAATAAACAATTCAGGTTGTCTGTAGGGGACAAGAGGCTTACGTTGTTAGTATCTCTGAACGTTCTCCGTGATGATCGCGGAAATTATCTTGGCATTGTTGCCGTTTTCGAGGATTTGAGTGAGATCGAAAAGGCCCAGCGCATGGCTGCCTGGAGAGAAGTGGCAAGGCGCATTGCCCATGAGGTCAAGAATCCTTTGACACCCATCCAGCTCTCTGCCCAGCGGCTCAAGAAAAGATATGGAAAGAATATTGTAGGCGAGGATGGAATAATTTTTCATGAGTGTACTGAGATGATTATCCGGCAGGTGGAGGAGTTAAAGCGCCTGGTAAATGAGTTTTCCAATTTTGCACGCATGCCTGCCTCCAATCCGGCACCTGCCGATATCAGCAAGATCATTAAAGAGGCCCTGAGCCTTTACAGGGAGGCTCACAAAAACGTGAAGTTTATTTTCAAGGACAAAGATGGCGTTCCGGCCTTTAATCTTGACAGGGAACAGATAAAAAGGGTCATGATAAATCTTCTGGATAATGCTATCGAAGCAATCAATGGTGAGGGGGAGATAATTGTCGATCTCAATTATGATGATATCCTCCAGATGGTTATTGTCGAAGTTGCAGACAATGGAAAGGGAATATCCCCCGAGAATAAGACACGGCTGTTTGAACCTTATTTTTCCACGAAGAAACAGGGGACCGGATTAGGCCTTGCTATAGTGAGCACAATAATAGCGGATCACAACGGGTTTATCCGGGTCCAGGATAACAGGCCAAGGGGCACTAAATTTGTCATAGAACTACCTGTCAGGATTTGAATGAGACATAAAATGCTTGTATTTCTGTACCATTTCGCATGGACGCTCCTTATTTTTTTTTGTATCCCACTCCTCCCATTGACAAGCAAAAGGCGTCTTATCGAGAGACTGACATTGAGCTTGCCACGGGATTTCCTTGATGCGGGCAATATATGGATACACGCACTGTCTGTAGGGGAAGTTGTTTCGGCGCTGCCACTTGTTGAGACATTGAGACTGAAATACCCCGAAAAGGATATTGTTTTTACGGTGGCGACTACCAGAGGAATGGCTGTTGCGCGAAAGGAATTGGAGGGCAAAGTCAGGGTACTGCTTACGATGCCCGTTGATTTCTGGTGGTGTATTTTTCGGATAACAAATTTTGTCAAACCTTCTGTTTTTGTTCTTGTTGAAACTGATATCTGGCCCGGGCTGGTCGATCATCTGAGAAGAAGGGGTGTTAAAAGCGTTTTAATCAATGGGCGTATTTCTCCCCGGACTTTCAGATCCTATCAAAGGTTTCCTCTTTTTGTTCGAGCCATGTTTAGGCCGTTTGAATCGTGCCTGATGCAGTCTGATTTAGACAGGGAAAGGCTTTGTAAAATCGGAATAAACCCTGAAAAAGTCAGGACAGTGGGCAATATCAAGTTTGACCGCGATTGGACGCCGATGGGTCAGGAGGAACATAAAAAGTGGCTGGATTGCCTGCGTCTTGAGCCTGACAGACTGATATGGGTAGCCGGAAGTATCCACCGGGGAGAGGAAGAAATCTTATTAGATGTTTTTAAAAAACTGCATCGGTCTTTTGAAAAGCTGCACCTTATTCTTGCCCCGAGAAGGGTAGAGGAATCTTATGACATCCTGAGACAGGCCCGGGGTATGGGATTAAACGCAGTGCTAAAGACCGAAGTCAAAAACAATACGCATCACCATGACGTCCTTATTCTGAATACCTTAGGAGAGTTAGGGCGTATCTACGGGCTTGGCCAGGTGAGCTTTGTTGGCGGAAGCCTTGTGCCTGTCGGGGGGCATAACTTGCTCGAGCCCGCTAATTTCGGCTGCCCGGTTCTTTTCGGGCCTCATACCCACAATTTTGTTCAAATGTCAGAGTCTTTGGTTGAGGCGGGAGGGGGATGGCGTGTCAGCAACGGTGATGAACTCTGTGAGGCCGTTAGAACGTTGTTCGCGGATAAAGGGATGCGAAAAGAGCTGGGCAGGCTTGCAAAAGGGTTTGTTGAAAAAAACAGGGGCGCTGTAGAACGGGTAATAGAATCGCTTGGTGATTTGTAATAACCCGGTTGAGCGAATAACGCTCGATTGGATCGGCAATAAGCATTCAGCGTTCAGATTTCACATTCCTTGCGCCTTGCGTCTTGAACCTTGAGCCTATTTTCAAATGCGGACTATGCTAATTCCAGCATAACGAATGTTTTGCGTGTGCCCGGTTTAAGATACAAGACACAATAATTTACATTTTGGAGGTTTCAAATAATGGGGGTTTTTGGTCCTGGCTGGTCCCTGATTCATCAGAAGAAATCCACAGGGCTTTTGACCCCCATACTGGCTTTTCTTTCGGTTTGTTACGAGGCCGGTCTCAGAATTCGTCTATCCGCTTACCGTCGAGGTATATTTAAAAGAGAATCCCTCCCAGGATTTACGGTCAGTATCGGCAACCTGACTACCGGGGGAACAGGAAAGACTCCCGCCGTCATTATGCTGGCAAGGTGGGCGCAAAAAGAGGGGTTTCGTGTGGCAGTGCTTTCCAGGGGCTATGGCGGTCGTTACAAGGATGATGTCTTAGAGGTATCCGATGGGAACAGCACTAAAACTGATGCTAACAAGGCAGGGGATGAACCCTTTCTTCTTGCAAGAAGGCTTTCCGGGATTCCTGTAGTAATATCGAAAAAACGTTTTAAGGCCGGATTGTATGCGCATGAAAAGTACGGATGTGATTTTTTTATTCTTGATGACGGGTTTCAGCACCTGAAACTGAAAAGGGACCTGGACTTAGCGCTGATTGATGCCGCCAGTCCATTTGGAAATGGACACCTGCTGCCCTGGGGACCCCTAAGAGAGTCTGTTGATAAATTGGGCAGGGCGGATGCCTTTGTCATAACTCGATCAAGCAGGCAGGGTGCCGGTGAAAGGCTGTCAAATATACTCACGAAGAAATTTCCTTCAACCCCTGTTTATTATGAAGACCACCTGGTAGAAAAGGTTGTGTTTCCTTTTAATAAGGAGATCCTTGACCCTGAATTCTTGGGAGGAAGGCGTATTGTCGCATTTGCCGGCATTGCTCGACCCGAGGTATTTAAAAATACCCTGATTGGATTGGGATCAGACGTTGTTCATTTCATGGGATTCAGAGATCACCACAGATTCGGACGTGATGAGATAGAGGCATTGGTTGATGTCAAAGAAAAACTCGAAGCGGAGTACATACTAACTACGGAAAAGGACTGGGTGAGGATGTCTGCTTTTTCCTCTTTATGTCCTGAGATGGGGTATTTACGCATCAGATTTACCCTGCTTTCAGGACAGGATAATTTTTTTCAAATGATAAAAAATGGAATCGATCAAAAAAATATTTCTGACACTGATATTTAAATTAATATTTACGGTTGTGTGGCTTGTATCTATGATTCCTTTTCATACAGGGCAATTGATCGGCCGGACCCTGGGACGGGCGTTTTCTTTAATTCCCATGGGTCGTACAAAGATATCATTAGATAATCTTTGTCACGCCTTTGGGGACAACATGACGGAGGATGAATTAAAGGAACTCAACAGGCAGGTTGTAATGCATTTTGGACAGATGCTGTTTGAAGTACCGCATATTCTGAGGTTGAGCCTTTCCAACCTGGACAGGTACCTGACCTGGGAAAACGAAGAGAGGTTTTTTGCTGCAATTGAAAAGGAAAAAGGGGTCTTTATCCTCGGCGGCCATTTTGGAAATTGGGAACTCCTGTCGGCAGCGATCAATATCTACCTGACCCCTAACATGGCCGTTATCGCGAGGGAAATTGACTTTGTACCGCTTGACCGTGTTATTAATACCCTGCGTTCCAACTTTGGGGTCGAGGTTATCAACAAGCAGCGCGGGATCCGGAAGATCATGAAGGCTCTTAAGGATAAAAAATCAGTCGGAATTCTCCTGGATCAAAATGTGGATCGGTATGAGGGTGTGTTCGTGCCGTTTTTGGGCAGGCAGGCATGTGTGAACAAAGGGCTTGCACTTATGGCCCTGAAGACGGGAACCCCCGTAGTTCCCGTGTTTTCAGTCAGGCAGCCGGACGGAAGATACCGGATTTTCGTTGAAAAGGAAGTCGAGCTGATAAGGACCGGGGACAAGACCAGAGACGTTGAAGAAAACACGGCCCTTTTTACAGGGATAATAGAGAAATATATCAGGCAGTATCCGGATCAGTGGTTCTGGTTTCACAGGCGATGGAAGACCATGTTCTATTGTCCGTTGCCTAAAGATTTCTACAGCAAGACATGATGCAACTGGCTAACAGAAAAAAAATTGATAAGACTGGAATAAGGCGTATCCTGATTCGTTCCACCAACTGGGTTGGTGACGCGGTTATGACACTGCCCGCCATCAAGGCCGTAAAACAAAATTTCCCTGAAAGCTCAATCACGGTCCTTGCAAAACCCTGGGTCGTTCCATTATTTAAGGATAACCCTGATGTGGATAAAATCATCCAATATAAAAAAGGAAAAGGCTTTATCACGGATTTAGCGGAAATGGCCCGGGTTATTGGTGTCATTCGAAAACAGGAATTTGATCTGGCCATCCTTTTTCAGAACGCCTTTGAGGCGGCCTTTTTGACCTATTTCGGTGGAGTCAGATACAGGTTAGGCTACAATACGGATGGACGCGGGATTTTATTAAGCCATCGGATCATCAGGAACGAAGAGGTCTTAAAGGTACACCAGGTGGAATATTATTTATCCCTCCTGGGAGCCATGGGGTTGGAAGCGGCTAATGCGGACCCGTCAATATATATTGCCGGCGAGGACATGGAAAAGGCCGGTGATCTTCTTCATGCGAAAGGGGTTGAAAGCCGGGACTTTCTGGTCGGCCTCAGCCCGGGGGCTATATACGGAGAGGCTAAACGATGGCCTCCGGATCGATTTGCAAGGATCGGGGATTGGGCCGCTGAAAAGTGGCATGCAAGGGTCCTGGTAATGGGCAGTCCAAAAGAAAGGGATATCTGTGAGAGTGTATGCGGGTTCATGACAAACAGGAGTTATAATTTCTGTGGTCGAACCTCGCTCTCTGAGGCCATGGGCCTGATCAAGCATTGTGGTTTTTTTGTGACCAATGACTCAGGGCTCATGCATGTAGCGGCAGCCCTGGGCGTGCCTACGGTGGCTGTTTTTGGTTCAACCGATCCGGTGGCCACCGGGCCGCGTGGGCCTAATACAAGGGTTGTCAAACACGATATTGAATGTGCTCCGTGCCTTAAACCTGAATGTCCCACCGACTATCGCTGTATGCTGTCTATCCAGCCGGAAGAGGTCTGGAGTGAGATGGAGAATTTAAAGGAGACCCTCGGGTGAAAAAACCGGCTGTTTTTATTGATCGTGACGGCACCATAAACGAGCAGATGGGTTATATCAACCATGTGAGCCGTTTTATTCTTCTTCCAGGTGCGGCGGAATCCGTAAGGCTTTTAAACGGGCATGGTTATTTAGCGATTGTCGTGTCCAATCAATCAGGTGTTGGCAGGGGATATTTCCCGATAGAATTAGTCCACGACGTACATGAATATATGAAGTCTTTACTGGAAAAAGAGGGGGCGGCCGTTGATGGAATATATTTCTGTCCCCATCATCCGGAGGCTTTGGTGCCTGAATACAGAATTGACTGCAATTGCAGGAAGCCGAAGACAGGTCTCATTGAAAAGGCATGCGAGGATTTCGATATTGACATGAAAAATTCCTATGTCATTGGAGACCGCTGTTCAGATATTGAATTAGCGGACCGTTCAGATCTGAAAGGGCTGATGGTAAAGACAGGGTATGGGCTTGGAGACATTGAGTATGTCCTGCCCAACACGTCGTTTGAGCCTGTTTATATAGCAAAAGACCTGCTATATGCGGTCAGGTGGATTATTGAAAGAGAAGATCTTTGAATGGAAAGGCCGAACAGTATCCTTATTATAAAATTGAGCGCAATCGGGGATGTGGTTCACTCGCTGCCCTTTTTAGAGGTGTTAAAAGAAAAATATACCGGTGCACGAATTGACTGGGTCGTGGAAGAGGGGGCTTCGCAGATCGTAAAGGGTCATCCTGCCCTGGATCGAGTGTTTGTCTCCCGCAGGAAATCGTGGCAAAAGAATCTGGTAAAAGGTCCGGGACGCTTATCAGCGATCCGGGAGATCCAGCGGTTTGTAAGAGAGCTGAGGTTACGCGAGTACGATCTTGTGATTGATCTTCAAGGTCTTTTCAAGAGCGGTATCCTGACCGGTCTTTGCAGGGGAAAAAGAAAGGTCGGAATGGAAGGCGCCAGAGAGGGAGGCAGGGTGTTTCTGAATGAAAGGCCCGTTTCCGTAAACTATGACCAGCACGCGATTGACCGCTACCTGCAAATAGCCGGATACCTTAAGTGTGATTCCACGGCGTGGAAAGGCAAAATACCTGTTTTTGACCCTGACAGGAGACAAATTGATTACCTGCTTAAGAACAATGGGTCAGGCAACCGGCCTCTTATAGCCATTAACCCCATGGCAAAATGGGAGACAAAGCTGTGGGAGGAGGAACGATTTGCAGGTATTGCGGACAGGCTGAAGGACGAATTATCCTGCGAGGTAATTTTTACCGGGAGCAGGCAGGACAGGGAAGTTATTGAACGTATTTTAAAAATGATGAAAAAAAGGCCCATGAATCTTGCGGGTCAAACAAGCCTCAAGGAATTAGCATGCCTGTATGAGAGATGCGGGGCCGTTGTTACCACTGATACAGGCCCCATGCATATTGCCGCTGCCATGGGGTGCCAGGTTGTAGCACTGTTTGGTCCAACCGCTCCGTGGCGTACAGGCCCGTACGGGAACGGGCACAGGGTAATCAGGGCGGAAATCGAGTGCAGTCCATGTTTTAAGAAAAGGTGCGACAATACGATCTGTATGAAAGAGATTACAGTGGAAGCTGTATTTGAAGCCGTTAGAGATATTATAAAGTGACACGGGTCTTTTTTTTGGACGCGGACACGCCTGCCGGACGGCGGGCAGGTGAACGCAGAACACCTTCAGCCTGACTACGTGAGTAGTCACTAACTTTTTACTTCTAACTTAATTGCAAGGAGCTATCATGGCCATTAGTAAAGAACTTTTAGATATTTTGGCGTGCCCCAAGTGCAAGGGAGACATATACTTAAACGAAGCAGGGGATGGGCTCATCTGCGACAATTGTAAATTGCTTTACGAGATCAAGGATGATATCCCTATAATGCTCATTGATGAAGCCAAACCCCTTGACACGTGATCTCATCTTTTCAGCGGGAGACCTTCCCCTTAGCAAAAACAACCCGCCAAAGAAACGGCTGAATTTCGACCTTAGAACTTACCTGAAGAGAGTCGCTGTTATTAACCTGGCAATTTAATATACGAAAACCGTCATGCCGGACTTGATCCCCGCTGATCACGGTATCTTCGACTGGCATCCAGTGAAATTCTGGATTCCCGCCTTCGCGGGAATGACGTTCTTTAGTGTATTTAATTGCCGGAGTAATAAATAACTAAATAACTCAATACAGTTAGTTTTAGTCCGATTCTGTGATGGAATTAGCCAGGCAACCAATGCACCCATCACACCGCATCTATGGAATTGATTTCAGTGTGGCTCAAGACGCATGCAAGAAGATCTGGATTGCGAAAGACCTTATAGAAGGGCAATCACTTCTAATTGAAGATTGCTTTAAGACAAGAAAAATGCCTGTATCAAGAAAGCATTAGGATAGAGACTGCATGGTGGACAGTCTGAACAGGTTTAATTTTGGAGGAAGGGTTAAAAAAATCCCCCGGATTGACAATCAAGTGATATAATAGTATAAGATATGAAATTACGGCAAAGATGCGAGATGGGTGTACCTTCTAATTCGTATGATCTGAAGCACAACGAATAACCCGCGAGCAAGTGTGCCACAGACTGAATATCACGGTTATATTTTTTTATGTTGGAAGTCAACGTCTTGTGGTTTTGGTGAGGCCAACATGAATAAAAACTCGGAAAAAAAATTACGCCTCTATGTTGATGCGTTAGAAAAAACAAATAGACATCTAATGATTGCTTTGCGTGAAATGCACAAATATACGGTTTCAATAGAAGAAACCAAACAGGAATTAGTAAATCAATTGAACACCTGTGAAGACCCTTCCGGCACGGCTGGTTTTGGCAGACAATTGAACGAATCCCCTGTTACTGCTCGTTTGTTAGAACTGATCATTGATATGCCTGAAGAGGATCAGCGAATTTTGTTAGAAGACCTGGAGGCAAAACTATCTAACGATACAAGAAAAAATACCAGGAAACCATTTAGCATGGTCGTTGACTACGTCGCTAAAGATCGTATCTGTAACGATTTCATCAAAGACATAAGTGCTGGGGGGATGTTTATAGAAAACCGCATGCAATTTTTGGTTGGGCAGGAACTTTTACTGACTTTTCCGCTTCCTAATAACAGAAAACACATCAAGATTGCAGCCAGAGTTATCAGGACTACTCCTAAGGGAATTGGCGTCAAATTCATTATAGCCGGCAATGAGCAGGAGGAGATGATTAAATCCCTTTTGGGGATGACTTAGCATGGAGGGAGGGAGTGGGTCGTATGCTATCAGGTTCAAATTTCCTTTTTACTTTAAAATGGAAATCCACGCCCATCGAAGATCCCGCAATGCGGGGAAGGCCGTGGTTTTAAAATCGAAATAAACTAAATAATATAAGATACTTATTTGTATCCTCTGAAGAAATGAGTATTTGGTAAAGAGGGTGAAAGTACCATTAGAAGTAATGAGCGGAACCCATCATTGCCTTTTGGATATTGTTACCAATTATGTTGAGGTCTTCTACATCCATTCCCAACAGTTCCCTGGATTTGAGTGCTGAGAGATCCACTTCTTCATCAAAGAGACTATAACCGATATTTCGCGTTAGATAGTTTGAGAGGTTGACAACTAAAATTCCTTTTTCCGTGGAAGGGGAAAATACATCCCCTTCATGGAATTTTGCAGCTTCAATAAATACCTTGTTGAATCCCCAACGTTGCAGCACAGATTCCCCAAACACACAATGGTATTGCTGTACACTTTCCGTGATATCTTGCTTCCTTAGTAATAGCTTCAGGGAAGGCATTTCGGAAAGGGCCTTGATCAAAAGAACTTTTCCAATATCATGCATAAGCCCCATGAGAAAAAAGATTTCAATACTGCCGAGCTCCAGCTTTTTTGCTATTGCCCTTGAACCGTATGCACAGGCAAGAGAGTGTAACCAGAGATTTTCAAACAAACGTCTGAACAGAGGGCTCTTCGTTTGATAAAGGCTTTTGTTTGCAATGGCTGAGACCAGTTTATCGACCTGATTTTCGCCCAAGCGAGAAATTGCGCTTCTCACCGTGTCAATTTCATTGAGTCCCCGGTAATAGGGAGAATTGACTAAGGCTAACAATCGAACGGAAATAACCGCGTCTTTTTCAACGACCTTTGCAAGATCATTAGCGGTTGCATTTTCATCTTCTAAGACCTTTTTTACCTCCTGATAAATTTGTGGCAAAACAGGCAAATCAAGTTTGCCCGAATTGAATTTGGCAATGATTCCTTTAAATACAGCATGAAATGAGGCATCCTCTTCTTCCTTACCTTCTCCCTTTTGTTTTGGTATCTGGCTCTTAATGGCATCTCCTGGAGTTGGCACGGTCTTTTCAATGAACTCTAAAAATGCATTGGCCAAATTGCTATCAAATTGATTTCCCGACTTTCCATAGATTTCTTCCAGTGCCTTTTCCATACTCATTGCGGTTCTGAAAGGACGAGCTGAAGTCATGGCGTCATAGCTACTAAAAAGGTTGAGGATTCGAGCACCCAGTGGGATTTCGTCGCCTTTGAGCCCATCCGGATATCCTGTTCCGTCAAAGGCTTCGTGGTGATGCCGGACAGTGGGTAAAATATCCTTCAGAAATGTCACGTTTGAGAGGATTTTTTCGGAAATGACCGGATGTTGCTTCACCATAATCATTTCATCACGGGAAAGTTTTCCTTCCTTCTGGATAATACCGTTAGGTAAATAAACCATCCCGATATCATGAAACAGACCTGCATAATAAATCTTCTCGAGATTTTCTTTTTCAGCACAATCCAGTTGATTGCAAAAATTCGAGCAATTTTCGGCCACACGTTCCGCATGCCCACGCATATATACGTCTTTTTCTTCAATGACCGAGACAAGGGTTCGAATTAATTCATTGAGAAATCGATGAATATCCTTTTTTCCTGCTTCCATACTTACACCAATGCTGGTCTCAAATGCTACGAGCTTGTATAAACCCAGTCATAGACAATGGGTTTCGCGTCGAGGGCATCTACTTTTGGGTGTAGCAGCTCATTTTCCAGTTTTAGCCAGTTATAAGCAGGTTTTAGTTTCCTGAGTTTTCCATCCTCCGGGGGCTTTGAATATTTAGTATGATTGTAGTATGCCTCGGAAATACCGATATGAAACCTTTCCGAAGGATAGAGATACTTAGATATGAAAGTTTGAACTTTCATCTCTTCTCGCTGGGCTAAGGCATTGATCTGTTTCCGCGTTAACTTGATCAGAAAAAACTTTGATACACCCAGTTCAGAATATTTATACATAGCCCTGGACTCGGAACTTGAGACAAACACGGTTGATATGAAATCCAGATTTCCCAAAAGCTGGGCAGCGATAAGCCCGGCTGTGCGTCTACCGCCTACGCTGTGATGGCAGGCGTAGTATTCAAAAAGCTTGTTCTGGAGGATACGCGCATCCTCGTCTCCATTTTCATAAAGATTATTCTGGATATACCTGAGCCATTTGGCCAGGTCTTCGGCGGCATCAGCAATAGGCCAGTCAATTTTGACATGGAAATGAGTAAGGGAATAGCGGTTTATCTTTTTGACAGAAGGATCCTGTTGAATAAGCAGGGCGTAATCAATGTTCAACAACTTCTCAAGAAAATCCAAAAACCCCGGGTTTTCAAAGTGCTTGAGGTTCTGATGAAATCGTTTGTATAAGAAAAAGTCGGCTAAATATTCCAGGTTTTTTTTAACTACGCTGTTTTCAGGGAAAAAGCGAACATAGTTCTTTAATTTTCGGCTGACAACACCCTCGCAGAAGATGACAATAAACCTGCTAAACAGGTCGGATTCCTTTCCCTTCTTCTTTGATTTCGGTTTCAGTTCGCTTTTGTCTAAGAAGCAGTATTCAACCCCTGTTTTCTTATAATTGTAAAATGAGTCGATGAGGGAAATCTTCATTAATCGACGCTCTAAGGCATCTCTCAAGATTTTATAGACTGAACGCCTCAGTTTTTCATAATAAGTAAGCCGTGCTCCGGATCTCCACATAAGGCACCTGAATAATTGTTTTATAGCTCAAGGTTTAAATATTTTTGTTACGAATAAATAAATGGAAATATAGATAAAATGGGCGTAAGTGTCAAGAAAAAAAGAACAAATTTGAAACAACCTGTCATTTTGTAACCGTTCACCGTACCCTGCAGGAGCGGATTTATCCGCGATTTTCAAATGGCATCAACGTTCCGGGTCGCGGTTAAAACCGCTCTTACGACAGATTGGCGATTAATGCGGTTAACTATTACGTCATTTTTAATAGGCGACGCAATAAAGTGTTGATGCAGGGTGTATCGTATTATATGATAAAATTTGTAACTCTTCAGCGCTTTGAAAACAGGACAGGCAGGCGCAGACAGGGCAGAACCTGTGAACGCCTGCGATTTTATAATAAGGGGATCGAGAATATTTTGACTATGAATGCCATCAGGATCCTGCCAGAGAAGGTTGCCTCCCAGATTGCGGCTGGTGAGGTTGTTGATAGACCTGCTTCAGTTGTCAGAGAACTGGTTGATAACAGCCTTGATGCCGGCGCTGATCGAATTACCATAAGCATACAAAATGGAGGAAAGGCCCTTATTAAAGTTGCGGATAATGGTGAGGGCATGTCCAGAGATGATCTTCTCCTGTCCGTGGAAAGGCATGCTACAAGCAAGATAAAGACGGCATCAGATCTTTTTTCCGTAAAATCTCTGGGTTTCAGGGGAGAGGCCCTCCCGAGCATTGCTTCTGTATCCAAAATGCAAATCATTTCACGTCCCAGGGACCTGCTCGCAGGACATAAGCTAATGATTTATGGCGGGAAACTCGGGGCGATCGAGGAGGCCGGGACCCCTTCCGGTACTATTGTCGAAGTGCAGTCGCTTTTTTATAACGTGCCCGCGAGACGGAAGTTCCTGCGGACAACGCGGACCGAAACCCGGTATATCATAGATGTCATAACGCGGGTGGCCCTCCCTTTTCCCGCTATTAGCTTCCAGCTGAATGATGCAGAAAAATCGATAATGAACCTTCCTGCTTCAAATCAACAACTCCACAGGCTTTCTGTTTTGATGGGAAGGAATTTTGCTGAGTCTGTCACAGAATACCAGGGAGGGAATAGCGAAGTAATGATCAGGGCCTATTTAGCACCATCTGATCTGGCAAGAACAAGAGGAGATCGCTTGTTTATTTATGTGAACAGTCGAAATATAAGGGATCGACTTGTGACAAAGGCTATTATGGAAGGCTATGGTCAGCGTCTTATGAAGGGGCAATACCCTCAGGCCGTTATTTTCATGAAAATTGATCCTTTAAGTGTTGATGTCAATGTCCACCCGACCAAACAGGAGGTGCGCTTTCGTAATAGTCGTGCCGTGTTTGACACTGTCGCATCAGTCATTCAAAAGGCATTGGCCTCTTCATCTCACACCTTCTTTGGGCCGGTGACAATAAAAGAGAAGGGGATCGCCACTCAAGCGAAAGATCTCAATTTTATGTCTGAGCCTGTATGGCATTATTCGGAAAGGGGGCAGGATGTTGAAGTTGTGACCTGGTCGGAAGAGGGCAAACAGGAAATTGGTGTGGGGGACGCAGAGGTTATCGGGCAGTTAGGAAACACCTATATTCTGTGCCAGACAAAGGACGGGTTCCTTATGGTGGATCAACATGCAGCCCATGAAAGGATCGTGTATGAGAATCTAAAGAAAGGTTTTTCTGCCTCGCAGATTGAGCGGCAGACGCTGCTGATCCCACATAAGTTAGAATTGAGCGCTAAGGAAAAGCAAATTGTCCTGGAAAAAGGTGGTGAGCTATGCCATGTCGGTATTGAACTTGAACATTTCGGAGGCAGCACTTTTTTGTTGAGGTCTGTGCCAACCTTATTAAGAAACGTTAAATGGGATGTCTTTATATCTGAACTTATAGGAGAAATTGAGGAGGGTAAACTGGAGGATGACAGTGTTTTAGACAGTGTGTTGACCGTTATGGCGTGTCATGGTGCTATCCGGGCAGGATACCACATGGCCCGTGAAGAAATGAGTCATTTATTGAGACAGTTGGAGGAGATGGAATTGCCCACGAACTGCCCTCACGGGAGACCAACATTCAAACACTTCACATATTATGAAATCGAGAAGATGTTCAAGCGTGTAGTATAAATGAAAAATTTTTATCAAGAAATACCAGATTCCTAAATGCAATAACCCTGCTTTATTCATAATCAGGTAGGATAACCCCGCGTTCCGCGGGGCAGGCAAAGATTGACCAGATAGTTTTAATCTATAAAATCTCTTTTTCTTCTAAAAATTCCATCGACTCTCTTACGAAGTCCTGAATGGATTTCTTTTCATCGATAAATATATGTTCATCAGGGGCATCAATGGGATGGCAATGGTATTTGCCACCTTCAGAGTCATAGCCATAAAGCCTTCTGTTTTTGAAAACAAGGGATAGATTGAGCTTTTCTTTTTGAGTATTTCCATATACTTGAATAAACAGCTCATTGTCTATTACCAACTTCAGGCTGATGATATTATCAGTTCTGTCCTTTTCAACCAATTTCAGATTATGTTTTTCTGCAACATCGTTGAGATCTGTGATAATCGTGCTAATTTTCATCAGAAAGGTCTTTCAGCTTTTTTTTAACAGTATTTATCCCATCGAGTGCAAGTTCCCATTCCTGTGCATCTGATTCAACTTCAAAGGTATAGTCCTCCCTCTGGACAACATTTGTCTTCTCGAAGATGTCAAAATCCATTCCATATTTTTTCCTGAAAAAATCGTCCATCATTCTATAGCGAGTGAGCCTTCTCAAATAATCTCTTCTAAGGAAATGCTGAAGATCATCTTCGGTCATTTCATCGAGCTGTTTTTTAAGAGCTGCTTTCATGATTTCATCTCCTGTGATATTCGGGGCTGTTTTTTGTCAGGATTAACCCCGCGTTCCGCGGGGCAGGCAAAGATTGACCGGATAATTATTATGTCTGTCCCGCATGTGACGGGATTATCCTTATCAAATATTTTTCTGTTCTTATATCATGAAATTTATTTTGAATCAAGTTATACAATCGCTTCGCGATTCTATATTCACCTCTCTCCCTCAGCGTAGTTTTCAAACCTGGCATATTCTTTTAAGAAGGTTAACCTGAATTGTCCGGTTGGACCGTTTCGCTGTTTGGCTAAGATGATCTCCGCTATGTTTCTGTTTTCAACAGAGGATGGGTTATAAGGAATATGATCTTTTCATTCATAATGCATCCAGGACCTAAGATCTCCCACCCGCTCTGATCAAGGCAGTGATCCGAGCGGAAAGTTCCTTTGTTAAAAATGCCATATCAAAAAAGGGGGCCTTAGGGTTGATGCAGCTCATGCCGGGTACTGCAAGGGAAATCAATGTGCTCGATCCTTTAGATCCCCGGGCCAATATATTTGGAGGCTCAAGGCTCCTAAGGAAATACCTTGATGAATTCGGCTCTCTAAAGAAAACGTTGATTGCCTATAATGCTGGACCAGGTTGGGTGAGAAAGAGAAAAGGGATGCCGGGTGAAACAAGGAAATATATCAGAAGGGTAATCCGCTATTACAATATCTACAAGAGGGAGATCTAAATACCCAGCGCGTATAAAAATCCTTATGGAATGTCAAATTCGAATCAGCAAACAGAAATCAATTAATTCAGTTCCATTCCAGTACCACATTTTGACTGAATCCAACTAAATAAAAAAGCCACCCTGTTTCATGTGGCATATTATCTAAGTGTCTGATTTTATTAAGGTGGTGGGCGGTGCGAGATTTGAACTCGCGACTTCCACCGTGTGAGGATGGCACTCTCCCGCTGAGTTAACCGCCCGGACTTTTGGTTGAGTAGTTGAACAGTTGAGTAGTTAAGTGGGATAAAAAGTCAAAACTATGTATACAATATACTTTTAGTAGTGTAAATAAAATAATTCAAGCCATTCCCGCATGTTTTTTCATAGCTTCCACCTCCACGGTTTCGAGGTGTCTGTATTTGCCTATCTTTAGATCACCCAGCATTAAGGTACCGTAGCTAATCCGTATAAGGTGAATCACTTTATATCCAACAGCCTCCAACATACGCCTTACCAGTCTTGTCCTTCCCAGTGTAATGGTCATCCTGAGGATACTCTGTTTTGGATTCCGGCTGACCAGATTGACCACAGAGGGACCAGAAGGGCCATCTTCCAGTCGAACGCCTTTTTTAAGCAGGTTTATGGCCTGATAACTGATCTGGCCTGCTACTGTAACTTTATATGTACGGGATACCCGGTAGCGAGGATGAGTGAGGCGATGAGCCCACTCGCCATCATTAGTGAGCAGGAGCAGTCCAAGAGTATCAAAATCAAGGCGTCCAACCGGGTATACCCTTTGATGGATGTCTTTTATAAGATCGGTTATAAGGGGTCTTCCTTGAGGGTCCCTGAGGGTGCAAATGTAGCCAAAGGGCTTATTGAGCATCAGGTATGTCCGTGCGGAAGGTCCGGGAATTTCCAGGCCATCAACCTCTATTCGATCAACACCCCAGAGCACCTTGATGCCTGGCTCCGTGACCTGACGCCCTTTTACTGTTACTCTTCCGGATTTGATCCACTCATCGGCTTTCCGTCTTGAAGTGAGACCGGCCGAAGACAGGACCCTGTTAAGCCTCCGGGCTTGTTCGCCATCACGTGCTGGTTTCCCCTGACGCTTCGTTTTCATCACTCGCGGCATTTTCCTTTCCGGATGTCTCTATTTTTTGCCTTTCGTCCCGGGCTTGTGCGAGCTGCTCCTGCTCGACACCAAGTTCCCTGATCTCTCTTAGTTTTGGAAGTGAATCAAGGTCCTTCAGATCAAATACCTCAAGGAACTTTCTGGTTGTTCCATAGATGAGCGGCCTTCCGGGAAGGCTCTTGCGGCCCATTATCCTGATCAAATCCTTTTCCAGAAGTGTTTTGAGTATCCCCCCGATATCTACTCCTCTCAGTCTTTCAATCTCGTGACGGAGTGCAGGCTGTCTGTAGGCGATGATGGCTAATGTTTCAAGAGCGGCACGGGATAAGCGCGTAGGTGATGTTTTCAGCATACGAAGAATATAAGGTGCATATACGGATTGTGTCCTGAGCTGGTAACCCCCTGCCACCTCTTTCAGCACAAAGCTCCTTTGTAAAGAATCATATTCGGCCTGGAGTTCTTTCAGGGCCAGTGCAATACTGGAAGGGGTTTCACCAAGCAGCCAGGACTGAATTTCGCGCAAGGTGATTGGCCTGTCAGAGGCAAAAAGGAATGCTTCAATAATCAGTTTTAACGGTTTATCCATTATTATTTTCCCCGTTTTCGTCAAAAGAAGGTGCCAACCGGATTTCACTTTCGGCCGTTCGCTGTAACGCCTTTACCAGGCCAACATGAATAAGCTCCAGAAGGGCTAAGAAGGTGACAATGAATTCCGAAACGGTTTGGTCTTCGCTAAAGAGCTCATGAAAGAAGATGGATCCTTTTTGTTTCAGATGTGCTATGATGAATTCTGTTTTTTCCTTTACAGACCATTTCTGAAGCTGGAGTTTCAGTTGTACGCCGGGTAACTTCTGATCCACGATTCGTCTAAACGCGTCCATTAATTGGAAGAGGTTGACGTCTAACTGTGACCCTTCATCTGCTAATTGTTCCCGTAAATAAGGTTGTATCTGTCTGACAAATACATCCCTGTTTAATAGTTCCCTTTCAGAAAAGTCACCTGCAATTTCTTTGAATTTCATATATTCCATTAGTGGCCGGGTAATTTCAAAACGAGGATCCTCCTCCTCTTCATCCTTTAGATCGGGGAGTAACATTTTTGATTTTATATAAATCATCGTAGCGGCCATTACCAGGAAATCACCTGCCACATTTATATTGAGGGCCTGCATAACGTCTAAATACTCTAAATATTGATCTGTAATAGTCGCTATGGGAATATCAAAGATATCTACCTCATTCTTTTGAATCAGGTGAAGCAGAAGGTCTAAAGGGCCTTCGAATATTTCCAGTTTTACTTCGTAATCCATAAATCAATCTCAAATCAGAAACAGGGATTTCATTCCAACGAAAATAGTGAAGAAATCATATTTTCACTGCCTCCCTTACCTCTAACATTGTCTCCCGGGCAACCATTCTTGCCTTTCTGTTTCCTTGTTCAACTATTTCCTTTACCTTTTTTGGGTCGGCCTCCAGCTTTTTTCTTTTGGCTCTTATTGGTTTAAGGCCCTTTTTCAGATTTGCTGCCATCAATTTTTTACAATCAACGCAGCCGATATCGGCGGATCGGCATTCCCTGTTGATGCTTTCGATAATTTCAGAGCCCGTATATATTTCATGAAAGGAAAAGACATTGCATATGTCAGGGTTGCCAGGGTCGTTTCTTCTCGCCCGTTGCGGATCAGTGATCATCTGGCCTACCTTATTGTCAATCTCCTCATCAGTGTCTGTAAGGAATATGGCGTTTCCGTAGCTTTTGCTCATTTTACGTCTGTCCGTGCCAAGCATCTTTGACGTGGGAGTAAGAAGGACGTCAGGAACCGGAAAAACCTCGCCGTACAGATGGTTGAACCGTCGGGCGATTTCCCTGGTCAGCTCCACGTGGGGGGCCTGATCCTTGCCCACAGGTACACCTCTGGCCTTGTACATGAGTATATCGGCTGCCTGGAGCACCGGGTAGCCTAAGAAACCGTAAGTATAAACATCCTTCTGTGTGAGTTCATTGAGCTGCTCTTTGTAAGTTGGATTTCTTTCCAGCCAGGGCAGGGGGGTAATCATGGAAAATATCAGATGGAGTTCAGCGTGCTCTTTAAGCTGGGATTGGATAAAAAAGGTGGAAACTTCCGGATCAAGTCCTATGGAAATCCAGTCCATGATAATTTCATAAGTGCTTTCCCTGATAATATCCGGGCAAGTGTATTCGCTTGACAGGGCATGCCAGTCAGCAATAAAATAAAAACACTCATATTCTTCCTGAAGTTTTTTCCAGTTTAGAAGGGCCCCGTGCAAGTGGCCAAGGTGAAGTTTTCCAGTGGGCCTCATTCCACTAAGTATCCTCTTTTTTTTCATAGGTTGTAAGTCCTCTCTTCTGGATTGAAGATTGTCAGTTGTCGTAGCATTTTAGCTCGTAGAAAAAATCGATCACGAATTGTGGGAGTATGGGGATCTCTTTTTTAAAAGCCGCATAAAACGATCTTATTTGAGTGTAACCTTTTTTTGTAGCGCAGAGCTTTAGCGGGACCATTTTGATGCAGGGCTAAAGCCCTGCGCTACGCTATGAGAGAGAATGCACGCAAATTCGTTTTCAGTCGCCGGCACTAAAGGTTTTTTTTACAAACTGGATTTCATCCTCTTTTGTCTTTATCAAATTATTTACCCTGGCCTTTAGAAGGTGATCAAAGATCTCTTTGAAGATTGGACCGGGTTTATATCCCATACTTACCAGATCCTTTCCCTTAAGTTGAATTTTTATCCCATTCAACTTAGTGAAATAGTTGGAGATATGCTGCTTAATGCTTCTGTTGTTAGCCTTTGCCATAACATAAAGCAATGTCTCTGTATCATAAGGAACCAGCATTGTATAGAGTTGATAACTGTCTCCACTAAAATTGTAAAGTGAACCAAGAAGCTGTTCTGCCTTTTCCCTCTGGGAAAGCATCTTGCGCCCGTCCAGATCAACAACGCCCATTTTTCCGGAAAGTGCCTTCAATGACTTGGTCTCAAGGGGGCTGGTAAGACCGTGCCAGTATACTTTCCAGGGCTGAAATGGGCCCTCCAGATACAGAAGATTGTACCAGGTAATAACCCTTTTTGTTTCTTCCAACAGGGCCTGAAGGGATTTTGTTAGTTTGATTTTCGGAGAAATAAGATGAAGAAGATTATATTCATTCATCCTGTAAATGGCCCCTACCGGATCGTCCTCTTTAAGAACAAGCTTCAGTTCAAGAAAAAGACGACGTCCTGAAATATCTTTAAAATAATCGGACTTTACGGCATTTTTAATCAGCGCATGTGTGAGCTTGCCGATCTTAAAGCCGAATCTTTGTTCAAATCTGATTGCCCTGAGCACCCGGGTTGGATCTTCTACAAAGCTCAAGTTATGCAGGACCCTGAGCACCTTTTCCCTGATGTCCTTTTGTCCACCGAAATAATCAATAAGTGTGCCATAGTGTCTCTTGTTCAGCCTGATTGCAAGTGTGTTAATTGTAAAATCGCGCCGGTAGAGATCACGTTTCAGGGAACTCGTTTCAACAACAGGGGGAGCTCCCGGGGATTCGTAGTACTCCATCCGGGCCGTAGCAACATCTACCTTAAACCCGTCAGGCAAGATTAGCACGGCAGTGCCGAATTTCCTGTGACTCCTCACCCTTGCATCATAGTGTTCAGCAAATTCATGGGCAAACTCGATGCCGTCACCTTCAATGACGATATCAACATCAAAGTTTTCTTGTTTTAGCAATATATCCCTTACAAGCCCACCCACAAGGTAGGCGTTATACCCAAGAATATCAGCTATATGCCCAATATTTTTAAGGATCTGGGTAATCTTTCGCGGGATCCTTTCTTTCAGCATGGCCGCCATATTCTTCTTTCTCATGAAATGAGAGGCGTTTGTCGCGTCATAGAGGAATTCAGGGACCAGCGGGTCACCGATCAGAATGTTGAGAAGGTCAGTCCTGGTAATTACCCCCACCACCTTACCACTTTTTTCCACCGGAAGTATTCTCAGCCTGTTTCTGATGATCAACCCCTGCACTTTTTTAAGTGATGTGTCAGGGTTGACGGTGGAAAACTCTATGTTCATGTATTCATTCACCTTTTTATGTTCAAGGCCCAAAAACACCGCTTTTTCAACAATCTGCCTTGTAATATATCCTTTTAAAGCATCTTTTTTGTCGGTAACCAAAAGGACATTTATGTTGTATCTCGTCATTAAATCCGCGGCCTCTTTAACGGCCTCTTCAGGAGGGATGTGAATTACGGGCGAAGACATCAGATCCCCTGCTTTTTTCGTAGGGTTGATCCTTTTTCTCAGCAGGGTCTGGAGGGATCTTTCTACCTGGGTCAGGGTCTTGTTCTTTATGGTAGCTGAAGCGGCCTGTGGGTGCCCACCGCCCCCTAAGGCGATGGCTATCTCCGCCACGTTCACCTCATCCACCCGGCTTCGCGCCACAAGGTAGATTCTATCTTCCATTTGTGCCAGGGCGAAAACAATGCTTAAGTTCTCCATTTCCATGAACTTATGGACAAGTACTGCAAAATCACCGATATACTCATCCCTTATAACCTTTGTAATGACTATATCAACACCATTTATTATACGCGTTGTGGCTGATCGCATGAGATCGTTAAGCAACCAGACCTGCTCCGCGGTTAATTCCCTTGTAAGCATATCGGCGATGACATTATGGTCTGCGCCCAGCGATGTAAGCCACGCGGCTGCCTCGTAGTCTTCAGGGGTTGTGGAAGAGAAGGTGAATGATCCGGTATCCTCATGGATTCCCAGGCACATGACGGTTGCTTCATCAGGGGAAAGAGAGATCTTTTTTTCTCTGATCAGACTCGTGAGAATTGCTGTAGCTGAGCCAACCTTGCGAATGACCTCCACCTGCCCATGGATATCGTCCGGAGAATCAGGATGATGATCATAGATGTGTATCTCGACGCTGTTTCTGCCGGCTAACTTTGCAAATTTACCTATACGGCTTTTCTGCCGGGTATCTACGAGAATCAGTCTCTTGACATGATCAAGATCAATTTGCTTTATTTTAATGAAGTTAAATAGATATGATGTTGAATGAAGGAAAAAATTTCTGAGGTTTTTTTCCTGAGATCCGGGGAATACGAGAACTGCACGTGGATAGAGCTTGCCCGCAGCAATCATGGATGCTAAGGCATCAAAATCAGCGTTGATATGGGTAGTTATTACCTCTTCGTGGATATTTTGTTCCTGTTTACGCTTTTTAGATGTTTTTATGTTTTTTGTTGCCATTTATGTAACTATACCATTTTCGAAAACGGGTGTAAAAAAAAGCCGGGCATTGAGTCTGCACCGGCCAGGTCATTCGAATTCGGGATTAATGCATTTTTTTGTTCTGTTTCGCCCTCCGATTTTCGACTTAATACTTATTCTCCCCTGAGTTTTTCGTAATTTTCCTGCATTTTTTTACAATTAATGCACAGGGTAGTGACTGGACGGGCCTTTAGTCTTTCATTCGATATCTCCTCGCCGCATTCTTCACATATGCCGAATGTACCCTCATCAAGCCTTTCTAAGGCTTCTCTGATTTTTCCAATCAGTTTTCTTTCCCTATCCCGGATCCGAAGTGTAAAATTTCTATCGGATTCCATTGTGGCCCTGTCCGTTGGGTCAGGATAGGTTTCTCTCAGGTCAGTCATCCCACTGACCGTTTTATTGGCTTCATTTAAAAGTTTATCTAACCTCTTGGATAGCAACTTATTGAAATATTGTTTCTTTTTACTGGTCAACATGGCTTATAAGTTGTGCTCCTTAGAATAACAAAATAATTTAAATTGTATATCCCTATTTTAGAACAATGTAAAGAAGTTTAATTGCTATTTTTTTTACTTTTTCCAAAAAATCTTGCCCTGTTTCTTTCTCCCTGGTAAAGACGTACCTTCTGTTTCGGCGAATGCTTTCAGCAGTTCTTTTTGGCGTGAGTTCAATTTTTCCGGAACTTTAACAATGATCTTGACATAAAGACTTCCTCTCGTCCTGTGGTTTGTTAAACTTGGCATGCCGTGTCCGGGCATTCTTATGACATCACCCGGCTGAGTCCCTGCGGAAATTACGAGTTTAGGGCTATCTTCATTTCCCAATACCGGTATTGTGATTGAATCGCCCAGCGCGGCCTGCACGAAAGATATGGGGATTTGACAGAAAAGATCATCCTCCTCCCTTGTAAAAAAATCGTGTTCCTTTATATGGATGACCACGAAAAGGTCGCCCGGTGGCCCGCCATGTTCGCCGGGCTCGCCTTCTCCCCTCAGCCTTAATTGGGATCCGGTGTCAACCCCGGGTGGGATTTTGACACTGATCTTCCTTTTGATTCTGACCTTTCCTTCACCCTTGCACGCATGGCAGGGATCAGTAATGATTTGCCCCAGGCCATGACACGAAGGGCAGGTTGTGCTTATTTGAAAAAAACCCTGGGAATGTATAACCTGGCCCCTGCCCTGACAGGTATTGCAAATCTGGGGCGCACTTCCCGGGCTTACACCTGACCCATTGCAAGTCTGGCAGTTTTCCAGTTTGTGGAATACAACATCGTCTTCTTTGCCAAAAAAGGCATCCTCCAAGTCAAGTTCCAGGTCATATCTCAGGCTTCTCCCCTGTGCGGCACGGGACCTCCTTCCCCTTCTATTGCCAAAGCCGAAAAAACCTTCAAAAATATCCCCGAAGCTGGAAAAGATATCTTCAAAACCGCTAAAGCCGGTAAAACCTCTTCCCTCAAGGCCTTCATGTCCGAACCTATTATATATATCTCTTTTTTCAGGATCTCTCAGGACTTCATATGCCTCAGCGGCCTCCTTGAATCGTTCTTCTGCCTCCTTATCTCCTTGATTTCTATCAGGATGGTGTTTGAGTGCAAGTTTTCGATAGGCTTTTTTTATCTCTTCATCTCCTGCATTGTTGGAGACGCCCAAGACCTCATAGTAATCTCTTTTATTCATCGTTACTTACCTTCAGGCACTGCATCCTGATCCACTTGTCCTTCATCCGGAGTCACTTCTTCGGTTGTCTCGGGTGGTTTTTCAAGGTCTGAATCAGCATTGTTTTCAATGACAAAACCATTTTCTATTTTCTCTGTCTGAAAGACTTCCCCTGCAGCAATCTCCCTTAATGCCACTACAATATCTGTATTCTTGCATGTTATTAGGGGTTCTGCTCCTTTTCTCAAGTGACGAACACGCCTGGCTGCTAAGTGAATCAACCCAAATCGATTGTCCACTTTCTCCAGGCAGTCTTCTACTGTGACTCGGGCCATAAAGCTCTCCTATTTATGTTTGATGTAGCGGGTTTGCACCGGCCTTGGGATCACCGAGGACAGTGGATATGTACCAGAAATAAACTTTACTTTATACAGCATTGCATGATAACTGTAAAGGACAAAAACGGTAATGTTTATGATAAATATCTAAATGGTTTATTGTATATGCTGGCCAGGATCCTCAGTAGTGCTGTAATTGGCATTGACGCGTACATTGTTGAAGTAGAAGTGGACATCTCTCGGGGTCTGCCTTCGTTTGCAACGGTAGGTTTACCAGAGGGGGCTGTTCGGGAAAGCAAAGAGAGAGTTAAAGCAGCTATCAAGAACTCCGGGTATCATTTTCCCTCTGACCGGATTACGGTGAATCTTGCCCCTGCGGATATTAAGAAGGAAGGGTCTGCTTTTGATCTTCCCATGGCGCTTGGGATTTTAGCCGCGACGGGATTGGTGGAAAAAACCGGTTTTTCTGACTATTTGTTCTTAGGCGAATTGTCTCTTGACGGACGGGTAAGACCTGTCAAGGGTGTTTTGCCCATAGCCATCGCTGCAAAAAACGAGGGGCTTTCAGGTATTTTCCTACCCCTGGAGAATGCTCCGGAGGCTGGTGTTGTGAAAGGAATTAATATCTATCCTGTTGACACACTGTCGCAAGTAGTTGAGGCGGTGATAGGTATTTCCGGTATCCGCCCTTTCAATGTTGACATCAACATGCTCTTTACGAGACCGGAACTCGAGGCCGACTTCACTGATGTACGCGGACAGGAGAACGCAAAAAGGGCTATGGAAATCTCGGCGGCCGGTGGGCACAACCTGATAATGATCGGGCCTCCGGGTTCGGGAAAGACAATGCTGGCAAGGCGTCTGGCTACTATTCTTCCAAACCTCACTTTTGATGAGTCTCTTGAGACATCGAAAATATACAGCATCATGGGGCTCATGCCCCAGGGCTGTGGATTGATCACAACCCGTCCTTTTCGGGCACCTCATCACACGGTTTCCGATGCGGGTTTAATAGGCGGTGGCCAAAATCCCAGGCCCGGTGAAGTGAGCATTGCCCACAACGGCGTCCTCTTTTTGGATGAACTACCCGAGTTCAGGAAAAATGTTCTCGAGGTATTAAGACAGCCTATGGAAGACAGGTATGTAACCATTTCGCGTGCCAATTCAACGGTTACATATCCTGCCAATTTTATGTTAGTGGCAGCAATGAATCCATGCCCGTGCGGTTATTTAGGTGATCCGAAGCGAGAGTGTACGTGTTCCCTGGTCCAGATCCAACGATATAGATCGAAGATATCGGGCCCCCTTATGGACAGGATAGATATTCATTTGGAGGTGCCTTCAGTCCCTTATAAAGACCTTTCCGCCATTCATGATGGCGCCTCATCCGAGGAAATTTTAGAACGGGTGATGAAGGCAAGAGCGATCCAGAACAGGAGACTTCACAGGACCAAAATCCACACCAATGCTGACATGAACGGCCGTCATATAAAACAATTTTGCAAAATAGATGAAGAGTCCGGGTTCCTACTGGAAAAGGCCATGGAAAAATTCGGTCTCAGCGCAAGGGCGCATGCCCGCATATTAAAGATCGCCCGGACTATTGCCGATTTAGAAGAGGATTCTGAAGTAACTGCGCATCATGTGGCCGAGGCCATTCAATACAGAACGCTTGATCGAAGGGTACTGAGGTGAAAGGGTTTATTAAATTTTTAGTGGTGATTTTATTCCTTGCCGTTTTTATCGCCGCCGGCACAGGTGCCTATTTCTGGTATATCTGGTCCAGTAACCTGCCTTATATCGGCTCGGTAAAGGAATACCGTCCCCCGATTATTACGGAAATCTACAGCGATGATGGTGAGGTTATAGGGAGGTTCTGGGAAGAAAAGAGGATCGTTATTCCACTCAAGCAGGTGCCGGACCACATGATCCAGGCCTTTGTGGCGGCAGAGGACGCCCGCTTTTTTAGACACGAAGGAGTGGATATTATCAGCATTGCCCGGGCGTTCATGAAAAACATCACTGCAGGTAAAATTGAGCAGGGTGGAAGTACAATTACACAGCAGGTGACCAAATCCCTTCTTCTTAAAAATACCAAGAGGACTTACAGGAGAAAAGTCAGGGAAGCAATTCTTTCCATCCAGTTTGAAAAGAGTTTTTCCAAAAACCATATCCTTTTTCTATATATGAACCAGATCTATCTGGGGCAGGGAGCTTATGGTGTGGAGGCTGCTGCGCGCACCTATTTCAATAAGTCTGCCAGGGGTTTAACCCTTGCGGAAGCAGCGCTTTTAGCTGGATTGCCCCAGGCACCAGCCAGATATTCGCCTGTATCCCACTTTAACAGGGCAAAGGCAAGGCAGAGATATGTGCTTCAAAGGATGGTTCAAGAAAGATACATTACTGAAAAACAGCGCAGGGATGCCCTGGCCGAGCAACTCGAAATCCAGACAAAAACGGAAAATACCTTTGCCAAGGCACCATACTTTACCGAGAATATCAGGCGATACCTCCTGAAGAAATATGGCCGGAACCTTTTATACCGTGGAGGTCTCAAAATCTACACTACCCTGAATTTGCAAATGCAGCAAACCGCCAGAGATGCCATGAGAAAAGGGCTGACCGAGCTGGATAAGAGGGAAGGGTACAGGGGATCCCTGAAGCATCTGGCTCCCGAAGAGATATCCGAATTTAAACTGCAGGCATTGCAGAAGTTAGAGTCAACACCTCCTGAAATCGGTTCGGTTGTCGAGGTCGTTGTCGTTGAGGTGGATGACGAAAAAATGGAGGCCATAGTCCTGATCGGTGAAGAAACGGGTCGCCTTGCGCTTTCGGAAATGAAATGGGCGAGGATGCCTGATCCCGAGGTCCCTTATTACGCCAGTAGGGTGAAAAAGCCCTCTGAGGTATTGAAAAATGGGGATGTTATCCTTGTTCGTCTTTTGAAAAGCGGGAATGATCCCTTTGCCTGGGAGGTTTCTTTAGAGCAAACCCCGGTGGTACAGGGGGCGCTTTTTTGTATGGTTCCCGGGACAGGCGAAGTGCAAGCCATTGTTGGTGGAAAGGATTTTACCGAAAGCCAGTTTGACAGGGCAATTCAATCCAGACGCCAGCCCGGATCGGCCTTTAAACCAATTATATATTCTGCGGCACTTGACTGGGGTATGAATCCCGCTGAGATGATTATTGATGCACCGTACATATCAGGTGAGAATCCTGATGAAGAAGCCTGGAAACCGAAGAACTACAAGGAAAAATTCTTCGGTCCTACACTGCTCAGGACAGGACTTATCAAGTCAAGAAATGTTATGACTGTGAAAATACTCAGAAAAATCGGGGTGAAATATGCAATTCAGTACGCGAGAAATATGGGGATAGAATCGAACTTAAGCCCTGACCTTTCCATGGCCCTCGGTTCTTCGGGGCTTTCACTGATGGAGATCACACGGTCTTATGCGATTTTTGCCAATGACGGCATGTTGGTAAAGCCAATTTTTGTTAAACGGATTATAGATCGGAGTGGTCAGGTCATAGAGGAGAACCAGCCTGAATCCGTTGATGTTATATCGAAAGAAACCGCTTATGTGATGACAGATCTGTTAAAGGCGGTTATTCAGGAAGGGACAGGTTGGAGAATCAGGGCGCTAAAAAGGCCTGCGGCCGGCAAAACCGGGACCACAAATAATTTACGAGATGCCTGGTTCATTGGATATACACCCGATCTGGTAACAGGTGTCTGGGTTGGTTACGATGATCAAAAGGTCATGGGAAAAGGCGAAACAGGTTCAAGGGCGGCCAGTCCAATATGGCTGTATTTTATGTCTAAAGTACTTGAGGGCCGACCAAAGGTCGACTTTCAGGCTCCTGATGGGGTTGTTTTTGCAAAAATTGATGCAAAGACCGGTCTTTTAGCCAGCCCGCATTCCGCAAAGACCGTTTTCCAGACGTTTAAGGAGGGAACAGAGCCAAAAAAATATTCCCCTAAACCTGAGGCCCCCAAGTCCGGCCAGTTTCTACAGTATGATATGGATGCGGCAAAATAAACCACTATCTGCTAAAGCAGGTGGGTTTCTTATTTGAATGTTACGGGATATATGCCTACCTTATGATTCCAGGTCTTTCACACCCTGGAGCACGAGATCAAAAAGCTCCTGAACGTCTTCTTTTTCAAGACATGAAAATGCCACCCTGAGATCAGTTTTTCCGAGGGAAATCAGACCAACGCCGTATTTTTCAAGAAGATGAACCCTGAGCCTTTCTGCTTCCACGGTCTTTAACTTCAGGCACATGAAATATCCGGAGTTAAACGGATAGGCATCCCATGCCCGCCGGTATTTTGCGTCGGAAAGGACCCTTTTTACCTCAATGGCCCGGTCTTTCATAATCCGAAACTTGTCCTGTTTTTCTGTCTCATACGATTCGGAATTCAGAGATTTTAACAGGATCTCCTGGCCGAGATGAGAAGCATTGGAGATAGAACCTCTTACTGCACCTGCTGTTTTTCTTTCCAGGGCATCATAGAGTCCTGTCGAATCGGTCGAAGAAGATATGCCATAGGTAATAAATCCGACCCTTAGTCCCCATATGTAATTCTCTTTGGTGCCCCCGTCTAATTTGACGGCAAGCAACCTGGAATGGCGGTCAATTAACCTGGAAAAGATTGACTCTATAAGCACGTCTTCTTCATAAAAAAGCCCAAAATATGCATCATCCGTAACAGTTAGCACATTAACTCCCCCTTCGGCGACGCTTATGAGTATATCAACAATCGAGTCAGCCTCTTTTGGGCTTACAGTATAACCGGTGGGATTGTTGGGGAAATTGAGGATAACAATGATCTTTTCCCTGTTTTTAGCCTCAGACCGCACACAGGCCTCCAGGGCCTTTAGATCAAATCTTGACTGGCGGTCAAATAGTGAATAATTGACGATTTTAGCACCTCTGCGGACTGCGAATATAAGATTGTAGTTTCCCCACATCTTGTCAGGGAGAATTATCGTATCACCCGGATCAACCCACATGTCCGAGATCACGCTTAACCCGTGTGTGATGGCATTAGTCACTACAGGGAGGCTAATCTCTTTACCTTTGAGAGAGGGGTTCTTTTTATAAATTGCTTCCCTCCAGTTCTGACGCAGGGGCATAATACCGAAGGAGGGGGCGTAGGTGAGGGCCTCCTCCGGTTCAAGTCCATTCACCATGGTCATAACAGAGGGCAGGTACATGGTCCTGCCTTTTTCGGTTGCCATTCCGATAGTGGCATTAAATTTATGGGCCTTTTCCCTGGCCTCGGCGCTCTGGGAAAGTATTCCCTTAGGGAAAAACAGGTTTTTCCCCACATCAGACAGCATTTCATATATATGCTCGTTACCTTGCCTTATAATTTCATTCAGCTCTTTCGCGATAGGGTTCATAGGCATACTTTTCTCCTTAAAAATATTAGAACAGGGCAAAGGTTTTTTTGCGGTATTTGAGATTGATTAGCTGGTAGTTCATAGAATTGTCAAGCAAAAATTGGTTGAGAAAACCCTTGACAGGAAATGCCTTCACGTATAGAAATAAAAAGACCGGTCGGTATATTAATATTGTAGCCCGGAGTGTAATATTGTTATGAATTTATAATACAAAACACCAGGCAGATTATGGCAAACAAAGGGATTCAAACGAGACAGAATATTACAGAAAAATCCTTGCAGGTGTTTTCGGTGAAAGGATATTTCAATACATCCATAAACGATATCCTTACAGCAACAGGACTCACAAAAGGCGGCCTTTACGGTCATTTTCCGAGCAAGGAAGACATCTGGTACGCAGTCTATGATGAGGCTGTAAAGATCTGGAGAAATATCGTATTTAGAAATATGAGGAACATTGCCAATCCACTTCAACGTATAGAGATAACAATTGATAATCATTTAAGAAATTATTTAGGTGCGGATGTTTTTAAAGGCGGCTGTTTTTTTGTAAATATGTTGGTTGAAATTTCCGGTCAATCGGAAAAGATGAGCAGGCAGATACTTAAGGGTTTTGTGCAGTTTTCAAGATTATTGCGCATCTGGTTAAAAGAAGCCGATGAGATAGGACTGCTGAAAAAGGGGCTGAATTACAGGGAAATTTCCGACTTCATTGTTATTACATTAAACGGGGCGGCAACCCTGTACTCAGCAAGTAAAGACCCGTTTATCTGGAAGCAAACCATCAACCAGTTACGTTTTTATATCAACCAGTTGAAACGATAGTTGTAAAAACAGTTTGCCATTTTTTGGCAACAGAAGTAAGTTCTCAATAAGTTCTGGCTGTATTAGAAAAATCCCCTCACCGAGCCATAGGCTCTATGAGCCGGTGGCCTCAACCCGCCTGCCGTCCTGCGGGCAGGCCCTCCTTTTCAAAAGGGGGAAGGAGTTGAAATGTCCGGGCTTATTGAGATGTTACCAACAGAAACATGAATTTGGATTTTTTAAAAAGCCGTCAACTTTAGGCGCTTTAAATTTTAAGCCCGCCGTGGCGGGATTAGGCATTTTTAATTGTTCAAAGTGCTTAGCCCCCTCTGGGGATAATTCAAGCCCAGGTCCTCCGGGCGAGATGTTACTAAATATATGAAAGGGGAAGCTTATGAGAGATGTGGTTATTGTCAGTGCCTGCAGGACTGCTATTGGTGATTTTAGCGGTTCGCTTAGTTCTATTTCCGCAACCGACCTCGGGGCGATTGTAATTAAGGAATCAATACGCCGGGCAGGCATAAAAAATGAGGATATTGATGAGGTGATTATGGGGAGCGTCCTGCCCCATGGATTAGGGCAGAATCCTGCGAGACAAACCATGGTGCGCGCCGGTCTTCCCTGGGAGGTCAATGCTATTACTCTAAACAAGGTATGTGGCTCTGGCCTGAAGGCCGTGATGCTTGCTGCACAGGCCATTCAATGCAATGATGCGGACGTGATTGTTGCCGGGGGCCAGGAAAACATGAATCTATGCCCTTACATGCTCGAAAAGGCAAGGACCGGCTACCGTATGAACAATAACAAGATGATTGACGGCATGGTTCATGACGGCCTGTGGGATCATGTGAATGATTTTCATATGGGAATTAGCGCTGAGCTGGTCTCAGAAAAATACAATGTGTCCCGTGAGGACACGGATGCATTTGCCCTGCAATCGTATCAAAAGGCATGGAGGGCTATTGAAGAAGGCAAATTCAAGGATGAGATTGTTCCGGTCGAGGTGCCGGTAAGAAAAGGAGAACCAAAAATATTTGACACGGATGAGATTCCATTGCGGCTACCCAGGACATCGCCGGAAGGGTTGGCAAGACTTCGCCCCGCGTTTAAGAAGGATGGGCTTGTTACGGCAGGCAATGCTTCTAAAATCAGCGATGGCGCATCGGCCCTCGTGGTCATGTCAAGGGAAAAGGCGGACGAACTGGGGTGTAAGCCTTTGGTACGCGTGGGAGCACAGGGCGCTGCAGGAATCGATATGAAATATGTGCTTGTAGCTCCAATTTTGTCAATTCCAAAGGTTTTGGCCAAAGATGACCTCAAGATAGAAGATATAGAAATTCATGAAATCAATGAGGCCTTCAGTACCTCTTCCGTGGCAATAAACAGGGAATTAGGCATAAATCCTGAGAAGGTAAACGTAAACGGTGGCTCCGTGGCGTTAGGGCATCCTATCGGTGCGAGTGGCGCGAGAGTGCTGACAACGCTCATATATGCCATGAAAGACAGGGGAATGAAGACAGGGCAGGCTTCCCTGTGCTTGGGCGGAGGGGAGGCCGTAACCCTTATTGTTTACAATGAATAAAATCAATGTGCGATTTTATAAGAAAAGGAGATAAGGCTATGAGAGATGTGGTGATTGTTTCGGGTGCGAGGACGCCAGTAGGTTCTTTTGGCGGAACACTAAAGACGACGCCGGTGGTTCAACTTGGAGCCCTGGTTTTAAAGGAAACCCTGAAAAAGGTGAAACTGAGGCCGGTGGCGACGGATGCCCTGACCCAGTTTGAACCGGATGCACTTAAGGGCAGGGGTGTAATTGAGCTCGAAAAGGAGGGCTATGACTATGATGATTCCTTTCAGCCCATTCAAATTGATGAAGTAATCATGGGAAATGTAGTGGGTGCCGGTCAGGGACAGAATGTTGGCAGGCAGGCTATGATCAGGGCAGGGATATCTAAAGAAACCGGTGGATATACAGTGAACAAGGTATGTGCTTCAGGAATGAAGACTGTGGCCCTTGCAACTCAGGCGATCCGTTTAGGGGAGGCGGACATCATCTTAGCCGGTGGCATGGAAAATATGAGTCTTATCCCTTACTCCTTACCGGCGGCCCGGTGGGGTGCGCGTATGAATAATGCGGAACTGGTAGACCTTATGATAATGGATGGCCTTTTTGAGATCTTTTACGGGTACCATATGGGTCTTACCGCGGAAAATATTGCGGAAAAGTATGGAATAACCAGGGAAGAGCAAGATGAATTGGGTGCCCTGAGCCACCAGCGTGCAAGAAAGGCTATCAGCGACGGGTTATTCAAGGATGAAATTGTTCCGGTCGTAATACCACAGAGGAAGGGTGACCCTGTAGTGTTCGATACTGATGAAAGGCCCATGGATACAAGTGTTGAAAAAATGGCTAAACTTCGTCCTGCTTTTAAAAAAGATGGCACGGTTACTGCCGGAAACGCGTCGGGCATAAATGACGCGGCGGCCTCTGTGCTTCTTATGTCCGAGGAAAAGGCAAAGGAACTTGGTCTGAAACCCCTTGTCAAGATCAGGGCCTATTCATCTGCGGCCATAGATCCCGCCTATATGGGGCTTGGGCCAATCCCTGCCGTTAGGAAGATCTTGAAAAAGGAAGGTCTATCAATTGATGACTTTGGGGTCATTGAACTAAACGAGGCATTTGCATCCCAGGCCATTGCCTGTGTGCGGGAGCTGAAATGTGATATGGAAAAGACCAATATCGTTGGAAGCGGGATATCCATCGGTCATCCCATCGGATGCTCAGGCGCACGGCTTATCGTGACCCTGACGGAGTTGATGTTGAGAGGGGACCATAATTTAGGGCTGGCATCGCTGTGTATCGGCGGCGGACAGGGCATGGCCACGGTGCTCGAAAAAGTCTGATAATTGGCAATTGAATATTGAAAGCCATCAATCGACAATCGACAATCTAAAATAATAAATCAAAAGAGGAGTCAATCATGACTTACGATAATATTATTTTTGAAATTGAAGGAGGCGTGGCGGTCATTAAGATTAACCGGCCCAAGGCATTGAACGCTATAAATCCGGACGTCCTGAATGAGTTGACCGATGCGTTAGGCAAGGTCAGGGCAGATAGTTCTATCAAGGTCCTGGTTCTTACTGGGGAGGGGGACAAGGCATTTATTGCAGGGGCGGATATATCCCATATGGTGGATCTCGATCCACTCCAGGCCCGGAGGTTTTCAAACAGAGGACAGGATGTTACCTTTCTACTGGAAGAACTTCCCATTCCTGTGATCGCCTGTGTAAATGGATTCGCCCTTGGCGGTGGAACGGAATTCGCAATGGCCTGTGATTTCATTTACGCCTCGGAAAATGCAAAGTTCGGTCAGCCTGAAATAAATCTCGGGATAATGCCTGGCTTTGGCGGGACCCAACGTCTCTCCCGCTTGGTGGGAAAGGCAATGGCCAAAGAACTCTGCCTGACCGGCGTGATGATCGGTGCCCAGGAGGCAAAAAACATCGGCCTTGTAAACAAGATATTTCCCCACGAAAAACTGTGGGAGGAGACCATGAAAACCGCCAGGGTAATCGCATCAAAAGGCAAGGTTTCAACAAGGGCCGTAAAACAATGCATTGACCGGGGTTTTGATCTGGATTTACATAATGGCTGTTACATGGAGGCCGACAATTTCGGGATATGTATGGCCAGTCCAGATGGGAAGGAAGGCATGTCTGCTTTTTTGGAGAAAAGAAAACCGGAATTTAAAGGGGAGCTGAGCTAAAAAATGGATTTTACTTTAACTGAAGAACAACAGATGGTTAGGGAAATGGCCAGTAGGTTTGCGGAAACCGAGATCAAACCTAAGGCCGCTGAATTTGATGAAAGGCATGAACACCCGGCAGAGATAGTTAAACAATTAGGTGAGTTAAAGATGATGGGCATTGCAGTGCCCGAGGAATACGGCGGGGGGGGCATGGACTATGTAAGCTATGTCCTGGCCCTTATTGAGGTTTCCAAGGCCTGTGCCTCAACCGGCGTGATCATGTCCGTAAACAACTCCCTCTATTGCTACCCCGTGCAGGCATATGGCACTGAGGAGCAAAAGAAAAAATATCTTTATCCCTGCGCATCCGGAGAAGTAATAGGGTGTTACGGACTGACAGAGGCTGGCGCGGGTTCTGATCCGGCCGGGATTCGTACCACGGCAGTAAGGGACGGGGATGAATGGGTCGTAAACGGGGAGAAGAAGTTTATTACAAACGGGAACGTATCCGCCTTCGGTGTTATTGCGGCCTTAACTGAAAAGGGAAAGGGATACAAGGGGATTAGTTCCTTTGTGGTGAACCTTGAGGGTACGCCCGGCTTCAAAGTTAGCCGAGTGGAGGACAAATTAGGTATACTTGCCTCCGGAACCGCGGAGTTGCTTTTTGAAAATGCCAGACTGCCCGCAGATGCCCTCCTTGGAAACGAGGGGGAGGGATTCAAGCAGATGCTTTCGACTCTTGACGGTGGCAGGATAGGCATCGCATCCCAGGCCGTCGGGATTGGCAGGGCAGTACTGGAAGAGGCATTAGAGTACGCCAGGACCAGGGAACAATTCGGCAAGCCGATCACCGCCTTCCAGGCTATCCAGTGGAAATTGGCGGACATGGCAACGGAGTTAGATGCTGCAGAACTATTGACGCTCAGGGCCGCCTGGCTCGAGGATCACGAAAAGCCCTATGAGAAGGCTGCCGCCATGGCAAAAATGTATGCCTCGGATGCAACCATGAGGGCCTCTATTGAAGGCATTCAGATCTTAGGCGGTTATGGTTACTGCAAGGAATATCCCATGGAACGGCATATGAGGGATGCAAAGATATGCCAGATCTATGAGGGCACGAATGAAATCATGCGCCTGGTAATTGCAAATAATCTTATCAAAGGAAAATAAAATCGCTTGGCGATTTTACATGGCGTCCCACAATAGGCGGAACTTATAAAAAAGCGATTAAGTCGCGTTTTATAAAATCACCGAAGAACGTGAGGTTATTTTATGGCTTCGATTTTTGATAAGAAAATATTTGATGAAATAGAGGAATCCCACGTCAAATGGAATAAGAAACTGGAAAAGGACTTCTCTTCCAGGCCGGAACGGCTTGAAAGGTTTTCTACTGTTTCAGATCGGGAGATAAAAAGGATTTACACGCCGAAGGATGCAGGGGACCTTGATTTCATGAGAGATATAGGCTTTCCCGGCGATTATCCTTTTACACGGGGGGTCCAGCCCTCCATGTACAGGGGACGTCTCTGGACCATGCGGATGTTTGCCGGACTTGGAAGCGCAACAGATACGAATAAACGATTTCATCACCTGGTAAAAGAGGGTCAGACAGGGCTATCAACTGCATTTGATATGCCGACATTGATGGGGTATGACTCGGATTCGCCAAAAGCGAGGGGAGAATGTGGTAAGTGCGGGGTTGCCATTGATAACCTGAAGGACATGGAAGACCTTTTTGATGGTCTTCCCATTGACCGAATCACTACATCTATGACCATAAATCCCCCTGCCTCGGTGCTGTGGGCAATGTATATTGCCATGGCGGAAAACAGGGGAATAGACAGAAATGTTATTGGCGGCACCATCCAGAACGATATGCTCAAGGAATTTATCGCCCAGAAGACATTCATGTGCCCGCCCAAGCCCTCGGTTCGTATCATAGCTGACACAGTTGAGTTTGGAACCAATGAAATCCCTCGGTGGAATACCATCAGTATCAGCGGATACCATATAAGAGAAGCCGGTTCCACCGCAGTACAGGAACTTGCCTTTACGATTGCAGACGGCATTGCCTATACACAGGCGGCTATTGATCGTGGTCTTAACGTTGACGACTTTGCGCCCCGGTTCTCTTTCTTTTTCAATTCTCACCTTGATTTTTTTGAAGAGGTTGCCAAGTTCCGGGCGGCCAGGCGGATGTGGGCCAGGATCATGAAGGAGAGGTTCAAGGCTAAGGATCCAAGGTCCTGGTGGTTGAGGTTCCACACACAGACCGCAGGGTGCTCTCTTACGGCCCAGCAGCCATACAACAATGTCGTAAGAACTGCGCTCCAGGCATTAGCCGCAGTTATGGGCGGGACACAGTCGCTTCACACAAATTCCTTAGATGAAGTCTTAGCCATACCCACTGAGGAAGCAGCGACCATTGCTTTAAGAACCCAGCAGATTATTGCTGAGGAATCCGGAGTGGCTAACACCATTGATCCACTTGGGGGTTCATATTTTGTGGAGTCTTTGACAAACCAGATGGAAGAAGAGGCGTTCGAGATTATTAAAAGGATTGACGATATGGGCGGCATGTTAGCTGCAATAGAAAGAAATTATCCCCAGCAGGAGATTGCTGATGCAGCCTATAATTACCAGATACAGATTGATAAAAAGATAAAAACAGTGGTTGGGGTGAACAAGTATGTTACCGACGAGGAGATCCCTGTCGAGGTCCTTGAGATCGATGAAGAGCTTGAGAAACTCCAGATAGAGAAAACAAATCGGGTCAAAACCGAACGTGACAACAATAAAGTTAAAGAGGGCCTTGCAGAAGTAGGAGAGGCGTGTGCTGGCAACGAGAATATAATGGAATCCTTGATTAAGGCGGTAAAGAGTTACGCCACACTTCAGGAAGTGTGTGACGTGTATCGCGATGTTTTTGGGGAATATAGAGACCCGGGAATCTATTAAATATTGACGATTTCTGATTGGCGATTGACTATTGGAAGGAGCTTCTGGTTCTTAAATAGTCAATCGACAATAGTCAATCTGCATAAGAGGGTGTTATGGTAAATAAAAGAAGGATCAGAGTCATGGTGGCAAAGCCGGGGCTGGACGGACACGACAGGGGAGCCAGGATAATCGCAAGGGCATATCGAGATGCAGGGTTCGAGGTCGTATATTCAGGGCTTCATCAGACCCCTGAAGAGATTGTAGAGGCATCCATTCAGGAAGACGTGGATATGATCGGGCTATCGAGCCTGGCAGGGGCGCACAACTACCTGTTCCCAAGGACCGTAGAACTTTTACGTGAAAAGGGAGCGGATGATATCATCGTATGCGGTGGAGGAATCATACCAGACGAGGACATCCCCGTGCTGAAGGAGAAGGGGATCAAAGAGATATTTACTCCCGGAACAACATTGGATAACATAGTTAAGTGGGTAAAAGAAAACGTGAAACCGAGGTAAGGCGAAATTACTATGAGCAGTGTTTCAGAGAAGGTAATAGCAGGAGATGTCAGAACCGTAGCGCGTCTTATTCGTGACATTGATGACGGCATGCCCAATGTGAGGGAAGTGCTGAAAGAACTCTATCCCGCAACGGGCAATGCCTATGTAATTGGCATTACCGGGGCCCCGGGTGTTGGGAAAAGCACTCTGGTTGACCAGATGATTAGCCATCTGAGAGAAGATAACAAGACCGTGGGTGTACTTGCGGTTGACCCCACCAGTCCGTTTTCCGGCGGGGCAATCTTAGGAGACCGTATCAGAATGCAGCGGCACAGCATGGATGAGGGCGTTTTTATCCGATCGATGGCTACACGCGGGCATTTCGGCGGGCTGACCCTGTCCACACGGAGCGCCATAGATGTCCTTGATGCCATGGGCAAGGACTATATTATTGTTGAGACGGTCGGGGTTGGCCAGGATGAGGTGGATGTGGTCAAGAGCGCCCACACTACTGTTATCGTTGTCATTCCGGGAATGGGTGACGATATCCAGGCGATCAAAGCAGGAATCCTTGAGATCGGGGATATATTCTTAATCAACAAGGCCGATCGGGAAGGCGCCGATAAAACCCTGAGCGACCTCAGGTTAATGACTGACATGGATCAGAAAAAACATGAGGGTGACAAATGGACCCCCCCTATTCTTAAAGCCCAGGCGGTCTTTGATACGGGTGTGGCGGAGTTCTTAGAGGAGATTGAAAAGCACCGGAAATATCTTCTTGATATTACTGAAGGGCTGCAATTCAGGAAGGATAAGCACAGGGTGCAAGAGGAACTAAGAGATATGATGAAAAACCGGCTCATTGAGGAGGTCCTCGACGGTCTTACAGAAACGGGCGAGTTTGAAAAGGCCGTAGATTCCATCGTAGAAGGAAAGCTTGATCCATATACAGCCTGTGATAATATAGTGCTTCCTGCATTAGCTACAAACACAAGGTGAACTTAGAGGATAAGCGGTTTTTGCAGAAGGATCAAATTGCGCTGAAGGCTCAGGAAAAATTGAAGCTCATTTCCATGTCAGAAATATCTTGGTGGATACGCTGGCTCATTTTGTTGTTGATAGGCTTGTTCTTTCTTCATTTTGGAATCCATCTGTTAATCGCGGCATATAAACTAAACGATCCTGCCCTGTTTATCATGACGTTCTTTGCCTCCAATTTGATTATCCTCATCAGTGCGACCCTTGTGATTGGTTTTGTCTGCCAGATGTGGAGACTATACAAGAAATCCAGTGCGGACACAGATTGACGTTGATTATCATGATTTAAAAGTAATGAAAATACACTAACCCTGAATACAGAGATCGTTAAATAGTGGATCATCCGGTTAATGAGTACCGAAAAACTGTTCAGATATGAAGTTGGCAGATGGGAAGGTTGAAGCAGTCTTTTCTTCGATTCCAAGCTTCTCGGCCTGGTGATTTCAGGCGGTTATGTGCGGGTGAAGCCTCCCCCCTCCGCTGTTCTCCTCCGCTCCTTCGGAGCGTCGGAGCCAGGGGGTCCCCCATCCC